>JADIYI010000002.1 GCA_016705365.1 Gammaproteobacteria bacterium | reverse complement strand
TACAGTACAGCACTTTCACAGTACATGCTCCGTTCCGAGGGGAAAACATGGCCTCAGCCAAGACCGCCACGCTGACATTTCGTATCGAACCCGAACTCAAGGAAGCCGTGCGGTTGGCTTCGGTGGGAATGAGCACCGCTCCATTGCCAATATGATTGCGGTGATGATTCGCGACTATTGTCGGGCGGGTGGGAGTTGAGGTTCAGGAACTGCCGAAAAACCGGCTGTCAAGACCGCGCGCAAAAGCGTCGCCCCGCAGCGCTAATCCGCCGAAACAGGAAAACTACCCATGGATCAAGCGCAACTCAACTGGCTGACAAACTTCATCTGGAACATCGCCGACGATGTGCGCGACGTTTATGTGCGCGGCAAATACCGCGATGTCATCTTGCCCATGACCGTCCTGCGCCGCCTCGACGCCGTGCTGGAATAACAAACAGGCCGTGCTTGAAATGAAGGTCGCGCTCGACCAGGAACTGATCACCAATCAAGACGACGCGCTGCGCTCTGCATCCGGTCAGGCGTTCTACAACACGTCACCCTTTCTGCTGCGCGATCTGAAGGCCCGCTCACCCAGCAGAAAACTCAAGGATGACTTCGAGGCTTACCTCGATGGCTTTTCGCCCAATGTGCAGGACATCCTGACCAACTTCGAGTTTCGCAACCAGATCCAGCGCCTCTCCCAAAGCCGACGCGCTCGGCATGCTCATCGAGAAGTTTCTCGACAAGGACATCAACCTCAGTCCGTTTGCCGTCGGCGAACTACCCAGTCTCGATAACCACTCGATGGGCACGATGTTCGAAGAGCTTGGTCCGGACATTCAATGAGGACAACAACGAGAGGCTGGCGAACACTGGACCCCGCGCGATGCCGTCAAGCTCATGGCGAGCCTCATGTTCT
Source organism: Gammaproteobacteria bacterium (assembly GCA_016705365.1). Taxonomy (NCBI): domain Bacteria; kingdom Pseudomonadati; phylum Pseudomonadota; class Gammaproteobacteria; species Gammaproteobacteria bacterium. The sequence continues at coordinate 718,734 of JADIYI010000002.1, read as the reverse complement.
TGCCCGTGGCCGACAAATTGAATCCGGCAACTACCTGCTCTATGACTGCGCCTGCGGCACCGGCGGGATGTTGACCGTGGCCGAGGAAACCCTCCAGCAAATTGCCAAGGCGCACGGCAAACAGGTCGCCACCACCTTTACGGCCAAGAAATCAACGCCGAGACCTACGCCATCTGCAAGGCCGACCTTCTGCTCAAAGGCGATGGCGACGCGGCCGACAATATCGTCGGCGGCCCGGAACACAGCACGCTGGCCAACGACGCCTTCCGCTCCCACGAGTTCGACTTCATGCTCGCCAATCCGCCTTACGGCAAAAGCTGGAAGAGCGACCTGGAGCGCATGGGCGGCAAGAAAGACCATCAAAGACCCGCGCTTTGTCATCGAACATGCCGGCGACGCCGAGTATTCGCTGTTGACCCGCTCCAGTGACGGCCAGATGCTCTTTCTGGCCAACATGCTGAGCAAGATCGAAGACAAGACGCCGCTCGGCAAGCCGCATCGTCGAGTGCACAACGGTTCGTCGCTGTTCACGGGCGACGCCGGGCAGGGCGAAAGCAACATCCGCCGCTGGATCATCGAAAGCGACTGGCTCGAAGCCATCGTCGCCTTGCCGCTGAACCTGTTCTACAACACCGGCATCGCCACCTACATTTGGGTGTTGACCAACCGCAAGCCCGCGCACCGCAAAGGCCAAGTCCAGCTCATCGACGCGACCTCGTGGTTCCGGCCCCTGCGCAAGAACATGGGCAAGAAGAACTGCGAACTCGCCGCCGATGACATCCAGCGCATCTGCGACACCTTCCTTGCCTTCAGGGAAACGCCCCAGTCGAAAATCTTTCCCAATGCCGCCTTCGGGTATTGGAAAGTCAAGGTCGAGCGCCCGCTGCGGCTGCATAGTCAGCTCACCCGTCAGCGCATCGAGACCCTGCGCTACACCTCCGGCGACGAAGCATTCGCGCCGCGCTCTTACGACAACTCGGCGACGCGCTCTTTGAAGATCCCGCCAGCGTCCGCGACCAGCTGGAGAAGCTCGTCAACGACTGGGGCAAAGCCGACAGCGACGAAGATGACGAAGAAGGCGAGGCGGATTCACCGAGAAAGACCATTGCCCGAGCAAGAAAAAGAAGCTGCTCAGCGACGCCACCTGGAAACGCGACGCCCAGCTTATCGAAACCGCCACCCAGCTGCGCGAAGACCTCGGCGACACCTTGTTCGAAGACCACAACATCTTCCTCGAACGCGTCGATGCCGCGCTAAAAAGCTCGGCATCAAGCTCAGCGCCGCCGACCTGAAGCTCATCATCAACGCCGTCAGTTGGCGCGTAGAAGATGCGCCCGCGTCATCAAGAAAATCCACAAGCCCGGCAAGGCCAAGCCCGCCCCTTGCATGGCCTGTTCGAGGCAAAGATCGACGGCAAAACCTGCGTCGTCGAATACGAACCCGACAGCGACCTACGCGACTACGAGCAGATCCCGCTGCTGGAAGAGGGCGGCATCGAAGCCTTCATCCGCCGCGAAGTCCTGCCCTACACGCCCGATGCCTGGCTCGTCGAGGCCGACACCAAGATCGGCTACGAAGTCAGCTTCACCCGCCACTTCTACCAGCCGCCCCAGCTCCGCACGCTCGCCCAGATCAGCGCCGACATCCTCGCCCTGGAGCAGGAGACCGAGGGTTGCTCCACGAAATCACGGGAGCCGGTAATCCAGCTGAGAGAAATCCTCGGCAAAGCCAAAACCGTCCGCGAGCTGCTCAAGGGCGTGAAATACTCGATTGACTACTACCAGCGCGAGTACAAATGGCACGAGAAGCAGATCCGCGAACTGGTGGACGATCTCAGCAACAAGTTTCTGGAGGAATACCAGCCAGCCCACGCGCGCAGCAAAGTCGCCGACTACCCGCACTACTTCCTCGGCTCCATCATCATCAGCAAGAAAGACAGTGTCGGCTACATCGTGGACGGCCAGCAGCGCCTCACCAGCCTCACACTGCTGCTCGTGCTGCTGCGCAATCTGCAAAAGGATCACGCGAAGCAGGTCAATGTGGATGAGCTGATCTTTTCCGAGAAAGTTCGACCAGAAATCCTTCAATCTGCATGTCGATGAGCGCACGCCTGCCATGGAGGCGCTCTACACCGACGGCGGCGAGACCTTCAACGCCACCGACCGCCCCGAATCGGTGCAGAACCTCGTGCAGCGCTATCACGATCTGGAGACCTGCTTCCCGAAGAACTCCGCGCCGAGGCGCTGCCTTACTTCATTGACTGGATACTGGAGAACGTCCACCTCGTCGAAATCACCGCCTACTCCGACGACGACGCCTACACCATCTTCGAGACCATGAACGACCGTGGGCTTTCACTCAGTCCAACGGACATGCTCAAGGGCTACCTGCTCGCCAATATCGACGAAGCCAAACGCATCCCCGCCAACACCCTTTGGCGCGACCGCATTCGCGAACTCAACGACGCGGGCAAGGAAGTCGAATCCGATTGCTTCAAGGCGTGGCTACGCAGCCAGCACGCCACCAAGATTCGCGAGCGCAAGAAGGGCGCCAAGCCAGAAGACTTCGACCGCATTGGCACCGAGTTTCACCGCTGGTTGCGCGATGCCGCCGACACCGTAGGGCTCAAGCAAAGCGACGACTTCTATCGTTTTATTGATTGTGACTTCGACTTTTACAGCCGCCAATACCTGCGACTGATCGAAGCCGCGCAAAAGCCGCTACCCGGTCTGGAGCATGTGCTCTACAACGCCCAGCACGGCTTCACCCTGCAATACATGTTGCTGCTCGCACCCTTGCGACCCGACGACAGCGAGCCGGTGGTCACGCGCAAGATCGGCCTCGTGGCGCAGTATCTCGACATCCTGCTCACCTGGCGGCTGTGGAACTTCCGCACCATCGCCTACTCGACGATGCAATACGCCATGTTTGTGGTGATGCGCGATATTCGCGGTCTCGCGCCCGATGCCCTGGCGCACAAGCTGCATGAGTTTCTGAGCAAAGAGGGACGAGACCTTCGCCAGCAACGACCGCCTGCGCATGCACCAGCAGAACCGCTACCCGCTGCACCGCATCCTCGCCCGCCTGACCGATTATGGAAACACAGTCCGGCCAGCCCTCGCGCTATCTCGACTATGTGAGCGAAGGCAAAACCCGCTACGAGGTGGAGCACATCTGGGCCGACCATCCCGAGCGGCACACCGATGAGCTCGCCCACCCCGCCGACTTCGCCGAGCACCGCAATCGCATCGGGGGCCTGCTGCTCTGCCCAAGAGTTTCAACGCCAGTTACGGCGACCTGACCTATGCCGACAAGCTCCCGCACTACAACACGCAGAACCTGCTCGCCCGCTCACTGCACGCGCAATGCTACGACCACAACCCCGGCTTCCTGCGCTTCAAAGAACAAAGCGGTTTGCCGTTTGCGGCCATGCCCGTGTTCAACAAAGCCGACCTCGAAACCCGCAGCCAGCTCTATCGCCAGATCGCCGAACGCATCTGGAATCCCGCCGACCTGCTGAAAGGAGTCACGGCATGATCGAGGGACTCAAGCCGTATGCGGAATACAAGGAGTCGGGGCAGGAATGGCTCGGCGGCGTTCCTGCTCATTGGGATCTAAAGCCCGGACATGCTGCGTTCGCGCCGCGAAAGGAATCCAACCGTGGGATGAAGGAGAAAATCGTTCTCTCGCTCAGCTATGGGCGCATCAAGGTGAAGGCGACCGACAAGCAGCACGGTTTGGTTCCAGAGTCCTACGAGACGTATCAAGTCGTCAACGAGGGCAACATCATCATCCGAGGAACCGACCTTCAGAACGACCACACCAGCCTGCGAATCGGTTTGTCGCGCAATCGTGGAATCATTTCGTCCGCCTATCTCTGTCTTGAGGCCCAGACAGCCATCACGCCTGACTACGGCTACCAAGTCCTAAACGTCTTCGATCTCACGAAGGCAATCTATCGCTACGGATCTGGTCTCCGCCAGAATCTCGATCACGGCGAAATTAAACGCCTGCCCATCTTCCTGCCGCCTTTGGACGAACAAGCGGCCATCGTGCGGTTTCTGGACCACGCGAACCGGAAGATCGACGGCTTCATCCGCGCCAAGCGGAAGCTGATTGGGCTGCTGAACGAGCAGAAGCAGGCCATCATCCACCGCGCCGTCACCCGCGGCCTCCACCCCGACGTCCCCTCAAACCCTCCGGCATCCCCTGGCTCGGCGACATCCCGAAGCATTGGGAGGTGCGAAGGTTGCGACAGATAGCAGCGGTGAATCCGTCAAAGTCGGAGTCGTCAGACGCGATCCACCGCAATACGCTCGTCACGTTTCTGCCGATGGAGCGAGTCGGGACAAATGGTGCAATCGATGCATCTGAGCGTTTGCCAGCCCGCGACATCTCCACTGGTTTTACTTACTTTCGAAGAGGCGACGTGATCGTTGCCAAAATAACTCCGTGCTTCGAGAACGGTAAGGGTGCGTTCTTGGACAGGCTTCCGACTGACTTTGGTTTTGGCTCAACAGAATTCCACGTTCTTCGGCCCAGTCGGAAACCTACTCGGTGGTTTTCTTCGACTGGTCACCTCAAGCAGAATGTTTCTCACCAATGGGGCAAACAATATGATTGGTTCTGCTGGCCAGCAACGAGTTCCTACGGACTTTGTGCGGAACTATCCAATCGTCCTGCCGCCAACCATTGAACAGCAAGCAATCCTCGATGGCGTCGCGGAAGAAACAGTCCCCCTCACCACCGCCATCGCCCGTACCGAGCGAGAAATCGCGCTGATGCAGGAATACCGGACGCGCCTGACCGCCGACCTCGTGACGGGCAAGTTGGACGTACGCGAAGCGGCTGCCAAACTGCCCTGACCTGCCCACCGCCGCCGCCGCCGAACTCCTCACCGACGGGGCGCTGAACGACACCCGAAACCGAGGACGCCGACGCATGAAAACCGACACCAGCGAGAAAGGCCTCGAAACGCTGATCATGCGCCACATGACCGGCGTCGACGGTCTGCCCAGCGCGCCGTTGGGCGTGGCCGAGGCGGCACCTGCCACCGGTGGCACGGGCTGGATTGCCGGAACGTCGGCCACTTATGATCGCGAGTTTGCCGTCGATACCGCGCAGCTCTTCACCTTTCTGCACACCACCCAGCCCGAGGAATACGCCAAGCTCGGCATCAGAGATTACCGCGACACAAAGGCATAGCGCGGCAGAAGTTTCTTGCCCGTCTGCAAGGAGAGATCACCCGGCGCGGCGTCATCGATGTGCTGCGCAAGGGCATCAAGCACGGGGCGCTAAGTTTTGATCTGTTCTACGGCACGCCGTCGGCGGACAACGCCAAGGCGGTGGCGCGCCATGCCACCAACCGGTTCAGCATCACCCGCCAGCTTTGGCACAGCCGCGAGCAAACTCAGCGGGCGCTGGATTTGTGCGCCTTCATCAACGGCCTGCCGGTGATCACCTTCGAGCTGAAAAACAGCCTGACCAAGCAGACGGTGGACGACGCGGTGGAGCAATACAAACGCGACCGCGATCCGCGCGAGACGCTGTTCGCCTTTGGCCGTTGCGTGGTGCATTTTGCGGTGGATGACAGCGAAGTGCGGATGTGCACCGCCCTCAAAGGCACGAAAGGCATGGCCAAGGAGTCGTGGTTTCTGCCCTTCAACCAGGGCTGGAATGATGGCGCGGGCAACCCACCCAACCCTGGATGGACTCAAGACCGATTACCTGTGGAAGCGCATCCTCACCCCGGCGCGGTTGACGGAGATTCTGGAGAACTACGCCCAGATCGTTGAGGAAGTTAACCCGAAGACGGGCAAGAAAAAGCAGGTGCAGATTTTCCCTCGTTACCACCAGCTTGAGGTGGTGCGGCAGACGCTGGCCGATGTGCTCGAACACGGGGCGGGCAAGCGTTACCTGATTCAGCACTCGGCGGGCAGCGGCAAGTCAAACTCCATCGCCTGGCTGGCGCATCAGTTGATTGGCCTGCGCAAAGACGGGGCAGAGGTGTTTGATTCGATCATCGTCATCACCGACCGCCGCCTGCTCGACCAGCAAATCCGCGAGACCATCAAAGGCTTTGCCCAGGTGGGCAGCATCATCGGCGCAGTGAAGGGAGGGCGCAGGCAGCTCGAAGACCGAGCAACTCGCGAAGTTCCTCAAGGATGGCAAGAAGATCAGCTATCTCCACCGTGCAGACCTTTCCCTTTGTGCTCGACAGCATCGGCGAGGGGCATCATGGTGCCAAGTTTGCCATCATCATCGATGAGGCGCACTCCAGCCAGGGAGGGCGGACCTCGGCGGCGATGAGCATGGCCTTGGCCGAAGGTGGCGCAGAACAGGAAGAGGAAACCACCGAGGACAAGATCAACCGCATCATCCAGTCGCGCAAGCTGCCCCAACGCCAGCTATTCGCCTTCACCGCCACGCCCAAGAGCAAGACGCTGGAGATTTTCGGCGTGCCTTATGAGGTAGCTGGCCAGGTGAAGCACCGGCCCTTCCACGGCTACACGATGAAGCAGGCGATTCAGGAGGGCTTCATCCTCGATGTGCTTAAGCACTACACGCCGGTAGAGAGCTATTACCGCCTCGCCAAGACGGTGGCGGGCGATCCTGAATACGACATCAAGAAGGCACGCAAGAAGCTGCGCGTATATGTGGAGAGCCACAGCAAGGCGATCCGCGACAAGGCGGAGATCATGGTGGACCACTTTCTCGAACAGGTGATCGGCCAGCGCAAGATTGGCGGGCAAGCGCGGGCGATGGTGGTGACCGGCAGCATCCAGCGGGCGATAGAGTATTTTCTTCGCCTTTCGTGCTTACCTCGCCGAACTGAAAAGCCCATATCAAGCCATTGTCGCCTTCTCGGGCGAGCCGGAATACAACGGCGAGAAAGTCAGCGAGGCCAAGCTGAATGGCTTTCCGGGCAACGACATCGCCGACCGGATTCAGGAAGACCCGTACCGGTTCCTCATCTGCGCCGACAAGTTCCAGACCGGCTACGACGAGCCGTTGTTGCACACGATGTATGTGGACAAGGCGCTTAGCGGCATCAAAGCGGTGCAGACGCTGTCGCGCCTGAACCGGGCGCACCCGAAAAGCACGATGTGTTCGTGCTTGATTTCCAGAACGACACCGAGACGATTGAGAAGTCGTTTGCCGACTATTACCGCACCACGATTCTCAGCAGCGAGACCGATCCGAACAAGCTGCACACGCTCAAGGGAGCGCTCGACCAGCATCAGGTCTATACGCCCGAGCAGATCGACGCGCTGGTGACGCTGTTTCTCGACGGCGCGCCGCGGGAGAAGCTGGACCCTATCCTCGACGCCTGCGTGGCGGTCTATGTAAACGACCTCGACGAAGACCAGCAGGTGGATTTCAAGGGCAAGGCGAAGACCTTCACCCGCACCTATGATTTTCTTGCGACGATCCTGCCTTATGGCGTACAGGAATGGGAGAAGCTGTCGATCTTCCTGAACTTCCTCATCAGCAAACTGCCTGCGCCGGTGGAAGAAGACCTGGCCAAAGGCATTCTGGATGCAATCGACATGGACAGTTACCGCGCCGAGAAGAAGGCGATGATCGCCATCGCGCTGCCGGATGCGGACGCGGAGATCGAACCCGCGCCGACTGGCGGCGGCGGGCGCAAACCGGAGCCGGAATTAGACAGGCTTTCGAACATCGTGAAGCAGTTCAACGACCAGTTCGGCGGGCTGTTTCTCGATTCAAAGGCAGTGGAGAAGCGGATTGTAGAAGTCATTCCGCCCAAGGTTGCCGCCGACCCCGCGTATCAAAATGCGATGAAGAACACACCAAGCACTGCCCGTATCGAGCACGACAAGGCGCTCAAGCGGGTGATCACGGCGATGTTCAAAGACGATGCGCAGCTCTTCAAACAGTTTCAGGACAATGATTCGTTTAGAGGCTGGCTGACGGCGACGGTGTTTGGGCTGACCTCTGGGGAGATTGAAAGTTGAGCCGGGATTCTCTGCGGGCGCATCAGATCAAACTAGGCACGCTGTCACGGAGAACGCCAAGACGCCAGGGTTCAAGAATTCGGATTGGGAGGAAGTCGGACGTTTTGTCACGGGTTGAAGCCGACTGCGCCGTCTCGCCAGCGCCGACTTTTGTAGTAAATATTTCGCATGAAACGCCATGAGCAAAAAGTTGCCAAGCCGGATACCGCCGCCGCCCCTGCCGCTGTTTTTCAGCAAAAGGCCATTCGCCGCACTCTGCATAACGACGAATGGTGGTTTGTCATCACCGACATCGTTGCCGCGCTGACGGATGCCGCCGATCCGTCGGACTATTGGAAGAAGATGCGCCGGCGCGACCCCGATTTGAGCCTGGATAGCCAAGGGGGGGGACAAATTGCACCCCCCCTTGCGCTGGCGTTTGAGACGGCAGGCGGGCGGCAGAAACTCCAGTGCTGGAATACGCAAGGCATTTTCCGCTTGATCCAGTCGATCCCCAGCCCCAAGGCCGAACCTTTCAAGCGCTGGCTGGCCAAGGTGGGCAAGGAGCGTCTGGATGAGATCGAGAACCCCGAGCTGGCGATGGGGCGGATGCAGGAACTCTACGAAAAGAAGGGCTACCCGAAAGAGTGGATCGACAAGCGCCTGCGCGGTATCGCGGTGCGGCAGGATTTGACCGATGAGTGGAAAGCGCGCGGCGTGGCTTCCAGCGTGGAGTTTGCGATTCTGACCAACGAGATCATGCAGGGCACCTTCGATCTGAAGGTGGACGACTACAAGCAGGTGAAGTCGCTGGCGCGGGAAAACCTGCGCGATCACATGACCGACATCGAGTTGATCCTGACCATGCTTGGCGAGGCAACGACCACCAAGCTGCACCGCGACCGCGATTCGCAGGGCATCGCGCCGCTCAAAAAAGATGCGAAAGATGGTGGCGCGGTGGCGGGTAGAACGCGCAAGGATATTGAGAAGCAGAGCGGCCAGCCGGTGGTGAGCCGCAGCAACTACTTGCCCCCGCCGGCCGCTGGCGCGGTGCTGTGCCAATGCGGCGTCTGCGAAGCCGACGAAACGCAAGGCGGTTGCGCCCAAGAAGAAACCGAAGGGTGGCAATACATGAGTACCGATGCGCTGTTCTGTTCGCTCTCGTCGCAACGCATCGCCGACCTGATTCGGTCTGCCCGGCAGTCCGTTTGCTACGCCGCACCAGGTATTCAGTCCAACGTGGCACAGGCAATGGTGGAAACGGGTGGCCGGCTCGGGCCAGAAATGCTGACCGTTTGCCTGGATTTCGACGAGCGCGTGATGCGCATGGGCTATGGTGAGATTGATGCGGTGAAACTGTTGCGTGATGCCGAAGTCCACGTCCGCAGTTCCCCCGGTCTGCGCACTGCGCTGGTGATTGTTGACGACACAGGCTTTATTTTCACCCCGACCGCCCTGTATCTCGAAGCCGAACCTACCGGCAGTGGGGCACCCAACGCCATACGCATGTCCGGCGAACAGATGGCGGAAGCCCTGGCTCGTCTTTCACCGGCCGCCAAGGCGATTGCCGTGGCGCAAGCGAAAACACCCGAAGAGAAACGGCGAATCGAAGCCTTGCCTCTGGATGTGGGGTCGGCACAGGTAACGGATGACAAATTCACCGAGGTTGGTAGCAACCTGAAAGAAGCCCGCCGGTACGCTTTGATCTGGCGCGGCAGGTTCGGGTGTTTGAGCCTTACCTGCAATATGTCGAATTGAGCCTCACCGGTGCCGCGATCCAGCGCCATCGACTGGCGATTCCGGCAAGCATCCAGAAGCTGGGTGGCAGCAAGGATTTGGAAAACCGATTGCGCACCACGTTCGAGCTGATCGAGAAGGGCAGCAAGCTCTCGTCCAAACCGCTCGAAGACGCCCTCAACGATATTCGCAAGAACTTCACGCCATCACTGGGCAAGGATCACGGGCGAGTGGTGCTGAAGGCGGCAAAGCCGCATTTGACCGAGCGGCTGACAGCGTTCCGCGAGAAATTGAAGAAACATCAGGCGGACGTAGCAGCAGAATTGCAGAAGCACTTGGATGAGTCACGCGATCAGATCGTCGCCTACTACCTGCCGCGCGTGGTCGAAACGCCGCCGGACGCCTTGCTTGGTCAGTTGCTCAGCGGCAACCGTCAGAGGACGATTTGAGATACTGGCTCAAAGAGGAGCTTGACCTTGTTTTCCCAGCGCCGAGTCACTCATCCAGGAAATGAAGCTGGACGAGCGTTTCCCAAGGATGTCACATTCGAGACGTTGAACCGCAAAGATTTTCTTGAGTCGGTCAAAGTTGCATTCCCGAAGGTAAATTGGGATATGGCCTACGATGAATTCAGGGCGGCGGGTGAGAGTGGCGGCAAGAAAGGCGCTGGTGCGTAAGGCATGAAGTACGGTATCTGACCGCTCCGTCACGGGGCTTGCATCAAACCCCGCAAGCCCCGCGCCGTCGGCGATGAAACTGCCCACGGCTCCGGCGGCTACACCGGGGCGGTGCGCATCGTCCTGCACTTGCGGCTCAGCTTGTTTATTCGGGCGCTATGCGCAACGCCGTGCCACGAATCGGCTTGACCACCGCATCGGTCGGCACCGTGGCGCAATACACGGCCCACTCGGCCATCAAGGCGGCACGCTTGGCGAACTGCGAACCGCGCTGATAGGCGCGCTCGACCGCATCCGGCAACTGGTGCGCCAGCGCGTGTTCGGCAACCTCACGCGGGTAATTGGTGGTCTCTGCCGCCCACATGCGGAACGTGCTGCGGAAACCATGAACGGTGATGCTGTCGCCGTTGGCATCCGCCCAGACGGGCTTCTCGTCGCCGTTCATGCGCCGGATCACTGCGGTCAGCGACATATCGGACAAGGGCTGGCCTTTGGTACCGGCGAACACCACATCATCGTCGCTATCCTTCGGCATCGACTCCAGCAAGACCATTGCGGCATCGCTCAATGGCACCTGATGCTCACGTTTGGCTTTCATCCGCTCGGCCGGGATTGTCCAGAGCTTACCTGCCATATCGAACTCAGCCCATCGAGCACCGCGCACTTCACCTGAATCACCGCTGGCGTGCGGAGGTAACGCCTCGGGCAGGGGCCGAAGACGGGCAGGGGCATTGCAAAGCCCGGAGCGATCCGCGATCGAGCCGCACGCGGCGATGACGGGCGCGACGGCTGAGCGGGTGGCATGCGGCACATCCGTGTGCCGCACCCCTTCGGGGCGACCTGGCGGTCGTGGCAAATCGGCTTTCCTGTCGATTTGTCGGCATCGATGTGGAGAGCTACCTGGCTGGCTGTGGCTTGCACGCGGAGACGCCACAGATCCACACTGAGGCAACCCTTGGCAGCGCAAGACGCGCAGCCGATGCAAGCACGGGCAGGAAGCTGCCGGTGGACTCGCCTACGCGCGCCACCGCCCCGAGGAAACCCGTCTCTACCGGCTGGTGGAGCAGCATTACCCGGCATTCGTTGCGTCCCTGGCCGAGCAGGGCAAGGTCTTGCCCGCGTATGTCGAGAGGGAGTTCGAGGCCTACCTGAAGTGCGGGCGGCTCGAGCACGGCTTTTTGCGCGTACGCTGCGAGTCCTGCCACTTCGAGCGGCTCGTGGCTTTCAGCTGCAAGAAGCGAGGCTTCTGCCCCAGCTGCGGCGCCCGGCGCATGGCCGAGACGCTGCGCTCCTTGCCGACGAGGTGCTGCCGGCGCTGCCCTGCGCCAGTGGGTGGTCAGCTTCCCCTTCGCGCTGCGCTTTCTCTTTGCCTCCCGCCCCCGAGGCACTCGCCAAGGCGCTGGAGGTGATCTACCGCCTGCTCGTCACGCACCTCGCGCACAAGGCCGGGTTCAGATGCAAGGAGGTGGCCACGGTGCGGTGACGCTGGTGCAGCGCTTCGGCAGCGCCTTGAACTTGAACATCCACCTGCACATGCTCTGCCTGGACGGCGTGCACGTGCCGCGTTCGGTCGGCGGCTGCGCTTCAGGCGGGTGAAGGCGCCGGAGCGCGAGGAGCTTGAGCACCTGGTGCAGCAGATCGCCGAGCGGGTGGGGCGGGCGCTGGAGCGGATGGGGCTGTTGCAGCGCGATGCGGAGAGTGCGTGGCTCGAGCTGCCGTCCGTCGAGGATACGGATGCGATACGCCAGCTCCTCGGCAGCTCAGTGACCTACCGCATCGCGGTGGGGCCGCAGGCCGGGCGCAAGGCGCTGGTGCTGCGCACGATCACGGCGCTCGCGGGCGAGGAACCGCGCAACGAGCGGGTGGCGAAGGCGAACGGCTTTTCCTTACACGCCGGCGTGAGCTGCGAGGCACACCAGCGCACGGTGCGCGAGCGGCTGTGCCGCTACATCGCCCGCCCGGCGGTGGCCGAGCAGCGGCTCACGGTGAATGCGCAGGGCAAGGTGGTGTACCTGCTCAAGACGCCGTATCATGACGGGACGACGCACGTCGTTTTCGAACCTCTGGATTTCATCGCCCGCCTTGCTGCATTGGTGCCGCGCCCTCGCGTCAACTTGACTCGCTACCACGGCGTGCTGGCACCGAACCACCGCTGGCGTGCGGAGGTGACGCCCTCGGGCAGGGGCCGGAGGAAGGAAAGGGAACCGCGCAGCCCGAGCGCTCTGCCATCGAGCGGCACGCGGCGATGAGTTGGGCCCAACGACTGGAAGCGGGTCTTTGGCATCGACGTGAGCTGCGTGCGCTGCGGCCAGGCGGTAAGATCATCGCCTGCATCGAGGAGCCGGCGCTGATCGAGCGGATCCGAGCATGTGCGGGGAAGACCGAGGCGACACTGCTCCACTCGGCCCACCGTCGACAGGGCCGCCGGTGAGTGCGTGAGCGGCGCACACGGAGCGCGCGAATCGGGAGCGGGGACGCTGCGATCGGGGATCGGCAGGGGCGGTGCTGTGTTCAAGCGACGGTGAAGACGGATCGTAGGGCGTTCCGAATAGTGGATCGCCCGCGTTTGCCTACGGTGCGGTCGAGGATCCGGGCAATTCGTGGGCAGGACACACGCATGCCGCTGGGCGTCAGCCGTACCGGACGGCGGTACCGGACAGTTGGATTCGGTCGGGCAGGGGCTTTATTCTGCTTATCCTTAAATCATCCCGGTTTTACGCATGGGATAAAACCCGGGAAATGCCTTGTTTGCAAGGCTTTCGATCATGTCACACTCCGATTTCTACCCACACGATTACGCGATGAGCCATAAAAAAATCAGTAAACAGGTGGCCAGCCTCATGCTCTTCGAGACTTTCCCAAGTACCTTCAATGTACTGGATGGGCCCCGACGCCCCCACAAGGCCACCGGTAGCTGGATCGACGGTGGGCGCGGTGAAAATATCGTCAACGTTCCAATCGCCGCCGTGTCGATCTGCGCTAATAAAAATTGCGACTGTGTCGGCAAATCCCTCTTTCCAGGCTCTAGCAAAGTGGCTGACGTGTGTCGCTCCCGACCATTGCGAATTGAAGTGAAACGCACGACCGAATTCGTGTGCCATTACTTCTTTGATTGCTTCCTCTGTGTATGACTCCAGATCGGGGTCAGCAGCAGTCCCGTCCGTGTTTGGGTCGAATTCCGCCAAGGCTTCAATAGATTGCGTAACTGGCAGTGGCAACATTGACTTGATGTTGATTTGCCAGTTGCCACTGATAAATTTCCCGATCGGAGATGCCGTTGTCCCCGGTGCACAGCACCAAAGAGGCTGCACAATGCTCATATAGTCTTCGGCTTCATTCAATCCGATGTGCATGGCGTACCGTCCTCTTGGCAAATTGGTAGGCCAACCGTGCTCTCGCGATAGACACGCAAGCTTGTACTGTTGTTGCATGAGAATATCTGCTGCGTCGAAGTTGCAAAGCACACCCGTGTTTTCAATGCCGTCATCTCATTTACAGGCTCGATGAACTCGGTCGATCCATCCAACCCGTTCATGCGAAGCCCCTTGCCGCCGTATTGGTAGATGAAAATCGGCACGACCGTCATGTCCTCGTCGATCGTCTCGAACTCCGCTCGTTCCTCTATCAAATCATCGGATGTGTCCTTGGGGTCGTCGAAGATGCCAGCTGTGAGATTTATTGTCGGGACGTCACTTGGGTCGCCCCTCACAACAAAATCAAAGTCCTCTACTGCGCCGACTTCCGGAAAAAGTTGTAGCACTTCACGTATCGCGTCTTTGTCGCCCCGCTGTATAGGTTCCTTCTGAACGGCAGGGAGCCCGCTCCCAGTGACGCTAACATGAAATCCTCGCTTGCCCCTCTGTAATTCGATCCGATCAGGAGTGACCTGCGTGATCGCGCCTCGATCCCTGGATGTCTCTGATTCGTCATCTTCTCCCCGAACAAATCCCGGTGGTTGCGAGAAACTCGGGCTAGCCAGCATGCAAAATATCCAGAATACAAACACCCCTAGACATTGCTTGGAATCAAGCATATCGAACCCTCCATTCATTCTATGAGCGTTTCGGTCATTGTGCGATCGGCGCAAGCGAGTGCAAGATTTCGCAATGCGTACCAAGCTATTGACTTCATAGGTAGTGTGTCAATGTCTCCCTTTTGACCATTCGAATTGCGTCTTGGCATCGAAGCCGCCGCTATTTTGGGATGCCGAAATCAGATCCGGAAATGCAAGTGGCCGCCTGGAGCCGCTAGACCGCCTTCCCAGAACTGAACTACTCATTGCCGTCGAATTGGCTCATCGTCCACGACCATTTTTTTGGCAGCTCGGGCTACTGTTCGCGTGATCAGGAGGGGAACCGTAAAGTACGGCAACGTGCTTCCTGCCGCGAATAGCGTTATGGCGGCTGAGTGCTGAGCTTTGTTTTAAGGCTGACCGAATTATGTGCCCAGGATGATCTTCGCGAAGTTCGGCGCTTGGAACTGAATATGTGCTGCCATCCAGAGCGTACCGATATGAGCTACGTGCACAGTACCCCGAGACGCTCGGCGCCCGTCATTCCACTGCTTGATTGGGTATGCAGGTGCAGCACCGTGACTCGGATAAGCCCAGAAAATCAGCCACGCGGCGCTGATGGACATTCGCCCGGATCGCACCACCACACTCCCAGTTTGACCAAGTATCGGGATCCACTCCAAGGTGCCGGGCAGCCTGCTTTTGACTCCACCCGAGTGCCCGTCTCTTCGACTTGAGATGCTCGGCGGTCGTGGTCGGGTTCGGCAGGTCCGGGTTGTAGCCGAGAAACGAAATGATCCTCGATAAACCGAAGGATCGGTTTTGTCTCATCGTTTTCCCAGTTTCCGACCGTCCACTCGCCAACGCCGAGTTGCGTTGCCATATCGGCTTGGGTGAGGCCTATCAGGCTGAGGCGGCTGCGCGGTGAGAACGCCTGCGCGGAGTGGTAGCAGGCTCGGAACCACGCGCCTGTTGCGGGCTGCTGCCAGTCCAGCGTCGAAAGGCGCGGGAAAAGGCGCTCAGTTCGCTGTAACCGAGCATCAGGGCGATGTCGGTCAGGCTGAAATCGCTGCGCTGCACATACTGCTCGGCGATATCGCGGCGCACGGACTCGACCATCTCGCTGAACACCAGGCTCTCGTCCTGCAGATGGCGCTGCAGGGTGCGCCCGCTCAGGCCGAGGGTCGCAGCGATGCGCCCGATCTCCGGCATCCCGCTGCTCAACGAAGTGGAAATCAGGTGCACGACCTTCTTGCCCAGGTCTGCGTCCTCGGAACGCACCTTAAGACGCTCGGAGAGAAAGATCTCCAGCGCGTGCAGCAGGCTCGGATCGCTCGAGTGGATCGGCAGGTCCAGCACATTGCGCGAGTAGTGCAGCCGGTTGCCACCCCGCCCGAATTGCATCTCACCGCCGAAGAACTTCCGCAGATCCTTCGCGTAGGCGGGTTGCGCGTGCGCGAATTCCACGATGCGTGGACTTGCCTCGGTGCCGGTCAGCGCGCGGATCTGTCTGACGGCGTAGGCGAGCGCCAGTTCCACGTCCTGCTGGTGCATCGCGATATTGGAATCGGTGACGTCGTAGGCTACGGCGAACAGGCGCGGTCCCACGTCGATGCGCAGCACATTGGAGTGCGCGAACACATACAGGTACCGCGACAGCACGCCGAGCATCTGGCGCACGTCCGCGCTGGCGGCGGCTGCGTGACCGAGCGGGCCGAGATCGCCGGCTTCCATTCCGGAACCGATCGTGAGCCCTATCCTCGGGTTGGTCGTGCGCGACGCGCAGTCGAGCAGCCTGTAGTACTTGTCGATCGAAAGCTCAAAGTCCGGCTCGCGAAAGATGGCGCGCGGAATGCGGAGCTTGTCGGCGCAGGGTCCGAGGTCCGTTTCGAAGCGGCGGAACATTCGTTCGGAATAGATCGTTGCAACGCTCATCGGGACCCCTGGGCTGCGGTCAGTTCCTCGTCACTCGACGCATCATCAGCAAAACATAACCGAACAATGCGAAGCTCGACAGATAGGTGAGCATCAGTACGTAGCCCGGCCATCCGATGGCACCCTGCAGCGCGTACTGCAACAGCAGGATACAGGCTGACGCGTCCGCAGCCACGAAACTCATCAATTCGCCGCGCCGGAAATTGTCGGTTCCCTGCGGTGCGTGCATGAACAGCGTGACTCCCATCGCGGCGCCGAACAGACCGAACAGGCGCAGCACGAGTTCCGCGCCCGCCTGCGATTCAAAATCAAGCTATCCCATCACGAGTCGCGGCGCCGCCACGAACAGCAACCCGGCGAGGATCATGGTCAGGCCCTTGCTACGCAACATCAGAGCAATCATCTTCAAAGACTCCCGCATCAAGTCAAAAGCGGAAAGTAAATTCGGCACCGTAGGTTCGCGGCGCCCCGATATGGCTGTAGTCGAAGCCGAAGGAGGCCTGCAGGTCGATCACCGAGGTGCGGTACTCCTCGTCGGCGAGGTTCTTGCACCACAGCGCCACCTGCCAGGACTCCGCGCTGGAATCGAACTGCAGTCGCGCGTTGCTCAGCCAGTAACCGTCCTGTTGCAGGCGCTCGGTGTTGAAGATCTCGAAGTAATGATCGTCGACGTAGCTGGCATCGAGGCGCAGCATGAAGGTGCCGAGCCCGGTGTGCAGCACATCCCAGTCCGCCGCGATGTTGAAATCGAGCGCGGGAGCTACCAGCAGCTCGTTTCCTTTCAAGTCGATGCCACTCAGCGATCCTTTGGTCACTTCCGTATCGAGCAGTCCCAGGCCCGCTTGCACGAGCAGGGTTTCCGTCGGTCGCGCGCTCAACTCGAACTCCGCACCCAGTATTTCCGACTCGTCGATATTGATCAGGGTCTGCGCCAGGGTCGCAGCGTCGACATTGAGGAACTGCTGGTTCTCGTAGGCGTAGTAGAACACCGCGCCGTTCAATTGCATGCTGCCGTCGAAGAGTTGCGTCTTCATGCCGAGTTCGAAGCTGTCGAGCAATTCCGGATCGACCTTGGTCAGCTCGGAGGGATCGAAGAAGGCCTGCGCATTGAAAGCGCCGTTTCGGTAGCCGTGGCTGTAACTTGCATACAGCAGCGTGCCGGCCGCGGTCGTGTAGTCGATGCCGAGCTTGCCGGTCCACTCGCGGTCGGTGAAATCGTCGTCCGGGGCCTGTGCGAAGGGATCGAGCGGATCGCCGGGAATCGTGTTCAGGAGCGGCACGTCGTCGTTGCCGAGCAGGCGCGCCGAGAAACTGCTCAGTTCCGACTCGTCCTCGGTGTAGCGCAGTCCGAGGCGCAGCGTGAGCGCGTCGGTAAATTCGTACTTCGTGTCCGCGTAAATCGCCTTGCTGGTGCGGTCCTGGTCGAAGTCGTTCTGCGCTTGGCAGCCGGCAGGCGTGAACCCACCCAGGCTCAGGCCGAACCCATTGAGCACAGTTTCCAGATCGGCGCCCGCCTGTGTCGCGGCGCCTAGCCCTAGGCTTACATAGAGCGGGTCCAGACAATCGTTGTAGTCCTGCGTGCCGTCGGCATTGAGATCCAAATCCTGCCAGGAGCCCAGTGTGGTCTGGTTCGACACCTCTTCTTTCGCGTAATACAGGCCGACGATGTAGTTGAACCTGGATTCGCTGTCGGAGGTGATGCGCAGGTCCTGCGAGACCTGTGTGGTCTCGGCGTAGTAATCGGCGCT
This sequence comes from Gammaproteobacteria bacterium, assembly GCA_016705365.1. Taxonomy (NCBI): domain Bacteria; kingdom Pseudomonadati; phylum Pseudomonadota; class Gammaproteobacteria; species Gammaproteobacteria bacterium. The sequence goes on along the minus strand of JADIYI010000002.1, from coordinate 700,667 downwards.
GAGCACGCGGTTCGAGGTGCCGTCGACGTCCTCGGGAACCAGGATCTTGCCGTCGTCCCAGGACGTGATCGAGGTGAGTGTCAGCGTGTCGTTCAGATCGATGTTCGCGGTCAGGGCGAGCGCGTCGTTTTCGATCAAGCGGTGCTTGTCCTGGTCGGAATCGATTTCGAAGTAGTCCAGCCCGTCGCGATGCGAATCGACCGCCGTTGTCGCGCCGAGCAGGTTGTAGAGTCCGTACAGACCCGCGCCGACGCCGTCCGCGCTGATGTTGTAGGCCTGGATGCCGTAGTTGACCGCGTCCTGCTTGCCGGTCGAGACGCGCAGGACCATTTCGACGCCATCGCTCGGTTCCCACAGCAGCGTCGCGCGCAGGCCGTGCTCGTCGACCGCGCTGCCGTCCTCGATACCGGGATTCACGTTCTCCTGCCAGCCGTCGGCCTTGGCCCAGGTTCCCGCCACGCGCAGAGCCAGCGTATCCGCGACCAGCGGTGTCTCTACAGCGGCGCGTACTTCCTTTCGACCGTAGTCGCCGGCGCCGAGCGTCAGATTGCCCGAGCGATCGTAGGTCGGGCGCCGGGTGATGAAGTTCACCGCGCCGCCGGTGCTGTTCTTGCCGTACAGCGTGCCCTGCGGCCCACGCAGCACCTCGATGCGCTCCAGGTCGTACATCTGCACGCCCCGGATCGCGGGGTTGCCCTTGTAGACCTCGTCGACATAGCTCGCGACCGGACTACTCTGGTTGAAGCTGTAGTCGCTCATCGACACGCCGCGCAGCGAGAAGATCGGAAAGCCGTCGCCGCTCGGATTGCTCGCCTGCAGGTTGGGGATCTGTGCCGCGATCTCGCCGGCGTCGCGGTACTTGAAGCTCTCCAGATTCGCGGCCGACAGCGCGGAAACCGAAACCGGAACCGACTGCAGGTTCTCCGCGCGCTTCTGCGCGGTAACGATGATCTCCTCAAGCTGCGGCGCCTGTGCGTGCACGCTCAACGCGATCGAGGAGAGCAGCGCGGCAATGGATGCGCTCAAACAGTTGCTGCCGTGGTTCATCGCGTAGGCCTCCCGCGGGGAATCGTCTTAACGAGTAGTGGTGTGTTGGAACATGCAGACCAGCGCGGCGCGCTGTTCGGGTGATTTCAGTCCGGCAAATGGCATCGCGGTGCCCGGCACGTACCCAGCCGGATCGGCGATGAACGCCTCCAGTGTTTCCGCGGTCCAGGTGATCTTTGCGCGTTCCATCGCGAGCGAGTAGACGAAGCCATCCGCGCGGCCCGCGTGCCGGCCGAGCACGGCGTGCAGGCTGGGTCCCATCAGGTGCTGGCCCGGCTCCAGCGAATGGCAGGCTGCGCACTTGGCAAAGATTTTTTCGCCTGCGGCGACATCGCAGGACGCTTGTCCCTCTGCGCAGAAGAACAGCGCGACTATGGCGCACGCCGCAGCCATCCGGAATCTCGGCCGGTTGCTCATGGCGCGCGCCCCAGCGTTGTCGCGATGCGCTGCGCAGCCCTGATCCCGGCGCCGATCGCGCCATCGATAAAACCACGCCAGCCGTCGCCGTGATCGCCCTGCGCGAAGAACATACGGCCGCGGTCGCGCCCGAACAGCGCGTGGTATTTCGCCAGCCAGCCCGGCCGGTAAGCGGCCCAAGTGCCACGCGAATACGGATCGAGCACCCAGTCGTAGCCGATCACGCTCTCGACGACCACGTCCGGGAGGAATTCGCGCAGCGCCTCCTGCACCGCAGCCTCGTCGTTGCTGTCGAGCGTCGCGCGGTCCGCGCCAAATCCGCCGAAGATCGTGTGATCCTCAGCCTCGTGATAGGTGAGCACGCTATTCAGGCGGTGCGTCGAGTCCGCCATCATGAACAGGTTGCCGAGCCTGCCCTTGGCGCGGATGTAGATCTTGAACCCGACCCCGGTATGCCGCTCTTTCGCAGCTTCGAGGAGCCCCGCATCGAGCGCTGGCGTGAATTCGAGATCGCCGAGCACGTTCATCGGCAAGGCCACGACCGCCGCCGCGGCGACGATCTTCTCGCCACGGTGGGTCGTGACGCGCACGCGATCGCCAAGATCCTCGATGCGCTTGACCGGCGTCGACAGCCGCACTTCCGGCTGCCCGTCCTCCACCATCTTGCGGATCAGCGCGGCGGTGCCCTGTTTGAGCTTGAAGCGCCCGACCGTATCCATCCACAGCAGCAGATCGTTGTGGCCCGCGAGCGCAGGCACACGCAGCGTGTCGGCATACGAGATCGCGTCGGGACGGTTGTGCGCGATAGAGGCGAAGAGCGCGTCGAGCGCATTGCGCTGCAGGGCCGTGAGATCAAGGCTCTGCAACTGCGCCTTCGCGCTGACCTTGTCCGCCGCGAGCACGCCATCCCAGTGGTGGTGCATGTCGTAGGGCTGCGGGAGAATCGCACGCGACGCCGCGGTGTAGGTGCGAAAGGCATCCATCACGGCGGCGACGTCGGCCTCGCCGAGTTCGACGACCTTGCCGTCCATGCGCAGCAGCATCTTGTCGGGCACGGCGCCGGGAGTCTCGATAACATCGAGCCCGTAACGCTCCTTTTCCGCCCACACGAAGGGTTGCGACCAGTGGATCCACGTGCCGCCGAGTTCGATGCTCTGGCCCTCGAATTCCGACGTGAAGGTGCGCCCGCCGAGGCGATTGCGCGCCTCCAGCACCAGCGCGCTGTAGCCGTTCTCGCGGCAGTCGCGCGCGGCCGCAACGCCGGCGAAACCGCCGCCGATCACCACGACATCGACGTCGCAGCCAGAAAATCGGCTCGTCGTATTGCGGTCCCCGGCTTTCGCCACCGTATGTCCGAGTACTGCGGCAAGACCGGCACTCAGGGTCGCGGCGCCGGAGCCGCAAACAAAGCGCCGTCGGCCCGGATCCGGCAAACTGGTTTCTCGCTTGCACGCCATTGGATGATTCCCGTAGCAACTCTGGCGCAATGCTAAGGATCGAGCCCGCTGCTCCGCTTGACACGTCAAGCCATAAACATTGACATGACGCGCCAAGTGCTCGCGGCGACGGAGACGAATCGCAGTTCAAATACAGGACTCTCGGTAAGTTGACCCGCCGACGGTCGGTCACCGTCGCTCGCCTGGCTCAAGTCCTGATGCTCCCACCACTCCTACAAATGACCCATAGGAATCGCTGCCGCCCGGATTGGTCTCACGGGTTCAAACTACGTTTCATCTGGTCAGGAACATGGCAATGGGAGTCTGCTGGTGGGACGACGCGTCGTTGCCGCGACATTCCCAGTTCGTCCAGGTACAGGGATCGACCCCAACGTACCGAGCGGCTTCCTTCTGGCTCTACCGGTGCATGAGACGGAGCTTCGAACGCGTGCGTGCAAAAGGCCGCCGTATGGATGACGGTTCAATACTTGCGGGGGCGAACGTACTGCTCACGGCCACGGGGTCACGAGAAGGTATTCTCCGGTTCGGGATTTCCGGTGCAAGTAGTTCCAACGCTTCTTCATCGCTGCGTACACGCCGCCTTCAGACAGGCCAAGGTGCGCGGCAACTAGTCGTCGGTGCGCCAACGCCATGATCGCGCCACCACACTCCCAGTTTGACCAAGTATCGGGATCCACTCCAAGGTGCCGGGCAGCCTGCTTTTGACTCCACCCGAGTGCCCGTCTCTTCGACTTGAGATGCTCGGCGGTCGTGGTCGGGTTCGGCGGCTCCGGGTTATAGCCGAGAAACGAAATGATCCTCGGGATAAACCGAAGGATCGGTTTTGTCTCACCGTTTTCTCAGTTTCCGGGCGAGGAACCGCGCAACGAGCGGGTGGCGAAGGCGAACGGCTTTTCCTTACACGCCGGCGTGAGCTGCGAGGCACACCAGCGCACGGTGCGCGAGCGGCTGTGCCGCTACATCGCCCGCCCGGCGGTGGCCGAGCAGCGGCTCACGGTGAATGCGCAGGGCAAGGTGGTGTACCTGCTCAAGACGCCGTACCGCGACGGGACGACGCACGTCGTTTTCGAACCTCTGGATTCATCGCCCGCCTTGCTGCATTGGTGCCGCGCCCTCGCGTCAACTTGACTCGCTACCACGGCGTGCTGGCACCGAACCACCGCTGGCGTGCGGAGGTGACGCCCTCGGGCAGGGGCCGGAGGAAGGGAAAGGGAACCGCGCAGCCCGAGCGCTCTGCCATCGAGCGGCACGCGGCGATGAGTTGGGCCCAACGACTGAAGCGGGTCTTTGGCATCGACGTGGAGAGCTGCGTGCGCTGCGGCCAGGCGGTGAAGATCATCGCCTGCATCGAGGAGCCGGCGCTGATCGAGCGGATCCTCGAGCATGTGCGGGGGAAGACCGAGAGTGACACTGCCTCACTCGGCCCACCGTCGACAGGGCCGCCGGTGAGTGCGTGAGCGGCGCACACGGAGCGCGCGCGAATCGGGAGCAGGGACGCTGCGATCGGGGGATCGGCAGGGGCGGTGCTGTGTTCAAGCACGGTGAAGACGGATCGTAGGGCGTTCCGAATAGTGGATCGCCCGCGTTTGCCTACGGTGCGGTCGAGGATCCGGGCAATTCGTGGGCAGGACACACGCATGCCGCTGGGCGTCAGCCGTACCGGACGGCGGTACCGGACAGTTGGATTCGGTCGGGCAGGGGCTTTATTCTGCTTATCCTTTCTGGCCGCGGTCGACCATCTTGCACAGCATCGCCGCATCCACCGTCGCCGCCATCGCCGGATTGACGGTCTCGACCGCCGCGAGCACGGCCGCCTTCGGCTCGTCGATGCCGATCGCGTGCGCGAGGTCGAAGGCGTTTTGCAGGATATCGGCCTTGGTGAGGACATCCGGCGCGACGTTCACCGCGGCGTCTGTCACGAGCAGCAGGCGCGGATAGGACGGCACGTCCATCAGGTACACGTGGCTGATGCGGCGCGCGGTGCGCAGGCCACCATCGCGCGCCACCACCGCGGCCATCAGCTCGTCGGTGTGCAGGCTGCCCTTCATCAGCGCCGCTACTTCGCCGTTGTGCGCCATCGCGACCGCGCGCGCCGCCGCCGCGTGGCTGTGCTCGACGCCGACGATCCGGTACGGCGCGAGGTCGACTTCCGCGTCCGCCGCGGCAGCGCGGATCTTTGCCTCCGGGCCGACGAGCACCGGCTCGATCAGGCCGCGCCGGGCGGCCTCGATCGCACCGAGCAGCGAATCGCGGTCGCACGGGTGGACGATCGCGGTCGACACCGGCGCGCCCTGCTCGGCACGCCGGATCAGGCGACCGAGCGCATCGGTGCGGCGAAAGATCACTTCGGTCGGCGCGATCTCGGGCTGTTCGGCGCCGACGCTCGGCGCGAGCACGATGACCTGGCCGGCCAGCACGCTGCTGCCGGCAGCGTCGGTGACGGCGCATTCGATCGTCACCGCACCGCGCGCAGCATCCTTGGCGAGTGGCGTCAGGGTTGCGACGACCGTGTCGCCCGTCTTCAGTTCGCCGCTGAAGGTGAAGCTTTGCCCGATGAGCACGCTGCCGGCGCCCGGGAACTGCCGATTCACGAGGTGATTGATCAGCGTCGCCGCGCTGACCGCCTGCACCGACTCGGCGCCAGCGTGCCCGTTGCCATCGAGCGCGAAGGTGTCGATCGTGCCGGCCGCGAAGGCGAGTGCTTCGATGTCCGGCCGGCTCAGGGTCCGCGAGAGGGTGAACGGGCGGCCGATCTGGATCTCGTCGAAAGTAAGGTTGCGCATGCTTCGATCCGTTCCTTCAACCGAGGTGATCTTTGACTCACCCAACGGTTTCATCTCCTGCGTGGGGGATTTGTGCTCCGCGGCACTCCGGATCGCCGGTATTGCGGCCGCGATTGTGCACTGCACAATATGATAGTCGCTCATCCCACGTGACCAAGCGCGCGTCGGCAGCGGAGGCGATTGCCAAGTCTGCGGTGCTTCCTGAGGCCGGCATGCGGGCGGAAGGCCTGGCGCACCGCCCTGATCATGGTGGCGCCTGGGTTGGCCTTCATGCCCGTCGTCATTGCGCTCGGTGGTTGGGCGCCGGGCGCGCCCTACCCGCTACAGGTTGCCGACGAAATCGATCATTCGCTTGCGCTCCTGCGTATCCGGCAGGCGGCCGCGCATAGCGCCCAGGTTGTCGGCCATGTGCGCCGGATCGGACGTGCCCGGGATGACCGCAGTGACCCGCACATCAGCAAGCAGGTACTTGAGGAAGAACTGGGCCCAGCTGCCAGCGAAGGCCCGCGCCCAATCCGGCATCTCCTTGCCGCGCACGGTTCGGAACAGGCGGCCGCGACCGAACGGCAAGGCCGTCAGCACGCCCGCCCCCACGTCGGCCGCCAGCGGCAGGATGCGCTCGTGTGCCTTGCGGTTGTCGAGCGAATAGTCGACCTGCACGAAATCCGGCTTCTCGCGTCCGAGGACCGCCTCGACTGGTAATCGAAGAACAGGGTTTCGGCGCAGCGCTTGCCTTCATCGTAGCAACTGCGCGGCCCGACCGGGTTGACGCGCCCCCAGTAGGACTCGTGCTGGGGATGGACTTCGGGATCGCCATAGACCTCGGAGGTCGAGGCCTGGAGGATCGGCACCTTGAGCCGCTTGGCCAGGCCGAGCATGTTGATCGCACCATGCACGGAGGTCTTGGTCGTCTGCACCGGATCGAACTGGTCACTGGTGCCGAGGCCACGTGTGAACCACACCCGTTACCACGGTGTGCTGGCGCCGAATCACCGCTGGCGTGCGGAGGTAACGCCCTCGGGCAGGGGCCGGAAGACGGGCAGGGGCATTGCAAAGCCCGAGCGATCCGCGATCGAGCCGCACGCGGCGATGACGTGGGCGCGACGGCTGAGGCGGGTGTGCATGCGGCACATCCGTGTGCCGCACCCCTTCGGGGCGACCTGGCGGTCGTGGCAAATCGGCTTTCCTGTCGATTTGTCGGCATCGATGTGGAGAGCTACCTGGCTGGCTGTGGCTTGCACGCGGAGACGCCACAGATCCACACTGAGGCAACCCTTGGCAGCGCAAGGACGCGCAGCCGATGCAAGCACACGGCAGGGAAGCTGCCGGTGGACTCGCCTACGCGCGCCACCGCCCCGAGGAAACCCGTCTCTACCGGCTGGTGGAGCAGCATTACCCGGCATTCGTTGCGTCCCTGGCCGAGCAGGGCAAGGTCTTGCCCGCGTATGTCGAGAGGGAGTTCGAGGCCTACCTGAAGTGCGGGCGGCTCGAGCACGGCTTTTTGCGCGTACGCTGCGAGTCCTGCCACTTCGAGCGGCTCGTGGCTTTCAGCTGCAAGAAGCGAGGCTTCTGCCCCAGCTGCGGCGCCCGGCGCATGGCCGAGACGGCTGCGCTCCTTGCCGACGAGGTGCTGCCGGCGCTGCCCCTGCGCCAGTGGGTGGTCAGCTTCCCCTTCGCGCTGCGCTTTCTCTTTGCCTCCCGCCCCGAGGCACTCGCCAAGGCACTGGAGGTGATCTACCGCCTGCTCGTCACGCACCTCGCGCACAAGGCCGGGTTCAGATGCAAGGAGGTGGCCACGGGTGCGGTGACGCTGGTGCAGCGCTTCGGCAGCGCCTTGAACTTGAACATCCACCTGCACATGCTCTGCCTGGACGGCGTGTACGTGCCGCGTTCGGTCGGCGGGCTGCGCTTCAGGCGGGTGAAGGCGCCGGAGCGCGAGGAGCTTGAGCACCTGGTGCAGCAGATCGCCGAGCGGGTGGGGCGGGCGCTGGAGCGGATGGGGCTGTTGCAGCGCGATGCGGAGAGTGCGTGGCTCGAGCTGCCGTCCGTCGAGGACACGGATGCGATACGCCAGCTCCTCGGCAGCTCAGTGACCTACCGCATCGCGGTGGGGCCGCAGGCCGGGCGCAAGGCGCTGGTGCTGCGCACGATCACGGCGCTCGCGGGCGAGGAACCGCGCAACGAGCGGGTGGCGAAGGCGAACGGCTTTCCTTACACGCCGGCGTGAGCTGCGAGGCACACCAGCGCACGGTGCGCGAGCGGCTGTGCCGCTACATCGCCCGCCCGGCGGTGGCCGAGCAGCGGCTCACGGTGAATGCGCAGGGCAAGGTGGTGTACCTGCTCAAGACGCCGTACCGCGACGGGACGACGCACGTCGTTTTCGAACCTCTGGATTTCATCGCCCGCCTTGCTGCATTGGTGCCGCGCCCTCGCGTCAACTTGACTCGCTACCACGGCGTGCTGGCACCGAACCACCGCTGGCGTGCGGAGGTGACGCCCTCGGGCAGGGGCCGGAGGAAGGGAAAGGGAACCGCGCAGCCCGAGCGCTCTGCCATCGAGCGGCACGCGGCGATGAGTTGGGCCCAACGACTGAAGCGGGTCTTTGGCATCGACGTGGAGAGCTGCGTGCGCTGCGGCCAGGCGGTGAAGATCATCGCCTGCATCGAGGAGCCGGCGCTGATCGAGCGGATCCTCGAGCATGTGCGGGGGAAGACCGAGAGTGACACTGCCTCACTCGGCCCACCGTCGACAGGGCCGCCGGTGAGTGCGTGAGCGGCGCACGGGAGCGCGCGCGAATCGGGAGCAGGGACGCTGCGATCGGGGATCGGCAGGGGGCGGTGCTGTGTTCAAGCACGGTGAAGACGGATCGTAGGGCGTTCCGAATAGTGGATCGCCCGCGTTTGCCTACGGTGCGGTCGAGGATCCGGGCAATTCGTGGGCAGGACACACGCATGCCGCTGGGCGTCAGCCGTACCGGACGGCGGTACCGGACAGTTGGATTCGGTCGGGCAGGGGCTTTATTCTGCTTATCCTTCCTTCTGCCCCGAGAATGACCTGGCGGCGCTTGAGTGATTTCGACATCGGTTTCTCCCCGAAAATGTCTAGCGGGCGTTGGCGTAAATGATGAGAGGAGGAGGGTCCAGCTGAAGCGTCGGTGTTGCATCGAGGCGCCCAGCGTCGAAAGCCTCGCCAAGATTCTGTTCGACGAGAGCACTATCGCGATCAAGCTCGTACACCGCAAGATACTTGCGGCCATTAGCATCTGGATTGACGTCGTAGCGCCTGGCACCCACAATGCCATCGACTCGTTCGATCACCTGCGACAGATGGATCGAGTCGTACCAGGAATTAAACTCGGCATCGTCCGCCGGTGACGCCGGATTGGTAAAGACAAGCATTACACCGTGACTCATGTTCCCCTCAACGTCACGGGATGCGTGGGACGGCGCGAGATCGTGTAGGTATACAGCGTCGCCTTGCCACTTGCCTGGCGCCACTCGAGATCGGAAGAAAGGCATTCCGGGCAGACGACGCGCGGGTAGTGGAACAGCGTCGAGCACTGCCTGCAATGTTTCAGCAGCAGCTTGTTTTCGGCCAGGGCGTTCCAGAACGGACGGCTGTCGGGTGTGGGTACGGGTGCGGGTTTTTTCATGCTCGGACACCCTCGAGAATCAGTACGACCTGTTCGCTCATGATGCCGCCGTTGCCGCTGACGAAGGCCGTGTTGCAGTTGCGGACCTGGTTGGTGCCGGCGCGGCCCATGATCTGGCGTGTGCCGTCGATGACGTGGTGCATGCCGCCGGCCATGCCGGTCTGTCCGAACGAGAGTTGCCCGCCGTGCGGATTGCAGGGGAAGTCGCCGCGGTAGCTCAGGTCGTGCGCGAGGACGAAGCCTGCACCCTCGCCCTTGCCACAGAATCCCGCGTCCTCCAGCGTCATCAGCACGGTGATCGTGTAGCAATCGTAGATGGAGACCATGTCGATGTCGGTGTGACCCAGTCCGGCCATCGCGAACGCCTGCTGCGCGGCACCGGCGATGGGGGTGTGCAGCAGATCGGCGGCGTAGGTCGGTGTCTTGAACGCCAGCCGTTCGCCGAAGCCCCTGATCCGGACCGGGCGGTTTTTGGTACGGGCAGCGCGTTCCGCACTCGTCACCACCACGGCGGCACCACCGGCAACCGGCATCACGATTTCGAGCAGATGGATCGGGTCGGCGATCATCGGGCTGTTCAGCACATCATCGATCGTGAGCGGCTTGCCGTAAAAGAAGGCATCCGGGTTGGCGCAGGCGCTGGCGCGCTGGTCGACGGCGATCTTGGCCAGTGCCCGTGCGTCGTAGCCGTAACGCGAGGCGTAGAGATTGGCGATCTGGGCATAGCCGCAGTTCTGCGCGAGGTTGCCGTAGGGAATATCGAATTGCGCCTGCGGTGAGCCGTATTCGTTGCTCGAGGCGCCGAAGGGAAAGGGGTGTGGCTTGATTTCGCGTGGCATGGGTAGCGGTCCGGCGGGGAACGCACAGACCACGACTTCGGCAATTCCGAGTTCGATGGCCGCGGCCGCGCGCCAGACCGCGCCCGCCGCGCTCGCGCCGCCGAGATCCACATGCTCGGCGAAATTCAATTCCAGCCCCATGTATTCGGCCAGCGTCGCCGGCGCAAACATCGCCGATTCCGCAATGCTGGATGTGACCAGACCATCGACTTCGTGTTTGTCGATCCCGGCGTCCTGCAGCGCCGCCTGGGCCAGCAGCGCCCACTGTTCGATGCTGAACAGCGGATCGCCCGGCGGTTTCTTTTCCGGTTTCAGTTCCACGTAGCCGGCTATCGCGGCTGTGCCCTCGAGTCCCATTGACTACCTCGCTGTCTTGCATGGGCCGCTTGGCGCCCTGATGAACCGATGATGCGCTGGCGCCAGCATATCCGCAATGACGGGCGCGGCCAAAAGCTGTTCGATCAGGCCAAACCCGCCGCTGGGCCGGGACGTACTGTCCTCGACGATCTCGCCGGCGGCTTTCCCGCCGCCCGCTTGTCAGTCTGGAGCCTGGCGCAATGCCGGCAGCAACGCCTCACCGAAAAGACGCAGCGTTTCCCAGCCCACCTCAGGATCCAGTCCGGCCAGCAACGGATGCACGAACAGCCAACCGTTGTCTCCCAGCGTTTGCGCCAGGCCCAGCCCCTCGCTCACGCTCAGCACCTGGTAGAGACCGGATTCGCGCAGCGTTGCGGCCTCGGTGATCGGCTGATAGGGGCCGACGGTACCGGTTTCGGCGTACCAGCGCGCATAGGAGTTGGTCTCGTGCAGTGCGTGCGGGGCGATGCGCGCCCAGGCGGCGGCGGGATCGGCAGACAGAAATACCGCGGCGGCCGAACCCGAATGGCGCTGCTCCGAGGGAGTGACGCCGAGGGTCTGACAGGTCTCGTGATAGATCGGGTAGAGTTCTGGAACCGCCGGCACGAAGCCGTCGGCGATACGCGCCGCGCGGCGTGCCGCCTGCGGCGTAGAACCGCCGAGGAGCAATGGAGGATGGGGGCGCTGGAGCGGGCGGGGAGTGATTCGAACCTTGCGCCCCTGGTACGTGAAAGGCTCACCGCTCCAGGCCTGTTTGAGGGTTGCAATCCCGTGTTCCAGCAGCTTGATCCGTGCCGCGAACGGTTTGTCGAACTGGGCAAATTCTCCGGGGCGGAATCCGGCGACGCACACCAGCTCGATGCGTCCGCCGCTCAGACGATCGAGCACCGCCACGTCCTCCGCGATGCGCAGCGGATCGTGCAGCGGCAGAATCAGGGCCGAGATGCGGATTCGCATCCGCCGTGTGCGGGCCGCGATCGCTGCGGCCATCACCAGCGGCGATGGTAGATAGCCATCCTCCTCGCCGTGGTGTTCAGAGACCATGCATTCGCTGAAGCCGTGGGCATCGGCCCATTCGGCCATATCCAGCGCAGTGCGGTAGTAATCGTCGGGGCAACGGGCAAAGGGTGGGGTGCGCAGATCGAAGCGCAGTGTCAGTCGGGTCATTGGCAGGCTCCTGTTGCTAGATCCCGCCGAAGGGAAGTTCGCCCGAGGGTTGCAGCGGAGCCGTGCCGTGGGCTGCCTCCAGTTCGGCAAGATCCCGGCTCAGCAGGTGCTCGAGCAATCCGGTGAGTGCCAGAAACAGGGGCAGGGGATTCATGGTCTGAAGTTTCTGTTTCATGACCGGCACCCAGCGCCCCGGATGACGCGCGATGAAGTCACGCCGGGCGAGCCGATAGGCGGTGGTGGGGGCGCCCTGAGCCTGCAATTCATGTTCGCCGAGCGCGAGGAAGTGGAGGAAATTCAACTCGGTGGTGAGATGGTCAGGCAGTTCCTTCTGTTCCTCGCTCAGGGTCAGGCCAAAATGGGCATAAAAGCGCACCGCCTCCTCCATGACTTTCATCTGTGGACCCACCTGCAGGCCACCGTTCAGCGAGCAGGCCGTGCCGCGGGCGCCGGCATCGAAGAGGCGCGTGAATTCCACGGTCAGCGCATCGCTGGTGGCGGCCTCGTCCTCGAGGGCCGATATATCCAGCGACTCGAGAAACCCGGCATCCAGTTCGCCACAAAGAGCTCTCGCCTGTTGTGCCAGTGCGCCGCTGCGCACGCTCTCGGCAAGATCGGCATCCGGGTAGCAGAAACACTCGCCCAGCAAGCCGTAGAGCTGGCTGTAGGTGGCGGCCGACGAAGTCGCGCCGGCGCCGGAATCGGTTGCGATCAACTGGCTCAAAACAGGATCACTCCACGGGCGTTGCGGCCGGCTTGCAGGTCCTCGAAGGCCTGCGGCACCTCGTCGATCGTGTAAGTGCGGCTGATCATCGCGTCCAGATCCAGACGCTTGGCCATATAGAGTTCCAGCAGATTGGGCATGTCCACCTTGAAGTTGGCGTTGCCGTACATGCAGCCGACGACCGTTTTTGCATCGGAGGAAAAGGCGCAGGCATTGAGGGGGAAGCTCTCGGTGTAGCTGCCGATCCCGATGATGCAGACGGTCCCGCCGCGGCGTGTCGCCGCGTAGGCCTGTTCCATGACGGCGGTCTTGCCGGTCACCTCGAAACTGTAGTCCGCACCCCAACCGCCGCTCAATTCCCTGACTGCCGCGACCGGGTCGTCCTTGGCATTCACGGTATGGGTGGCGCCGAAATGCCTGGCGTATTCCAGCTTGGACTCCAGCGGGTCCACCGCGATGATGCGCCTGGCGCCCACCAGCCTGGCGCCCTGGATGGCGGACAGGCCGACACCGCCGCAACCGAATACCACCACGGTGGAGCCGGAGCGCACCCTGGCGGTGCTGGTCACCGCTCCAACGCCGGTCATCACGCCACAGCCCACCAGGGCGGCCTTGTCGAGGGGAATGGCACGATCGATCTTCATCACGCTGATCGCAGGTACCACGGCGAACTCGGCCATGCAGCCCAGCATCGCCATGGCGCCGATTTCCTGCCCGCGCAGGTGCAGGCGGGTGCTGCCATCCAGCATGCGTCCATCGGGCGAGCCCGCGGCACAGAGGTGAGGCTCATGGTGATCGCAGAAATAGCACTGCCCGCAAGCGGGAATGAAAGACAAGGTCACGTGGTCGCCCGCGGCGACCGTGGTCACGCCGGGACCGACCGCTTGCACGACCCCCGCTCCCTCGTGTCCCAGTGCCAGCGGCAGTGGCATCGGCACGACGCCGTGGAGCACCGAAAGATCCGAGTGGCAGACCCCGGTCGCTGCCATCCTGATCATCACCTCGCCGGAACGGGGCGGCTCCAGTGTCACGTCCTCGACGCTCAGTTTTCCGAAGTCAAGGGCCAGCGCTGCTTTCATGGGCGGTACTTCATGGTGGAAGATTTATCGGTTGCGGGCATTTCGTTTCGCCGGCGCAGGGTCCGGATGCATCAGCATCTGCACCGCAAGTTTTTTCAGCGTGGCGATCTCGTTCACATAGGCGTGGGGGCGGGGGCTCATCAGGCGCAGTATCGAAAGTCCCAGCAGAGTCGCCAGGGTGTAATTGCGGGCGTTCTCCAGTACGGCCGGGTCCACGCCGAATTCGTTGAAAAACCGGCCCCACATGATTTCGGCCTGGCGATTCGTCAATTGCTCCTGCTGCTGCATCAACCGCGGGTTTGTGCTCACGCGGTTGTAGATGACCAGTTCGTTGAATGCCAGGGCGGCTGGCTCGTTGATGTATTTCCAGGTCACGTCGATCAGGGTGTGCATCCGCTCCGGCAACGTGGGTCCGACGTGTTCCAGTGCGCTTGCGAGATAGTTGAGAAAGACCTCGGCATTGCGTTCGATTACCGCGAGCAGCACCGAATCCTTGTCGCCGAACTGATGGACTATCGCGCCCCAGGTGACGCCCGAGCGGGTGGCGATCCGCGCCGCCGTGGCGTTGTGCAGACCTTCCTCGACGATACAGTCGATCGTCGCATTGATCACTTTTTCCCGTGTCGTCGCGCTACGCTCTTCCTGGGTCCGGCGCTGGACGGTCTTGCGGATTGCCGTTTTCGGTTTGCTCATCTGCTGGCCTGGCATGCCCCGATTGCGGTGGATGGATCGAGTCGCAGCCGCGAGCGCTCCGTCAGCGGGAAAGGCTTGTCGCTACCTTGCGTTGCTGCGCGATCAGCATGCTATACTCGCCAAAAAAACAAAGCAAGCGCATGGGATGTTTGTTACAAGCGAGGAATGTTCGGCGATGCACACTCCGCAGGAACTATTCAACCTGGAAGGCAAGGTTGCGATCGTCACCGGGGGCAGTCGCGGGCTCGGCCGGGCCATCGCGCTGGGTTTCGCGGCTGCCGGTGCCGATATCGTCGTGACCAGCCGCTCCCTTGCTGCCTGCGAAGACGTCGCGAGGGATATAGAGTCCCTGGGACGTCAGGCCCTCGCGGTCGCCTGCGACGTGGCCGACTGGCAGCAACTGGAGCAGTTGGTGGAAACCGTCTACCGGAAATTCGGCCGTTGCGACGTCCTGGTCAACAACGCGGGCGTGACGCAGCTCATGACGCCCCTCACCCGGACCAGCGCGGAGATGTTCGATCAAATCTATGGCGTGAACACCCGTGGCCCCATGCATCTGGCGGCCCTGGTAGCCGAGCGCATGGGCAAGTCCGGCGGTGGCACGATCGTCAATATCGTCACCATGGGCGCATTGCGCTCATGCGGCCATATTGCTCTGTACACCTCGAGCAAGGCCGCCATGGTCGCGCTGACGCGCAGCATGGCTGACGAATGGGCGGCGCTCGGCATACGCGTCAATGCCATTGCGCCGGGGCCGTTCCTGACCGAAATGCTGGCCGATCTTGCCGCGCAGTCCGCCGGTTTCCTCGAGTATTCGGAGGGCGCGACCATGCTCAAACGCGCCGCGCAGCCCGAGGAAATCATCGGACCGGCACTTTTCTTCGCCAGCCAGGCTTCGAGCTATGTGACCGGGCAGACTCTCGCGGTCTGCGGCGGCGCGATCTGATTTTTCCTGGCTTTCGTTTCCGGAGACGGCCCGATGGTGACTCGCGAACAGACTCAGGCAAAGATGGATCTCGTTGCGGCCGGTGCCATGAAGCACACGCCCGAACAGTCCTATACCATCGTCGACCGGCTGGAGGAGTGGGCCGCACAGGCGCCCGAGCGTCCGTTTCTGATCTGGAACGGTCGTACTTTCAGCTATGGCGCGGTGAACACCCAGGCCAACCGCTATGCCCATTTTGCACTCGGCTGCGGTCTGCAACCGGGCGAGGTCGTGGCGCTGCTGATGGAGAACCGGCCGCAATACCTCTTCGTCTGGTTCGCCTTGGCCAAGATCGGCTGCGTTTCGGCCCTGATCAACAATCAGATCAGTGGGGATGCGCTGCGCCACGCCCTGGTGATGACCGCCAGCCAGCGTCTGTTCATTGGCAGCGAATGCCTCGATCGCCTGGAGCACACGCCCGAAATTCCCGAGCGCTTTCCCGGCTATGTGGTGCCGGATGATGGCGAGCCCGGCGTGATTCCGAGCACCTGGCTACGGCTCGACGAGCAACTGGCGAGCCTGCCGGGGACGAACCCCGACGCCGCGTTGCGCCGCGACGTGATTGGTCGCAGCACCCTGTGCCTGGTGTTCACCTCGGGCACCACCGGTTTGCCCAAGGCTGCCCGCATCACCCATTCGCGCTGGCTCGGCGTGGGCGAGGGCTGGGCCAATTTTCTCGGGGTGGGGCGCGAGGATGTCTTCTATTGCGTGCTGCCGCTCTACCATGTAGCTGCAATGATGTCCCTGCTCTCCAATGCCATGGCCTGTGGCGGCAGCGTGGTGCTGAAGCGGCGCTTCAGCGCGAGCCGGTTCTGGCGCGATGTGCGCGAGCACGGCGTGACGGTGGCGCAGTACAGCGGCGAATTGTGCCGTTATCTGTTCAATCAGCCGTCCGCTCCCGATGACCGGGCACACAAACTGCGGGTGATGACGGGCTCGGGCCTCAGCCCGTCCATCTGGCGGGCGTTCCAGGAGCGCTTCGGCGTCACCCGGATGATCGAGGGTTATGGTGGCACCGAGATCAACGTCGGACTGATGAACGTCGATGACCGCGTGGGCTCGTGCGGCCGGCTGCCCTTCAAGGAGCGATCCAACGCCCGGCTGGTGAAATATGACCGCGACAACGACTGCTACATTCGCAATCCCGACGGCACGCTGATCGAGTGCGAGGCGGGCGAGGTCGGTGAGATGCTGGGGATGATCCTCGAGCTTCCCGGCGTGACCGGCGGGCGCTTCGACGGTTATACCGATGCGGAGGCCACGGAGAAGAAGATCCTGCGCAATGCCTTCCGCCCCGGTGATGCGTGGCTGCGCACCGGTGATCTGTTTCGCCGCGACGAGGACGATTACTACTATTTCGTGGACCGCGTCGGCGATACCTTCCGCTGGAAGAGCGAGAATGTCTCGACAACGGAGGTGTCCGGCGCGCTGGAGGATTGTCCGGGACTGGACACCATCACCGTATACGGGGTGAGCATCCCGGGCCAGGAAGGCCGGGCCGGTATGGCCACCGTGGTGATGCAGCCGGGGCAGCGCTTTGATCCGGCGGATTTCTACCGGCGCGCAAACGACAAGTTGCCCGGCTACGCGATCCCGGTCTTCATTCGGCTCAGGACGAATGCCGATATCACCGCCACGTTCAAGTTGCGCAAGGTCGATCTGCAGAAGCTCGGTTATGCCGCGGCCGCGGGTGATGAGCTCTTCGTGACCGATCCTGGCGCGGGTAGCTACGTCCCGCTCACCGGGGAAAGTCTCACCCGGCTCGGCATGGCACCCCAACCTCAGTCCGCTTGAGGCCGGGCGCTTTCGTCCAGCCCTCGCTACGGGTGGAGATCGCTGCGTGGGACCACCCGGGCCTGGATATCCGGAACGGGCAGATGGGTTCTCGACCAGCGGAACAGCATCGGCCCTTCCAGGTGGCCCCGGGTATCGATCCAGTTGGGAACCCCCGGATCGCGCAACGAAATCACGATCCGCACGCTGCCGTCAGGTTCGCAGTGCACGGTGCGGTTGTTGTAGTGCGAACGGTGATCGGCGTAGGAGAGCGGTTCGAACCAGTAGCTGGTGGTGTCGAGGCCCCAGTAAGGCACGTCCGCCGGTGCGAAGTCGATCACCAGTGCCTCGTCCTCGCGCAGGCGGAAATAGCCGGATGAAAACCGATGTCCGGTCGGCATCTCCGGCGCCTCGTCCAGGTCATCCTTGTGCTCTGTTTCGAAAACGAAAAAGCGATTGGGCGGTGCGGCCCGGCGTTGATCCACGATCGCTGCCCAGATGTTGCTCGAACGCGCGACATAGGCCGAGGTCCGCGTCAGCGCCGCGCTCACTTCGGCCAGCGTCAGCGGCGGGCGCTCGCCACTGACGCCGATCTGCTCGATGTGGTAGGTGGCGTCGCGGGTCTTGCTCCAGTCGTGGGCGTACTGACGGATGTAAAGCAGCGTGGCCTCGGGCGTGGTGCGAATCCAGTTGCCAGGCTGGGGCGAGGGGGAGAGCATCAGCTCGTAGCTGGCGTCCGGATTCACCTGCAGATCGAGCTCGGTGATCGCGCCCACCTGGGCGCTGCTGCTGTCGAGTCCGATCTTGCCGGCGTAGACCGTGAATTCCATGTAGGGCGCGTCGCCGCGCTGACCCCATACCCGGTAGGTCTTGCTGCCGTCGATCACGACCTGGTGGTAATGCGCGTCGGAGGTTTCGCCTTCACCGAGCGTGGTGGGGGTGACCAGTTGATACACTTCGGGAAAGTCGCGGTTGCCATATTCCAGGGTGGCTTCGAAGCCCATGCGAATCATCCGCACCAGCTTGCGCAAGCCCTCGGCCTGGGTCAGTTCGTCATCCGGCGTCGATTCGCGTGCCAGCACCTGGCCCGCCTGCTTCAACTGCTCGCAGAATGATTCCCAGGCCCGCACGCTCGTCTGCTTTTCGGTGCTCATCGTTGCTCCTCGTGGCTGTGTCCGTCCTGGCTGTTCACGCCTCGTCGGCGACGTGGAAGTACTCCTGGTAGAAGCGGTAGCGCTTGCGCTCCTGCGCCGGGTCCAGGCCGAACTGCTCCAGTTTGTAGTGGTGGGTGCCGTGCCTTTCCTTCGGATGGTTGGCGATGAAGTCGTGCATTCGCTGTTTGGTGCTGGTCGGCAGGGGCAGATCGAAATGAGCGTAGATCCGCTCGACCATGCCTACCTGGTCCTTCACCAACTCGGAGAAATGCATGTCGAACACCTCCGAGGCCTTGCCGGCCTGGCGGAATTCGACGAACTTGCGCATGGCGTTTTCCCAGGTGACGCTCCAGAACTCGCCAACCTGCTTCTGGTCCACGGTGTCGCTGCCCATGCCGCAGGCCATGGATATCAGCGAGCAGTGCGAGGCGATCAGTTTGATCGGGTCGCGATGGGTCATCACGATCCGGGCATCCGGATAAATCGCAAGTATCGCGTCCAGACCCCAGAAATAGCTGGTGCTCTTCAGCACCCAGCGCGACCGGGGATTCTTCCACTGCATATACTGGAGCTGGCGCTTGTGGGTGCGATACACAGACAGGTTGTCGGTGTTCTCCACCCAGCGCTGGTAGGTGGGCACCCAGAACTGGTTGGAGAAGATCTGGCTCTTGAAATCGAAGGCATTGAGCATCAGGCATTCCTGCGCCAGCCGGGCCCCCATCTCGTGGATGGCCTGGAATTCCGGGATCAGGGCCTGGGCGGTCCGTTCCAGATGCGCTTCGCAGTCCGCGATACGGGGATCGGAGTCGTAGGTGGCCGCCTCCGGGGGGGGCGACATGTAGTTGCATTCCCAGGTCATCGGCACCCGGTTGTCCGGATCCTGGGCCAGCAGATCGTGAAGGATCGTGGACCCGGTGCGCGGCAGGCCCATCACGAAGACCGGCTTCTCGATCTTCACCTGCAGGATTTCCGGATGACGCGCGATGTCGTCAGTGACCCGCAGCCGGTTTTCCAGGTGGCGCAGCATTTCGCCGAAGGCGATGATGCGCCCGACCTTGTTGAGCATGGCCTCTTCGTTCAGCCCCTGCAGCAGTAGCGTGAAGCCCTCTTTCCAGTCCGCCTCGTCGCCGAAGTCGGACAGGCCGGTCTTGGCGCGGGCGGCTCCCAGCAGGGCAGCTTCAGTCAATTCCACGTCGGGCAGCGAGGAAATATCGAAACCAGGGTCGGCGGTGTTCACACGATCTGCTCCTTGGTGTATCGCGGCAACGAGTGCTGCTCAACCGGCTTGCGGGTGAATCTTCTCGATCTCCACCCGGGTCGCCCGGTCGGTGGAACCCGGGGTGAATTCGGCATCGCGTGCCTGGATATGGAAATATCCGCCCGCGAGCTGCAGCGGGTTGATCGGGTTCGGCGTCACCGAGGTGTAGGAGGTGCTTCCCTTGGACATGAAAGGCTCCCATGCGTGGTAGACGGTCACCTGGCCTGGCCGGTGCGCCGGCGTGATCTTGGCCATCAACTCCGTGGAGCTGACGTCGTTGAACAGGCGCACCTGGTCACCATCCTCGATGCCCCGTGCCGCCGCGTCCTCGACACTGACGAAGATCAGCGGCTGGCCCCGGTTCAATTGCTGCATATGGCGCTGGTCGCGCCAGGAGGAATGGATGGACCAGCGGGTGTGGCCGCCGGTCATGTGCAGCGGGTAGTCGCCACCGATGGCGGGCTGGTCCTTGTGCACCGGCAGTACCTCGCCCAACTCCTCGTAGAAGGGGTGATCGATGCAGAACTGCATGCGCCGTGTCATGGTCGGCCACGGCATCTTCTTTTCCGTGTGCCAGAGACCGGCGGTGATGGTGTCGGTCTCGCTGACGTCGGTGGCATTGCCAACGGTCATGTAGTCGTTCTCGGGCAGCGACGTGAAGCGCTGGAAGCCCTTTTTCTTCAACTGCTCCCAGTTCACACCGCCGACATTGGTGGATACCGAGAGGATCAGGTCGAGGAACTCGTCGACGTTGTTCTCGGTGTAGCGGCCGCCAAACGTGAACTCGTCATAGACATCGAAAGTGCGCTCCTCGCCATGGCGATCCTTGAAATGCGTCAGCCCGCGTTCCGCGGCGCGCTTCTGGATGGTCTTCAGCAGCAGACAGTGGATTTCCCAGTCCGGCTTTGCTTCGGCGATCGGTTCCGCCGCCCGCGTGATCACCTGGGAAAACGGTGACAGGGGAGTGGCCCAGGTGATGTCGTCCTTTTCGTACCAGGCGGCAGCCGGGAGCACATAGTCGCTGTGGAGCGCCGTGTTGCTCATGCGCCAGTCGATCGTGACCATCAGATCGAGCGTCGGGAGCAGACGCTCCGCCACCTTGTCGAAGGCGCGGAATCGTCGCAGCACGTTACCACCCGCCTCGAAGAAGATCCGCGGCCGGTCCGAGGGTTGCATCTGCCAGCCCTTGGCGATCGATTCCTTCATGTAGGAATCGAGCGGGCGCTTCATGGCCGGATCCCACTTTTCCGTCCGGCCGTAGGTGTCTTCCATGCCGC
Organism: Gammaproteobacteria bacterium; assembly: GCA_016705365.1. Classification (NCBI taxonomy): domain Bacteria; kingdom Pseudomonadati; phylum Pseudomonadota; class Gammaproteobacteria; species Gammaproteobacteria bacterium. The sequence goes on along the minus strand of JADIYI010000002.1, from coordinate 680,005 downwards.
CCTGGTGGTAGAGCCAGAGCAGGCTGGCGGGGCTTCCGCCCTTGCGGTAGTGTTTCCGGCCCAGGTCATGCAGGATCATTTCGGGCGTGTAGTGGTTCCACTTGTACTTCAGCATTGCCGGAGCCATCGACAGGCCGAGCGCCGCCAGTGCCAGTGTGGGCGATCGCTGACCGGTCGCCTGCGACAGTGGTGCGACGCCGTCGACCGACATATAGGGGAAGCCCATGTAGCCTGCACCCTTGCGCCCCATCTGCCCGGCGAGGGCGAAGCACAGGAGTTGCGCACGTTCCATCTCGATGCCGTGGTAGTACTTCGAGAAGTTGGACTGGCTGATACAGGTGGCGGCGCGGGCCTTCGCGAGATCGCGCGCCAGGCCGCGGATGGTGTCCGGGTCGGTGCCGCAGATCGTCATCGCCTGTTCCGGCGTGTATTGCTGCAAATGGGCGCGCAAACGCGCAAATACCGGGGTGACGATCAGCGTGCCGTTCGTGGTCTGCACCTCGAACTCGCCTTCGAGAGCCGGATCCAGCCCGTCCAGCGCCAGCGTGGTCTGGGGTGCCAGCACCACGCCCTTGCCGCCGAGATCATGGATGTAGAACCGGTCATCGGCACCGCCTTCGCCGAGGTCGGACTCGCGCAGGAAGCGGCCGTTGTCGATGCGTACCAGCAGCGGCAAATCGGTCTGCTCCTGGATGAACTTGCGGTTGCACAGGTCCTCTTCGATCATCACGTGCGCCATCGACAACGCCAACGCCGCATCGGTCGCCACTTTCACCGGCACCCACTGGTCGGCGTGGATGGATGAGGCGGAGTAGTCGGGGGCGATGGTGATGATCCTGGCGCCGTTGTAGCGGGCCTCGAGCATGAAATGCGCATTCGGAATCTGCGTGTAGATCGGGTTGCCGCCCCAGATCAGGATCAGGTCGGAGTGAAACACATCATCCGAGGAACTGCAGAACACCATCTTGCCCAGGGTCACGGCGACACCGGGACGGTGATCGCCGATCTCGGTGTTCACGTCCAGTACCGGCGTGTCCAGCACCAGCGAGGTGCGCATCATCGCCAGCCCGGCGCCGCCGTTGGTCTGGGCCGTGCCCTGGTCCCAGACGATGGAGCCGGGACCGTCGCTGCTGATCATCACATCGATTGTCTTGTCGGCGATGTCGGTGAGTGCCTCGTCCCAGCTCACCCGCTGCCACTGTCCGGCGCCGCGTTCACCGACCCGCTTCAGCGGATGGCGCAGGCGGGATTCGTCGTACATGCGTTCCGAGTAGCACGCGCCCTTCTGGCAGCCGCGGGGGTTGTAGTCGGGAATCTTCGGGTCGATCGGCTCGTACATGCCGGCCTGCTCCTCGCGCCAGACCACGCCGTCCTTGACGTAGACGTTCCAGTTGCAGCCGCGCTGGTACCAGCAATTGACGAAGTGCGTGCCCTTGGCGACGCTGTCCCACTTCCACTGGCCGCGGTAGACGTCCTCGAAACCGGTGTAACTCACGGGCGGAAAATCGAAGTTTGCGGCGTGCGCGCGCTGCACGCCTCCCTTCCACTTCAGTTGCACCAGCGACAGCGCCAGGGCGCTGCCACCGGTCCGGATGAAACTGCGTCGGGTCAGCGTCATCGTCGTGCTCCTCTCAAAGTTGGGCGGGGTCCTGGACGAAATCGGGGAAGATGTCCTCGGGCCACTTGTAGACGATCAGGGTGTCCATCAGTTCGGAGGGCAGTCCCTTGGCCTTTTTCTCCTTCTCGGCCTGCAATACCGCCAACACTTCCTCGACACGGGGGCCGAACAGGCCCTGCAGATAGTCGAGCGGTATGCGGGGCTTGGAGAGATCCACCTTGCCGTTGATGTCCACACTCGGCGGCGACAGCGGCGGGACGTAGTAGACGTTCGGCTGGGTGCCATGCTCCTCGTGCAGGGGCAGGGCGACCTTCCATTTGTGCACCAGCTTGTGGATCGGTCCGTTCTCGTCGTCCAGGTAGCCGACGAAGCGCAGGCGGCCGGGGCACTGGCGGGCGCAGGCCGGGGCGACGCCCTTTTCGATCCGCGGGAAGCAGAAGATGCACTTCTGCGCCACGTCACGGACATGGTTGTAGTAGATCCGCTTGTAGGGACAGGCCTCCATGCAGAAGCGGAATCCCTTGCACTGCTTGTCGTTGACCAGGACGATGCCGTCTTCGTCGCGCTTGTAGATCGCACCCCGGGGGCAGGCTTCCAGGCAGGCGGGGTGGGTGCAGTGGTTGCAGATGCGCGGCAGGTAGAAGAAGTGTGAGTTGGGATATTCGCCACCGCCCTCGTCCTCGTCCCAATTCGGCCCCCAGTCAGGTGCCTCGCCCTTGGCGTTGACCGGTTTGAGGTGGCTCTCCTTGCCCTTGCCGCCGTAGAAGATCTCCTCCTTGTTGAACGTCCAGGCATCCCCATACTCGTCACGCAGCGGAATCCGGCTGGGATTGGGTTCCCCTTTCTCGTTCCAGCCGCCGCCCATGCCTTCCCAGTTCTTCGGCGTACCCTTGCCGGGCATGGTGTTGACCACCGCCCACCACTGGTTGTCCATGCCCTCGTCGCGGGTCCACTGGCGCTTGCAGGATATCGTGCAGGTCTGGCAACCGAGGCACTTGTTCAGGTCGAATACCATCGCCAGCTGACGTTTGGGCGTGTGCAGATTGCCATCGATCAGGCGGCCGATATCGGTTGTCTTGCTCATACGCTGTGCTCCTTCAGGCTTCCAGCTTCAGATCCAGCCAGGCGGGCGAAAAAGCCTTGATGCCCGCTCGTTCCTGGTTGCCGCCATCCCATACCGCAAACGCGCTGCGCAGGACCTGCCCCGGCGTGAACTGGATGGCCGTCATGCCTTCGGCCTGCACCTCCAACGCCCGGCGTATCACCACCGACCAGCGGCCATCCTGATGGACCGAGCGGGCGCTGAGGGATTCGCCATCCACTACCCGGGAGGTACCGATTCCGGTGGCGATATCGCTGCGTGCCCGGCTCGGGTGGTCGGCCCGCCAGTACCAGAGGTTGACCGGCGCTTCCGGCGTGCCCATGAAAAGAGAGGCGTTTTCGGCCAGGGGGAACAGCATCGCGACCGCGTCGGGAAAATCGGTGTTCTCGGCGCGTTGCTCGTTTTTGGTCGGATCCAGCCATTCCAGACGGAAGGCGATTTCCCGGGCATTGTGCAATGCCTTCACCGCGACGCCCTTGGTCTGGCCGTAGGGCTGGTTCTGCCACTTGGTCGTGATGTAGCGCGTGGGCTGCATCGCCGCCGGGGCCTGGATCAGTGCCACGGTCTCGTCGCGCAGCGCTTGCCAGGGGGCCGAGGCGGGGTCGTCGAACTCGGCGGCGCCGATATTGACTCGTTTGATCAGCATGAATCCCCCCGACCGTGAGCGAAGCGCCCTGGTCCAGGGTGTGCCTCGTCGTTTCACATACCAAGCAATCACTATGTAATTTGGATTATTATCCTGTCGCTCTGGATTTGCAAGGCCGTCTCGTCAAGGTTTTGTGTCTTCGCCGCCGCCGCCACCACCACCGTTGGCGGAGATGAGCGATCCGCCTGCGCTCGGCGTAATCCACCAGGAATCGGCGTGGTGCGTGCATACGGCGCGCGGGTCAGCGGGAACAGCAGGCAGCGGAACGCAGCGCCCGATCAGAGCGCCTGCTGCACCGGGTTGCTTGCCATGCTGATTGGTTGAGAACATTGATCAAAATCAATATGTCGGTGACTGGCAACATCTGACCTTGTATTTGGCCAGAAAGGACCTTGTTGAAATATGCGCTCACACTAGGCTGGCTATCGCGAGGATTCTTCTCCCACGCCTATAAAGGAGCACAATGTCATGAGCAATTTCCTGAGCGCCTACTCAATTCAAAGCTGGCTTGAAAGCTGCCCGCAGGGATACCTGATGAACACCGAGTACGGTCATGAACCCGGCGAAAAAGAACCCGATTTCAATCTCCACAACGATGTGATGCGCGAGGACGCCCTGCGCACCACCACACAACTGGTACTGGGAGAGCGTTGCGCCCTGGCCGCCTCATCCGGATTGATCAACTGCGCGCCCGATTATGAGAGCAAGCACTTTCTCGCTACCCAGACCCTCGATGAAGCCCGGCATGTGGAAATTTTCACCCAGCGCATGTACGACCTGGGCGTGAAAAAAGAGGATTTGGAAAGTACCCTCAACCACTATGGCAACCCGAACCTGGTGAAGTTTGCCGCGGTGCTTCTGGAAAAAGTGGACAAGAAGGATTTTGTCGCCGGTGTTGTTGGCCAGAATATCGTGCTCGAGGGAATGGCATTCTCGGTATTTGAAATGCTCAAGGCCGTCAACGAGAACAGCAACAAGAAGTTCGCCCATATCCTGGCGGGCACAATTGCCGACGAACGCAGGCATGTGGGTTTTGGTGAAAACAGGATCGGATCACTGATTACCCGGTACCCCGAACGCAAGCCCGAAATAGAGCAGATGCAGAAAGACATGACTTACCACATGCTTGCAACCTTTGCAGACGTCTTCAGTGACAACGAGAAGAGCTACGAGGAAGCCAGGAAAGTAACAGCCGCCGATACCAATGAGGAGGGTGTTATCTGGCACGGTGCCAACCTGTCGGTACTCGAACCAAAAGACATGGAAAAGGTTCTCGCCGATACCGTGCTCAAGGAGTTCAAGACCCGGCTGGGGCGAATCGGACTGGACTATCAGTCCCCGGCCAAACCCATGGCGGCATAGCTCTCGACAACTGACCGGGCCGGAGTGGTGTGATGCGGATGACAGCGGAACCCCATGAGCTGCCAGAGGCCGATTTCCTCAGCGAAGTGCACTCTTTCGACTTCTGGTTCCAGGCAGTTGAAGGTTATTTGCTGGATACGGAGCATGGGCGCGATGCCGCATTGACGGACGCGCCCATGGAGGAAGTTCAGCGGGAAAACCTGATAAGCACGCTGTGCAACTACTGCGTGGGAGAAACTGCCGCACTGGAAGCCTCCAGCGGCATGATCGGCTACGCACCCGACCGATGCATAAAGATTTTCCTGGCGACCCAGGTCGTGGACGAGGGTCGCCACCTGGAGGTTTTTCTGCACCGTCTGAGTGAGCTGGGTGTGGCCGACCCGGATAGCGAAATCCTGCGGCGCGCCAATCCCGCGCTGTTGAAATTCAAGGAGCAGCTGCTCGAATACGTCGACAGCCGTGACTGGGAGGCTGCCGTATTTGCCCAGAACATCATCCTGGAATCCCTGGAGTTCACCGTTTTCGGCGCCCATGCGCAGACCGCCGACCCGATAACACAACAGGTTCTGCTGGGTGTTGTCAAAGATGAAAGGCGGCATATGGGCTTCGGTGAAAATGACTTGGGTCGCAGGCTGGCACTCACGCCACACCTGCGTCCCCGCCTGAAGAAGATAAAGCGCCGGATGGATATGCTGGTGATGGAAACCTTCGCAGGCACTCTGCGTGATACAGGTGCATCGGCGGAAGACCAGGCCCGATTTACCAGCAACTACCTGGCGACTGTCGCCAGGCTGGGAGTGGACCTGTGAACGACCCGCTGCTGGCCGAAGCGCCGACCGAGGGCAAGGGCGACAAGGTCCCTCCCCGCCAACGCTACGTGCTGGAGGACACCGGCTTTGACGAAGTGCCAAAAAAATATCGCAAGTTCTACCGCCGATTCGGCGGCAAAGGCGATACGCTCGCGCCCAACGAGGTGATCTGTCCGGTGTGCATGGTGGTGGTGCGCTCGAGCCGCGAACTGCGACCCGGCGACCGCGTCTACTGCATGCCCTGCTTTTCCCGCCTTGTCGTAGTGGAATCCAACGGAAGACTGGAAGCACGGCCGGTTTACTGAACTTAGCGGACAGTCGCTTGCCACCACCGCCGTTGGCGGAGATACACGATCCAGCTGCCCTCGGCTGCGACTGACATGAGCCAGCAGGGTGCAGGCAATTCCCGATACCTGGACCGTGTCGCTCCCGCGGATGAAGGGCTTGCATCCGAACTGCCCGAACTGCAATCATCTCTTCCATCGCCAGCTGCAACGGGCCCGGGAGCAGAGCTGGCCGTTCCGCGATCGTTTGCCCGATAGGCTGCGGCGGCTGGAGTACACGGGTGCTGCCGCCGGCAAACGATTTCGTTTCCTTTATGTCCGAAGGAGATCGTGATGAACCGGTATCTCGCGGTGATCATCAGCGGGGTAATTGCAATGGCTTGCGCCCACGCGCCGGTTCATGCGCAGCAGAGAACGAGTGGCATGTTGCGCTTTGACCGCGCAATCATTCTCGATGCCTCCGGCTTCGAGCAGCCGATGGCCGCCTCGACGATGTTCATTCCGCATGGCTGGCAAACCACGGGTGGTGTCGAATGGGGCAACGAGCATGCCTGCACCAACGGCTACAATTTCAACTGGATGGCGGTGTCACCTGACGGCTCGAGCAGTATTACGGTACTGCCGCAGTTCAAGTGGGAGGCGAACAATTACCGGGCGCCTCCGAGCACTCCCGGATGCTCCTTCGCACCCTACACCAATGTGCAGGCCTATCTGCAGGCGGTCGTGCAGCGCTGGCGGCCCGGTGCGCGAATACTGGATTTTCGCCGGCGTGCCGATCTCGAGAGCAGGATGGCGCAGCTCAATGTTTCGCAGCCCACGGCGATGGGCGATCTGCGCACCTGGGTCGAGGGCGGCGAGATGCTGTTCGCGTTCGAGCAGCAGGGGCGCGATATGCGCGGGTCGGTGTCGGCATTGGTCATTTTTTCAGTGAGCAGGACCAATGCAGGATCCGGCATGGGCGTCATGGAAGCCCTGAACGCCATGGCGCTGCCGGCCTATGGCGTGATCGCGCCCAATGGTCAGTTGAACCTGGCGTTCTACGAGGCCTTGCGCCAGACGATCAAGACCAATCCGCAGTGGGAGAAGCGGCTCAGTAACCACAACCTGGCGATTGCCAGGGTTGCGCGGGAGGAAGGCGCCAAACGCGCGGCGATTATCGCGAAGAGCAATGACGAGATTTCCCGGATCCGTGAGCAGGCGTGGAACTCCTACAATGAGAGTTCGGATCGGCGGGCACGCGAATTTGGTGAGCTCATACGCGGGGTCGAGACCTACAGCGATGCGAACGCGCCTGGCGGCACCGTGGAGTTATCACATTATTACGACAACGCCTGGCGCTTGAATGATGGATCCTATGTGTTGTCGAATGATGTGAATTTTGATCCCGGACGGGATCTTGGTGTGGATGGCCAACGACTGGAGGCAGTGAAATGATGATTGCGAAAGGCATGATATTTAAATGTTGGGCGGCCGTTCTCCCGCTGAGTGGTGTTCTTGTTTCACTGAGCGCGGACGCTCAGGACAGCTTTGGCAATCAGCCGATGCCGCAGCAGCAGCAGCAGCAGCAGCAGCAGCAGCAGCAACAACAACAACCACCACCACAATATCAGCAGCAGCCCGGCTATTCGCAGCAGCCGCAATACGGGCAACAGCCACAGTACCCGCAACAGCCGCAATACGGCGAACAGCCACAGCCACAGCCGCAGCAGCAGCCGCAATATGGTGAACAGCCACAGCCGCCGCAGTACCCGCAACAGCCGCAGTATCCGCAGCAACCGCAGTATCCGCAGCCGCAGCAGCCGCAATACGGGCAACAGCCACCGCAGCCGCAATATCCGCAGCAGCCGCCAAATGGCGGCGGCCAGCCGTCGATGCAGAGTGAGCAGCAGGATTTTGGCGTGCCGCCCACACCGCAACTGCACAGCGGTGCGATGCATGGTCCGACACCCACCAGCATTCCCGGCGGACAGGTGATCAGCACGCAGGAATTGATGGCTCTCGTGCAGGGCAAACAGACGCCTCACTTCCTGTTCGATGTGCTCGGGGGGCAGGAATCCCTGCCCGGAGCGCTTCCCGCGGTTCCGGCCTCGCAAGCGGGCAGCTTCAATGATCAGACCCAGCAGCAGTTCGGCGCTTTCCTGCAACAGACCACGCAGGGCCGAACCGATACGCCACTGGTCTTCTACTGCCTCTCCAACCAATGCTGGATGTCGTACAACGCGGCCCTGCGCGCGATCAACATGGGCTACACCAAGGTGCTCTGGTATCGCGGTGGTATCGAGGCATGGAAGGCTGCGGGGATGCAGGCAGTGGCGAATTGAGGGCTGTGTCCCGACCTTGGCAGGCAAGCAAAATTTAAGTTGACAGAATGCTGAATCGGCGAGCAGACTAAAAACAGATCGCGCTGGGAAGGACCCCGTTCATGCGCACCGGAGCTGGTTTGATCCAACGGCTCGTCGCCGTAGTCATCGAACGTCTGCCGCACGGAAGCACACCGCGCGCGGCGCGGCTCGCTTTGCCTGGCAGCCTTTCTCTCGAAGATACCAGCTGGCTGCTGTCGTCGTTCTGTCTGCTTCATCGCATTGCATTCCACCCGGCGTTGTTCGCGCAACGCTATCCGCCGCCTGTCTCGCGCACGATGATCCAGGGTGCGGCTGCGGAGTTGGGGCTCGAATGCGAATTCCGTTCCTGTGGCCTCGAAACCGCACTGGCGTGGAAGTTGCCGCTGGCGGTTTGGCTGCACCCGGCAGAGGCTGGCGATGCCGCCGCTCCTGGGCTCGCCCTGCTGCTCAACGCCGACGAGAATCGGGTGGCGCTGCTGGAGCGCGGTGTCGAGGCTCCGGCAACGGTGCAGATACGCGAGCTGCGGCAACGCTACCTCGGCGCCGCATGCGCTTGCTGGCCGCACTTGAAGGATGTAATCGACCCCGACGGGATCGGGCGCAATGATTCGCGATTCGGACTGCGCTGGTTCGTGCCGGAGTTGCTCAGGCACAAGCGCGTATGGCGTGATGTGCTGGCCGGCTCGCTTGCGCTGCAGCTGATGGGGCTGACACTGCCGCTGTTCACCCAGGTGATCATCGACAAGGTGGTGGTGCATCGCACCCAAAGCACGCTGATTGCGCTGGGCATTGCCATGGCGGTGTTTCTGCTGTTCAACGGCTTGCTGTCCTGGGTGCGTCAGTACCTGATTCTCCACACCGGCCAGCGCATCGATGCAGTGCTCGCGGCGACGGTGTTCGACAAACTGTTCCGGCTCCCGCTCCGTTATTTCCGGCATCGCCCCACCGGGGTCATTTCGGCCCGGCTGCAGGGCATTGAAACCGTTCGCGAATTCATCACTTCGGCGGGCGTGAGCGTAGCCCTCGATCTGCCGTTCCTGCTGATCTTCGTTGGCATCATGTTCTGGTACAGCGTGCCGCTCACCCTGCTGGTGCTGGCGATCGTGTCGCTGGTCAGCGTGTTGAACCTGCTGGTCGCGCCCTTGTTTCACGAGCGCCTGAACCGGCAGTTCCGCTGCGGGGCCGCGAACCAGGCCTTTCTGACCGAATACATTGCCGGCATGGAGACCGTCAAATCGCTGCAGTTCGAGCCGCAGCTCGGACAGCGTTACCGCAACCTCATGGCGCAATACCTCGGCGCGGGGTTTGCCACCCGGCAGCTGGCCAATACCTGCAACGTTGTCGCCGGTGGACTCGAACAGCTGATGAGTACGTCGATCCTGCTGGTCGGTGCCTGGATCGTCATCAGCACCCAGGAACTGACGATCGGCATGCTGGTGGCATTCCAGATGTTTGCCGCCCGCGTCAGCCAACCGATGCTGCGGATGGTCGGGCTGTGGCAGCAGTGGCAGCAAATGCGCATCGCGGTGGCACGGCTCGGCGACATCATGAATGCGCCGAGCGAGCCCTACAGCCTGAAGCCGCGGCGTGCGGCAAGCCAGGCGCCGGGCTGCATCGAGGTGGAAGAGCTGGCCTTTCGCCACGACGAGCATCTGCCCTACCTGTATCAGGACTTCAGTTTTTCACTGCGCCCCGGCGAATTGACCGTGCTGACCGGACCCTCGGGATCGGGAAAATCGACCTTTGCCGCACTGCTGCAGGGTTTCCACGTGCCAACCCGGGGTCGCATCCGCATCGATGGCGTCGATACCGGACACCTGTCGGCCAATGAACTGCGAACCAGTTTTGGCGTGGTGCCGCAGGATACCGTGCTGTTTTCGGGCACGCTGTCCGACAATCTCAAGCTTGCCAATCCCGGCGCCTCGTTCGAACAGATGGTGGCGGCCTGCCAGATGGCGGAGATCCACCACACGATCGAGTCCCTGCCGTGCGGCTACGAAACCGAAATCGGCGAGCGCGGGGCGGGATTATCCGGCGGGCAGCGGCAACGGCTTGCGATTGCGCGGGCGCTGCTGAAGGGGCCGAAAGTGCTGATCTTCGATGAGGCGACCTCGAGCGTCGATACGGCCACCGCCGAGCAGATCGGCCGCACGATCAGCAGCCTCCGTGGGCGAGTCAGCATGCTGTTCATCGCTCATCGCCTGCCGCGAAGCCTGCAGGTCGACCAGGTCGTGCGTATCGGCGACAAGCTCAGCGTCGTGGCCGCCGAACTGTCGGGTATGGGGGCGAGGCCATGAAGCGGCTGTTATCCAGGCAGGCGCCAAACGCCGACGCGCAATCTCTCGCGACTCCCCGGGTTCGCAGCGCACTGTTCGAGATTGCCTTTCGTCCGTCTGCCCAGGCGGCGCGCTGGATGCTGTGGGGAATTTCCGTGTGGTTTGCGTTGCTGGCGCTGTGGGCCATCGTGGCAAAGCTCGATATCGTGGCGGTTGCGCCGGGGCGGCTGGTACCGCAGAGCTACCTCAAGATCGTGCAGCCGGCCGTATCCGGAATCGTGCGCGAACTCCTGGTCAGGGAGGGTGATGAAGTCCAGGCGGGACAGGTCCTGCTGCGGCTCGACGCCACTGAAACCAAAGCCGATCAGGCAGCCATCGAACGCGAACTCGCGATCCAGAAAATGCAGTTGCGTCGCATCGATGCCGAATTGCAGCATCAGCCGCTGCGCCAGCAGAGCGACGACGATGCGGAGCTGCTTGCCCAGGCCCTTGCCCAGTATCGCGCCCACCGCCAGACCTATCTGCACGCGCGCACGCAACAACGGGCGGCGCTGGAGCGCTCGGACAGGGAGCTGGCTGCGGCGCGCGAAATGGTGCGCAAGCTGGAACTGACCCTGCCGAGCTATGAGCGCTCGGCGCAGGCCTATGAAAGCCTGGCCACCCGCAATCTGGTCGGTGCGTTGCAGGCGGAGGAGGTACGCCGCGGCGCGATCGAGAACCGGCAGAACCTGCAAGCCGCGCGCGCAACGGTTGCGGGCCTGGAGTCGGCGGTGAGTGAATCCGGGCATCGGCTTGCCCTGCTCGCCAGCGAGTACCAGAGCGAGCTGCAAGGAGAACGTGTGCAGACGATCAGCAGGATCGGCCAACTCGAGCAGCAGCGGATCAAGGTGAATTACCAGCAGCGCAACCTCGAGCTCAGGGCGCCGCAGGCGGGCAGGGTCAAGGAGCTTGCAACCACTACGCTCGGCGCCGTCGTGCAGCCCGGCACCGTGCTGGTCAGTCTCGTTCCCCGGCATGAACCGCTGCTCGCCGAGGTCATGATCGAGAACCAGGATATCGGCTTTGTGCGGCCCGGGCACGCGGTGCGCCTGAAGCTCGCGACCTATCCGTTCCAGCGCTACGGCATGCTCGATGGCGTGGTCAAGACCGTGATTGCCGATTCGCAGCCGCGCGCCACCGCGGAGCCGGGTGTGGACCTGAGAGGGAAAACCGAAAGCGGCGTGGCATCGACCATGAGCTTCAAGGCCACGATCGAACTCGCCGACCAGGCGCTGACTGCAAACGGCGTGCGCCTGCCGCTCGCCGCGGGCATGCAACTGAGTGCCGAGATCATCGAGGGCAGGCGTACGGTGCTGGAGTATCTGCTGTCGCCGCTGCGGCGGGTGATCAGCGAGGCAGGGATGGAGAGATGACCCGCGGACAGTTTCTGTGATTCGCGAGCCTGGTCGCGAACGACGAAAGCCGTGAACCGATAATTTTTACAGCGCACCGCAATGGAGGGTGAAACATGGGCGTCGGTAAAGCCATCAAGTGGATTCTGCTGTTGCCACTGATCCTGGCAGGGCTCGGAATCGCCTACTGCGAGGCGAACAAGGCGTATTGGGATCATAGGGTTAGAGGTCTTTGCAAGAAGGATGGAGGGGTAACGGTGTTTGAGCAGTTGGAGATTGCAAAAGTCGACTATCCCACGCTCAAGTATTCGTCGTTTGGCGCTGTGATTTTCCTAGTGAAAGAAGATGCCAAACCTTCAGTCCATTTATCGATAGAGTTTAATTCGAAATCGTTGCATAGGGTTTTTCAAGACGTAATTAGATTTGGGCAATCGATTAGAAGGATGTTGATACCGAAAAAAGATAGCAAGCTCATTGCAAATTCATTTTAGCGAAGGCGGGGATTTTCCTATCGGAATTCTCACCCGTTTCGTTTCATTGTGGGGACCAAGGTCTGAAATCAACAAATTGTTCGAAAGTTGTTCTCAAAAGGAGGATTGAAAATGAACATGGAGCTGAACTGTTTAATGCCAGTGAACTTTCGCATGGCGGCCTATGCGAATTGCATGCTGGTCACTGCCACACACGTTCAAAGGCAAAGACTTGTATCGGTAGGGATGAGTGAATATCAAGCGACCGAATTCGCTACCCGCTACCCGGAAATCCTCGCGGTAAAGCCGGATACGATGGGAGGTTCCTACGGCTTTTCAGCTACGGTACTGAAGAGTGTTGACGGAAAGTTGACGTTGGCCATTCGTGGAACATCGGGAATTACCGATCTCGCCGAGGACTTCATGTCCGTCTTTCCCGATGGGACGGCCTACCGGCAGATTGTCGAGATGTACAACTGGTGGTTGCAGGTTTCAAGACCGGCTGGAACGCTGGTGGCGCAGTATGTGATTGCGGACGGATTGGGAACACCACCACCCGGAGGCGTTACATTGTCGCCCGGCGAGTACCTTGTCCAGGTGGCGCCGGTCGGTGCAACCGGCGAACTGAGCCAGGCGCTGGCGCTTGATCCGCTGATCGATGTAACGGGCCATTCGCTGGGCGGCCATCTCGCGATGGCATTTGCGAGTATTTTTGCCGCTGATGTCGGGCAGGTCACCGTGTTCAACGCACCCGGCTTCCTGTCGAGCACGGTGAATCAGCGTTTCTTCGCCGGGCTGGGTGGTTCGATTCCCGATGGTTTGCGCACAACCAATGTGATCGCCTCCGAGAACGGCAGCGACAGCAATTCCTTCAGCCCGATCGGTGGCCTGCATTCACGCCCGGGCGTGGCGGTCGATGTCCCGATCGAGGATCAGAGTGCCTGGCCGCCTGCGGGCAATCATGCGATCGCGTTGCTCGCCGAATCGCTGGCGGCCTACCAGTTGCTGGTGCAACTCGATCCGGGCCTCACGCTCGAGCGTTACCACGCGCTGCTGCAGTCTTCGAGCAACCGGATGGACGCGAGTCTCGAACGCGTGATCGACGGGGTGCGGGCACTGATCGGTATCGACGCGGATCCCTTGCCCACCGGATCCGCCCAGCGCGAGGCGCTGTACCAGGCCATCTACGCGCTGCAGGATCCCGTGGGCACGCCGCAGTTTACGCAATTGCGCGGCAACCTCGTGTTCAATGCGCTCGAGGATATTTCCGTCGCGAAGGCGCGCAGTGATTTCGGCGTGTTTCTGTCGTTGATGCAGTTGTCCCCACTGGGAATAGGGACCAATCAGGCGGGCGCGGCGGTGCTGCATGCCGTGCACGCCGCGGCTTATCAGCAATGGGCAAAGGGCGCTTCGGCCACCAGCGACACCTTCCTGCACGATCGGCTGACGCTGCTGAACGCCAGCGCAATCCTCAACAGCAATGACGCCGAGGTGATCGGCGAAAGCCTGTACGCGCGCGATCGCGGGCTCTACATCGACCGGGAAAAAATGGCGGCGGGCGATCGGGCGGTGCAGCTCGTGGATGAGGTTATTCGCCTGGTGGACAATCCGGATCGCGCGGAGTTTGCCGTGACGCGACGATTCGTGTTTGGAACCGATCAGGCCGATTACATCGAAGGTGGCGCCGCAAGTGATCGGCTGTACGGACAGGCCGGCAATGACACGCTCGAGGGCGGCGACGGTGATGACGAGTTGCAAGGCGGCGCCGGCAACGACAGTTACCTGATCGGCTTTGCAGGGGGTGGCGCGGCGAGACCGCTCGGCGATATCGTAAGTGATGAACAGGGAAGCAACACGCTTTGGGTGCAGCACGGCGCCGGCGGCAGTCATATGGCGGTCAGAGCGCTGGGCCAGATCGTCGGCAACCTGTACGCGGAACCCGACGCGCACGGCAAACCGGCGAACGGGACGCGCTATCTGCTGAGCGGGGTCGATCTGATCGCGACCACGGCGGGCGGAAATTCCGTGACGATCGAGGGATTCCTGCTGCGCGATGGCGTGGTGCTTGGCGACAGGAACGCCAATGCCTTTGGCATCAGCTTCAGCGACATGATCGATGCCGCTGCGCCAGCGACCGATATCACGGTCACGCGCTTGGGCAGCGCCAGCAACGAGACCGATCCGCTTGCCCACTGGCGCGAATACAGCAGCCAGGGTGGACACGGCTGGTCCACCACGGCCATCCGCTTCGATGCGGATCAAGTGCAGAATTACAACGGTTCGCCCGCCCACGGCAATCTTGGCGGTGTCTTCGAAGGCGGTCCGGTTGGCGACTATCTCGGAGGCGATGGTGATGCCAATGCGCTTTACGGGCTCGCCGGAGCCGACCTGCTGGAGGGCGGCGGCGCCGATGACTATCTCGCCGGTGGTGCGGGAGCGGACACGATCAGCGGCGGCGCCGGTCATGATCTGATATTCGGCAGCGAGCGCGCCGATTACGAGACGCTGTTCGCGGTTCAGGATCCTATCGTGCGCGGGTTCTATTTTACCCAGGCGCGTGACGCCGCAAGCGATATCAACTGGCTCGACGGTGGCGCCGGCGATGATCTGGTGAGCGGCGGCGAGCATGCCGACATCATCGACGGGGGCAGCGGCTGGAACCGTTTGTTCGGCGGTACCGGAAGCGACCAGATCGTCGGTGGTGCCGACACGGATATTGTCTACGGCGATTCCGCGCTGGCGTACCGGCTGACGACCGGTGCGAATCAGAATATCTTCGAGCACCTGGAGATCGCGTTCGCCGATGGTGCGGATACCGTTGACCGCTACGACGATCTGGTAACCGCGGGAGGCGGCGACGATTATCTCTGGGGTGAACTCGGAAACGACACGCTGTATGGCGAGGGGGGCGACGATCTGCTGGTTGGCGATCGCGTGAACGACCGCGACTGGTTCGATGCCGAACTGCCCGCTTATGCGAACACGTCGGCGGCACTGGCGACGGTACTGCACGGGGATGACAAGCTATACGGGGGCGCAGGCAATGACCTTCTGTGGGGGCTCGGCGGCAACGATCTGCTCGATGGCGGCGCCGGCAACGACACCCTGGTCGGTCACGAGGGCAGCAACACCTATCTCTTCGGTCGCGGGGATGGTCTGGATACCATTGTCCCCTTCGTTGATCCGGCGGCCGGCAAGCTCAATACGCTGAGATTCAAGCCCGGTGTCTCACCCGGGGAAATCATCGTGAGCCGCAACGGTGCGGACCTCAGGATCGCGATAGAGGCAACCACGGATTGTCTCGTCATCGGATCATTTTTCAAGGCGGACGATGTGCGGAATCCGGAAAATCCGCTGCAACGCATCGAATTTTCCAGCGGAACGGGCTGGACCCTCGATCAGCTGCTGGCGCGGTGTTTCACCGGTACCGCCGCTAACGACACGCTCACCGGCACGGTGACTGCGGAGGCCATGGATGGCGGTGGCGGTGACGACTCGCTGCTGGGGCGTGGCGGAGACGATACCCTGCGTGGTGGCACCGGCAACGACACGCTGAACGGTGAGGACGGGGTGGATATGCTTTTCGGTGGCGCCGGCAATGACAGCTACATTCTCGGCGCAGGCGATATCGTCGTGGAGCTGGCCGGCGAAGGGATCGACACGGTGTTCTCGGCTGCGTCCTGCACACTTGGCGAACAGGTGGAGAATCTGACGCTCACGGGGAGCGCATACGCGATGCAGGGATACGGTAACGCGCTGGACAATGTCATTCGCGGAACCACCACCGCGGCCGGCAGCTACCAGGGCACCAACCTGCTCTACGGGGAGGGCGGTAACGATGTGCTGTGGGGCGAGGGGCAGGACGACAACCTGTACGGCGGGGATGGCAATGACACCCTCTACGGTGACAGCGGCTCGTTGGCGCTTGCGTTGCATGGCAGCGACTACCTCAACGGCGGTGATGGCGATGACCTGATGTTCGGCTTTGGCGGTAACGATAGATACGCCGGTTTCAGCGCCAGCAGTGGACGCGATGTGATCAGCGACAACAGCGGCGGCAGCGATCGGATCGAGTTTGCGCTGGATGCGAACGTCGATATCGAAAGCATGCAGTTCACGCGTCAGGGCAACGATCTGAAAATGACGATCAACGCCGGTAATTCGATCACCGTCAGCGGCTGGTATGCGAACCCGAACAACGTCATCGAATCGATGCTGGTTCGCAACCAGGGATATTCGTACTGGTATACGGCAACCCAGATCCAGGGCTGCGCTGACGGCGTCAATACCGCACCCGTCGCGAACCAGATGGATATGCAGGATGCCCATCCCGGTCAGGCGAGCCGCTTCACGGTACCTGACTATGCGTTCTTTGACATCGAATCGCAGCACTCACTGAGCTACACGGCGACAATGGCCGACGGTTCGCCGCTGCCCGCGTGGTTGAGCCTCGACGCGGCCACTGGCGAGTTCACCGCCCTGGCGCCGGCCGACAGCGCGGACCAGTCTTTTCCTGTCCGCCTGACAGGCTGGGATGAGGGCGGGCTTTCGGCTTCAATAAGCTTTGAGTTTGCGATCGTCCGGGCCATGATCGATGGCACGGAAGGGGATGATGTTCTTGCTGGCAGCATGTGGAATGATTTTTTCGATGCGATGGGTGGCGACGATGTTCTCGATGGCCTGGACGGCGCGGACGAGATGTGGGCGGGCGAGGGTCAGGATACGCTTTACGGGGGCGCCGGAGACGATAGCCTGCTCGGCGGTGAGGGTAATGACTATCTCGATGGCGGTGTCGGCGCCGATGGGATGTGGGGCCAGAACGGTGACGATATCTACGTGGTCGACAACACCTTCGACCGTGTCACTGAAGACGATACCGAAGAGGACGACGGTGTCGACGAAGTGCGCGCCACGATCAGTTATACCCTGCCGGCATTTATCGAAAACCTGCTGCTTGTCGGCAGTGCCGCGATCAACGGCACCGGCAACACGCTGAGCAATGTGCTGACTGGCAACAGCGGCAAGAACACGCTTGCCGGGCTCGCGGGGAACGATACCCTGGACGGCGGCAGCGCCGGCACGGATGTGCTGAAGGGCGGAACCGGGAACGATACCTACCTGGTGAATCGCAGTTCGGGAATCACGCTGACCGAAAACGCCGGTGAAGGCACGGATACCGTTGTCGCCGGCGTGACGTATACACTCGGCAACAATCTCGAAAACCTGGTGCTCGCGGGAAGTGCCGTGATCAACGGGACCGGGAATACGCTCGCCAACGCGATCACCGGAAACAGCGCCAGCAATATCCTGGGTGGCGGTTCCGGAGCCGATACGCTCGTCGGTGGCGCAGGCAACGACACGCTCGATGGCGGATCGGGAAATGACTTCACGATCGGCGGTCCCGGCAATGATGTCCACGTGGTTGCCCAGGCGGGTGACGTGGCAGCCGAAAACGCGAATGAAGGCATCGACACCGTGAACTCTTCCATTACCCGATCGCTCGAGGCGAATATCGAGTTGCTGTTTCTCGGCGGTACCGGCGCCATCAACGGCACCGGCAACACGCTGGCCAATTTGCTGCGTGGCAACAGCGCGAACAACACGCTTGCCGGTGGCGGGGGTTGCGATATCCTGGAAGGCAGCGCGGGCAATGACAAACTGTCGAACACGTCCGGCAACACGCTGCTGTGTGGCGGTGCGGGTGCCGATACCCTGAGCGGCAGCGGCAGTAACGATCTGCTGATCGGCGGCACTGGCAACGATACGCTGAACACCGGCAACGGTGCCGATATCATCGTGTTCAACAAGGGCGATGGGCAGGACACGGTGGCCGCGAGCAGCACCAGGGACAACACGCTGTCGCTGGGCGGAGGCACGAAGTACGCCGATCTGTTGTTCCAGAAAAGCGGCAATAACCTGGTCCTGAAAGTGGGCAGCACCGACCAGATCACGTTCACCAATTATTATTCCAGCGCATCCAACCACAGCATCGACAGATTGCAACTGGTGCTGGAAGGCAGCACCGATTACAACACGGGTTCATCCAACCCGCTTTACAACAGGAAGATCGCAAGCTTCGATTTCAATGGACTGGTAGGCGCGTTCGATGCCGCCAGAACCAGCAATCCGAAGCTGGGTGCATGGGCGCTGAGCAGCGCATTGTCGGCACAGCATCTGGGTGGCAGCAACAGCGCGGCGATCGGCGGTGACCTGGCGTATCGTTATGGCGTGGGCGGCAAGCTTGCGGATATCTCCTTCACCCCTGCGATGGGGATCCTGGCTGCTGGCGGTTTCGGTTCGAGTGTACAGTCCTTGCAAGCCAGTGCCAGCCTGCAGGACGGCTCACCGAGATTGAGTTAGCACGGGATCTCGATGTATCTTGAGCGTCATGAAGCAGGGCATTGTCGGCTATCACCGCGATGAGCTTGAGGACTGGGTCGCGGAACTCGCCTGCGGGCATTTCCAGCATGTACGCCACACTCCGCCGTGGATGAATCGACCGTGGGTGGTCAGTGAAGAGGGCAGGACATCGATGCTCGGATTCGAACTGGAATGCAAGAAGTGTGATGCGGGGGCAGCGCGCGACCAGCTTTGATGCGCTGACTCAATACCGCACCGGCTTGCCGCTGTACAGCAGACGTCGCCAGCCATGACGCTCGAACGGTGACCATTGGCCTTCCGGCTGCGCCAGACGGTCGGCGAGTACGTAGAACGTCTGCGGGTTGACGCCAAAGCCGGCATGGCTGCTGCAGACGTGAATGTTTTCGGTGCGGGGGCCTTCGGTTTCGCAGGCGATGCTGGGATGAACGAAGCCGTCGGTCTTGCTCCAGATCACCGACAGCGGTACTTCGAGCGGAATGCGCGCCCGTTCCATCCAACGCTGCATATCAGCCTCGGGCGGTTCCCGTGTCTCGCGCAGGCGCTGCATGATCGGCCAGACGATGGTCGAGCGCGGATCACCGAAGGGCGTGCCCAAGGTGATCACCTGCCGTACCAGGTCCGGGTAGGTCGCCGCCAATTGCCGCGAGTAGAGACCGCCAAGGCTCCACCCGACCAGCGAGACGCGCTTGCCACTTTTTTTCTTGATGTCGTGCAGTTGCTTGCCAACGATCCCGATCACGGTGTCCATGAAATCGAGAACCGAGGACATTTCCTTTGCCGATCCCGGATTGAGGTTGCGTCCCAGCCGCCAGGGATGTGCTTCATAACCCCAGCGCGTGATATAGCGGCGCATCAGTGCGGTGCTGCCATCAGCACCACCGAATCCGGGTAGCGTCATCACCGGTTGCCCCTCGCCGTGCGGCAGGCGGGACAGCCAGCGATTGGTCGGTAGCAGGGAGCTGAGCTCCTGCACCGCACGCCCGAATTCCAGTGCCGCGTAGAGTGTTCGTGGCGCCTGATGGCGCGAAGGCTCGCTGCTGCTCATGTGTATCCGGTTCCGGAGGATGGATCGGACAAAGGCTAACAGAACAGGGGGACGCAAAACAATGATGCCGATGGTGTACCGGGAGGCCTTCGCCGGGCTGCTCAAACGCCGGCACGATGCCGTGTTATCAGCTCGCCGAGCTGTTCGAAAAAGTCCTGCTGGCTGGTGTTGCGCCGCCACACGAGACCGATCGTGCGGTGCGGTGCGGGAGCGCGGAACGGTATGAAGCGCAGATTGCGCGGGGCGTCGCGGGTCGCCATTTCCGGAACCAGTGTGATCCCCAGATCGGTCGCGACCATCTGGATCAGGGTCTCGAGGCTGGTGGCACGGAACTCGCGGCTTTCGTCGATCGCGTTGCGCTTGCAGAATTCCAGCGCCTGGTCGCGCAGACAGTGTCCTTCATCGAGCAGCAACAGGTTGGCGTCCTGCAGGTCGGACGGCCCGACATTTTTCTTGCGCGCGAGCGGATGCCTATCGCTTGCGGCAAGACAGAACGGTTCATCGAACAGCGTCTTGCAATAGAGGTCATCGCCCGGCACCGGCAGCGCGAGAAGCGCCAGGTCGATCTGGCCGCGCCGCAGCCGTGCCAGCAGCAGTTCGGTTTTTTCCTCGAGCAGCAACAGGCGCAGCCGCGGGTACTCGGCATGGATCGCGGGTATCACCCGTGGCAACAGGTACGGGGCAAGCGTGGGGAACACGCCGAGGCGGTAGTGGCCGGCGGTGGGATCCTTGAGGCGGCGCGCAACGCTTTGCAGTTCCTCGTAGTCGCGGATCAGGATGCGGGCACGCTCGACGATCTGTTCGCCCGCGCCGGTAATCAGGACGCGGCGTCCCGAGCGCTCGAACAGTGCCACGCCAAGCTGGTCCTCGAGCTTGCGGATCTGCATGCTGAGTGTCGGTTGGCTGGCATGGCAACGTTCTGCCGCGCGCCCGAAGTGCTGCAGTTCGGCAACCGCAACCAGGTACTGCAGGTCGCGGATGTTCACGCCGGTGCTGCGCTCACAGCAGGTCGTCGACGAGCGAGGCGAGGACGGCCGGATCCTCGATGCGATTCTCGAAATGATAGTGCGGATGATCGATGCCGAACGCGAGCGCAGCGCCGCTGCGTAGCGCGCTAATCACCTCGTCGGTCAGATCGAAACGCAGGAAGTGCACCGCTGACGTTTTCTCCTCGTTGGAGCGTTCCATGTCCTCGTCCGCGGTCGCGGCGATGCGGGTGCCACCGATGTCCGCGTAAACATGATGTTCGACGTGACGCAGGTACTTGAGCTGCACACGACGCTCGTCGGCATCCGCGAACTCGATGAGCATCGTCGCGCGCCAGTCCTTGCCGCCCGGGATCAGCGGATTGTAGGCATCGAGTTCCTGCTGCATGCCTTCGCTGTCGGTGGTCTTCTCGATACGCAGCATTTCGAGGATCTGGTAGAGCACGGTGGTGCGGTTCTCGAACAGCAGCGAGACATTCTCGCCGATCGCGACATAGCGCAGTTTCTTGGTCTGCATGACCTCGCTGCGATAGGCGTCGCGTTGCCGCGCATACTCATCGAGCGGAATCAGGTCGTTCGGTGTGATGGTGTGAATCATGTCGTTAACCTCATTGCATGAATTCGGGATTGACGCCGGGGATGTTCGCTGCAGGCGCGCCGTGAATACATCCCTGCAGGCTTGTGTCGCCGTCCCGGCGACACAATGCCTGCTGCGATCATCCCCGGCGCCACTCCCTCGCGTGGTGCCGCGACGCTCGCTTGGCTTGTGCCGATTCAGATCCCGTATGCCTTGCGCAGCAGCGACAGCGGGTGCAGGGGATCGGTGTCGTGACCGAGGCCGTGGGCGATATGCGAGCCCGCCATCGGGCAGTCGCTGGTATAGGACGTGGGGTCGAACTGCTGTACCTGGCCCACGACCGGCTTCACGATCTTCATCGCGTGTTCGTATGTCTCCTTGCGCACCGCATAGGTGCCATCGTGCCCCGAGCAGCGCTCGATGGCCTTGACCTCGGTGCCGGGGATCAGCGCGAGCACGTCGCGTGTCTTCAGACCGATGTTCTGCACCCGCTGGTGACAGGCCACCTGGTAGGCCACCTTGCCGAGACTGTTCGGGAACTCGGTGTTCAGCAGGCCGGCCTTGTGGCGATGCATCAGGTATTCGAAGGGATCGTAGATGTTCTCCTTCACGGTCCGCACATCGGCATCGTCCGGGAACATCAGCGGCAATTCCTGCTTGAACATCAGGACGCAGGAAGGGATCGGCGCGATGATGTCCCAGCCGGCGCGGATCGCTTCGACCAGAACCGGGATGTTGTGTTCCTTCAGCGCGGCGACGCTGTCGAGATCACCGAGTTCGAGCTTTGGCATGCCACAGCATTTTTCGCCGCTGACGAGTTTGGTCGGGATGCGGTTGTGTTCGAACACCCGCACCAGGTCCTCGCCCATCTGGGGTGTGTTGTAGGTGCCGTAACAGGTTCCGAACACCGCGACCTTGCCGCGCGTCGGACCCGCGGTCTGCGGTTCCTGGGCGCCGGGCTGGTGATTCCTGAGGCGCTTCCTGAGGTGATTGCTCTGGTATTGCGGCACCTTGGCCAGGTGGTGAACGCCAAGCGCCGCTTCGAGGCCCTTGCGCACAAAGCCAAGCTTGTTTGCCGCGTTCACGGTTACATCGACCAGCGGAATGCTGGCGAGGCGCCCGAGCGTGGTGGTGGAGGTGAGGACCTTGTCACGCAGGCTGGCGCCTTCGCGGCGGAACTTGATGGCCTTGGCGCGCAGCATCAGGTGCGGATAGTCGATCGCCCACTCGTGGGGTGGCACGTAGGGGCATTTCGTCTGGTAACACAGGTCGCAGAGGTAGCAATGGTCCACCACGTCCTTGTACTTGCTCTTGTCGGCGCCCTCGAGTTCGAAGGTGGGTGATTCGTCGACCATGTCGAACAGCGTCGGGAACGAGTCGCACAGGCTCACGCAGCGCCGGCATCCGTGACAGATATCGAACACGCGATCCATCTCCGCGAGGCATTTTTCCTCGTTGTAGAAATCCTCGCTGGTCCAGCCGAGCGGGTGACGGGTGGGTGCCTGCAGGCCGCCTTCGCGCGAACTCATCGGCGATTCTCCGGGTTTTGACGAAAGAAAAGGGGACAGGCGGCGGTTGCCGCCTGTCCGGTTGCGCTCAGCGCTCCGACAGGTAGCTGTCCAGCGTGCGCTGGAACTTGCCCGCGTGGCTGCGCTCGGCCTTGGCCAGTGTCTCGAACCAGTCGGCAATCTCGCCGAAGCCTTCGTCGCGCGCGGTCTTTGCCATGCCCGGGTACATGTCGGTGTACTCGTGGGTTTCACCGGCAATCGCCGACTTGAGGTTATGCTCGGTGGCACCGATGGCAAGGCCCGTCGCCGGATCGCCAACCTGCTCGAGATACTCGAGGTGGCCGTGTGCATGACCGGTTTCGCCTTCCGCCGTCGCACGGAATACCGCCGCGACATCCGGTGAGCCTTCGACATCCGCCTTGGCCGCGAAGTAAAGATAACGACGATTGGCCTGGCTTTCGCCGGCAAATGCGTCGGCCAGATTCTTTGCAGTTTTCGAGCCCTTGAGTTCCATGATTACCTCCTGGTGCATTGGATTGGGTCCACGCCAGACGACCCGCCTTGGGTGTTCAAGCCCTTACAGGATACTCTCTGACCGATAAGTTACAACAGTTATTTTCTATATTACCGATAGGTTTTGCCTATCAATTGATTCGGCGCAAATCATATCCACATCGGCACCCGGTACCGCCCGGGGCAGAGCGCCCGATCCGGGTTCCACAGCGAGGCGCGCTAATTCAGTAAACTGTCGCCCTGTCACCCGTGCCCCGGAATTTTCCCGACCATGTCTTTCAGCACAACCGCCTCGATCGTGAACCGCCGTTTTGCCGACTGGGCTCCAACCGCCGCGCTGATCGTCGTCCTGGCGTTTGCGCACCAGTGCCTGGCCGATGATACCGAGAGCGAGTTGTCGCTTCCCGAAATGCAGCAGCGCCTGGCAAGCTACCAGGGCGCCAGCCAGGCGGACCCGCAGAATGCCAAGCTCGCGGAACTCTATGCCGCGGTGGTCGCCAATCTCCAGACAGCGATCGAGTATCGCTCGGAGCAGGAGCGCTTCGATCGTTTGTTCCAGGAGTCGGCGGGCAAGGTCGAGCGCTCCGATCGCGAGCTGCGCGATCTGCAGCGCCAGACGCGCTCGGTAAAATCGCTGTCGCAAAGCGTCGCGATTGCCCGGCTCGAGCGCGTGCTCAGTGATACGCGCGCGAAACTGGAAAAGCTGCGGGTTCAGGACGCCAAGCTGCTCGAGACCATGCGCACCTTGCAGGGACGCAGCGAAGACGCGCGCTTGGAATTGAAGCAGGCGGTTGCGCAGGGCGCCGCGAGCATTGCGCCGGCCGCGCGCGCCGAAGACAGCAAGGCCCTGAGCCAGGCGCGACGCGACGAATGGCGCTCGCGGCAGCTACTTACCGACAGCAAGGTGGCAAAGCTGGAAACCGAGATACGCACCATACCGGAGCGCCTGGTTGCGGTGCGTGCGCAGCAGAAACTGGTGGGCGCACAGCGTGAGCTGGCGGAGCAATTCCTTGCCGAGCTGCTCAATATGGACACGCTGAAGCGCATCAGCGAGGCCGAGCAAGCGCGGACCTTGTTGGCGGAACGCATGGAGTCGATCCAATCGCAGCACCCCGAGGTGTTGGCGTTGAAGCAGGGTCTGATGCAGCTTGCCGACGAGCGCGTATTCGTGGTGACGCGCGCCGAGAGCATCAGCGAAGAACTCAATGAGACCAATGATCGCCTGCGCGAGCTGAAAGCCTCGGCGGACAGCATTCGCGAGCAGCTCACGATCTCGTCGATCGACGATGCGCTCGGGCCGGTGTTGATGGAGCACTACCTGAAGCTCGGAAACTATGATAGTCCGGAATCCAATCTGCGACGCATTTCCGCGATGCTGGCGGCGGCGCGCCTGCGCGGGTTCGAGATCGGACAATTGCTGCAGTCCGAAGTGAGCATGCACGAACGCGTCTACCGGGCCATCGAGGCGACGACCGAGCTGAACGGTGTTCCGTTCAGCAATGGCGAGCGCGAGGCAGCGCTGGCCGCGAGCGACCGCCTGTTGAGCGCGCGCAGCGCCTTGCTCGAGTCGCTGAACCTGGTGCTGGTCCAGGGGACCGAGCAACTGGTGGATCTCGACCAGGCCTATACGGAACAGGCCGAGGTGGCCGAGGACTTCCGCGAGCTGCTCGACCGCAACCTGATCTGGATGAAGTCGCATCGCCCGCTCAACCTCGATGACCTGCTCCATTGGCCAGCGGCTGCCTGGCAGGTGATCCGGGCCGCGAACTGGCGCGGCTTTCCGATGGAACTCGCGCGCGCGGCCCGGTCAAACCCGTTGATTCCCCTGCTTGCGCTGATTTTCTTCGCGCTGCAGCTGCGCTACAGGGGGGTGCTCATGCAGCGCCTCGAGTCGCGCAGCGCACGCAAGATCGGCTGGAGAAACTACCGCTTTCACATGGCGTTCGAGGCAATCGGAACGCATGTTTTCCTGGCCTTGCCGTTGCCGGTGCTGCTGGTGACGCTGGGCTGGTTGAGCGGGCATGCCGAGGAGCCTGATCAGTTGTCGACGGCGTTCGCTATTGCTTGCTATCGGACGGCATTGCTGGGTTATGGTTACCTGGTAATCCGCGAGGCGCTCGGTCCCCAGGGCTTCGCGCGCCAGCATCTGCGCTGGAAGGCCGCCCGCGTGCAGTCCGTCGAGCGTCTGCTCATCACTGCGCTGTGGGTGTTGCTGCCGCTGCTGTTCGTCAACGTTCTGACCACCGAGCTGTCGGCGAAGACTGCGGCGGACCAGTCGTTTCGTATCGGTCTGTTGCTGGTGGCGGCGGCTTTTTTCGTGTTTTCGGTGCTGGTCACGCGCGCCGCGCGTGGAATGTTCAATGCCGCGTTCTTTTCACGCACTCACCCGATATTGCAGCGGATCTGGCCGCTGCTGGTGCTGGCTGTCATCGCATTGCAACCGCTGGCACTGGTACTGGATGTTCTCGGCTACCACTTCACGGCGATCGCGCTGTTGCAGGGCGGTTTCGTAACGATCGTGTTGATCATGTTCACCAAGATGGCGCTCGATACCGGCTTGCTCGGGATCACGATTGCCTCGCAGCGTTCCATTGCAGCCCACGAGGAAGAGCGTGCCGATGGCAGCGATCAGGGCGATTCCACCGGGACCAAGCCAGCAGAGGCCGGCGATGAAATCAACTGGGAACGCATGAATGACAGTGCCGTCGCATTGTTCAACGTGATCATTCTGGGCGGGTCGGCGGTATTGCTGTTGACCATATGGAGCCAGTTTTTCACCGCGCTGCAAGTGCTGGATACAGTGGCGCTGTGGAATTACGAAACCGTGGTGGCGGGCACCGATACCCTGGCCACGGTGTCGCTGTTCGATGCCGGCAAGGCGCTGCTCGTCCTGGTGCTCGGCCTGGTGCTGGCGAAGGGTTTGCCGTCGCTGATCGGCATCGTGTTCTACAGTTTCATTACCAAGAAGGGCGTGCTGTATGCGATCCAGACGGTGCTCGGTTACCTGGTCGCCACCGCCGGCGTGATGATTTCGTTGCAGATGCTCGGGTTCGGCTGGTCCAAGCTGCAATGGATGGCCGCCGGATTGTCGGTCGGTGTCGGTTTCGGCCTGCAGGCGATTTTCGCCAATTTCTTCGCCGGCCTGATCATGCTGTTCGAGCGGCCGGTGCGTATCGGCGACGTGATCACGCTGGGCGAATTCAGCGGGACGATCCAGCGCATCCGCATGCGTGCCACCACGATCACCGATTTCGACAATCGCGAGATCATCGTGCCGAACCAGACCTTTGTGACCGAGCGCCTGATCAACTGGACCCTGTCCTCGACGGTGGTGAGGACGACTTTCGAGGTCGGGATTTCCTATGACGCGGACCCGCGTGTGGCGCGCGACACGCTGCTCTCGATACTCGGCAGCGATCCGCGGGTACTCAAGGAGCCCGCACCCAACGTGGTATTTCGCGAATTCGGCGCCAGCTCACTCAATCTGCGCTGCTTTTTCCATGTCGAGGACGTGGCGCTGCGGTTTCCGGTGCTGAACGATATGCATATGCGCATCACCGAGGTGTTCCGCGAGAAGGGCATCGAAATCGCCTATCCGCAGATGGATCTGCATCTGCGCTCGGTCGACCAGGCGGCGCAGCTCAAGTCGTAAGGGGGACGATACGATGAGCATGGACCGGGAACTCCTCCGCTCGACATGGGCGCCATCGAGGAACGGGTGCTGAACTGTTGCAGGGCAGTGGACCGGCGGGATTTCGATGCGTACTGAATCGCTGGTGCTGTTGTGCCGCGCGGGTTTTGAAAAGGAATGCAGCGCCGAGATCATCGAGCGCCTGGCAACCATTGGTGTTGCCGGATATTGTCGTGCCGGGCAAGGCAGCGGATGGGTCGAGGTGAAGTCGGCAGCGCATTGGGATCCGCTGGTGGCATTCGAGACCTTGCGGCTGAGGGATCTGGTATTCACCCGCGACTGGTTTGCGGGCGTGCCGTTCCGCGATCTCCACCCGGGCGATCGCCTGGCGCCGTTGCTCGCCATGGCACGGGCGCCGGGGCCGTTCATGCAGTGCTGGCTGCAGCACGTCGATACCGAAGACGGGCGCTCGGTGGGACGCCTTGGTACACGCATGCGCGCCCGGGTCGAGGGGGCACTGCAGGAGGCGCGGTTGATCAGGGCGGATGCGGGCGCGCGGTTGCATATCCTGTTTCTGGGCGGGACCGACGGGTTCCTGGGAATCTCGCGCGCCGATAACGGGGCGCTGTGGTCGATGGGCGTGCCACGCCTGCGCCTGCCTGGCGCGCCCAGCCGCTCGGCCGCCAAGCTCGAGGAGGCATTCCTGTGGTTTCTCGGCGAGCGCGAGGCACGCGAGTTGCGCGCGGGCATGAGCGCGGTCGATCTCGGTGCCGCCCCGGGCGGCTGGACCTGGCAGCTGGTACGCCGTGGTATCAGGGTCAAGGCGATCGATCGGGCGGCATTGCGCGCGGACCTGCTGGAAAGCGGCCTGGTGGAACATCTCGAGGCCGATGCATTCAGCTATCGGCCCGAGCGGCAGGTGGACTGGATGGTCTGCGACGTGGTCGACAAGCCGGCACGGGTCGCGGATCTGGTGGTGCGCTGGTTTGTGAACGATTGGTGCAAACGCTGTATTTTCAACCTCAAGCTGCCGATGAAGCAGCGCTACCGCGAGGTATCGACGCTACTCGAACGGATCCTGCGGCGCATCGTCGAGCAGGGCGGAGATGTGTCTTGCGAGGCGCGCCAGCTCTACCACGATCGCGAGGAGATCACGGTGTTCCTGCGCCGGCGCTGAGCGGCCCGTTGCGTGCCGGGCAGGGCATCGCCGATACTTGCGCCCTTTTTTCGCGGAGCACCATTCATGCATATCGCCAAGGACACCATTGCCCGATTCCATTACACCCTGAGCGGAGAGGACGGCATCGGGATCGAGGATTCGCATGCCGGCGAGCCGATCACCTATCTGCACGGTCATGGCAATATCCTGCCGGCGCTCGAGGAGCAGCTGCTCGGAAAGGCGGCAGGCGATACCCTGGAGGTGGCGCTGGCGGCGGAGCAGGCCTACGGTTTGCGCCACGCCGACGCGGTGCAGCGGGTGCCGCTGAAACACATTGTGCACCGGGGAAAATTGCAGCCCGGAATGGTGGTGGGCGTCCAGACCGGGCAGGGTGCACGCCAGGTCACGGTGCTGAAGGTCGGAAAATTCAACGTGGATGTGGACACCAACCACCCGCTGGCCGGGCGTGCGCTGACTTTCGCGATCGAAGTGCTCGAAGTGCGCACCGCGAGCGAGGAGGAGATTGCCCACGGTCACGCCCATGGTGACGGTGGGCATCATCATTG
Organism: Gammaproteobacteria bacterium; assembly: GCA_016705365.1. Lineage (NCBI taxonomy): Bacteria > Pseudomonadati > Pseudomonadota > Gammaproteobacteria > Gammaproteobacteria bacterium. Next base: position 651,339 of record JADIYI010000002.1, on the reverse strand, counting down.
ACCCGGGCTTGGACCAACCGCCAGCCGGACAGCGCTACTGCCCGGAATTCGGTGCCAGCCACTTGCGTTCGAGTTCGGCGAGATTGCGCACATGCGAAATCACCACGATTTCGTCGTTGTCGTGCAGCCGCGTGTCCTCGTCGGGAATCATGAATTTGCCGTCGCGATAGAAACAGATCACCCGGGTCATCTCGGGCAGATCGAGTTCGTGCATGTGTGTGGCTTCGTGGCCATGCAGAACAAATGAAAAAACCCGTGCCACATCGCGGATCATGGTGGTCATTTCCAGGACATTGCGCCCTTCGGCCATGTCGAACAATACACGGCTGATCGCGCGCGCCGGGATGACGGTTTCCTCCAGTCCGAGTTCCATGCAGATATGCTCGAACTCCGGATCCTCGATACGGGTCACGACGCGGGCGAAACCGAGCGAGCGCCCGACCAGGCTGGCGAGAATATTGGTCTGGTCGTTGTTGCTGAGGCAGAACAGCACATCGGTGCGGGCGGGATCCAGGTCGCGCAACACCAGCGGTTTGCTGCCATCGCCGTGGATCAGGCCGCAATCGATTTGCTCCGCAAGCGCATCGATGCGTTCCTTGTCGGGGTCGACGATGATCACCTCGTGACCCTGGCCGAGCAGCAGGCGCGCGGTGCGCAGCGCGATCGATCCCGCGCCGAGGATTGCTGCTCTCATCGCCGCCTATCTCCGTAATATCCAGGTGCGGGGGTAGAGTAGCACCAGCAGTGCGAACACCTCCACTCGCCCGAGCAGCATATCGAAGCACAGCAGCAGCTTCAGGCCGGTGGGCAGTGCCGTGCTGCTTATACCGACCGACAATCCGGTGGTGGCCAGCGCGCTGCTCACCTCGAACAGCGAATCCACCGCCGGGTACCCGCAGGCGACAAACACCAGCCAGGAACCGAGCAGCACCAGCACGAACAGCAGCAGCAGAATCAGGGCGTGCTGTATTTCGTCGCCCGACAGCAGGGCGCCACCGAGCTTGTGCGGCACCACGGCGTGTCTCGGCATCGCACTGCGCAGAAAATAGACCTGCAGTACCCGCAGCAGGATCAGGATTCGCAGCAGCTTGATTCCGCCGGCGGTCGAGCCGAGACAGCCGCCGCTCAGCATGGACAGGCACAGCAACAGCTTCGAGATGTCATCGAGTTGCAGCGGGGCGAGGACCGAGAAGCCGGTGGTCGATTGTGCCGAAATGCCGAGCAGCCCGCCCTGCAGCAGCGCTTCGGGCCAGTCGATACCGAGGTTCTGATGCATTCTCCAGGCCAGCAGCAGCGCCCATGCCAGGCACAGGGCCAGCAGCGCGCGGATTTCCCCGTCGCCACCCGCCTGCCTCAAGCCACGTTCGATCACCAGTGCCAGCGGCAGGGCGCCGATCAGGCTGAACGCAATGACCAGGTAGCGACTACCCCAGCCGGGCATATGCCGCAAGCTGTCGGCATACGGCGAAAAGCCACCGGTCGATACCGCCGACAGCGTGTGCAGCAGGGCATCGAAGGGGTCGGTGCCAGTCAATGACAGCACGGCCCATGCGCCGAGGCTCAGCAACACATAGGCGCGCAGCATGTTGCGCGCAAAGCGGCGTGAGGAGTTCAACAGCAAGCGGTCATCCAGCGGGGAGTAGAGCCGGCGCGTCGCGGTGTCTTGTCCGCCGAGCAGTGCGATGCCCAGCACGATCACTCCCAGGCCGCCATACCATTGCAGCCAGGCCCGCGTGAACAGAAAGGTCGCCGGGTAGGCGCCAGGGTCGGCAATCATCGACAGCCCCGTGGTACTGATACCCGATACGGCCTCGAACAACGCGTCGGTGATGGGCATGCCGTTTGCCACGAACGCGAGAGAGGAGAGCGCGGGTGTGATGACGAAGGCCAGCGCCACCAGGACCAGGGCTTCGTTGCGCTGCAACTCACCGTCGATGCCGCTGCGGTGAAGCACGATACCGAGCCCGCAGAACGCCAGCACGATCAGGCTCTGCACCAGGGCGCTGCTCCACTCGCCGAAGAACAATGCGACCAGAAGCGGTGCGCCGTTCATCACCGCGCCAACGAGCAGCAACTGTCCACCGAAGCGGGCGAGGACCCGCGCCCGTACCGGGCGTGCCAGGGTGGCGGGTCCCCCGCTCATCGGCGTATCGCTGCCTCAGCGGGCTCGGCGGCGCCGCGGTGCGCTCAGCAGAAGTGCCGCCCGGACCCCGGATTGTCCGAACCGGGCCATGCGCGAGAAAGCCGCACGGTCGATGGGTACGTATTCCTTGTCGGTCACCGATTCGTCGCGTTCGATCTTGATTTCCGGGTCGTGGATGTAGACGAAGTCGTCGTCGACGGCCGAAACCACGATCCAATGCGGCGCTTTCTCCCGCGTCAGCCGGTAGGAACTGATCAGCACCACCGGCACCTTGCGCTGGTTGAGGCAGCGCTCCATTTCCTCCACCGACAGCGGCTGGTAACTGAGCGGAATTCGCGCCGCGAGCGCCTGCTCGTGGTAGTCGGCATGAACCACTTTCAGGGCGCGCCGCTTGCTTTCGTCACGCAAGCCGTCAATAAACAGCACGCCTTCCCCGTTGAGGAACACTTCCGCCTTGAAGCCGCGCCGACGCGCCGCGAGCGCGAGTCCGCGCGGGCCGCAGCCGCCGTGTCCCGAGGTCATGAACACCGTGGTGGCTTCGCGCCACAGGCGCAGTTCCTCGCGCTGATCGAACGGTGCGGCCGGGTCGAGCGCCTTCATCGCCATCATCAGGCAGGACGCGCCGCAGGTGAACGGCGTGGTCTGGGAGTAGTAGGGAATGGGCAGGTCCGAGGGCTCGCGCTCGTAGAAGCGGATACGCTTCTCGAAGCGCAATGCATCGGTGCCATCTTCGTAATAATCGCTCAGGGTTCCGAACTGGCGGTAGCCCAGACGGGTGTAAAGCCGGATCGCGGCCGGATTGTCGCGCCGCACCTCGAGCCGCAACGAGGCGCAGCCGGCCTGCCGCACGGCCTCTTCTCCGGCCCTGACCAGGGCTTCGGCAATGCCTTGTCCGCGCGAGACCGCATCCACGCAGAGCGAGTACAGCCGCGCGAGCCGCGTGCCGCGCCGCTTGAGCAACAGGATATAACCGACAATACCGTCGGCGGTTTCGGCCAGCAGCAGATGATCGTTGCCACCCTGCAGGAAGCGGCGCAGGCTGCGGCGGCTGAGCCGGTCGGTTTCGAACGCATCCTTCTCCAGTCGCACCAGCGCCTCGAGGTCATCGATCCCGGCCTCGCGCAACCTGGCTGCCCGGGAGACGCTGGTCTTCTCGATCGTCATGCCTGTCATGGGCGTCATCCGGCAATCACGGTATGGGTGACCAGTCTAGCCCCGGGAGCGGATGGCGGGAATAGCGGCAAAATTGGCGGTTGCCACGCTGTGTGTGCCGGGCGGCTCTGCTAACATCTGTGGCGCCATTCCTGTCGGATCAAGCGGACGCCGTGCTCAAGATCATCGTAGACGACCCAGCGGACTGGGGACCTTTCTATCCCAGCGAACATGTCGTTGCCTTTGCCGATTATATTGCGCAGCCCGATGAGGCGATCAAGCAGCCGCTGCGGATCATCAATCTGTGCCGCAGCGATCGCTACCTGTCGCGCGGCTACTATTGCTCCCTGCTCGCGGAAGCGCGCGGGCACCGGGTGCTGCCAAGCGTCGCGACGCTCAATATCCTGCGCAACCGCAAGCTGTTCATTCTCGAGTTCGACGACCTCGAGGAGCGGGTCGATGCCCTCGTTGCCGGGCACTCTCCGGAGCGCCCGGAAGGCTTCAGTGTAAAGAGCTATTTCGGTCGGGTGCGGGAGGAAGCGCTGGCGCCCCTGGCGCGTGATCTGTTCGAGCGTTTTGCCTGTCCGATTCTCGAAATCGAGTTTCGCAAGCGCACGCGCTGGGAGATTGCGGCGCTGACGCCGCTCGGTCCAGCCGAACTCGACGACTCGGAACAGACCGTGTTCGCCGAGGCGCTGGAGCATTACAGCCGCGCGGTGTGGCGACGTCCGCGCGAGCGAACCCGCTATCGCTACGACATGGCGATACTGGTCGATCCGCAGGAACCCCACTCGCCCAGCGATCCCATCGCGATCAAGCACTTCATGAAGGCGGCCAAGCGTCTCGGAATCGCGGTCGACCTGATCAAGCGCAGCGACTACGGCCGCCTCCAGGAATACGATGCGCTGTTCATTCGCGCGACCACGGCGATCGACCATTTCACCTATCGCTTTGCGCAGAAAGCCGAGTCCGAGGATATGGTGGTACTCGACGATCCGACCTCGATCCTGCGCTGCACCAACAAGGTCTATCTTGCCGACCTGCTGAGGCGACACAAGATCCCGGCACCCGACACCCGCATCCTGATCCGCCAGCCGCAGTCGAAATTGCTCGCTTCCGTGGCGGGACTTGCCTTTCCGCTGGTGTTGAAGATTCCCGACGGCTCGTTCTCGAAAGGCGTGGTCAAGGTCAAGAACGAGGACGAGTTGCAGGAGACCCTGAAGGAATTGTTCAAGAAGTCATCGTTGCTGCTCGCCCAGGAGTATCTCTACACCGATTACGACTGGCGCATCGGGGTGTTGAACAACCGTGCGATCTACGCCTGCAAATATTTCATGGTGCGCGATCACTGGCAGATCTACCGCTATGGTGATAAAGGTGCTGTGGACAGCGGGCGCTTCCAGACGCTACCGACCCATGAAGTGCCGCGTCCGGTGATCGAGGCCGCGTTGCGCGCCACGCGCCCGATCGGCAACGGGCTGTATGGTGTGGACATCAAGCAGGCGGGTGATCGCATCGCGGTGATCGAGGTGAATGACAATCCCAGTATCGAGTCCGGCGTCGAGGACCAGTATCTCGGTCTCGAGCTCTATCACCTGATCATGGAAGATTTCCTGCGCCGTCTCGACGAGCAGCGCGCCAACCGCCCGAAATAGCCCGCTTAATGAACCATCCGCCGCGCGATACCTGGCTGTCGCGGCGTCTTCAGGCGCTCTCCGACGAGCTCTCGAGGCATCGCGTGCTGTGGCAGCACGCCGCGTTTCGCGCGCCGGTACTCCCCTGGGAAAGCGACTATCCGCAGCTCGCAACACGTTTGCGCGCGCTGACGCTGGCTGAAGCGGAGGCGCTGCATGGTGATCCGCCGGCGAGCGCCGCGCTGCTCGCCGGCTGGCTTCCGGTCGATCGCTGGTTGTCGCTGGCAGCCGTGGCGCGTGCTCGGCCGCGCCCGCTCGTTGCCTGGCCGCGGGCTTTTGCACGCGATGTGCCGGGGCGCAAGTGGGCGCAGATTGATGCCTTCGTTGCGGTGTTGCGCGATCAGGCTGAGCTGCCTTGCCTCGAGTGGTGTTCGGGCAAGGCGCACCTCGCGCGGGCGCTGCAGCAGCAGTGGAACGGACGCCGGCTGAGCGCACTCGAGAGGAATCCCGTGCTGATCGCACAGGGCCGGGAGCTGGCGCGACGCCATGGCATGCTGATCGATATGCAGCGCTGCGATGTGCTGGATGACGAGGTGCTGTGCCACCTGGCGCAACCGGTGCACGTCGTTGCGTTGCACGCTTGCGGCGATTTGCACCTGCGGCTCTTGCGTTGCGCGGTGGCGGCTACCTTGCCCGCCATCAGTTGCGCGCCCTGTTGTTATCACCTCGGAGCAGCGCAACACTATCAAGCCCTGTCGCGGGCGGCGCGTGCCTCGCCGCTGGCGCTTGGTCGCGGCGATCTGCGCACCGCGGTGCAGGAGACCGTTACCGCACCCGGGCACGCGCGCCGCCAGCGCGCGCGGATGCAGCAATGGCAACTCGGTTTCGATCTGCTGCAGCGCGAGCAGCGCGGTATCGATGAATATCTGCCGCCGCCCTCCGTTTCCGGTGCCGGCGATTTTGCCGCCTATTGCAGGGGCGCGGCGCAGTTTCTGCAGATTGCATTGCCATCCGCTGTTGCGCTGGCGGGATACGAGAGCGCGGGCGCTGAACGGTTTCGGGTGGTAAGCGCGCTGGACCTGGTGCGGCACCGGTTTCGCAGGCTGCTGGAATTGTGGCTGGTGCTCGACCGGGCGCTGTTTCTTGCCGATCACGGTTACCGGGTCGAGGTAACGGAGTTCTGCGCGCGGGAACTCACGCCACGCAACCTGCTGATCCAGGCGCGCGCGGGCTAGTTCGTCGAGCTGATCGCGGGCAAGCGTCTGAGCCCGAGCCTGATCAGGCCGATGCCCAGCAGGGCGGAGACCGTGGAGCCGAGGATGATCCCCGCGCGCTCGTCCACCCGTATAGCGGGGTCAACGAATTCGAATGCCAGCGAGCCGATGAACAGGCTCATCGTGAAGCCGATGCCGGTGAGGCAGGCGACGCCCGTGAACATCACCAGGTTGCCGCGGTCGGGCAATCGCGCGCAGCCGAGTGCGATGGCAATCCCGCTGAACAGCAGCACACCGAGCGGTTTTCCGAGCACCAACCCGAGGGTCACGCCAAGCGGGATCGGCGCAAAAAACGCCTCTGGCCCGACGCCGATGAACGTCACGCCGCAATTGGCCAGCGCAAACAGCGGCAGCACACCAAAAGCCACGCTGGAATGCAGTTCTTTTTCGAGCCGGCGCAACGGCGATTGCCCGGTGCTGTCCCTGAGCGGAATGAACATCGCGAGCAAGACTCCTGCGAGCGTTGCATGGACGCCGGATTTGAGTACCGAGAGCCACATGATGGCGCCGATCAGCAGATAGGGCACCATGGAGTCGACTTTCGAGCGATTGAGCGCGAACAGGCACAGCAGGCAGGCAGCGGCCAGGGCCAGCGACAGCGGTGCGAGCTTCACGGTGAAGAACAGCGCAATGATGATGATCGCGCCCACGTCATCGACGATCGCCAGCGTGACCAGGAACAGTTTCAGCGAGGTAGGCACCGATTTTCCGAGCAGCAGCAACACGCCGAGCGCAAATGCGATGTCGGTGGCCGTAGGGATCGCCCAGCCACGCATGGCAATGGCGTCGTTCCAGTTCACCAGCGAATAGGTGAGTGCCGGCACCAGCATGCCGCCGACCGCGGCAAAAGCGGGGAGGGCGATTTTCGACGGCGTCGAGAGTTCACCCTCGAGGATCTCGCGTTTGAGTTCGAGTCCGATGGTGAAGAAAAAGATTGCCATCAGGCCGTCGTTGATCCACAACCGCAGCGGTTTCAGCACCATGAAATCCCCGACACGTACCTCCACTTCGATTGCGAACAATGCGTGATAGGCACCGGCGAGCGGGCTGTTGGCGAGCAGCAGCGCGATCACTGCCGCGGCGATCAACAGCATGCCGCCCGCTGCTTCGTGGTGGATGAAGTTGCGTATCAGTTTCATGGTCTGGTTCAGCATCCGTCCGGTTGCACGCAAGTTTTGCGGAGGTACCCGGGCAAGCGTACCACGCAGTGCTTGTCGGCGGGCAATGGCATGCGTGCAGGAGAAACTCTGTGGCATCATGCGTGCCGTTTGCATCGGCGTGCCGCCGCAAAAGAGCAACACCTGAATCGGGAGGGCGATCGTGACAGATATCGGGAATCGGGAGTATTGCGTATGGTGCATGCGGGCAATCGCGTTGCTGCTGGCCGGCAGCTTGCTTTCTGCATGCGGCGACGGCGAGCCCGTGCGGCGCGGCACGGAAGGCTCGACGGGCACCGGCGCGGGCGCCGCGCAGGCGCAGGTCACGACGCAGCAGGTGCTGAACTGGAATCTCGCCGATCTCTACACCGATGCGCAGACCTGGCAGCGGGAATACGCCGCTCTCGACGTGGAACTGGTCCGGCTCGATGAGTGGCGTGGCAGACTCTGCACCGATGCCGCGACACTTGCCGATGCCGCCGGCCTGGCGTCGCGCCTCGGCAAGCGGGTGATGCGCCTCTACGTGTATGGGCAGCTGAAGGCGGACGAGGATACGCGGGTGCAGGCCAATCTCGCGCGCTTCCAGCTGGCCAAGCAGATGTACGTGCGCTACGGGGAGGTGGTTGCATGGATGAGCCCCGAGATCATCGCGGCCGGCGCCGAGCGGGTCGAATCGTTCATTGCGACGGAACCGCGCCTGGCAGTCCACGCGGTGATGTTGCGCGACAGCCTGCGCAATGCCGCGCATACGCTCGACGCGAGTGGCGAGCGCATCCTGTCCGCGGCCCGATTGCCGCTGTCGGGGGCGCAGACCATCTACACGCAGATGTCTGCTTCGGATATTCCCTGGCCAAGCCTGCTGATCGATTCGAGCGAAGTGCGCATCGACAACCAGGGCTACGGCCTGCACCGCCGGAACCCGGATCGTGCGGTCCGGCGCCAGGTGTTCGAGAGCTTTTTCGGAACCTGGAAGCAATACGAATCCGTTATCGGACAAACGCTCGCCTCGCAGGTGCAGGGGCAGGTGTTCGCGGCGCGGATGCGCAATTTTGCCAGTGCGCGCGAGGCCGCGCTGTTTGTCGACAAGCTGCCGGTATCGATCTATGACCGCCTGATCGAGCAGGCGCATGCGGGATTGCCGGTGCTGCATCGTTATTTCCGGCTGCGCGCACGGATGCTGGGTGTTGATGTTCTCGCCTACCACGACATCTATCCCGATCTGGTGAGTCTGCCTGAACCCGGCTACACGCTCGAGCAATCGAAAGTCATTACCCGCCGTGCGCTGGCGCCGTTCGGACCCGAGTATCTCGCGGTGCTCGACCGGGGGTTCGCAAGCGAGTGGATGCATGCGTTTCCGCAGGAAGGCAAGCGCAGCGGTGCGTACGTGTTCGGCAGTGCCTACGATGTGCACCCCTATGTGCTGCTCAATCATCAGGATGACTTCGACAGTCTGTCGACGTTTGCCCACGAGTGGGGTCATGCGGTGCACTCGGTGTTGTCCAACCAGGGCCAGCCCTGGGAGACCGCAGGTTACGCGACATTCGTGGCCGAGATGGCATCGACGATCAATTCGATCCTGCTGCTGCAACACCTTCAGGCCAATGCAGACAGCGAGCAGCAGCGGCTGTATTTCCTGGCGCAGGAACTCGAAACCTACCGTGCGACCTTTTTTCGCCAGGCCATGTTTGCCGAGTTCGAGGCCGCGATACATGCGGCGGCCGAGGCTGGCGAGGCGCTCACCGGGGAGCGTTTCAGCACGATCTATCTCGAGTTGTTGCGCCGTTACCACGGCAGCGATGAGGGGGTGATGGACATCGACCCGGGCTATGCGCTGGAGTGGGCCTATATCCCGCATTTCTATCGCAATTTCTATGTATTCCAGTATGCGACCTCGGTTACCGCCTCGACCGCGTTTGCCAGCCGGCTGACGGGGCCCGATGCGGCGCAGGCGCGCGAGGATGTGATCGGCATGCTGCGCAAGGGCAGCTCGGAGTACCCGCACGACATGTTCGTGGCTGCCGGCGTCGACCTGAGCGAGCCCGCTCCCTACCAGGCGGTATTTGCGCGCATGAATGCGATCATGGATGAAATGGACCGACTGGTAGCGGCAGGCAGCCCCCGCAGCTTGTCTTCCCGGGGGTGAGCGTAGCCATGATCAGGCCGTTCGTTGCACCGTGGTGGATTCGAGATATCCGTCAAGCGCAGTCAGCAGTGCCTGGCGTTCGGATGGCGATTCGCGGGTGTGGCGGAACACATGGCTTGGATGGGGTTCGCGATCGAGCCAGAATTTTCCGCTCGAGCGCGCGGCCTCGGTTGCCGCGCACAGCCACACGATCGTGTCGGCGCCCTGGGCAGGGCTGCGCAGGGCGCCGCGGGTCAGCCGGTGGAATGTCGGCAGCGAACTCTCGACACCAGGCGTGTCTGCCCAGCCCGGATGCATGGCGTTGACACATATGCCCTCATCCTTCCAGCGATCGGCCCAGACTTCGGTGAGGATCATCAGCGCACGCTTGGCGCGGGCATAGGCAAGCGCTCCGGAATATTTGCCGCTGCGGCTCTGCAGATCATCGACCTGCACCCGCTGCGAGTACATGCCACCGGACAGCACATTGACCACGCGCGCCGACCCGGCGCTCGCCAGCAGCGGGTGAAGGCGTTCGGTGAGAATGAATGGCGCCAGCAGCAGCAACGCGAAACTCAGTTCCAGTCCTTCCGCGCTGAGTTGCCGGGGATTGAACAGCGCGCCGGCATTGTTGACCAGGATGTCGATCGGCTCACCACGCTCGAGCAGGCGATCGGCCAGCGAATGCACCTCACGCATCAGGCCGAGGTCGGCAATTTCGATCTGCACGCGTTCGTTGCCGGTCTGTTCGCGGATCCGGCGCACCGTTTCCCGCGCTTTGCCCTGGTCGCGCGCCACCAGGGTGATCTTCGCTCCGAGCGCTGCCAGCGCCAGTGCGCTGGCTTCCCCGACGCCGGAGGTCGCACCGGTGATCAGGGCATGGCGATTTGCCAGGAACGCGGAGACCGGCTTCCAGTTCTTGCGCGCGCTGCGGTAACCGGCACGGGTAAAGCGCCAGATGCCAGGCAGCAGCAGGCGATCTCCGATCGCCCGTGCGGTGGATTCCCGCGGTGCCGGGAATCGATCCTCCAGCGCAGCCTTCAGCCCCTGCATCGCGCTTTTTCCGACACGATCCATCAGCGAAGGAAACAGTCGTGAAACCAGAGCCAGCGGCGCCGGGAAATCGAAGATCGCGACATAGCGTACGCGCGTGACTTTGCCCTGGCGACTGAACGTGATTTCTTCCCTTGCACTGAAAATGCGCGACGAGACCGCCATAAGCATGCGTTTGCCGGGCTCCCAGCCGATCACGCGGTAGTGCAGCGAAAAGCCCGCTTTCATGTCGATCCGGTATTCGCTGCCGAGCCCGGGCGCTCCTTCGCTCAACCGGGTGCCGTGCAGCACTGCCGGATCCCATTCCTCGATGCGCGAGAATTCCGCAACATAGGCGAACACTTCGTTCAGCGGGCGTTCGACCTCGATGGTCTCGTCCAGGGTCAGTTCACGATTCATGAGCGATGCACTCCACAATCTGCCGAGCCGGTTGTACGCATTCGCGTCGTGATCGGTTCATTGCGCGCGAGAGCGGGCTCCCGTGTCGCAGGCGGATTGCCATCGTAGCGGTAGCTGATTTCCACGGTCAGCGACGAATCATCGCCGTCTTCGAGATTCGACAGCCCGCGGTAGATTCTCAAACGCTTTTGCTCATCGTAGCCGAGCGTTATCGGGGCGACGAACGGGCGCAGCCATGCCTGTGCCGCAGAGATACGAAACCAGGCGCTCGTTTCCGGGTAGCCCTCGGGTGTGTCCATCCGCTGGATCCGCAGCCTGAATGCCTGTAGTCGGGCGGGAAGCGCGAAGTCGAAGTCGATTCGCTTGCCGCCGATCAGGGCGCCCCATTCAGCCTGCACGAAGCGATTGAACCCGGAGCTTGCGACCAGGCTGTCGGGCTGTCTGAGGGCGCGCGCCTGCCCGTTGCGTATCAAGGTGTATACGCCATTTTCCCAGCGTGCGCCGAATCGTGTTCCATCGCGCAAATCGTGCTGCTCGAATGCCGGTGCATTCTGGCTGCAGGCATAATCGAGGCGTTGTTCGGCGATCAGGGTGCCCTCGGGCGTGCGGTACTCGATGTGTTGCCAATGGGTATCGCTGGTGTGATGTTCGCGATAGGCCTCGGTCTGTTCCGGCAGGCGCAGCGCAACGCCCTCGATATACTCGAGCGATACTGCCGGCAGATGCCAGAGCAGTAGGGTTGCGCCCAGCGCAAGATCGCGCGGCGTCTTCACGGGTCGATTCCACGCTTGTGGATCCACAGCAAAAGCGGCAGCAGTGCCATCCATGCCGGTGCCATTGCCAGCGCGACCTGCCAGTGCGCCAGCCCCGATTGCGCGGCCCCGAGCGCGAGGCCGGCGTAGTAACTTGCCGGTCCGAAGACGGCGCCGAGCAGTGCGGCGAGCCGCAGGCGGCCATGCAGCCAGGAAAGCGACTGCCCGAGCGTGGCTGCAAACAGCAACCAAAGCATCAAGAGCCAGACCGGCAGCGGGCCGATTGCCGCGCCCCCGAAGCTCAGCAGTCCGGCGTATTGCCACGTCATGTCCAGCGTGACGCCGATGCCGGCACAGATCAGCATCAGGGCTGCCTCGCGGCGCGGCGTGCCGCACAGCGCGAGATGGATTGGCAGGAAGATTGCGGCCGCGGCCAGCGCCCATGCAGTACCGCCGATGACACAGGCAAACCACCCGCCCTGGAAGGCGATGGCATTGAGCAGCTTGCGTTGCGTGCTCATGGCGCGGAAAGCGCCGCCACGCCGAGGGCGCGAAAGGCCTGCAGTACCTGTTCGCGCGCAATCCGGGTGTCGATTATCGGTGCGGGGTAGCCGGTGGCGAGCAGCTCCGGGTGACCCGGCTCGAGCAGGGCAGCCGTCGTTACCCCGGCGAGTTCGGGCACATACCGGCGCACGAACTCGCCCTCGCGGTCGAAGCGCTCGGCCTGCCGGACCGGGCTCAGCACGCGGAAGTAGGGCGCGGCGTCGGTGCCGGTGGAAGCGGACCATTGCCACCCGCCGTTGTTTGCCGCGAGCTCGCCGTCCACCAGCTGGTCCATGAACCAGCGTTCGCCGATACGCCAGTCGATCAGCAGATACTTGCTGAGAAACATCGCGCACAGCATGCGCAGGCGATTGTGCATCCAGCCACGCGCGAGCAGCTGGCGCATTCCGGCATCAACCAGCGGAAAGCCGGTGCGTCCGCGTTGCCATTGGTCGAGCGCCAAGCCGGCACCACGCCAGGGAACGCCATTGGTATCGGCGCGAAACGGCTGGTTGCGGCTGACGCGCGGAAACGCGACCAGGATATGGGTATAGAACTCGCGCCAGACGAGTTCGCCGAGCCAGGTCTGTACGCCGCGTTGACCGCTGTCCCATTCGCCGTGATTGGCGGCAAGCGCTGCCTGCATGCAGCGGCGCACCGAAAGTACGCCGCTGGCCAGATACGGTGACAGGCGCGAGCTGCCATCGAGCGCGGGGACATCGCGATCTTCGTGGTAGCGCTCGATTCGGTGCGCGACGAAATCCTCCAGTCGCTGCCGGGCGCGGTTTTCGCCGATCGGCCACCAGTCCCGATCGAGCGAGCCGGGCGGCGGGTTCCAGGGCGGTACCGGCGGAGGCTCGATCGGGGTGCGCAAGGGGGGCGCCGGGAAGCAGGGAATGGCTGCACCACGCACCACGTCGAGCCAGGCACGGCGAAAGGGGCTGAACACGCGAAACGGAGCGCCTTGCCGGGTGAGCACGCTGCCGGGTGCCAGCAGCGTGAAGTCGTGCAGTACACGCAGCTTCACCCGATGTGCGGCAAGCCGGACCGCGACCCGTCGGTCGCGCGCACCCTCGTCGACGCCGTACTCGGCGTTGGCCAGCACGCGCCTGGCGTTGTGGTGAAGCACGAAAGCCGCCAGTGCGCCCGGCGCATCATCGAGGCGCGGTGCGTGTTCGATGTGCAGCGCGATGCCCCGTGCCGCCAGCGCGGTGCGCAGCGCCAGCACATGTTGCCAGACGAACAGCTGCTTGCGCGGCCCCCAGTGATGCGTGCGCCATTGCCCGTCGGCGAGCAGGAATACCCCGATCACGGGCTCGCCGATTTCCAGCGCGGCGTTGAGCGCGCTGTTGTCGTCGACGCGCAGATCGCTGCGAAACCAGACCACCGATGTCATCGGGCAGCGGGTGCACGGTACAGCGGTTTGGCGAACAGGAACTGCGCGGTGCCGACCGCCCGTTCGCGGAATCCACCTTCGCAGTAGCTGAAGTAATAATCCCAGAGACGCATGAAATCGTCGCCGTAACCGAGCGCTCGGATCGCATCTCCGTTGCGATGGAAGCGCCGGCGCCATTCGGCCAGGGTGTCGGCGTAGTGGGCGGTGATATCCAGCGTGTCCAGGAGCTGCATGTCGGTATGCTCGCCCGCATGCCCGATGAGCGCGCTGCTCGATGGCAGGAAACCGCCAGGAAAGATGAATCGCTGGATGAAGTCCACATTGCGTTGCGCGCGCTGGTAGCGTTGGTCGGGCATCAGGATCGATTGCAGCAGCATCAGTCCGTCGGCTTTCAGCAGCCGTGCGCAGCTGGCAAAGTAGCGTGCCAGGAAGCGATGCCCGACGGCCTCCACCATCTCGATCGACACCAGTTTGTCGTACTGGCCTTCGAGTTCGCGGTAATCGCTCAGCAGTACCGTTACGCGCTCCTCCAGGCCGGCATCGCGAATGCGCCGGGTGGCGTAATCATGTTGCTGGCGCGAGATCGTGGTCGTCGTCACGCGGCAGCCGAAATGGCGTGCGGCGTATTCGGCCATGCCGCCCCAGCCGGTGCCTATTTCCAGCAGATGGTCCGTGCTTTTCAGCTCGAGCTTGCGACAGATGCGCTCGAGCTTGCAGCGCGAAGCCTCCTCGAGCGAGGCATCGGCACGGGGGAAAATGGCTGCGGAATACATCATGCCGGGATCGAGGAACTGGGCGAACAGCTCGTTGCCGAGATCGTAATGGGCTTCGATATTGCGGCGTGAACCGGGCACATTGTTGCGATTCAGTGCATGCAGCATTCTCAGCGCGAGTCGCTGTAACACCGAGCTGCTGTCATCGAGGGTGTTGAGCAGCTCGATGTTGGCGGCCATCAGTTGCATGACTTTCAGCAGATCGTTGGTACGCCAATGCCCGTGCACCCAGGATTCGGCCGCGCCAATACTGCCGCCGCTGGCCAGTTCATGGTAGAAAGCCTCGTTGACGACGAACACCTGCGCCACCAGATCGCTGCGCTCGTCACCGCTACCGAATCGATAGACGCCATCGGCGTCCTCGATTACCAGGCGTCCGCGCGGCAACTTCCTGATCCGGCGGAAAATCTGTTCGCGCGCAAAGCGTGCCTGCCATGAGAGGCGCCGAGCCGTTGCCGGCAGTGCCAGTTCCCGGGTACTCGAATTCATTCTGTCGGCTCCTTGCTCACGGATGCGGTTTGCGGGTGCGGGTAAAACGGGATCCTCTTCAGCAGCAGGCGCATGGCTTCGAAGTAGATCGCGGCGGCAATGCGCAGGCTCATCAGCGGGAAACGGAGCAGCAACAGGCGTGCGAGTGCCCTGTGCGTGAGAGGCTCGCGCCGCAGGCTGAGAGTCGCGTCGAACACCTTTTCGTGCTCCAGATGATTCTCGAGATGGATCGTCAGGCGCTCGCCGGGCCGGCGACTGCGCCAGTCGTAGTGCATACCCATCGGATTGAACGGCGAGACGTGCAGCTTCTTGGCGAACTGCGCGCGTAACAGCGGACCGGCCCCGGAAGCGGGCAATACATAGGCGTGGCGCTCGTTCCATGGCGTACTGGTGACTTCCGCGACCACTGCCTCGAGCGTTCTGCCATCGCTGCCATAACAGTAGTAGCAGGAGATCGGGTTCATCAGTACGCCGAAATAGCGCAGGTTGGCCAGCAGCATGACTGGTCCCCGCGGGCGCGCCCCGGTTTCGATTTCGACCAGATCGCGCACGCAATCCGCCAGTGGACGGTTCGGGTCGCCGAGAAAGTCCCCGCGCCTGAACCAGCCGGGAGCCGGTCGCGTTGCGGACCACAGCCAGCTGCCCCTGAACAGTTCCGGGATTCGCTCCACATCGAGCAGCAGCATGAACAAGCGATAGCGGAATGCGTGCGCGACCGGGCGGAAGCGCCGATGACGCAGTTCGCCGCTGTAGATGGCGCTGCGGATCACCACTCGACCCCCAGTGCATGCGCGACGCGCAGCGCACTCGTCACGCCATCCTCGTGAAATCCGTTGCCCCACCAGGCGCCGCAAAACCAGGTGCGCCGGGTGCCGTTGATCTCGGCCCAGCGCGCCTGCGCCCGGATGCCGTTTACGCTGAATACGGGATGACTGTAATTGTAGCGGCCGAGAATGCGGGCCGGGTCGATCGCGGAAGTGTCGTTGAGGGTCACGCAGAACGTGGTGTCGGCATCGAGCTTCTGCAGGATGTTCATGTCGTAGCTGAGCACCGGCAGTTCGCCGGCGCCGGCTCGCACCCGGTAGTTCCAGCTCGACCAGGCGCGGCGCGAGCGTGGCAATACCCGCGTATCGGTATGCAGCACGACCGCGTTGTCGCGATATGGAATCGCCTCGAGGATGCTGCGCTCGGCGGTGGAGGGCCGGTCCAGCAAGGCCAGGGCCTGGTCGCTGTGACACGCCAGGATGACCTGGTCGAAGCGCTCGATGCGTCCGCTGCGGGTACCGAGCTCGACCTGCTCTGCCTCGCGCACGATGCGGATCACCGGATCATTGGTATGTATGGCGGATGCGAAGCGTTGCTTCAGCGGGTCGAGATAGGAGCGCGAGCCGCCGACGATGGTGCGCCACTGCGGGCGGTCAGCGATGCTGAGCAGGCCGTGGTTGCGGAAAAAGCGGATGAAAAATTCCACCGGGAACGCATCCATCTGACGGGTTCCCGATGACCAGATCGCGGCTCCCATGGGAACCAGGTAGTCGTCGCGAAACTGCGCGCAGTAGCCACCCTCGTCGAGGTATTCGCCAAGCGTCATGCCGTCGGGGATGCGACCCTGCTCGAGATCGCTTACCGCGCTGCGGTTGAAGCGCAGGATATCCCGCACCATGGCCCAGAATCGCGGCCGGAGCAGGTTGCGGCGCTGCGCGAACAGGGTGTTCAGATTCGATCCGGCGTATTCGAGCCCGCTGAGATCGTTGCTGACGCTGAAGCTCATCTCGGTCGCTTGCGAGGCTACGCCGAGCTCGCCGAGCAGGCGGATGAAGTTCGGATAGGTGCGATCGTTGAATACGATGAAGCCGGTGTCGATTGCGAAGTGCTGTCCTGCGACCGTGACATCGACGGTCGCGGTATGCCCGCCGATGCGCGGCTCGGCCTCGAATACCGTCACCTCGTGGCGACGGCTCAACAGCCAGGCTGCGGTCAGCCCGGAAATCCCGGCTCCTATCAGCGCGATTCTCATCAAACGACTCCATCCAGCATGGCGGCTTGCGGTTGCGGCTTACGCTCGTCGCGTTCTGCTGGATCAGTGCTCGCTGAAGTGATCTGCCTCCTGGCGCGTTGCGTATCAACGGTCGAACCATCATGTGTTGCGGAGAAGCGTCGGATGCGTGCCAGGAAATTGTTGTCCGTTCCATCCAGCCCGGGTTTACAGCTGGTAGCTCAGCGCCCATCATTGGCGACCATGGGAAACGTGGTGGCACTGGAACAGGAAAACGATGTCTGGACCTTGCGCCTGGAGGCGGTTGCCCGCCAGCGCGACCGCGAGGCATATGCCGAGTTGTTTCATTACTTCGCCCCGCGGCTGAAGTCCTTCGCCCTGTCCAGCCCGGGGATGTCGTCGAATGCACTGGCCGAGGAGCTGGTGCAGGAAGTGATGCTGAAGATCTGGACCCGGGCCAGCACCTTCGATGCGGCCAAGGCCAGCGCCACGACCTGGATCTATACCCTGGCACGCAATTGTCGCATCGACCTGTTGCGCAAGAAATTCAGGGTGCGCGAGGAGGTCGATGTCGATGAATTGTGGGACTTCGGTACCGATCCGGAGGAAGTCGAGGATGAAATCGACCAGCGTCGCGGCGCGATCGATGTGCGCGAGTCGCTGCGTTCGCTGCCCTCGGAACAGCGCCAGATCATCGCCAAGGTGTACATGGAGGGCAAATCGCACAGCGAGGCTGCCGAGGAGCTGAATCTTCCGCTGGGTACCGTGAAATCCCGGATCCGGCTGGCAATGAGCAAGCTGAAAGTGATGCTGGACAGATGAGTGCCCTGGCAATGACGCATTTTCACCCCGATCAATTCCTGCTCAACGATTACGCGGCGGGCAGTCTGGCCGGCGCGGTGGCGTTGCCGATCGCGGTGCACCTGGAATACTGCTCGCGTTGCCGCGCTGAATCGCGACAGCTCGAGGCGCTCGGCGCGCAGCTGTTCGAGGATCTCGATCCGGTTCCGGTCGCTGACGGTGCGCTCGAGCGTCTGATGCAGTGCCTCGAGGGCAAAACGCCTGTGGCTCCGATCACGGCACGCCCGGCGCCGGATGGGTTGCCACGGGTGCTGCGCACGCTGGTTCCGGGTGGCCTCGATGCGCTGGGGTGGAAGCGAATGGGCTCGTTGCGCGCGACCCGCCTGCGCTTTGGCGATGCCACGCGCGAGGTGGCGTTGCATCACATCACGGCCGGAGGCAAGGTGCTCGAGCATGGTCACTCGGGCACCGAGATCACGGTGGTTCTGAACGGACGCTTTTCGGATCAGGACGGGCTGTATCAGCAGGGCGATTTCCTGGTCCGCGGACCCGACGATGTGCATCGTCCGGTAGCGGCCGAGGACAGCGACTGTCTTTGTCTCGCGGTGCTGGATGCGCCGATCCGCTTCGCCGGCTTGCTGGGACGTATCGCCAATCCGTTCATGCGCATCCACCCGCGCTGATATTTTCTATAGCCCGGGACTATCCTCCACCAGCCCCAGCATCACCTGGGCGGAGTCGGTGTAGGTCTTCTCGCCGATAAAGGTATGCTGCGTGCCGGTATAGATATCGCGGAATGCGCGCTCCAGGCGGCTGCCTTCGCGGATCGCGCTGGTGCCTGCCGCGAGATGCGCCCAGTGCACCACTTCGCGGCAGGCGTCGGTGGCATAGGTTGCGGCAATGCGTGATTCGGCACGCATCGCGGGGCTGAGTTCCACGCCAGCCGCCACCTGCTCGCCGAGCGTGCCGAAGGTCTCCGTCACCAGCAGGCGTGCGGCCCGCCACATGCCTTCGTGATGTGCGAGATTGCGCTGGAATGTGGTCTTGTGCGCCAGCGTGGTCGTGTCACCCATGCGTATTTTCTCCAGCGCCAGGGTACGGATATCGTCGAGCGCGCTGCGCGCCACACCGAGCGCCCAGGCGGCATGCCCGGCCGCGGTCACCGGCATCACTCCGAATCGATACGGCGAACCACCGCGCAGCGGGGTGCGCGTGAACAGCGGGAAGATGCGCTGGTCGGGGACGAATACGTCCTGTACGTTGTAGTCGTAGCTGCCGGTACCTTTCAGCCCCTGCACGAACCAGCCATCGGTGAAGTTGATCTGCTCGCGCGGGAAGACCGCGATCAGCATCTGCGGCAGGCCGTGGCTGGCCATCTGCATCTCGCCGTCGTGCATCGGGATGAAGCCGCCGATCACGAAATTCGTGTGCCCGGTACCGCTGCCGAAATTCCAGTTTCCACTCAGCCGGTAGCCGCCGTCCACGCGCTGACCGAGGCCATTGGGCGCGAACTGCCCGCCGAGCACGCTGCGATTATTGTCGTTTGCGCCGAAGACTTCCCGGAAACCGGCCTCGGGCAGATAGGCGGCGGTGAGCGCGGTAGCGGGAAAATTGGCGATGCTGATCCACCCGACCGAACCATCCTGCCAGGCGAGTTCCTGCCAGGTATCGATCAGTTCGCGAAACGCGGGTTCGTGGCCACCGGCCGCGCGCGGATTCATGAACTGCATCAGCCCGCTGCCCCACAGCGCATCCACGATTTCAGGCACCAGTGTGCGTGCCTGCTCGCTGGCGCCCGCATGGCTGCTCACCACGTCGCGGATGGATCGGGCCATGGCGGGCCCATCGAGATGTGTACTCTGGCTCATATGTGTTTTGCTCCGGTCGGATTGATTTGCTGACGGCCTGCCCCAGGCAAACGATAGCGGCTTGTCGGGACAATGGGTGTTACGCATCGGTAATATCAACCGAACAATCCATGCATGAACCACTGCCTGCTGCCGTATTCACGGAATATCCAGCACAACGGGCCGCTCTCGTGGCGGGCGATGAAGTAGTCGCGTTTTACCGCATTGCCCCACCAGTTGCTCTCGATGCGCTCGGGGCCGTTCAACAGTTGCAGGTGTCCGTTCCAGTCGAGGCCGGTGGCGCGCTGTTGCAGCGCAACAGGTTGTGGCAGCAGCCAGCAGGGGCGCTGCGCGGGTGCCGGATTGTCGCTGCCGTGGCGGTCGTCATGGGTGCGCTGCCAGGCTTCCTCCGGAAGATGTGCATCCGCGAGACGGATGCCGTGCAGGCATTGTTCTCCGATGCGGATGGCGAGACGATCCAGCAGCAGTTTTTCGGCTTGTGCCAGGTCCGCCGTCGCGCTCTGGAACAGGGCAGCGCTCTGTTGATGGACCGGAGAAAATGCACGGCAGGCGAGGCTCAGTGACTCGACCGGTTCCGGCAGTTGCAGCGGCTCCAGTGCGAGACGCGTGAGATCGAACAGGGCCGTGTAACTGTGGTGCGCGAGCGAGCAGGGAACCGTCAGCCGGTGGCTTTGGTCGCGGGCGCCGTGCATGCGCCACTCCAGTCGCTGGCAATGGCATTGGCGCCGGTCCAGGAACTGTGACAACTCGCGCAGCAGGCGCTGCATCGGGAACAGCAGCATGGCGTGTTCGTGCAGGGGTTCGAGAAAGTGCAGCTCGCCGTGAAAAAAATCGCGCGGCCGGTGGGGCGCGCGGGGGTCAGCTTGCTCGCCGCACAACTGGCGCAGGCTGCCGAGCAGTTCCTGGCCAAAGCGTTTGCCGAGCGCGGCGCGCGGCAGGGCGAGCAGTTCGCCGATCCGGGTGAAGCCCATGCGTCGCATCGCCTGTTGTTGTTTTTCCGCCACATCGAGCAAAGCCAGCGGCAGGGTGTCGATCAGGGTGCGGAATGCTTGCGGGTCGCCGCTTGCGCACCACCCGGGTAATGCGGCGGCCGTGCAGGGCAGGGCGCGCGTCATCAACTGCGCACCGCGCGGTGTCGGCGCGAGTCCGCTGAGGTGGGTGTAACACCGTTCGGCGAGATCCGTCTCCACCTGCTCCAGCAGTTGCGCGAGGCCACCAAAGAGCCGCAGGCTGGCGCTGATCTCCAGCAACAACCGGTCCGGCGCCTGCAGCGTGAGCATCGGCGTGAAGCGGTATGCCCAGTCGGCGAGTTCGAGCAAGGCGGTGTTCTCGCGTGCAAGGTGACGTTCCAGCACCCGCAGTTCCGCGCACAATGCCTGTGCGGTGCCGGCCGAGACGCCGGTCATGATGCCGTGCTGTACGGCGGTCTCGTTGGCGCACAGCACACGGCTCTTCTCGAGAACCGCGATCGCCTCCCCGGATCGGGTTTCAGTTCGGCACAACTTTGCCGAACGGGTAAATACCTCGAGCGGAAGCAATGGAAAATGCAGGCAGAGCCACAACATGAAAGCAGCTTGCGTTCAGTGCATCGCGGCCCATGGCCGGGTGCCGGGGTACTCTTTGCGAAAGTGTGTGCCGGGTGCGGTTGCAGCGCAATCCACGCCTGCTGCACCGGGCATGACCGTCGGCAGCATGGATGGATCGATGCGGGCTTGCAGCAGCGTGCCGCTGCGCGCGATGCTTATGCATTGTCCGGCCCGACCACCGCGTTGCTTCACGATTTCCACCGCCAGCCGGTTTGCGGTGCCACGCAAAACCAGGCGCAACGCGGCCGGTGACAGCGCGCGGGCAGTGTGTGTGGGCCGGAACAGAAAAGCCGGGCCGCTGCTGGCGCGCGCGGCGAGTTGCAAACGGCGCAGCGCAGGATAATCGGCCTGGCGTGATCCGGGCAGCCAGGCCAGCAGGCAACTGCAGGCGCCAGAGCGAAGGATCTGTTCCGCGCACCACAAGGTGTCGCTACCCGGTTGTGCCGATACGAGTTGCAGACGCTCGAGCCGCAGGCCAAGCGCATGCAGCGAGGGGGCATATGGGAGATAGGGCGGGCTCAGGAAAAACAGCCGTCGCGGGTCCCGGCTGCAGTGCGCCAGTGCGGGTGCGAGCAGCTGCATCTCGCCGATGCCACAGCCATCCGTGAGCAATTCGGTGAGCGCCGCGTGCGGCCAGCCCCCCTGGTGCAGCGCGCTATCGAGCAGCGTGTGCCCGGTGGGCAGTACGTTGCGGGCTTCGTTCGCCGCGCGCTGCGAGGCTTGCCACACATCGGGGCGGGTGAGCAGGGCTTGCAACCGAGGGTTCATGAGAGCATCCTGATAACTGTAAGTATATACAGTATTCTTGTTGATGCAGGTGCTCCCTGTAAAGAGCCGGAGCCCGAGCTGGCGCTTCTCCATGAGGTTATGCACGCCGGGCGTGCAATACCGGGTTGTGGATGGTGACGGAGAAGTGCTATCGGGAACTTCGATGGTGATGAGGATTTTTTTAAAAAACAGATGGTTGAGTAATTGATGCGGAGTGATGAGCAGGGGCCAGGGATGGGAGGTGAACGCAACGATATTTTTATCCCCGCCTTTATCCACAAGGCGGCAAAACGCCTGTGCTAGGATTGCCACGCCCCGCACACCCCCCCCTACGAGGAGAGGATCAGCGCCGATGCAACAACGACTCATCACCATGCTGGAAATGCAGGACCGGATGAACCGCAAGGTCCACCCCGACTGGATCAGCCAGAATTTTGCATGGTATCGGGCGTTGTGGATCGAGTGTGGCGAGCTGGTCGAGCACTACGGATACAAATGGTGGAAAAAGCAGGAACCGGCCTGGGAGCAGGTCCGCCTGGAAGTGATCGATATCTGGCATTTTGGCATGAGCATGTACTTCGACGGCAACAACACGCCGCTACAGATCGCCGGGGAAATACTCCAGGAACTGCAGGAAGAGCCTCCCGCACAACTCGAGTTGCGTGATGCGGTCGAGGCACTCGCCGCCCACGCACTCGCTACCCGACGATTTTCGGCCAGCCGTTTCTGGGCGCTGATGCATGCCGCAGGCATGACGCCAGACGAATTGTTCGCTGCCTATGTAGGCAAGAACGTGCTGAATTTCTTCCGCCAGGATCATGGGTACAAGGACGGGAGTTATCGCAAGCAGTGGCAGGGACGTGAGGACAACGAGCACCTGGCCGAGCTTTTGGGGACTATCGACAGCGATAACCCTGCCTACGCGGAGCAACTCTACAGTGCGCTCGCGGAGCGATACTCCTATGCCGTGGGGCTTGACGTATGAGTGCCGGTTATGCACACCGTGACAAACGGTTGGCAGGGACGTCCAAAAACGTAACAAAAACGATCCGTTAGTCCCTAATCACATTAATAATAATCTGTAACATCATGATTAATAACGGAAAAATATATTTTGTACGTTTTATGAGCAATCCGTGCGAGAGCCAGCACATTCGCGGCATGGGGCCGCATACTCATACATTATCCTCAGACTTATCCACAGAAACTGTGGACAACTCGGCAGGTAAATCCAGTGTCCGGCACTGAGCAATACCTCTCGGGTTCCGCGCTTGCGCGGCGCCTCAACATACCGGTACGGGAACTATTCACCCTGCTGGCGGAGCACGGCTGGATCGTGCGCAATGGCGAGCAGTGGCGGCTCACCCGCAAGGGTGAATTCGAGGGGGGCCGCTACCAGGAGAGCGAACGCTTCGGACCCTACATCGCCTGGCCCGAGCAGGTGCTCGAACACCGTCTGTTCAGTACCAATCCGGGCAGCACCCTGCTGACCGCCGCCGCGCTTGGCGCGCGGGTCCGGCTGTCTGCCCGCCAGACCAACCTGTTGCTGCTCGAGCTGGGCTGGATACGCAAGGGCGTGAAGGGATGGGAGCTCACGGCACGGGGCAAGGCGCTCGGTGGCGTGCAGGAAGAATATCCGGACACCGGTGTTCCGTACGTGCGCTGGCCCGCGACGCTGCCGGGCAACCCGGTGCTCAACGAAAACCTGCAGATGATCCACGCCTATGAGCATATAGGGGAGGTCAGCGAAGGGGATCTGTTCGCCGACCCCGATCGCGAGATTCGCATCGAAGGCGGCAATGGACTGCGCGCACTCGATGGGCACGTGCTGCACAGCAAGGCGCAATTGGTGATCTGCCATTGGCTGTACATGTCCGAGATCGCGCATGCGCACCGCCGCCGCCTTCCGGTGGAAGGCGAATATCGCTGTGACTTCTACCTGCCGTCGCTGCATCTGTACATCGAGTACTGGGGTGACGAGGCGGCACCGGGGCAACTGGCCGCAAAGCTCGAAAAGAAGTCGGTCTACGAACGTCACGGATTACGCCTGCTGGAGCTCGTTGCCGATGACCTGCAGCGGCTCGACGACGTGCTGCCGCGCAAGCTGCTGAAATACGGACTGGCGGTCTACTGAGGCGCGGCGAAGCGCTCCATGGCCTCGGCCAGGACGAAATCGAGAACCGTGACACCTCCCGCATCATGGGTGGTCAGTGCCACGTCGACGCGGTTGTACACGTTTGACCATTCCGGGTGGTGATCGAGTTGCTCGGAGCGCAGCGCCGCACGGGTCATGAACGCAAACGCAGCGGAGAAATCCGCAAAGCGGAATGTCCGGTGCAGCCTGGCATCCTGCAGTCGCCAGCCCGGCAGGCTGGCAAGTCGCTGCTCGATTTCGTTTGGCGACAGCTTGGCGGGTCTCATCGCTCACGGCTCCTCGCACCAGGTACGCATCGTCATGGTGCGGACCCAAGGCGTTGCAGCAGCACCCCGCATTCGATGTGCTCGGTATACGGAAACTGGTCAAACAGTGCCAGGCTTTCGATGCGATGGCTGCCCTGCAACTGTTTCAGGTTGACGCACAGGGTATGCGGGTTGCAGGAAACATACACGATCCGCTCGAAGCCGGCGGCAAAATCCAGGGTGCGCGGGTCGAGCCCGGCCCGGGGAGGATCCACCAGCAGCGTAGCGGGCTGCAACGCGTCGAGATCGAATTCCCGCAGGCGGAAGAATGCCCGTTCGCGTGCCAGGGCCGCGGCTGCCTCGGCGCTCGACAGTCGCGCCACAAAGGTGTTGCAGACGCCGTTGGCGGCGAGATTGTGACGTGCCGTGGCAATGGCACCGGTGTTGATTTCGGTCGCCAGCACGGTGCGAAAGCGCGAGGCGAGCGCGACGGTGAAGTTGCCGATTCCACAATAGAGTTCCAGCAGATCGTCAGGGCTGTCGCCACAGACCGCGCGCGCCCACGAGAGCATGGCACGGTTGACCTGGGCGTTTGGCTGCGTGAAGCAGCCTTCGGGTTGGCGTAACACGAACTCCTCGCCGTCCACCGCCAGGCGCTCGCTGACGTAGGGCTCGCTGATCACCACGCGCTGGCCCCGCGAGCGCCCGATCAGGCGTGCACCGAGCAGGACTTCCAGCTCCCGCGCAGCGTCCTCCCATTCCAGGCCGAGCGGGCGGTGATACACCAGCGTGATCAGGGATTCACCGGCAAGCGTGTCGAGAAACTCCACCTGGTAAAGACGCTGGCGCAGTGTCGGGACTCTCAGCAGTTCGATCCGCAGCGCGCGCATCAACTCGTTGATGCGCCACGAGGCCGGTGCAAAGTCGTCGATGCGCAGCGGTGTGCGCGGCTCGCCACGCTCGAACATGGCGTAGAAAAGATCATCGCCGCAATGCCAGATACGAAACTCCGCGCGCTGACGATAATGCCTGGGGGGCGAGGCGTACAGCTGTGGATCGGGCGCTGCAAATTCGCGCATGAGCGTTGCAACACGAGTGGCCTTGGCGGTGAATTGCGCCGCGTAGGCTTGCGCGGAGCAATCGTCGGGGATGATCTTCATATGCTGCTGAAACCCCGGCTGGCTCGCCCGCGCCAGAGGGTATGCTCGGGAGGGATGGGCCGCAAGGCGCGCCCCGGATCCATCGTCACAGGCAATGCTCCGGCTTTGGCAGGCCGGCGATCTTGCTGGCGAGGCGTGCGGGGCTTCCCGGGAACAGCTGCAGCAGGTAGATGCTGCGTCCCTTGTCGGGGCCGAGTTCGCGACGGGTCAGGCTGACCAGCGCCCGCATCGCGGGGGAATGCGCGTGGCGGGCGTAGTAGGCGCGCAGCATCAGCAGGATTTCATGGTGTGCGGGTGTCAGGACGAGGTGCTCCTCGCTGGCCAGAAGCTCCGCGCAGCTTTCGTTCCAGTCGTGCCAGTCGAGCAGAAAGCCATCGGCATCACGCGGCCAGGTGATGCGGCGCGCGGGATTCATTTCAGAACCACGACACCGAGCGCGGGTGCCTGCAGGCAAGATCCACGAAGCCCGGATAATCCGTGGCCCGCACTACGGGCAACAGCCGCCCGCTGATGCCGCGGGCCACGCAGTCATCGCCGATCGCATACACCGCGACGGTAGCAGCTGCAAGTGCGTCGAGCTGCTGCGCACATGCGCCGTCCTGCAACGCTGCGTATACGCCGTCACACAGCAACAGCAGCGTATCCCCGGGGGCCAGCGCACGGCGGCACAGATCAAAGGAGGGGCCGGCATGGGGAGAGGCGGACAGGATGTGCAGGGTCATCGCGGTCACACGCTCAGGATCATGTCATGGCTTGCCAGCAGCACCGCGAGCTGTGCATCATCGGCGAGTTGGGCTCCCGCAACGAGATCGGCCAGTTCCAGGCCGCGTTCCTTCATGGCGCTGGTCTCCACGTGCAAGCCCGTGATGCCATAATCGGCCAGCGTACCGACCAGCTTGGCGATATTGCGTGCCGGCAGGGCGGTCGGATTCTGTTGCTCCAGCAACGCCAGTACTCCGTCACCGAGGAACAACAGCGTGGGCTGCTGCTCGAAGGCGCCGAAGGCCATTGCAATATCGAGGGCATCGCGTGCCCGCTCGCTACCATACGGAGGCGTGCAACACAGCACCAGAACCGAACGCGCCATCGCGCTCACCCGCCAAAACTCAACACGCGGTCGGAGCGAATGCACGCCTCGACCAGTTGTCCCATGCCGGAAATCTCGAATCCGGGGCGCAGGTTCGACCCGGCTAACCCGTGGCGGGAAGCCTCTTTCTCATCGATGATCCCGCGGCGCAGTGCCGAGCTGACACACACCACCAGGTCGACCTGATGCACCACCGCAAGCTCCTGCCAGGACCGGGGCAGGTTGGCTTCCGAAGCCGTGGCGATATTCAAGCCCGAGCCGTGCTGCACTCCGTCCCGGAAAAAAAACACGCGAAACAGTGTGTGACCCGCATCGATGCATCCCCGTGCGAATCGGTATGCCGCCAGGCTCGACTCCCTGCCGACCGGCGATTCCTGCACCAGGAGTGAAAAGATCATGGTTTACCAGCGCAACGGCCCCGCTGCCGGGGCCGTGGGAAATGAGGTCCGCGCGATCAGTCTTCGCCGCCGAGCAGACTGAGCAGGATCGTGAACAGGTTGTAGATCATCACGTAGAGCGTAACGGTGGCGGAAATATAGTTGCGTTCCCCGCCGTGGATGATCTGGCTCGTTTGCCACATGATCAGGCCCGAGGACAGGAACAGGAACATGCAACTCACTACCAGCGCCAATGTCTGGATCTGCAGAAATGCATTGGCAATCCCGGCCACGAAAGCCACCAGGATACCGGTGGTGAGAAAGCCCGTGGCAAATCCGAAATCGCGGCGCGTGACCAGCACATAGGCAGACAGACCGAAAAAGATCAGCGCCGTGCCACCAAGCGCGGTAAGCACAGGCTCGAATCCGGAGATGCCGACGTAGTGATTGAGGATCGGCCCGAGCGAGAAGCCAAGCCAGCCGGTCAGCGCGAAGACGCATACGAGGCCCATCGCGGAATTCTTGTTCTTCTCGACCAGGAACAGCAGCACGAAATACGGCAGCAGCGTCCACAGGCCCATATAAGGAATGGCCATGGCCATCGAAGCCGATGCGGTGAGCGCACTGAACATGAGTGTCATCGCAAGCAGTGCATAGGTGTTGCGCAGAACCCTGCTTGCGCCGGCATCGAGGCTACCGCTTCTGATCGCCTGGGTATTGACTGGCATCGTATCGAACTCCTGTTTGACGAACCGAACCATAGTGTAGCCTTATGGCGCTGCGAATTGAACCAGGCGCAGGTTTCAGCGGGGGAGTGTCGTGCGTCGGGGCGCTCGCGCGGACGAATTCGCCGAAATCCGCCGCGCTCATCGGTTTTCCGAACAGGTAGCCCTGCGCAAAATCACAACCGAGTTCGCGCAGATAGTCACACTGTGCCTCGGTTTCGACGCCCTCGGCCACGACTTTCTTGCCCAGACGCCGCGCCATCCCGATGATGGTGTCGATGAGCGTTTCATGGGCCTTGTCGAGGCCGATGCCGCGGGTGAATGAACGGTCGATCTTGATCGTATCGACCGGGAATCGCATCAGGTAGCCCAGTGACGAATAGCCGGTTCCGAAATCGTCGATCGAGATACTGACCTGCGCCGCCGACAGTTCCTTGAGCGCCCGGTGCGCCTCGTCGGATTCGCCAACCAGCAAACGTTCGGTAATTTCGATCGAAAGTCGCAATTCGCGTGCGGTTTCCCTGACCAGCCCCATCCAGCGTTGCAGATCCTGGTTCTTCGAGAAGAATATCCCCGGCGAGACATTCGCGGACAGGCCGATGGACGTGCCGTGCTTCGAATTGATGCAATTCAGGGCATTGATAGAGGTCTGCAACACGAAATAATCCAGACGGTTGATGAGTCCGCGTTGTTCGGCAACCTCGACGAATTCGGCCGGCGAAACCCAGACGCCATCGTTGCGCTGCCAGCGGGCAAGCGCTTCGCATGCGGTGATTTCACCGCTGCGCAGACAGATGATGGGTTGCAGATAGGCCTGCAACTGGTCGTTGTCGAGGGCCACGCTCAACTCGTTGAACAGGCGATGGCGGCGTTCGGATCGCTCGTGCATTTCCTGGGTGTAGAAATGCCATCCGTTGCGACCCGACTGCTTGACGCTGTACATCGCCTGATCGGCCTTGATGATGAGCGTGTCCGGATCGTCGGCATCACTCGGGTAGACAGCCAGGCCGACGCTTGCGGCGCAGAATACCTCCCTTTCGCCGACCCGGAACGCCCGTCGCATCGACAGGACAATTTTCTCCGCCACCTGGCCGATCGCGTCCTGCGCGGTGACATCATAAAGAATCGCGGTGAACTCATCGCCGCCCAGGCGGGCGACGGTGTCGGAGCCGCGCACACAGTCGCGGATCCGCTGCGCTGCTTCAATCAGCAATTGATCGCCCGCATCATGGCCGAGATTGTCGTTGACCGACTTGAAATCATCGAGGTCGATGAAGAGCAACGCATGGGAGGCGCCCGATCTTGCCGAGCGCGCAATGGCAGAGGAGAGTTTTTCCCTGAACGAGGCGCGGTTGGGAAGTCCGGTCAGTGCGTCTTCATTGGCCTGGCGGTTGATTACCGACGCGTACTCCCGTTCCTTGCGGTGCTGGAGCATGCGCGAGCGCAGCGCGGCAATCGTCAGCACGAGCAGGGCGGCAAACGCAAGGCGGATAACCCAGAGCCCGAACGGGGTGGCGGCGCCCGCAATGGCGGTGGCTCCGATCTGCCACGAGCCGCCACCGACGAGAATTGGCATGCTCACCACGTCAGGCAGATCGAAGGTCGCGGGATCGCCGTAAAAGACATCGCCCTGTTCGCCCGTGCCATCGCGCCCGCGAATGGCTATTCGCAGGTTCTGGAGCGCCGTGGCAATACCCGCGCTCTGCAGTGCTCCATCGACACTGATAGGTGCGGAAACCAGCCCCCAGATGTGTCTCACGCCATTGGCGTCGTCGACATAAACCGGCACGCGGCCGATGAATGCTTCACCGCCCTGCACCAGATTTACCGGGCCGGCCACGATCATTTCTCCGGTTTGCAGCACGCGCTCGGCAGCCTCGCGTTGCGCCTTGTTCTTGCGATAGTCGAGCCCGATGACGGCCTCGTTTCCCTTGCGTGGATAGACATGGCGCACCACAAGGTCAGGCGCCGCCGCAAGGTTGATCAGAGTGGGTTCGCGCGCGATGATGGCTTTGGCATAGGCTTCGAATTCCGCGTCATCGAGTTCGGGGTTTGCTGCAACGAATGCGGCCAACCCGTTGGTAAGCGAAAGATTGTTGTTGATAACACCCTCGATGCGCGCACGCACCGCGCTCAATTGCTCGATGACATCGAGGCGCACGTTCTGTGCCTGCTCCTCGCGATAACGCCACTCGACCAGCAATTCCGCCATCGCCAGCAAGGCAATCAACACGAACGAAGCATGGCGGAACCTGAATCTCCACCACACCATGACCGCGAACATCAGCAACACGATCGCGCCAAGCAATACCAGATCCAGCATGGTGGGGGAGCGCGCAGCGCCACTCCCGGTAGCGGATGCCGACAGCAGGTCCTCGATTGCGTAAGGATGCTCGATCAGACCGGCGTCGAGCAGCAGCCGATAGCTGCGGCTCCATCGATTGCGATCGCTGGTTCCGGGATTGACGCCGGGAAAGTAGGTGTACCGATCCATCCGGGCCGCGAATTCGCGGTTGTAGGTCTGCAAATCGCCGAAGGTATAGATGTAGCGTGGCAAGGTCGCGCTGATGCGATCGGCGACCTCCTGTTTGTTGTCCAGCGCGTAACGCCACCCCTCGAGGCTGGCACGCACGAACCGCTCGACGAGGTCCGGGCGCTGATGGACCAGATCGCCGGATGTGAACAGCGTGTCGCCATAGGTTTGCACACCGAAATCCGCCGGCTCGAGGCTGTGCAGACTGACGCCGAGTTCGCGGGCGCGGGCCTGCGCCGAAACGCCGTAAGTCACGATTGCGTCCGCTTTGCCGCTGACCAGGGAATCGACGGTTGGTGGCTCATGGACAATGTTCAGTGCCGCTGGCTCCAGCTTGCTGGCGCGCAGCATGGCACGTACCTCGACGATCCCGTACTCGCTTTCAAAGGTGGCAACCCGCAGTTTCAACAGGTCTGCGGGCTTTTTCAGCACGGTGCCGCTCAGGGCATGGACCGCGAGCGGAGAGCGCTGGAAAATGGGTGCGAGTGCGATGAGATCTTCTCCCTTTCCCCGCCCGACCAGGATGTCGAGCGAACCAACGCCGAACTGCGCGCGTCCGGCAAGCACCTCGCCGATGGGGTCGAGAAGCTTGCCCTCCGGGGTTGCGGCGGAACGTATCTCTACGTCGAGTCCTTCGCGCTCGTAGAATCCTTGCCATTTTGCAGCATAGTAGCCGGCGAACTGGTATTCGTGTTCCCACTTGAGTTGCAGCACGACATTTTCCAGCGCGAGCGCCGGCGCTGCGATACAAAGCATGGCTGCGAGAGAAAGAACGAAAAACCGGGCGGATTTGCCAATGTGCAACGAGAATTCCTGACACTTGGATAGCGGACAGCATGCAATGATAACGTCAAGCGGCGACTGCCGACAGCGCATGACAGGTGCGTTCCTCCGCCGCAACCATTGCCCGGAATCGGATTCCTGACCCGGCGAAAGCACGGCGCCCCGGCGTGGCGCCGTAGACGCCGGTATTCGAGATCATGGGGTCCACGCAGGCGGCCAGACGCCGGTCCAAGGTTCGCTCACTTCACGCCTTCGGATGGGGTTGGTCAGAACAGCCTTGGGGCTGTTCTGACCCTGGGCGCACTCGCTTCGCTCGTGCGTCCAAAGCGGCAGTCTTGCCGATTTGTCGAACCGGCGGGTTCGTGCACACCACCCTCTCCACCACTACAAAAAAGGCCCCGGGTGGGGCCTTTTTGTAGTGGTGGAGAGGGTGGGATTCGAACCCACGGAGGGCTTTCACCCTCGTCGGTTTTCAAGACCGGTGCTTTAAACCACTCAGCCACCTCTCCGCAACGCCGCGCATTATAGCGGCCGGGTAGCCGCAGACAATGCGCTCGTGTCATGCCTGCTCCCGATTCGACTCCACTGCCGCATTTCCCTCCGTCAGCACCGGGACAGCGTTGCTTGCCCGATCGTGACGCGGGTCGTTGGCAGCGCGCGGCGGCTGTGGCCGGGTAGGTTGGGGCAACGGAACCGGAGGGAAGCGTGACGGATCGATTACCAGCGATTCGGTAACGATCTCGACCTCGGCAACCGGACGTGGGTTCTGCCGCGGATCGTTGGCGGCGCGTCCAACGAGTCGCAACGGAGCCGCTGGCTTGGCCACTGGTGCGGCAACGGCAATCGGTGCGGCTTCGGGCCAGGGCTTGCTTGCCACGGCAGTTTGCGGCGCCGGCGATTTGCTGCCGGAATCCGAATCGGCGACGACCGCAACGTCATCGACGGTGGCCTCGATCGCCTCGGCCACTCGCACAGGCGGCGATGCCACGACGTCGGCTGCAGACGGCGTATCGTCGTCTTCCGCAATCAAGTCCAGTTGCACATCTTCGCCAGCGTCAATTTCGTCTTGCGTCAGATCTCCCTGACGTTCCGTCGCACGTTGTCTGCCGCGCTGGCGACGTCGACGCGGACGTGCGCTGCGCTGCTCGCTTTCGCCGTTGATGATGGTTTCCGCTGCTTCGCCACTCGTATCGACGGCGCTCGCATCCAGCGCGGTTTCGAGCGCTTCGACTGCCGGAGGCGCATCGGCACTCACGGTGGCGGCGCTTGCTTCTCCGCGCCGCCGCGGTCCGCGACCACTGGGCTGCGCATCGGTCGGGCGTCGTTCCGGGGCATCCGCACGCGGTGAATCGGGAGCGCGCCCGGCGGGGCGGGGTTCCCGTTCTCTCTCTCTGCGGGGTGCTCGTTCCCTTGGGGTATCTTCGCGTGTTCTCGATTCGTCACCGCCGGGAGATTCATCGCGAGCTCTGGGCTCGTCGCGACCGCTGCGCGAGTCGGGAGTCCGCTCGCCGCGCTGGGTGCCCTGCCCGGGGCTGCGGCTGCGGTTTGAACCACCGCGCCGCCCGCGCCGTCCGCTGCGCCGGGTGTTGTCTTCCGCGCTGCGCTCGGCAGCGCTGGTTGCTTCTACTACTTTGGGTTCCGCAACTTCTGCTTTCGCAGGGGGGGCTGCCACCGGCGCCGGTCCGAACAGCTTGCCGAACAAGGATTTCAGCAGCCCGGGTCTGGCTTCGGCCGCTGCCGCAACCGGTACTGCCGGCGTCGTGGAGGTCGGGGCAGCAAGTTCCTGCGGAGCTGCAGCCGGAGCGGGTTTGGGCTTTTGCGGAGCTACCGACTGAACCGCGGCCTGCGGCATTTTTACCGGTTCGGCGTTACGGGTTACCAGGTCAGCAGGTTGCGGTGCTTCGGGTATGAGTTCGAAACTGGTTTCCTCGCCGTGGATGAGCGTGCTGTCATCGCGCAGGCGGATCACTTCATAGTGTGGTGTTTCCATGTTCGGGTTGGGAATGACCACCACGTGAAGCTTGTTGCGTTGCTCGATGTCGATGATGGCGCGGCGCTTCTCGTTCAGCAGGTAGGCGGCAACCTCGACCGGCACGATCACGCGGATCTGTGCGCTGCGCTCCTTGTTGGCTTCCTCCTCGACCAGGCGCAGTATCGACAGCGCCAGGGACTTGGTGTCACGTACCGTTCCCTGTCCGCTGCACCGCGGGCACACCGCCGAACTCGTTTCCTCGAGCGACGGGCGCAGGCGCTGGCGCGACATCTCCATCAAGCCGAAACGCGAGATGCGTCCCACCTGCACCCGCGCACGGTCAGGTTCGAGCGCTTCGCGCAGGCGATTCTCCACCTCGCGCTGATTGCGGGAGCTGTTCATGTCGATGAAATCGATCACGATCAGGCCGCCCATGTCGCGCAGGCGGAGCTGGCGCGCGATTTCATCGGCCGCCTGCAAATTGGTCTGCAGTGCGGTTTCCTCGATATCCTGGCCCTTGGTCGCGCGCGAGGAGTTGATATCGATCGACACCATTGCTTCGGTCGGATCGATCACTATGGAGCCGCCCGAGGGCAGTTTGACTTCGCGTTCGTAGGCCGTTTCGATCTGGCTCTCGATCTGGTAGCGGTTGAACAACGGTATGGGGTCTTTGTAGAGCTTTACCTTGCTGCGGTAATTCGGCATCACCAGTTCGATGAACTCCAAGGCCTTCTCGTGGGCGTCCGCAGAGTCAATGATGACCTCGTCGATATCCTGGCGCAGGCAATCGCGGATGGCACGGATGACGACATTGCTTTCCTGGTAGATCAACAGCGGCGCCCGCTTTTCGGCGGCCGCGGTGATGGCGGACCACAATTGCAGCAGATATTCGAGGTCCCACTGCAGTTCCTCGCCGGAGCGTCCCACGCCGGCGGTACGGATGATGACACCCATGCCCTCGGGCAGTTTCAGCGAATCGAGCGCGTCGCGGAGTTCCGTGCGCTCGTCACCTTCGATGCGCCGGCTGATGCCGCCGGCGCGAGGATTGTTCGGCATCAGTACCAGATAGCGTCCGGCAAGACTGATGAACGTGGTCAGTGCCGCGCCTTTGTTGCCGCGCTCTTCCTTGTCAACCTGCACGATGACTTCGGTGCCTTCCTTGACCACGTCGCGAATCCGGGGGCGCCCCTGCGAATCGTCCGCCGAGCCGCTGAAATACTCACGCGATATTTCCTTTAGCGGCAGGAAGCCGTGTCGATCGGCCCCGAACTCGACAAACGCTGCTTCAAGGCTGGGCTCGACGCGGGTGATGCGGCCTTTATAGATGTTGGCCTTGGTCGCGATACGGTTGCGATTCTCGATATCCAGATCGTAAAGCCGCTGTCCGTCTACCAGAGCGACCCGCAACTCTTCCGGTTGAGTTGCGTTGATGAGCATTCTTTTCATGATAACCAATGTCCTTGATGCATATGGCAGGGACCTTGGCACCTTCTCAACAGCAGTGCGGCCTAATTGGCTTGTTGTGCAGAGGCTTCTTGCTTCCTCGAAGTCTGTTTGGCGTATGTGCAGGCAATGGCGGTACGCTCACTGCGCTGCGCGAATCCGGAATGGAGGCTACTACCAGTCCATCTCATCGGCGCTTCTCAGTCCTTTCAGGTCAAGCGGGCAACCGCAGTTGCGGTTTTCCCACAGAAAATCTCAACAAGCTTCCCGTTGCTGTTCGCACGGTGCCTTGTGTCTCCTGGTTTAATTCGATCAAACCAAGCGCATCCCGCGCGCCAAGCCCATGGGGCATTCCTGATAAGGCGCACTCGAGACGCTTGCATGGGCGGCATATATACACGCCAGAAACTCCGGGCCGATCGTTGCGCTTGGCGCAACTGCTTGCTCGGCTTCGCGCTCTGATCCGGCCCGAAAACGGGCGGTGACTTCGCCCCATGCGCGGGCGAGTATAGCAATGTCGGGTAAGTGCTTCAATTAGCAGCGAAAATGCTAGACTAAACAAATGATAGATCGATCAAAAAATGATCAGCCACGCGTGCAGTTGATGGAAATCGACGCTGAGCACGCGGGCCAGCGGCTGGACAACTATTTATTGGCACGCCTCAAGGGCGTTCCGCGCTCGCTGATCTATCGAATCGTACGCAGCGGAGAGGTGCGAGTGAATAGCGCTCGCGCTCGCCCCGAACAGCGGCTGGAGGGAGGTGACAGGGTACGAATCCCGCCCGTGAGGGTGGCGGATCGACCAAGCGCGGCGCCAGGCAGGGGGCTGATCGAGACGCTCGCGGGCCGGGTTTTGTACGAAGACGAAGGGTTGCTGGTCGTCAACAAACCGAGTGGCCTGGCCGTACACGGGGGCAGCGGGCTATCTCTCGGCTTGATAGAGGCACTGCGATCGATACGCAGCGATGCACGCTCGCTGGAATTGGTGCACCGGCTCGACAAGGACACCTCTGGGTGTGTGTTGATCGCAAAAAAGCGTTCCGTGCTGCGCCACCTGCATGCGGCCTTGCGTGATGGCACGATCACCAAGACCTATTCGACGCTGGTGCAGGGTCGCTGGCCGAAGCGCCGTACCCGTGTTGCCGTTTCGCTGGAAAAAAATACCGTCAGCTCGGGAGAGCGGGTGGTGCGGGCGGATGAGGGCGGCAAGGCGTCGGAGACCCGGTTCCGCATCGTTCGCGTGTTTCGCGAGGCGAGCTTGCTGGAGGCGCAGCCCGTGACCGGTCGCACCCACCAGATCCGGGTGCACGCGCAGGTGTCAGGGCATCCGGTGGCAGGCGACGAAAAATACGGTGACCGGGGGTTCAATCGGCACCTGCGTGACTTGGGGCTGCGCCGGCTGTTTCTGCACGCGAGCTCGCTTTCTTTCGAGCTTCCGGACGGGCGACCGCTCGATATCAGTGCGCCTCTGGACCAGGTGCTGCTGGATGTGCTCGAGCGGCTCGACCCGTGAGATGCTCCCCGCCGCACATTTTCATATTCGACTGGGATGGCACGTTGAGTGATTCCGTGGGGCGGATCGTTATCTGCCTGCGCCGTGCGGCACTGGATCTGGGGCTGGAGGATCTCGGGGACGATGCATTCAGCGAGGTGATCGGGCTGGGGTTGCCGCAAGCCATCGCTCAGCTGTATCCGGGGCTCGATGCAGATACAGGCGAGCGCTTCCGTGTCGGCTACGCGGGCCATTTCATCGCTGAGGATATTGCTCCATCGAAGCTGTTTCCGAAAGCATTGGAGGTGCTCGAGGAACTGAGGGCGCGCGGACACTACATTGCGGTCGCTACCGGCAAGAGCCGGCGTGGCCTCGATCGCGTATTGGCATCGATGGGGATGGAGGGCTTTTTCCACGCCACGCGATGCGCCGATGAAACAGCCTCCAAGCCGGACCCGCGCATGATCCTGGAGATCATCGAGGAGCTGGGTGAGGCGGTTGAGCAGGCGGTCGTGGTGGGCGATACCGAATACGATATGGACATGGCGCGCCGGGCCGGTGTGGCTGGAATTGGCGTGAGCTATGGCGTGCATTCGCCGCAGCGCCTGGCTCTTTATCGCCCGTCGTTGATAGTGGGCTGTCTCAGCGAATTGCTGGACTGGGTCCCGGGATCATCGGGCGAGTACGTTGATGCCGATTTGTGCGAGAAAGCTGGTGAGGCGGATCAGCGGTAGTCCCTCGAGGCTGGTGGGGTCATCGAGCGCCAGTTGTTCGAACAACGCGATTCCCAGGCCCTCGACCTTGAAGCTGCCAGCACAATCGAGCGGTTGTTCGCGTTCGACATAGTCACGTATCGAGGCGTCATTCAGCGCCCGAAACCGGACCCTGCAGGTTTCCACCGCGATGTGTTCCTGCCCGGATGCCGGGTCCAGCACGCAAAGTCCGGTCAGAAAGCGTACTTCGCGAGCTGATACGCTGTGTAGCTGGGCGATGGCCGTTTCTGTGGAGCCGGGTTTGCCAAGCAGGCGATCCCCCGCAACGCCGGCCTGGTCAGAGGCAATTATCACTGCATCGGGATGCACCAAAGCCACGGTCCGGGCTTTCAGGATGCTGAGACGGGTGACCATCGCCTCGGCCGATTCTCCATCGAGGCGCGATTCGTCGACGTTGGCGGCGATCGATTCGAATGGCAGGCCAAGTCGTGCGAGCAGCAGGCTGCGATACGAGGAGGCCGAGGCGAGAATGATCCGAGGCATGTCAGGAACGGGTCCGGAAGGGAGTCGGGTCGTTGAACTATGCGAATAATTCGCGGATTTTCAATCATTTATTTTTTGACACCCCACAAGCTCGTCACTATCATGGCGCGCCTATGTCTACCACCCGGGTGCCGAGACACGCTGATTTGCGCAAACTGGCTGCAGCCGGTGTGTGTCTGGCTGGTTCGATTCCGATCGCCCAGCTTGGGCGTTTGTGTGCGGAATTGCTCTCGTCGACCGGCGATGTGGCGGTCGAGCTGCAGTTTGGAGTGGATGATGAAGGCTTGCGGGTCATCGAGGGCAATGCCGAGGCATCGCTGAGTTGTACCTGTCAGAGATGTCTTGGTGAAATGTGCCTGGTGGTGCAGGCCCGGATAAACCTGGCGATGGTCCGGGATGAAGCGCAACTCGCGGCGCTCCCGACGCGCATCGATGGTCTTGTGGTTGGTGACGAACCTGCGGATTTGTATGGCATCGTCGAAGATGAATTATTGCTGGCGCTGCCATTTGCGCCGCGCCACGCCGACGAGCAATGCAGCATGGCAGTCGAGCCTGTCGCAGCGCTTGCCGGAGACGCCGGTGGCGAACGCGTGAAACCGTTTGCCGAAGCACTGGAGCTTTACAAGTTGGACCGATCCTGAATGCTCTTTGGCGCAGGTTCGGAACGTTGAAATGCCAGCATCCGCTGGGCTGATATTCAGTTGTTATTCGAGGAGCTAATCATGGCCGTTGGACAAGCCAGAATGACCAGATCCCGCCGCGGAATGCGTCGGGCCCACGATGCGTTGAGTGCATCCGCGCTCTCGAGCGACGCGACCAGCGGCGAGACACATCGCCGCCATCACGTGACCGCGGACGGCTTCTATCGCGGGAAAAAAGTAGTGGAGACGAAAAAGGACTGAGTATCCGGTCCTTGTGCCTCCATGAGAAACTCGGCGGCGAGCCTGTGAAGTGCTCGCCGTTTTCGTGTCTGCTCCTGCGTAAAGGAGGCTGAGATGGCGCCACGTCTGGCATGCGTTTTCCCGGGACAGGGTTCTCAGCGCGTCGGGATGCTGTCCGCGATGGCGGCGGTGGAACCGCTGATCGGGAATACTTTCGACGAAGCATCGAGCGTGCTGGGCTATGATCTGTGGCGGCTTGCGCAGACCGGTCCGCAGGAAGAGCTGAACCTGACGGAGCGAACCCAGCCGTTGATTCTCACCGCCAGCGTGGCGCTCTGGCGGGTATGGTCAGCGCGCGGTGGCGTGCGTCCCGAGTATATGGCCGGGCATAGCCTTGGCGAATTCACCGCGCTGGTTTGTGCGGGTGCTCTGGAGTTCGCCGATGCGGTGCGACTGGTTCGCAATCGCGGAGCGTATATGCAATCGGCGGTACCGGTCGGGGAGGGCGCCATGGCGGCTGTGCTCGGACTGGATGATGATCTGGTCGAACTGGCCTGCATTGAGGCGGCTGGCTCCGAGGTCGTGGCAGCGGTGAATTTCAATTCCCCGGGCCAGGTAGTGATCGCAGGTCATACGGCCGCCGTGCAGCGCGCTATCGCTGCATGCAAGGAAAAAGGCGCCAAGCGAGCCTTGCCGCTCCCGGTCAGCGCCCCTTTTCATACCAGCCTGATGAAGCCTGCCGGTGAGCAGCTTGCGCGCGATCTTGCCGGTATCCGTATAAGTGCGCCCGCAGTGCCGGTGGTGCACAATGTTCATGCGGGTACCGAATCCGAGCCGGAGCGGATCCGCGAACTGCTGGTGCAGCAGATTCATAGCCCGGTCAAGTGGACGCAGTCGGTACGCTTCATCGTCGCGCAACAGGTTGCCATGGTTCTCGAAGTCGGCCCTGGCAAGGTGCTTGCCGGACTGTGCAAGAGAATCGATGGCGGACTCGAATGCCACGCCAGCGAGGATCCCGATGACATGAAGATTTCAATTGCGGCAGCGGCCGCCTGACCCGGGAGGGGCGTGATATGCAGCGCGTGTGTCTGGTTACCGGCGCGAGCAGGGGCATCGGAGCGGCAATTGCGGATTCGCTGGGTGCGCTCGGTCATGTCGTGATCGGCACAGCCACCACCGATTCCGGCGCGACGCGCATCTCCGAGCGCTTTGCCGCAGCCGGTATTGCCGGTACCGGGATGGCGCTCGATGTCGCCTCGCCAGCAGCCATCGATGATGTCCTGGCGAGGATCGTGGATGCATACGGTGCACCATTGATCCTGGTGAACAATGCCGGCATCACGCGCGACAACATCCTGATGCGCATGAAAGAGGAAGAATGGCAGGGTGTTATCGACACCAACCTCAGCTCCGTTTTCCGCCTCAGCAAGGCCGTGATGCGTGCAATGACCAAGGCGCGCTGGGGGCGTATTGTCAGCGTCAGCTCGGTGGTTGGTTCGATGGGCAATGCGGGGCAGGCAAATTACGCCGCGAGCAAGGCCGGGATGGAAGGATTCTCGCGTTCGCTGGCGCGGGAAATCGGCTCTCGCGGAATAACGGTGAATTGCGTGGCACCGGGTTTTATCGACACGGACATGACGCGCGAGCTTCCGGACCAGCAACGCCAGGGTTTGCTGGAACAGATTCCGGCAGGACGATTGGGAGACGCTGCGGAAGTGGCGGCAGTAGTGGCCTTTCTTGCCTCGGAGTCAGCTGGATACGTGACCGGCGAGACGATTCATGTAAACGGTGGCATGTACATGCGCTGAGCGCATTTTGTCAATATATTAAATGTTGCGGAGATTCAGGGTAGAATCCTTGCTCGCGTTGCAGCACAGCGCGGGAATTGGTGAAACCGGTTGCAACGACGTACTCAACCCTTAACAGGAGCACGATACGAAAATGAGCAGCATCGAAGAACGCGTCAAGAAGATAGTCGCGGAGCAGCTTGGTGTGAAAGAGGAGGATATCCAGAACTCTGCTTCCTTCGTGGAAGACCTTGGAGCCGACTCTCTCGACACCGTTGAACTGGTCATGGCTCTTGAAGAGGAGTTTGAGACTGAGATCCCGGATGAGGATGCGGAGAACATAACCACGGTCCAGCACGCCATCGATTATATCGAATCCCATTCCTGATCAATGCCCGTCGGAAGGCTCCTGCGGCACACTGGATCGCGGTGTGGCAGGCGGCCTTCCAAGGCCTCCGTCCGGCGGATTTTCTGATGCTGCGGTGGACCGGATGCGTGGCCGGCACGTTGGTGATGAATTTCTGATGTCTTTGTCCGGGTTGCGTCTGTTACGTCCCGCCATTAAAAAGACGTTTCGCAAACGGAGTTCGCCGCAATGAAGCGACGCGTGGTCGTAACCGGGATGGGTGTAGTCACCCCCCTTGGAAACTCGGTTCCCGAGACATGGGATGGCATCGTCAATGGCCGCAGCGGTATTCGGCCGATCGAACATTTCGACGTTTCTGCTTATTCGACGCGCTTCGGTGGATCGATTCGCGATTTCGATACCTCCTTCCTCCCGCCCAAGGAAGTGCGCAAATTCGACGAGTTCATACTCTATGGCCTGGGCGCTGCAGTGCAGGCCATGGACGATTCGGGGCTCGTGGTCGACGAATCGAATGCTGCACGCATCGGCGCGGCAATCGGATCCGGCATAGGTGGCATCGCCTCGA
Organism: Gammaproteobacteria bacterium; assembly: GCA_016705365.1. Lineage (NCBI taxonomy): Bacteria > Pseudomonadati > Pseudomonadota > Gammaproteobacteria > Gammaproteobacteria bacterium. The sequence goes on along the minus strand of JADIYI010000002.1, from coordinate 610,605 downwards.
TCGAGAAGAGTCATCAGATCGTCATCGAATCAGGGCCACGACGCATCTCGCCGTTTTTTGTACCCGGATCGATCACCAACATGATCGCGGGCTATCTGTCGATACGCTATGGTTTCAGCGGCCCCAATCTGGCGGTGACAACCGCCTGCACCACGGGCACCCACAATATCGGCCTGGGGGCGCGTCTCATCGCGTGGGGCGAGGTCGATGCCATGGTGGTGGGTGGATCGGAAATGGCCACGACGCCGGTAGGCCTTGGCGGTTTTGCCGCGGCCAGGGCATTGTCGACGCGAAATGAAAATCCGGCGGCGGCGAGCCGACCCTGGGACCAGGACCGCGATGGCTTCGTGCTGAGCGACGGTGCCGGAGTGCTGGTGCTGGAGGAACTGGAGTGCGCGCAAGCGCGGCGCCCGAATTCACGCGGAGGTGATCGGTTTTGGCATGAGCGGTGATGCCTGTCACATGACCTTGCCTCCCGAGGATGGGCGCGGAGCGAGTTCCTCGATGATGAATGCGATCCGCGACGCCGGGATCGCGCCCTCGGATATCGACTATATCAACGCACATGGGACCTCGACTCCGGCCGGAGATGCAGCGGAATTCCGCGCCGTGCAGCGTATTCTCGGCAATGCAGCGCAAGATGTTGCAATGAGCTCCACGAAATCCATGATTGGCCATCTGCTGGGAGCAGCAGGCGCGGTCGAGGCGGTATTCAGCATTCTCGCGATTCGCGATGGGGTTGCCCCACCGACCATAAACCTCGACAACGTCGATGCGGATTGTGTTCTGAACTGCGTGCCGCATGTGGCGCAGGAGCGCAAGATCGATGTGGCCCTGTCGAATTCCTTCGGTTTTGGCGGGACCAACGGATCGCTGATTTTCCGGCGGTTCTGACGGGTATTCCGATGAGTCAGGATTCGCAGGAAGCGTTGGTGTGGGTCAATGCCAGGGAAGGTGCCTCGCCGGAGGCGGGTGATCGCGGGCTGGCTTATGGTGACGGGGTGTTCGAGACCATGCGCTACAATGAAGCGCGCATTCCCTTGCTCGACAGGCACATGGACCGGCTGGATTCTTCCTGTCGCCGCCTGTCGATACCCGTCGATCTTGATCAATTGCGCAGCGAGATCGGCGCCTTTGCTGGCGCGGCCCGGAGTCGTGGCGCACGTGGCATTATCAAGCTGATCGTGACGCGCGGCACCGGCGGCGCGGGCTACCGCACGGATGCGCACGCAACGCCGACGCGTATCCTGATACGGCAAGCATTGCCTGATTATCCTGTATCGCGTGCTGCCGAGGGTGTGGCGGTGCGCTTCTGTGATGCGCGGCTCGGCATGAACGTGACCTTGGCCGGCATCAAGCATCTCAACCGGCTGGAGCAGGTGCTTGCACGCATGGAGTGGGCGGACGATGACATCGTGGAGGGCCTGATGTCCGATTCGCGCGGGCGCATTGTGGAGGGAATTTCGACCAATGTATTTCTCGTCAGCGGTGGTCGGCTGATCACGCCGATCATAGAAAGCTGTGGTGTTGCCGGCGTCATGCGCGGATACATCATCGATGAAGTGGCACGGTCGCTGGGTATCGCCGTCTCCACCACGAATTGTGAACGGGCACTGCTCGCGGGGGCCCAGGAGTTGTTCATCTGCAACGCCGTGATCGGTGTCTGGCCGGTGCGCAAGCTTGGAGCAAAAGGCTATGCGGTAGGTGCGGTCACGCGCAAGATCCGGGATTATGTGGCGCGGCAGTTCGCGGCTTAGCGGCATCGGGCACTATGCCCCGGCGGCGCTTGCGGCGGGCGTTTTATCGTTGTTCATCGCCTGCCAGGCGCTGCTTTACTGGCTCGACAAACCGAGGCACTTCGACGCACCCGAGTTGGTGGAGTTGCGTGCGGGAACCAACCTCACCGTATTTCTGGACGATCTTGGCGAGCGCGGAATACTGCCCCATCCGGACTGGTTGCGCTATTACGCACGGCTCATTGGTGTCGCGGATGCGGTGCGTGCCGGTGAGTACCTCCTGGAGCCCGGTATCACGCCCCGAGGCATACTTCAGAAGCTGATCAAAGGCGAGGTTGTGCTGTATTCGGTGACCATCATCGAAGGCACGACCGTCAGGCAGATGTTGGCCCAGCTGCATGCGCAACGCAATCTGCAAGTACTGATCGACCCTGCAGAGCCGGATGCTCTTCTGCAATTGCTCGGCGCGGACAAGGAACTGAAATCCGCTGAGGGGGTCTTTTTTCCCGACACCTATCAGTTTCATGCGGGCATGAGCGATCTCGATATCCTGAAGATGTCTCATCAGCGCATGCAGCAGATACTCGAGGAAGAATGGCAAATGCGGGTTGACAACCTGCCGTATGCAAACTCCTATGAAGCGCTGGTGATGGCTTCGCTGGTGGAAAAGGAAACCGGGCTCGCCTCGGAGCGCCCGGATATCGCGGGCGTATTCGTCAGGCGATTGCAGCGCGGCATGCTGCTGCAGACGGACCCGGCAGTGATCTATGGTGTCGGGAGCGAGTTCACCGGTAATCTGACCCGAGTGCATCTTCAGACCCCGGGCCCCTACAACACCTATCTGAACCCGGGTCTGCCACCTTCTCCCATTGCGTTGCCGGGACGCGCGGCGATCACCGCGGCGCTGCATCCGGCCGGGGGAGATACCCTGTATTTTGTGGCGCGTGGCGATGGTTCCCACGAGTTCAGCACGACGCTCGATGCGCACAATGCCGCGGTGCGCAAGTTTCAGATCCGCAAGCGTGCCGTGAACTATCGTTCGAGGCCGACAGGATGAGCGGGTCGCAACGGGCTCGACCGGTGAAACGCGGAAAGTTCATCAGCGTCGAGGGCGGCGAGGGTGCGGGAAAGAGCACCAACATCGCGGTAGTGCGCGAGATTCTCGATTGCTCCGGCTTGAATGTGGTGGTGACCCGTGAGCCCGGCGGGACGCCGCTTGCGGAGGATATCCGAGCGGTGTTGCTGGCGCGCAGGGAAGAGCGCATGTGTGACTCTACGGAACTGTTGCTGGTTTGCGCGGCACGCGTACAGCATGTGCAAATGGTCATCGAGCCGGCGCTGGCGCGCGGGGATTGGGTGATCAGCGATCGTTTCGGTGATGCCACGCTGGCCTACCAGGGAGCCGGCAGGGGGATGGATACGCGTGCGATCCTCGAACTGCACAAGCTGCTGCTGGGTGAATTCGCGCCGGACCTCACCCTGCTGCTGGACGTTCCGGTAGCGGCGGGCATGCAAAGAATGCAGGCGCGCGGTGATCCGGACCGTTTCGAGATCGAGGACGAAGCGTTTTTTGAACGAATCAGGGCTTGTTATCTGGATCTGGCACACGCACAACCGGAACGGTTCCGGATCATCGATGCGGGTCGGGCGCTTGTTGAGGTAGAGCGCTCGGTGCGGGCCGTGATGCAGGATTTTCTGGATAGGCACAATGTCTGATGATGCGCGTGTGCCGGTGACAGCGCCGTTGCCCTGGCAGTTCGATGACTGGGCGCGTCTTTCAGGCAGCATCCGCAAACGTCGCCTGCATCATGGCGTGCTGCTCGGCGGGCCGGCAGGCATTGGCAAGCGTCTGTTGAGCGAACGGCTCGCCGCGGCAATATTGTGCGGTCATCTCATCGAAGGCGAGCCGTGTGGTGAATGCAAGAGCTGTTCGTTGATGCGGGCGGGCACGCATCCGGACCTGTTGCGGATCGCACCCGAGGAGCCGGGCAAGCAAATCAGGATCAACCAGATAAGGAACGAGCTCGGCGAATTCGTGATGCGTACGTCCAGTGTCGCGCAGGCAAAGGTGGTAATGATCGATCCGGCGGATGCAATGAATCACAGCACCGCGAACTGCCTGCTGAAGAGCCTGGAAGAGCCGGCGCCGGACACCCATCTTGTGCTCGTAACCGATGCTCCGGCGCGCCTTCTTGCAACCGTGCGCTCGCGTTGCGAACAACTGCGTCTGCGACCGCCTGCTCCCGGGCAGGGGCTGGCGTGGCTGACAACGGTCGCGGGTGCCGAGGACGCGGCCGACGCGCTCGAACTGGCTTGCGGCTGTCCGTTGGCTGCGCTCGAGCTGCTGCGCGACGGGGGTTTCGGACAGTTCGAGCGGGTGGCGAATCTGATGTTTCGCGCAGCCGATCCCGGGGCCTGGATTCCGGTGTTGGTGTCGGAGTATGCCGATCTGGATCTGCGCGTGCTGCTCGAGTGGATTTTCATGTTTCTTCTGGACTTCAGTCGATCCCTGACCACAAAAGATCCTGCCGTCGCACGGCTGCGCCGCACCACGGGAGATTATGTCGCTTTGACCGGCCGTAGCAGCGCCCGTCATGTTGCGCGTGTGTTGCAGCGCACTGTCGCAGCCAGGCGCGATGCCATGTCCACGGCGAATCCGAATCGCCAGCTATTGCTGGAGGCCCTGATGATTGACTGGCAACGTGGCTTTGTGGGCTGGCAAAAAGCCTGATGACTCGCTACCCTTCTATCGTTGACCAGCGCGAGAGTGCAGCATCCGGTTATGAGCGCACAGCAGGGAACCCGCAACGGGATATTGTCGTTGACCATCAAGGACAAGGCGGTGCTTTATGCCGCGTATATGCCATTTCTGCAAAATGGCGGGCTCTTCATCCCCACCAACAAGCCCTATCGGATCGGGGATGAGGTGTTCATGCTGCTGAACCTGATGGAGGAGCCGGAGAAAATACCGGTGGCCGGAAAGGTTGTATGGGTAACGCCAAAGCGGGCACAGGGGAACCGCGCCTCGGGTATTGGCGTGCAATTCAACGGGCAGGATGACACGGCCAGCAAGAAAATCGAGACCTATCTCGCCGGTGCGCTCGATTCAGAACGTCCCACGCACACGATGTAGCGCTGCGGCCCCGTGTGGCCGGGCAATACCATGCTGATAGACAGCCACTGTCATCTCGATTACCTGACCGGCCCGGACCGCAACATGGATATCGAGGTCGTTCTCGGATCCGCCGCCGCGGCAGGGGTCGGAGGGGTGCTCACCGTGTCGGTGGACAAGGACAATATTCCCCGCGTATTGCAGCATGCGCGTCAACATCGCCAGGTCTACGCCTCGGTTGGTGTTCATCCGATGTCCTGCGTGGACGAATTGATCGATGAAGAGACTCTCGTTGCCCTGACCCGGGAACCCAAGGTGGTTGCGGTTGGCGAAACCGGTCTCGATTACTACTACGAGGGTACGCAGGCAGAGTTGCAGCGCCAGAGCTTTGCCATGCATTTGCGTGTCGCTGGCAGGACTTCGTTGCCCGTGATTGTGCATACGCGGTCCGCGCAGGAAGACACGCTGCGGCTGATGGGCGAACATGCGGACCCGAAGTCGGCCGGCGTGATGCATTGCTTTACCGAATCCGCAGAGATGGCTGCGGCAGCCATGGAGATGAACTTCCTGATTTCATTTTCGGGAATCATTACCTTTCGCAACGCCACGGAGTTGCGCGAGGTGGTGCGCCAGGTTCCTCTCGAACGCCTGCTGGTCGAGACAGACTCGCCGTATCTTGCCCCGGTGCCACATCGTGGTCGTACCAATGAGCCCCGGTTTGTCGTCGAGGTCGCGGATGCGGTGGCGCAGATCAAAGGCGTGTCCAGAGCGGTGGTTGATGCGGTGACCACCGAGAATTTCTTCAGGCTGTTTACGCGTGCGCAGCCCGCCTGAGTATGCCGCTACACGCGCTTCCATTCGGCCTTGGCCTCATCGAGGGATTCTACGGCCGTGGCTGGGAAGAGAGAGATCGCCGGGACTGCATCGAGTTCCTCGCGAAGTCCGGTTATCACTATTACGTCTATGCTCCCAAGGGCGACCCATGCCTGCGAAAGAACTGGCGAGGGCGCTGGGCCGCGGATGCCGAGCGGCTCATGCATGACATTTCCGCGCAGTGTGCGCGTCAGCAGCTATTGTGGGGGACGGGCCTGTCGCCGCTCGGCCTGGTTGAAAACCCGACCCCGGGAAATCGCCAGAGTCTGCGCGACAAGGTGCGCTACCTGGACGGCTTTGGTACGCAGATACTGTGTATCCTGTTCGATGACATGCCGCGCGGTGTGGATAGCCTTGGCGAACTGCAATGCGAGCTTGTGCAGGAGGTGTTGTCGGTGACCTCGACGCCTCATGTGCTGGTATGTCCCAGCTACTACAGCGCCGATCCGATATTGGAGAAGCTCTTTGGGTCGATGCCTCCGCGATACTGGGAAACGCTCGGAAGCACCCTGCCGCTCGAGGTCGGGTTGTTCTGGACCGGGGAGCAGGTCTGTTCGCGATCCTATGACGAGGAGTCCTTGCGCCGCATTGCCGGGAGTTTTGGCCGCTTGCCGGTGCTGTGGGACAACTACCCGGTGAATGATGGCGCAAAGGCTTCGCGGCTTCTCCATCTCGATGCTTTCCGCAATCGACCGGCTTCGCTCGCGCAACTGAGCACGGCACATTTTGTCAATCCCATGAATCAGTGCTGGCTGTCACGGATTCCGCTCGCCACGCTGCCGCGATTGTATCGGGATGGCCCGCGCTATGAGCCGGATGTCGCGTTTCGGCGGGCGGCGGACGAGCTTTGTGGCCGGGAAATGGGCGCGTTGCTGGCAGAGGATCTGGGCTTCTTTCAAACGGCGGGACTTGCATCGCTTACCCCGGATTTGCGCAGAATGCTGGTTGATCGATATGGCCGGCATGACTCCCCCTATGCGCGGGAACTCCTCGACTGGCTGGCCAATGGCTATGCCTTCGATCCGGCGTGCCTCACTGACTGACCGGCAGCTATGCCACAGGTAGTGGTTTTCGCGGCGGCGCGATTCCTATAATCTGCGCTCTTCTGCTTCAATTCGACCGGAGTCATCCATGCACTTTCAGGGCAAGGCGATCAGGCTGCAACTGCTGCCGGACGGTATCGCGGAACTGTGTTTCGATCGCGCTGGCGATGCCGTAAACAAGTTTGATCAGTTGACGCTGGGCGAGCTTCGGGAGGTATTGCAGTTGCTCGGGTCGGCGCAGGATGCGCGCGGCGTGCTGATCTGCAGCGCCAAGCCGGAATCCTTTGTCGTTGGTGCGGATATCACGGAGTTTGGTGCTCTTTTCCGTCTCGGGGAGGAAGCGCTGCTGCAGAGCCTGGCGCAGGCGAACGCGATTTTCAATATGCTGGAGGATCTTGGACTGCCGAGCGTCTGTGCAATCAACGGATCGGCTCTTGGCGGCGGACTCGAATTGTGTCTGGCTGCCGATGCCCGCGTCATGGCCGCGTCGGCGCGAATCGGCTTGCCGGAAGTGAAACTTGGCATCAATCCCGGGTTTGGCGGAACGGTGCGATTGCCGCGCTTGATCGGGATCGACAACGCCGTGGAATGGATTTGTGGCGGTCGCGAGTACAAGGCGGATGCGGCGCTGGCGGTTGGTGTCGTCGATGCGATCGTGGATCCCTCGAAGCTTCGCGACGCGGCGCTTGATCTGCTCGGACAATGTATTTCCGGTGAATTGGATTATGTAGCGCGACGGCGCGAGAAGGTTTCGCCGGTTTTGCTGAACGATGTCGAGCGCATGATGGCGTTCATGACCGGCAAGAGCGTTGTTGCCGCGCAGGCTGGTCCGAACATGCCGGCCCCGGTGACTGCCGCGAAATCGATGGAAAAATCTGTCGGCTTGGCGAGAGACGAAGCACAGAAAGTGGAGGCGAAATTCTTTGCACGCCTCGCCATGGGCAACGAGGCGGACAGCTTGATCGGTCTGTTTCTGAACGAGCAGGTGGTATCCAGGAAAGCGCGGAGTCTCGGGAAAGCGGGGCGCAGCGTGAGCAAGGCGGCGGTGCTTGGCGCAGGAACCATGGGCGGTGGCGTGGCTTATCAATCCGCAAGTTGCGGTGTGCCGATCGTGATGAAGGATATCGCCGAGCGCGGGCTCGAGATCGGTATGGCGGAAGCCGGAAAGTTGCTGGCCGGGCAGGTCGACAGGGGGCGGATGTCGGCGATTTCCATGGCAGGCGTGTTGTCGGCGATCAGCCCGACGCTCGACTATGACGGGTTCGCCGGCGTGGATTTTGTGGTGGAGGCGGTAGTCGAGAACGAATCAGTCAAAAAGAAGGTGCTGGCTGAATGCGAAGCAACGCTGGGCGAAGATGCCATTCTCACCAGCAACACCTCCACCATTTCCATTACCCGGCTGGCGACTGCATTGCAGCGCCCGCAAAACTTCTGTGGCATGCATTTCTTCAATCCGGTTCACCGCATGCCTCTGGTCGAGGTCATACGTGGTGAGCACAGTTCCGATGCGGCCATCGCGACCACTGTTGCATACGCGCGAACCCTGAAGAAGACTCCGATCGTGGTACGTGACTGCCCGGGGTTCCTGGTCAACAGGGTGCTGTTTCCGTATTTCGGTGCGTTTGACCTGCTGCTGCGCGATGGTGCGGATTTCACCCATATCGATCGCGTGATGCAGAAATTCGGCTGGCCGATGGGCCCGGCCCATCTCATCGACGTGGTCGGTATCGATGTGGCGCATCACGCCGCCGGCGTGATGGCGGCGGGCTTTCCCGAGCGCATGAAAGTCGATTTCCGCTCCGCGGTGGATGTATTGTTCGACAGCGGACGTTACGGTCAGAAGACCGGGGCCGGGTTCTACCGCTACGAGCAGGACAAGCGCGGCAAACCGGTCAAGAGTCTGGATCCCGTGGTTGCCGCGATGCTCCAGGAGATCTGTGCGCCGGCGCGTGAATTTGCAGATCAGGAAATAATCGAGCGGATGATGATTCCGATGTGCAATGAACTCGTGCGTTGTCTCGACGAGAACATCGTTGATTCGGCCGGTGAAGCCGACATGGCGCTGATTCTTGGTATTGGCTTTCCGCTGTTCCGTGGTGGGGCGTTGCGCTACATGGATCATATGGGATTGAACGATTTCTGTGCCGCTGCCGACAGATTTGCCGATATCGCACCGGTGTATGCGGTGCCGCAGTCGCTTCGCGAGCGCGCACGGAACGGCAAACGCTTCTATTCCTGACCGGGCTGGTCGATTTACGTATTCGGGGGAGATCCAGGGTGAGCTACCAAGACGACGACGTGGTGATAATCGATTGTGCACGCACGCCGATGGCGCGCTCGAAAAACGGGGTATTCCGCCACGTGCGGGCCGAGGATTTGTCCGCGGACCTGGTCAACGCCCTTTTTGCCCGCAACCCGGCCATCGATCCGGCAAGCGTCGAGGATGTAATCTGGGGCTGCGTCAACCAGACCGAGGAACAGGGCTGGAACGTCGCCCGGATGCTGTCGTTGCTGACGGTGGTGCCGCACAGTGCCGGTGCCCAGACCATCTCGCGTCTTTGCGGCTCGTCCATGTCGGCGTTGCATATCGCGGCGCAATCGATCGGGACTGGCTACGGTGATGTGTTCCTCGTTGGCGGTGTGGAGCATATGGGGCATCTGCCGATGGACAAGGGCGTCGACCCCAATCCCAGGCTCAGCAAACACGTGGCGAAGGCGGCCGGCCTGATGGGTATTACCGCCGAAGGTCTGGCCATGCTGCATGGCATCACGCGTGAACAGCAGGATGCATTCGCCGTGCGCTCGCATCGGCTGGCGGCGCTCGCGCAGGACGAAGGGCGCTGGGAGCGTGAAATCATTCCCGCGCGTGGGCACGATGAGCATGGACTGAGCTTTCTGGTGCGTGCGGACACAACCGTTCGTCGTGACACGACCATGGAAGGTCTGGCGGTGTTGGCGCCCGCTTTCGATCCCCGCAATGGAACCGTAACGGCGGGCACCTCCTCGCAAATTGCCGATGGCGCTTCCGCGATGATCGTGATGTCGGGTCGCAAGGCAAGGGAGTTTGGCGCAACGCCTCGGGCGCGTATCCGTGCAATGGCGGTTGCGGGAGTGGACCCGTCGATCATGGGATACGGACCGGTTCCGGCCACCCATAAAGCGCTGGCGCGGTGCGGGATGTCGATGTCCGATATCGAGGTGGTCGAATTGAACGAGGCGTTCGCCGCCCAGGCGCTGCCGGTGCTGAAGGACCTCGGTCTGCTCGATGACATGGATTCCAGGGTGAATCTCAATGGTGGCGCGATCGCGCTTGGGCATCCATTTGGCTGCTCCGGCGCGCGCATCACCTCGACCCTGATCAATGTACTGGAACAGCGCGACCGGACGATTGGCCTGGCCACGATGTGTATTGGCATGGGACAGGGAATCGCGACGATTGTCGAGCGTCTTTGATGAGGCTCAGGTCGTGACGCTGATCGTGTTCGTGAGAGGCTGAGGCGTGCTTGCACCGGCGGAGTCGAGGCGATGGCTGCTGATTGCCAGCTATGCTTCCGTGGGAGTGGCCGTATTCCTCATCGTGGTGAAATCGGTCGCATGGATCTACACCGGCTCCGCCAGCCTGCTTGGTTCGTTGCTGGACTCGGTGATGGATTCCATGGCCTCGCTGGTCACCATGGCGGCTATTCATTACTCGTTGAAGCCCGCGGACGAAGAACATCGTTTCGGTCACGGAAAGGCCGAGTCGCTCGCGGCCCTCGCACAGGCAGGGTTCATCCTCGGCTCCGCGATATTGCTGTTCCTGTATTGCATGCAGAAACTGCTGCGTCCCGCAGGGCATGCAGTGGAAAACGCCGACATTGGCCTTGCCGTTACCGCGTGTGCGATTGTGCTGACGATCGGTCTCGTGCTGCTGCAGAGTTATGTCGTCAAGCTCACGAATTCCACCGCGATCAGCGCCGATCGGTTGCACTACAAGTCCGATTTGCTGCTGAACGTCAGCGTCATCGTGGCGCTGGTATGTGCACAGCGTGGTTTCGGGATGGTAGATGTGATTCTCGGAGTGTTGATTGCGCTGTTCATCAGTTATGGCGCACTGCGCATCGGGTGGGATGCGTTCGGCATGCTGATGGACCGCGAATTGCCTCCGGAAGTCGATAATGCAATTTTCGAGCTGGCTATGGTCCATAGCGGCGTGATGGGCGTGCACGACCTGCGCACCCGGCGCTCGGGTTTGAGGTACGTGATCCAGCTGCATATTGAAATGGCCGATGATATGCCGCTACTGCACGCGCATCGGATCGCCGATGAAGTGGAAGCCGCACTTCTTGGCAAGTTTCCGGGGGCCGATATCATCATCCATCAGGATCCGCACAGCATCGTGGAGGAAGAGGCTGCTTTGGCCCGGCGTGTTGTGTCATAGTCGCGCCGTGGGTCAGACATCCGGCTGCCGCTCGCGGTGCTCGGTGTCGCCAATGCACAGGCCGCATGTCTCTCTCGCGTACGTGTCGGAAGGGGGGCAAAAGCGATTATAATCATGAAGTTGGTGGCTTTTTTTGAGAAACCAATCGATGCGATGCCAGAGACAGCGCGAAAGTGGGGGAACTGGTAGACCCGCTGGATTTAGGTTCCAGTGCCGCAAGGCGTGAGAGTTCGAGTCTCTCCTTTCGCACCATCTCCGTGCTTTGAGTCCAGAAAGCAAAATCCCGTGCTAGAATGCGCGCCCTTGCAGCGGGCGCAAGCACCTGACCGAGCCTGGAATGTGCGCCGATCCGGCTGTCTTTAGAGATGACACGGGGCAGTTACTCTGCCGCAGGCAGAGGCGTGCCCCGAGCCTGCCACTGTGCGCGGTTATTGGCCCCGTGAATCGTGGTGACAACAGATTTTGAGAGAGAGGTTTGAAATGCAGGTTTCCGTTGAAATCACTTCGGGACTTGGTCGGCGGCTGACCATCGGTGTACCGGCGGCACGGATCGATTCCGAGATTGCCGCGCGCCTTGAAAAGGCGGCCAAATCCATAAGATTGAAAGGTTTTCGGCAAGGCAAGGTGCCGATGAAGGTCGTGCGTCAGCGTTTTGGGGCAGGTGTGCGTCAAGAAGTGCTGGGCGAGGTCATGAGCCAGTCATTCTATGAGGCGGTTCGGCAGGAGGATCTAAAGCCTGCCGGGCAACCGGTCATCGAGCCGCGGGCCTTCGGTAGCGGGCGTGACCTTGAATTTACCGCGACTTTCGAGGTCTACCCGGAAATCGAACTGATCGATTTCGGCAAGCTCAGCGTAGAGAAACCGATTGCCGAAGTCACCGAAGCGGACATCGATCACATGATCGATGTGCTGCGCAACCAGCAGGCGACCTGGATTGCGGTCGAGCGTGTGGCCCGGGATGGGGATCGGGTGAACATCGATTTCACCGGCCGGCGAGATGGCGAGGAGTTTGACGGCGGAAGTGCCAAGGGCAGCGATCTGCACCTGGGCACCGGGCGGATGATTCCCGGTTTTGAATCCGGCCTGGAGGGAATGGCGAGCGGCGAAACGAGGACTCTTGATCTGCGTTTCCCCGACGAATATCACGCGGAGAATCTGCGCGGCACACAGGTGCAGTTTGAAGTCCGGCTGAATGCGGTTTCGGAGAAGCAGCTTCCGGAGCTCGACGATGAGTTTTTCGCGCGCTACGGCGTTGCGGAAGGCGGCCTCGATGCCTTTCGTGTCGAGGTGCGCTCGAACATGGAGCGTGAACTGAAGCAGGCGCTACGCAACAAGGTCAAGGGGCGGGTCATCAACTCGCTGCACGAGCGCTCGGACATCGCCGTCCCGCAAGCACTCGTCAAGCAGGAAATCGGCGCCCTTCGCAAACAGACCTTGCGCCAGTTCGGCGGTGATGCGGCACGCATTGACGAGAACATGCTGCCTGACGATATGTTCCGCTCCCAGGCCGAGCGCCGGGTGGCGATGGGCCTGTTGCTCGGGGAAGTGATTCGCAAGGAAGCGCTCAAGGCCGACGCTGCCCGCGTACGGGCGGTCGTTGAGGAGATGGCCTCCACCTACGAGGAACCGGAGGAAGTCATCAGCTGGTATTACGGAAACAGGGAACAACTCGCCTCGGTCGAAGCCGTGGTGCTCGAGGATCAGGTGATCGATCTGATTCTCGAGCGCGCCGCAGTAACCGAGCTCCGTTGCACCTACGAGGAAGCGCTGCGCGCAGATGCTCCCCGGCCGGCGCAGCCCTGAGTTCCAGCTGGCGCGCGGGTTCGCGCGCCCCGATATTCGCACCCATCTGGCAGGAGAGATCATGGAGCAACGCGGAGAGCGTCAATCACAGGCCATTACCGGCCTTGGGCTGGTACCGATTGTTGTAGAGCAAACCGCGCGCGGAGAGCGCTCTTATGACATCTATTCGAGGCTGCTGAAGGAGCGTGTTATCTTCATGGTTGGCCCCGTCGAGGATCATATGGCGAATCTGGTCGTCGCCCAGATGCTGTTTCTCGAGTCGGAGAATCCGGACAAGGACATACACCTTTACATCAATTCTCCGGGGGGATCGGTCACTTCTGGCCTCGCCATCTATGACACGATGCAGTTCATAAAGCCCGATGTGAGCACAATGTGTATTGGTCAGGCCGCGAGCATGGGTGCGTTTCTGTTGGCCGGAGGGGCCGCTGGAAAGCGCTATGCGCTGCCGAATTCGCGCATCATGATCCACCAGCCGAGCGGTGGCGCGCACGGGCAGGCGTCCGATATCGATATCCATGCGCGCGAGATTCTCATCATACGCGAGCGGCTGAACATGTTGCTGGCAAAGCACACCGGGCAATCCATTGAAACAGTGGCGCGCGATACCGAACGCGATAATTTCATGAGCCCGGACAAGGCACGCGAGTATGGCATCGTCGATGAGGTTCTCAGCGGGCGCCCCGGCAAATAGGTACCAATTTGGGGCTATCCTGCTAGACTTTCCGGCAATGCGGGCAGCTGGCGACCATCCGGAGACCGGGGGAGCCGATTTGATGTGTGAATCCATTCGGGCGGAGCGGGAATGACGAAGGAAAGCAGCAGCGACAAGAGCAAACTTCTGTACTGCTCTTTTTGTGGCAAGAGCCAGCATGAAGTGCGCAAGCTGATTGCCGGGCCATCGGTGTTCATCTGCGATGAGTGTGTCGATCTGTGCAATGACATCATCCGCGAGGAAGTCCAGGAATCCTCGAGCGATTCGTCCAAGGGCAAGCTGCCCAAGCCGCGCGAAATCTGCCAGACACTCGATGAATATGTCATCGGGCAGCGACATGCCAAGAAAGTCTTGTCGGTCGCGGTCTACAATCATTACAAGCGTCTTCGCGAAGGCGAGCGCCAGCGTGACGATGTCGAACTGGGCAAGAGCAATATCCTGCTGGTCGGCCCGACGGGTAGCGGCAAAACCCTGCTCGCCGAGACGCTGGCGCGGTTGCTGGACGTGCCGTTCACCATTGCCGATGCCACTACCCTGACCGAAGCCGGATACGTCGGCGAGGATGTCGAGAACATCATCCAGAAGCTGCTGCAGAAAGCGGACTACGATGTTGAAAAGGCCCAGATGGGTATCGTCTATATCGACGAGATCGACAAGATTTCCCGCAAGTCGGAGAACCCCAGCATCACGCGGGATGTGTCTGGCGAAGGCGTACAGCAGGCACTGCTGAAGCTGATCGAAGGCACCATTGCGTCGGTTCCGCCGCAGGGTGGCCGCAAGCATCCGCAGCAGGAATTTCTGCAGGTCGATACCTCGAACATCCTGTTCATCTGCGGCGGTGCGTTTGCCGGTCTTGACAAGATAATCCGGGATCGCTCGGAAAAGAGCGGGATCGGCTTTTCGGCTGAAGTCAAAGGCAAGGACGAAGCCAAGAATATCAGCCAGTTGCTGCGTGAACTGGAGCCTGAAGATCTGATTCGTTATGGCTTGATTCCTGAATTCGTGGGCAGATTGCCGGTGATTGCGACACTCGAGGAACTCGATGGCGCGGCGCTGATCCAGATTCTCACCGAACCAAAGAACTCGCTCACACGTCAGTTCAAGAAGCTCTTCGACATGGAGGGCGTGGAGCTGGATTTCCGCGAAGATGGACTTCGGGCCATTGCCGAACGTGCGCTTGCGCGCAAGATCGGTGCGCGCGGGCTGAGGTCCATTCTCGAGTCGGTGTTGCTCGAGACGATGTACGAGATCCCATCCGAGCGTGACATCACCAAGGTCGTGATCGACGAGTCGGTGATCAGGGGTGACTCGGAACCGCTGAAAGTCTACGAATCCGTGCAGCCAAAGGCGGCGCCGGGCGAATGAGCTTGCGCGCGGCGCAAGACGCGCCGGGCCACGTCCTGTAGAATCTCCCTCATCGATCGATCCCGGCTTGTGCGCCGGGGTGTCTGTATTCATGCCCTCCGGGGGCAAGGAGTTGATACATGAAGTCCGGAACTGGCGCTCTGGCGACGTTGCCGTTGCTGCCACTGCGTGATGTCGTGGTTTTTCCGCACATGGTGATTCCATTGTTCGTCGGTCGCGAGAAGTCGATCAGTGCGCTGGATGCGGCGATGTCTGCCGAGAAGAAAATTCTGCTGGTCGCGCAGCGCAGCGCCGCGGAGGATGATCCCGGACAGAAGGAAATATACAAGGTTGGTACCGTCGCCAACGTGCTGCAACTGCTCAAGCTGCCGGACGGCACCGTCAAGGTGCTGGTCGAAGGCAGCGAGCGCGCGCTGGTCGAAGCGGTGACCGAGCATGCCGACTATCTGGCTGCGGATGTTCGGCTGACGCCGGGCAATCGCCTGCAGGATAAAGAAGGCGAAGCGCTTGTGCGTGCCTGCATGCGCCTGTTCGAGCAGTACGTAAATCTCGGCAAGAAAGTGCCGGCGGAAGTACTGAGCGCACTCAGCGGCATAGATGATCCCGGGCGCCTGGCTGACACCATTGCTGCGCACATGTCGCTCGAACTCGCCCAGAAGCAGGAAATTCTCGAGCTAACGGGAACGGCGGAGCGCATCGAACACCTGATGGGTCTCATGGAAGGCGAGATCGAACTGTTCCAGGTCGAGAAGCGTGTTCGCGGCCGGGTCAAGAAACAGATGGAGAAGAGCCAGCGCGAGTACTACCTGAACGAGCAGATGAAGGCGATCCAGAAGGAGCTTGGAGATCTGGAGGATGCCCCCAGCGAGTTCGAAAATCTCGACAAGCGTATTCGCGGCGCGGGCATGGCGCGTGAAGCCGAGACCAAGGCGCTTGCCGAACTCAACAAGCTCAAGATGATGTCGCCGATGTCTGCCGAGGCATCGGTGGTGCGCAGCTACCTCGACTGGATGGTTTCCGTGCCGTGGAAAAAGCGCAGCAAGGTGCGCAATGACCTCGCACGTGCGTCACAGATCCTGGAACAGGATCACTATGGCCTGGAAGAGGTCAAGGAACGGATTCTCGAATATCTTGCAGTGCAAAAGCGCGTCGGCAAGGCCAAGGGGCCAGTGCTGTGTTTTGTCGGGCCGCCAGGCGTTGGAAAGACCTCGCTCGGTGAGAGCATTGCCCGTGCGACCAACCGCCGCTTCGTGCGCATGGCCTTGGGCGGGGTGCGTGACGAGGCGGAGATTCGCGGGCATCGACGCACCTACATAGGCTCCTTGCCGGGCAAAATCCTCCAGAAGCTGTCCAAGGCCGGGGTTCGCAATCCATTGTTTTTGCTCGACGAAGTCGACAAGATCGGGATGGATCACCGCGGTGATCCCGCCTCGGCATTGCTGGAGGTTCTGGATCCCGAGCAGAATCATGCGTTCAATGATCATTATCTCGAAGTGGACTACGATCTTTCCGATGTGATGTTCATCTGCACGTCCAACTCGATGAATATTCCTGCGCCTTTGCTGGACAGGATGGAAGTGATTCGTATTCCCGGCTACACGGAAGACGAGAAAATCAATATCGCCGAACGGTATCTGGTACCGAAGCAGTTGAAAAACGCCGGACTGTCCGGCGATGAGCTCGGATTCGGGCGGGGCGCCATCCGCGACATCATTCGTTATTACACCCGAGAGTCCGGTGTGCGCAATCTGGAGCGCGAAATTGCCAAGATCTGCCGCAAACAGGTGAAGCGGCTGTCGCTGAAGAACAACGTCGAGGAAGCCCATCCGAAGGTGACGGAGAGTGCGCTCGAGGAATACAGCGGCGTGCGCAAATTCCGCTATGGCGAAGCGCTCGATCAGAATCGTGTCGGTCAGGTCACCGGGTTGGCCTGGACACAGGTAGGCGGAGAGTTGCTGACCATCGAGGCAGTGGCGGTCCCTGGCAAAGGGCGACACGTACGGACCGGTTCGCTCGGAGATGTAATGCAGGAGTCGATCCAGGCTGCGATGACGGTCGTGCGCAGCCGTGCAAAAATGCTGGGGATTCGCCCCGATATCCACGAAAAATATGATCTGCATATACACGTGCCCGAAGGCGCGACGCCCAAGGATGGCCCGAGTGCGGGAATCGGCATGTGCACGGCGATCGTGTCCGTACTGACCGGTATCGCAGTGCGTGCCGATGTGGCGATGACCGGAGAAATAACCCTGCGCGGACAGGTGCTCGCGATCGGTGGCCTCAAGGAGAAACTGCTGGCAGCGCATCGCGGAGGCATCAAGACGGTCGTGATCCCCGAAGAGAATGAGCGCGATCTGAAGGAAATTCCAGAGAACATAAAGAGCGCGCTTGAAATACGCCCGGTACGCTGGATAGATCAGGTTCTCGACATCGCGCTCGAGCGGATGCCCGATCCGGTATCGGACGAGGAGTGGAAGCGGCTGAGCGAAAAAGCTGCGGCAGAGATCGAACGCGGTGTTGATGAAAGCAGAATCAACACGCATTGAGTCAGTGTATCGCTTGACCTTCTTGGGCGCTGGTGGTGTAAACTTCACGCCCCTCGTACCGGTCGTATAGCGGTGCGTTTCAAATCAAAATTCTGAATACTTGACAGGTGTGGATGTGAATAAATCCGATATGATCGATCTCATTGCAGACAAATCCGATATTTCCAAGGCATCCGCTGCGCGCGCACTGGATGCGATGCTCGAGGGAATAACCGCGGCACTCAGGAACGGCGAGCAGGTTGCATTGGTTGGCTTTGGGACTTTTGCGGTGAAGGATCGTGCAGAACGCCAGGGCCGCAATCCCCAGACCGGTGCGACCATGGTCATCAAAGCGAGCCGGATTCCCGGTTTCAAGCCTGGCAAGGCACTCAAGGACGCCGTCAACTGAGACCTCGCAATCCGGACCTCAGGGCAGGTTCCTGCCGGTCGCGGCGTCAGGTTTGCGTGCTGACCTGATCGAACCGGCATCGCCGTTCCATCCAACGAACCTTCCATCCATTCCAGCGGGGCGTGCGCCGCAATGCTGCAAAACATCCGGGACAAACTCCAGGGAACCGTTGCCAAGGTGATCATTGCGCTGATCGCGGTGCCGTTTGCCGTGTTCGGTATCGATGCATTCTTTAGCGGCTCGGCACCGGATGCCGCGCGGGTCAACGGCGAAGCCATCAGCGAATCCGAGCTGGCTCAGGGTGTCGAGTTGCAGCGCCGGCGGCTGCTCGATCAGGCGCAGGACAATCCCGATCCCGCATTGCTCGATGAGGCGCGCTTGCGTGGACCGGTACTCGATGCCCTCATCGATCGCAAACTGGTGCAACAGGTGGCGGAGGAGGCCGGCTTTCGTGTAAGCGAAGCGATGCTGAACCAGATCATTCTCGAGAACACGAGCTTTCAGGACGATGGCAAATTTTCCCAGGCGCGCTTCCAGGGCATTCTTGCCAGTAACGGGATGAGCCCTTCGTATTACAAGGGTTTGCTGCGCGAAGAAATCCTCATGTCCCAGGTGATGAGTGGACTCGCGGCGAGCGAGTTCGTTACCGAGCACGAACTGCGCGAGGTCGCCCGCATTACGCAGCAATCGATGGACGTGCGTTATCTCACCATACCGGTCGCCGCTTCAGGCGGCGGGATAACCGTTCCCGAAGAGCAGGTCCGCAAATACTACGACGAGAACAAGACAGATTTCCGTACCGAGGAACAGGTCAGCGTGGAGTATCTGGAACTCAAGCTCGAAGACCTGGTCAAGCCGGTATCGGAACCGGATCTGCGTCGCGAATACGAGAGCCGAATGGCGAACTTCAAGGGCGTAACGGAACGTCATGCCGCGCACATCATGCTTTCCTCGCTTGCGGACGAGCAGGCCAGGGAGAAGCTTGCCGCCCTGCGCGAGAAGTCCCTCGCAGGTGCGGATTTTGCTGCGCTGGCGCGCGAGAATTCCGAGGACGTAGGCTCCGCGAACAGTGGCGGTGATCTGGGGTTCTCCGCGGGTGACGCCTTTCCGGCCGAGTTCGAGGAAGCGCTCGCCGGGCTCGAGCCGGGCGGGATTTCCGAACCGATTCAGACCGACTCCGGCTGGCATCTTGTCAAATTGCTCGAGGTGCGCGTCCAGGAGGCACCGGGTTTTGACGAGATGCGGGGGGCTATCGAGAAAGATCTGCAACGCGCGGCGGCAGAACCGCTGTTTGTGGAGCGCAGCGAGAAACTTGCCGACTTGACGTTCAATTCCGATGGCTTGTCGGAAGCTGCAAAAGAACTCGATCTCGGGATTGAGAGCAGCGGCTTGTTCGGTCGACGCGGGGGTGAGGGGCTGTTTGCAGATGCCCGGGTGATCAGGGCTGCTTTCAGCAAGGATGTGCTGGACAATGCCCAGAACAGCGAGTTGATCGAAATCGATTCCGGGCACGCCATGGTGCTGCGCCTCGAACAGCACCAGAAGGAAAGACAACAGGAGCTGGCGGATGTTCATGACCGCATCGCGGACCTGTTGCGTGAATCGTTGATCCGCGAGAAGGTCCGGGCCGAGGGCGACGAGATCCTGGCATCCATGAAAGCCGGACAGGACGTGGAAACGCTGGCAAGGAAAAACGGTTATCAGTGGCAGGTTGTCCTGCAGTACCGTCGTGGTTCACCGGAACTGGCGGTGGAGATCGGCAACGCGGTATTTGCCACGCCGCGCACCGAGGCCGGCACCGGCTTCGGGAGTGTGGTGTTGCCCAGCGGCGATGCGGTGGTTTTCAAAACCGCTAATTTTCATGAAGGAGATTTCGCGGGAATTCCCGAAGAGCAACGGCAGGTCCTCGGAAATCTGATGCAGCAGGCTCGCGGTCGCGAAATCACCGCGCATTACCAAAACCGGTTGCGTCAGGTCGCCAGCATAGAGCGACGCTGAACACGGGTAGCCGAGAGTGAGCAGCGCGCCCGAGAATGCGTGGAGCGCGGCGCCGCCGCGATTGCAGGACGGCGATGTGCATATTTGGCGCTGCGAACTCGATACCGATACGGATCCGGCGCTGCTGAGGCGTTTTGCTGCTCTTCTCGATGAAAATGAACAGCGACGCCATCGGCGATTCATCCACGCCCGGGACCGGCATCGCTTTCTTTCGAGTCACGCTTTTCTTCGTCTGGTTCTGTCGCAATACGCGCCGGTTGCCCCCGAGGCCTGGCGGTTCATCACCAACGCGGACGGAAAGCCTTTCGTTGCGGGCCCTCGGGGGCAGCGCGCTCCTCTGTTCAATCTTTCCCATTCCGGATCGGTCGCACTGCTGGCACTATCCATGGCGCCATGCGAAATCGGTGTGGATATCGAGCAACATCGTGAGTCGCGCCGTTTTCATGCGCTCGCACAGCGCAATTTCGCGCCCTCGGAGGCATTGACGCTGGCTGGTTTGCGCGGGTCCTCGCTGGTGCGACAATTCTACGATCTGTGGTCCTTGAAGGAGAGTTTTGTCAAGGCGCGTGGACTCGGTCTGAGGTTGCCTCTCGACGGGTTCTGGTTCGATCAGGATGCTGGCTGCGGAAGGCTGCTCTTCGATGTCGCTCCGGTGTGCGAAACATGCCCTGCGGCGTGGTCGTTCTGCAGTTATCGTCTCGCGGGCGGGTACAGTGCCGCCCTGGCGATCACACACCCTCTGGACCGGGCGCCAATCTGGTTTGATGCAAGGCCCTGGATCGAATGGCGCCTCGTCGAAGTGCCGATGCGCGGCCGGACCCGTCGGATTACCGCCAATTGAAAACACCCTGCGGGCGCTCCTGGGCTAAAATGGCCGCTTTGATGCCGCCCGCCTGGCGTCACTGCGTACTCCGATGTGGTGGTGCAGTTCAGCAGCGGGTTTTGTTGCAGACCACAGCCGGGAGAGATGCAGATGTTCAGGATAAGAACCTATAACCAGATTTCGGTAAAAGGGCTCGATCGGTTTCCCCGCGAGTGTTATCAGGTGGGCAGCGATGCCGACGCACCGGATGCGCTGTTGTTGCGCAGCCACAAACTCGTCGCGGAGCAGATCACTGCGCAGGTGAAGGCGGTCGCGCGAGCCGGTGCAGGCGTAAACAACATACCGATCGATGCCTGTACGGCACGCGGCATTCCGGTGTTCAACACCCCGGGAGCCAATGCCAATGCGGTCAAGGAACTGGTTGCCGCCGCGCTGCTGCTTGGCTCGCGCGGCATCTATGAAGGCGTTCAGTATGTGAATTCGCTGGCTTCGGATATGGCGGCTGCCGACATGAGCAAATTGCTCGAGCAGGAGAAGAAGCGCTTTGCGGGACAGGAAATTCGTGGCAAGACGCTGGGTGTGGTCGGGCTTGGCGCAATTGGTTCCAAAGTGGCACGCCTGGGGCTCTCGATGGGCATGGAGGTCATTGGTTACGATCCCGCGTTGTCGGTGGAAGCGGCGTGGCGCCTGCCGAGCGAAGTCAAGCGCATGGCGAACATGAATTCGCTGTTTGCCCGTGCTGATTTCATCAGCCTGCACCTGCCGGTTCTCGAGTCGACGCGCAACCTGGTCAACGCCGGCAATGTCGTCCATTTCCGCAAGGGCGCTTGCCTGCTCAATTTTGCCCGCGAGGAAATCGTCGATGTGGAAGCGATCGTGAGCGCGCTCGATTCCGGCCTGTTGGGTCGTTACATCGCGGATTTCCCCCATCCGCGCCTGCTCGGACGCAGCGACGTCATCCTCATGCCGCACATCGGGGCAAGCACCGAAGAGGCGGAGGAAAACTGCGCGGTCATGGCGGCGGATCAACTGAGGTCGTTTCTCGAGCACGGCAATATCCGCAACTCGGTCAACTTTCCCGGGCTGGAACTCGAGCGCACGGTGGGATACCGGTTGTCGGTGACCAATAGCAATGTGCCCGGTATGCTCGGCAATATCCTGTCCCTGCTCGCCTCAGCCGAAATCAACGTCGTGGACATGCTGAACAAGAGCCGCGACAACCTGGCCTATAACCTGATCGATATCGAAGGCGCGCCCTCGCAAACATTGCTCGACGGGATCCGTGCCGTGGAGGGAGTGGTCAATGTTCGTCTGATCCCGCCGCCTGCCTGCTGAACGGCCGCGTGCAGAGGCAATGATGGTGGATGCGGCGCGCGGGACGGGCACGAAGCGGGCGGCAGAATTCCTTATCGATCGGGAGGGTGTCTGGCATCATCGAGGTTCGCCGATAAAACGCGAGTCCATGGTCCGGTTGTTTGCCGGTATGCTGTGCCAGAACGAATCCGGTTATTTTCTGAGGACACCGGATCAGATGGTGCGAGTCGAGGTGCAGGATGCGCCGTTTCTTGTGACCGATTGCGAGTTCATCCGTGTTGATGACCAGCCAGAGCTGTGGATGACCACCAATCTTGGCGAGCGCTACCCGGTCGGAGAGGAATATCCCCTGGTGTTGCGTACCGACGTAACGCGTAACGAGACGCGCGTCTATCTGCTCATCCGCAATGGACTGACCGCCCTGGTGCACAGGAATGTGTTCTACCGGTTGGTCGATGTGGCGCAAACCGATCCGCACAGCGGCAAGCAGGGCATTCGCAGCCGCTCAGGTTTTTATCCCCTGCATTGATTCCTCGAGCGATCTGCCTTGCACCCATGCACAGGTTGCTGCCCATTGATTCTTTCGGCTCCCCTCGCTGTGCTTCAGGCGGGCCGAGCCAGGCCGTATTGCCTGAACAACTCGCTGGATCGGAGCGTGATATCGCTCTGCAGGGCTTTTTCGTACACCACGTCCAGCACATAGGCCTTGGCGCGCAGTCGAATCGCGAGCCGCTCCGCGACCGCCACTTCCTCGATTGAAAACGTCACCGGCTTTTTCAGGTAGGCGAAGCGGCTGGTCACGATCACCTGCCGCACGAGGTCGCGGGCCAGGTTGATATCGACATCGAGGGCGAGGTGGAAGTCGGTGACCACCATCATGTCGAGCGCCCCGGCATTGGCCGATGCCGTGATATCGTTGATGAAGCGCGAATTGGGAATCGTGACGAGATTGTCGTCGAGGGTTTGCAGGCGGACCGAGCGCAGGCCTATCGATACGATTTCCCCGTAAACATTGTCGAAGCTTACGCGGTCGCCGACCTGGAACGGTCGGTCGAACAGCAGGATGAGTCCCGATACAATGGAAGCGGCGATGTCCTTGAGCGCAAAACCCACCGCGACGGCGGCCGAGCCGCCAATCGCGATCAGAAATTCGCGCGGTGGCTGCAGTACCCCGACCACGAGCACCAGCGATCCGCCGATATAGACCGTAAAGCTGATCAGCGTCGCAAACTGCAGGATCAGAAAGCGCCGCGAAGGGAATCGTTGCATCAACGCCTGGCCAAGGCGACGAACCGCTGCGTTGGTGAACGCTATCGCGGCGATTCCGAGAATCAGCAGCGACATCCTGGCGACATCGAACATGTTCGCCAGCGTGGCCACCTGGCTCAGCACATTATCGTCATTCATGGAGCATGTTCTTCCTGCCGAGCAGACTGCGGACACTCGGATACCATATGGGCTCGAGGCGATACCTGCCACCCGCCGTGCGCTGCACAAAACCGGTGTCCTGGGCGGTTTTCAGGGCCGCCCTGATCACACCATCGCCCATCGCCGTGACTGACACCAGTTCCTCGGCAGTCATGTTCTCGTGAATGACGAGCGCTGCATACACGAAATGAAAATCATCGGGAAGACTCTCGAGGGCAGCTGTAGAGGGCTGCGCCGGCAATCCGACCACAACGGTCCCGCCGTCTGCACGCAGGGAACTGATCCACAAGCGCAGCGCCAGCAGTGGATTGCCGCGACAGGCATCCCACAAAAGGCTGAAATAACGTTGCTCGGCATTGCGCACATTTCCGGCTTCCGGTCCTCTCGATGCCAGTAGTACATCGTCGTAGCGGATCCGGAAGCGGCTGCGCTTGTGCCGCGACATGATCAACGAACGGATTTCGTTCTGGGTCCATGGCCGGGCGCGCAATATGCGGCTGAACTGGTAGTCACGGCGGAAGACATTGCCGAGATAGGCAAGGCTCTGGTTGTTGATCACGATCAACCAGAAAATGTTCGCCAGCCGGGCATTGGTGAGCCCCAGCAGGGTCTGCCAGCCATCCAGTCCGCCTACGCGGCGCAGGAAAAAGCCATGGGCATTATCCAGAATCACGATCGAGGGCTGGCGCTCGGCGTCGGCTTTCACCAGCGCCGCAGGGCCTTCGCCGAGGTCAGTCCCGAGCAACTCTCCGATCAGCGAACGAACCGCTTCCGGCGAGGTGGTTTTTGCGGGCACCTCCAACTGCAACACGCGGATGCCGGGATAGTTCTTTTCAAGTTCCTTCCCGAGCTGCAACAGCATCGAGGATTTGCCGATACCACGTTCACCGGTCAGCACCAGCGTGTTCTCTTCGGACTTGTCGGCGAGCCACGGCGACATACTGTCGATGATTGCCGCGCCCAGACCGGTATCGATCAACGGACCTTCGGCCAGTGAATCCGGTTCGAACCAGCGGTTGTAATCGCTGAGGCGCAATTCGTCGGCTTCGGATTCCGTACTCTCGGCGGCTTTCGATGTCTGCGCTCGCAGTCGAAAACCGCGCGCATACAGTTTCCGGTACCAATCGACATCGAGCATGGCGCGATTGACAAAAGCCACGCCGAACACGGCCAGCAGAGGAAGCACCGCCAGCGGCCCCGTCAGCCAGAACAATTGCCCGCGCAGGACTCGCTCCACCCACGGGTCGATGTGTGGCGGCAGCACCGACTGGAGCGCCTTCACCAGATCCTGTTCGCGGGTACGCAGCAGTATCCCGATCGCGACAAAAGCGGCCAACTCGCGGGCCCGAACGCACACATCGAGCAACTGGGAACTGCCAATGGCAATGTTCACGAGGTCACCGAGCAGCCACGGGAGCATCACAACCGCCGCCGCCTGATGCGCCCGGGTCTCCAGCAACGCGCTCTGCTCCGCGTTCAGATAACTGCCGGCCTGCTGGGCAATGCGCAGTACCAACCACTCGCCCAGAAGCGTACCGACGCCATACACGATGTACAGTCGGGCCAGGGGTATGGCAGGCACCAGAAACACGAACTCGTAGCGATAGAAAAACCAGCCCAGCAGATCGAGTCCGAACCAGCCTGCGAGCCATGGCAGCAGTGTCGGCAGTCCGGCGCCAACGCGGCTCAATTGGGTTGCGATGCGGTTGCCCCGGACACGGTCGCTCAGGTGCGCATGGAGCCGCAGCGCCGGCGTCGCAAGGGCGCGGGCAATTCGCGCGAGCAGCACAATCGCCGCCAGTCCGAGCAGGGTTTTCAAGGCCGTGACGGCGATGCGAGTGTAGGATGCCTCGGCCGATGCATCCTGCTGATAATCCTGTCCAACCTCGCTGAGCAGACGATCCAGCCGATGACGCACTGCCTGGGTCTCGATGATCAGCAAATTCCAGCGCCCGCCTGCCGCCTCCCTTGCCGTCGCCCTGAACACCCCATCGGGGGATTTCCAGAGTATTGCGCGAACCAGATTCAGCACTGAGCGCAGCTCGATTGCATCGAGGCGCGCCAGGACCATATAGTCACGTATCCCGCTCTGCAACTCGGCCGGCAGAGCTGCGAGCTCGCTTTCCGACGCCAACATCCCGGCCGGTTTCGCCTTGATAGCCAGGCTCCACAGTTCGAAGAATGCACGCGATTTTTCAACGGTGACGCCCTGGTTCAAATCAGGCACGACGCCAAGCATGGACAGTCTTACGCGCTGCAACCGCCCGTGAATGGTGCGCAGCGCGGCCAGCACGGTCTGGCTCGGCTTGTCGTTCTGTTTTTCGAGCTGTCCCGAAACCTGTTCGAATTGTTTCACCAGCCGTTGTCGCGATGCCCAGATCTGGCGCAACTCCTCGCGGAAATCCTCCGGCATTTGCGTCCAGACGCGCTGTTGCTGCCGGTAAATCTGTTGTCGCAGCCAGATCAGGTCGTCGTGTGTCGCCTGGTAACCGGCGAGCAGCGCATCGCAAGAGACGGTCTTTGGCCAGCCGTCGGGCTCGCCCAGGGCGCGCGCATTCGTGCGCGGATCGGCAACGCCACGAAGATCCGTGATGAAAAGATTTTCCAGTGAGACATCGCTCGACAACGTTCCCTTGAAAAGACTGTCTATCGCATCGTGCCATTCGGTCAATCGGGCGACATCGGCCTGAAGTCGGGAGACGGTGAATTGCGCTTCGCGACAGGCGGCGCCGGACGTGCTTTGCGGGTATGCACGCGACCCGTCAGTGTCTGTTCCCTTGACTGCGGGCGGTGGTGATTTTGCGACAGCCGGCTTGACGGATTCGGCGCGCGGACTGGCTGCGACAAAGCAGGCAAGCAGCACAATGAGCATGGCTTCGGCGAGTATCGAGAGGCCACTGGTAACCCGGTTCAAGGCTGAGCTCCTGAAGTCATTCGTTGCTTCAACAAGAAAGAACACCGGCACCGAGGGGTATCGCTGCAACCGTGTCATTATCGAAGCAAAACAGGGTGGAGGGAATGGTGCGACGCCGCCGTCCGCCAAAAACACCGTGCAGCGGCGCTGCCCGGTCAGCGCCGGCAGCAGGGCCTGTCCGCAGGGGGCCGTGCCCTGGCCTGCGCCACGAAGGGATGGTGCGGCAGCAGGGAGCTACATGCAGGCTTTGCCAGGGCTTTTGTCACATGTTCGGATAATTCGGTCCACCCGATCCTTCGGGTGTCACCCAGACGATATTCTGGGTGGGGTCCTTTATATCGCAGGTCTTGCAGTGCACGCAGTTCTGCGCATTTATCTGCAGGCGCTTGACTCCCTTGTCATTTTCCACGATCTCATAGACCCCCGCAGGACAATAACGCTGTGCCGGTTCGTCATACAGGGCAAGGTTGTGGCGGATCGGAATTTCCGGGTCGCGCAGGGTCAGATGACAGGGCTGGTCTTCCTCGTGGTTGGTATTGGAGAGGAACACCGAGGACAGGCGATCGAAACTCAACACATTGTCCGGCTTCGGATAGGCAATCTGCCGGGATTGGGCGGCCGGCTTCAGTTGCTCGTGATCCGGGTGCATGTCGTGCAGGGTCCAAGGCAACTTGCCGCGGAATATATTGATATCGATGAACGCATAGGCGGAACCGAGCACGTTGCCGAACTTGTGCTGGGCAGGTCCGAAATTGCGTTGCATCTGCAGTTCCTGACCGGCCCAGGAACTCATGAACGCCTCGGTGTAGGTGCTGATTTCCTCGCCCATCTGTTCGTGCACAGTAATCGCGCTGTGCACTGACTCCGCAGCCAGCATGCCGCTCTTCATCGCGGTGTGGGTGCCCTTGATCTTGGCGAAATTGAGTGTGCCGGCATCGCAGCCGATCAGCAGGCCGCCCGGAAAGCTCATGCGCGGCAACGCCTGCGGACCGCCCTTGGTGATAGCCCGTGCACCGTAGCAGATACGTTTGCCACCCCGCAGATACTGATTGATCACCGGGTGCTGCTTGTAGCGCTGGAACTCCTCGAAGGGACTGATATAGGGGTTGCTGTATCCGAGGTCGGTGATCAGTCCGATCGATACCAGGTTGTCATCGAAATGATAGAGAAAACCTCCGCCGTGCGCACCGCTCTGCTGCAGTGGCCAGCCGGCGCTGTGGACCACCAGTCCCCGCTGGAAATTCCCGGGCTTGACCTCCCACAACTCCTTGACCCCGAGACCATAGTGCTGCGGATTGCGTCCTGCGTCGAGTTTGAAGCGCGCTATCAGCTGTTTGCCGAGGCTGCCACGGCAGCCCTCGGCAAACAGCGTGTACTTCGCATGCAGTTCCATGCCTGCGGTGAAACTGTCCTTGTGTTCGCCGCTGGCGGATACTCCGGAGTCGCCGGTTGCAATGCCCTTGACCCGGCCGTCTTCGTGAAACAGGATCTCCGCCGCCGCGAAACCAGGATAGATTTCCGCGCCGAGGTTCTCGGCCTGCTGGCCCAGCCAGCGGCACAGGCTGCCAAGGCTGACGATGTAGTTGCCTTCGTTGTGCATGGTGCTCGGCACCATGAATCCTGGAACTTGCAACGACTTGTTCTCGTTGAGCAGAACGTGGATGTGGTCATCGCTGACCGGCGTATCCAGTGGCGCGCCATTCTCTTTCCAGTCGGGGAACAACTCGCTGAGTGCGCTCGGCTCGAGTACCGCGCCGGAAAGGATATGGGCACCCACTTCCGAGCCTTTCTCGACCACGCAGACGCTGAGATCGCCCGCCAGTTGCTTGAGCCGGCAGGCTGCCGACAACCCTGCCGGTCCTGCGCCGACGATCACGACATCAAATTCCATCGATTCTCTGGTCACTGGTATTCTCCACTGCTGCTCGACACGCACGCTCGCCGGAAAACAGGGCAGGAGAGCGGCTCAACCCATTGCGGCGAGGCAGACAAGCCCTCGCCAAGGCCCGAAGCATACTAGAAATGTACTTGCCGGACCTCAAGAATTCAGGGTGTCATGATGCGGCGCAAAGCTTGCGCGGCTTGACCTGTCAGGCGGATATCCGGACAATAACGCCGCTTTGCAGCCGGCGCGGCGCGCGGAACATGGCTGCAGGGTCCCATTCGAATTCTTTCCTGACGCAAGCGGAGAGTACATGAAAGTTCTGGTAGCGGTAAAACGCGTGGTGGATTACAACGTCAAGGTCCGGGCCAAGAGCGACGGGTCTGGCGTTGAACTCAACAACGTGAAGATGTCGATCAATCCCTTCTGTGAAATCGCGGTCGAGGAGGCTGTACGCCTGCGCGAAAAGGGCGTGGCCAGCGAGGTCATTGCGGTCTCGATTGGCGAAAAATCCTGTCAGGAACAGATCCGGACGGCCCTGGCACTGGGCGCCGATCGTGGCATCCTGGTCGAAACATCCGAGGATCTGCAGCCGCTGGCGATAGCCAAGCTGCTAAAGGCAATCGTCGAGAAAGAGGGCGTGGAACTCGCCATTCTCGGCAAGCAATCGATCGACGGTGACAACAACCAGACCGGACAGATGCTGGCCGCACTGGCGGATATGTCGCAGGGAACCTTTGCTTCCGAAATCGTCATTGACAACGGCAAGGCGCGGGTCACGCGCGAGATCGATGGCGGACTGCAGACCCTGGAGCTGACATTGCCCTGCGTCGTGACCGCGGACTTGCGGCTGAACGAGCCGCGCTATGCCTCGCTGCCGAACATCATGAAGGCCAAGAAGAAGCCGATGGACACGCTGACACCTGCGGATCTTGGTGTCGATGCCGCACCGCGCGTGCGCACGCTCAAGGTGGAGCCACCGCCCGAGCGCAAGGCCGGGATAAAGGTAGGTTCCGTGGCAGAACTGGTCGAAAAACTGCGTAACGAAGCAAAGGTGATCTGATGAGCACGCTGGTAATCGCTGAACACAGCAACAATGAACTGAAAGCCGCGACACTGCATACGGTCACCGCAGCGACGGCGCTCGGTGGAGAGGTCCATGTGCTCGTGGCGGGCGCAAATTGTGCCGCTGCGGCGGAAGCGGCAGCACGTATCGCTGGCGTGAGCAAGGTACTGGTCGCGGATAACGCGGCTTATGCACACCAATTGGCCGAGAATGTCAGCAAGCTGGTGGCAGAACTCGGTGTTTCCTATGAAAACTTGCTCGCACCCGCGACCAGCAATGGCAAGAACGTGATGCCGCGGGTTGCGGCGCTGCTCGATGTCGCGCAGATTTCCGAAATCACGGCGGTATTGAGTGCGGATACGTTTCAGCGTCCGATCTATGCGGGCAACGTGATAGCAACCGTGCAAGCGGGGGATGCACGCAAAGTCATCACCGTACGCACCACGGGCTTCGATGCCGCGGCCGCGGAAGGCGGCAGCGCTGTGGTCGAAGCGGTCGCCATCGTTGCTGACGCCGGGCGTTCGAGTTTTGTCGAGGAGAAAGTCGCGAAGTCCGACCGGCCGGAATTGACTGACGCCAGGGTAGTGATTTCCGGTGGCCGCGGCATGCAGAATGGCGAGAATTTCAAGATGCTCGAGGCGGTTGCCGACAAGCTCAACGCCGCCGTGGGAGCTTCCCGGGCTGCAGTGGATGCTGGCTTTGTCCCGAATGATTACCAGGTCGGGCAGACCGGCAAGATCGTTGCCCCGGAACTCTACATAGCAGTCGCGATTTCCGGTGCGATCCAGCACCTGGCCGGGATGAAGGACTCCAAGGTCATCGTGGCGATCAACAAGGACGAGGACGCACCTATTTTCCAGGTCGCCGACTATGGCCTGGTGGCTGATCTGTTCCAGGCAGTACCGGAGCTGGAGAGCCTGCTCTGACTGATCCGACGCGTTGTCGGGACGACAAGCGGGGGCGAGTGATCGCCCCTGTTTTCGTTTTGCTCAGGACAGACGGTTGCGGAAATCCTCGTAACCGAAGCGCCGCACGATCTTCAGCGCATCGGTGCGTGAATTCCAGATCGCGATCGAAGGCAGGTTGATGCCGTTGAAGGTCGAAGTCTTGACCATGGTGTAGTAAGCCATGTCCTCGAAGACCAGGCGCGTACCGACAGTGAGCGGCTCGGGGAAGGAGTAATCACCGATGACATCACCTGCGAGGCAGGTCTGGCCACCAAGCCGGTAGGCGTGTGCGTGCTCTCCCGTTTCACCCGCACCGCTCACCGCCGGACGATAGGGCATCTCGATCACGTCCGGCATATGGCAGGTCGCGGAGGTGTCAAGAATTGCCTGCGGCATCCGGTTGTGAGTGATATCGAGAACTTCGCTGACCAGGACACCACAGTGATAGGCAATTGCCTCGCCCGGCTCGAGATAGACCTCAACGCCGTGGCGCTCGCGGAAATCGATCAGCAGGCGGATCAACCCGTCGACCTGGTAGCCGGGGCGGGTGATGTGATGCCCCCCGCCAAAATTTATCCACTTCATACGTGGAATGAATTCGCCGAAGCGCTTCTCGAAGGCCTTGACGGTGCGCGCCAGCGGCGGCAGATCCTGCTCGCACAGGGTGTGAAAATGCAGCCCGCTCACACCATCGAGGGCCACCTCCCGGAACTCTGCGCGAGTGATGCCCAGCCGGGAGCCGGGTGCGCAGGGATCGTAGAGCGGGACCGCGCCTTCGGAATGCTCCGGGTTGACGCGTAAACCGATGGCGAGCCCGGGGCGTGCAGCACGCGCCGCGTCAATCAGCGTGCGGAATTGCTCGAGCTGATTTATCGAGTTGAAAACCACGTGATCGGAAATTTCCAGTACCGCGCGCAAATCCTGTTCCGTGTACGCAGCGCAGAAGGTATGCACTTCGCCGGCAAATTCCTCGTGTCCCAGGCGTGCTTCGTGCAGGCCGCTGGCGCAGGTGCCAGCCAGATAACGATCAATCAGCGGAGCCATGCTGAACATCGAGAAGGCTTTCAGCGCCAGCAGGATCCGCGCTCCGCTTTGCTGCTGAACACGCTGAAGGATGCGGAGGTTTTCTTCCAGCGCCACTTCGTCCACCACGAAGCAGGGCGAGGGCAGTCGCTGCAGATCGAGCCTGGCAAAGCGTTGCATGGCGATTGACATCGTTCAGGGCCTTTGCCGGGGTTCAGTCCAGACCCTGATCGAGCTGTATCAGCTGCCACGGCAGGCCGTGCATCGCCAATGCCTCCATGTACGGGTCCGGGTCGAGCTGTTCCATGTTGAACACGCCCTTGCCCTGCCACTTGCCGGTCAGCATCATCTTGGCGCCGATCATGGCCGGTACTCCGGTCGTGTAGGAGATCGCCTGGGACTGCACTTCGCGGTAACAGGCCTCGTGATCGCAGATGTTGTAGAGGAACATCGTCTTGGGTTTGCCGTTCCTGGTGCCGCGCGCCAGGCAGCCAATGCAGGTGCGTCCCTTGGTCAGCGGTCCGAGACTCGAGGGATCCGGCAGCAGTGCCTTGAGGAACTGCAACGGCACGATCTCCTGGCCCTGAAACATCACCGGGTCGATGCGCGTCATGCCGACATTGCCCAGCACCTGCAGATGATTCAGGTAGTTGTCGGAAAAGGTCATCCAGAAGCGAGCACGCCGCACCCCGGGAAAATGCTTGACCAGGGACTCGAGTTCCTCGTGGTACATCAGGTAAATTTTCTTCGGACCGATGCCTTCGGGGAAATCGAACAGCCGGCTCACCGATAGCGGGTCAGTACTCTGCCAATCGCCTTCATCCCAGTATTTTCCGCGTGCCGTGACTTCCCGGATATTGATTTCGGGATTGAAATTGGTCGCAAACGGCTGGCCATGATCGCCGGCATTGCAATCGATGATATCGAGTTCATCGATCTCATCGAACTCGTGCTTGTGCAGCCAGGCCGTGAACACATTGGTCACGCCCGGATCGAAGCCGCTGCCGAGCAACGC
The DNA here is from genome assembly GCA_016705365.1 of Gammaproteobacteria bacterium. Taxonomy (NCBI): domain Bacteria; kingdom Pseudomonadati; phylum Pseudomonadota; class Gammaproteobacteria; species Gammaproteobacteria bacterium. The sequence continues at coordinate 578,194 of JADIYI010000002.1, read as the reverse complement.
CATGAGGCCACGATCACGGAAGCGCTCGTGGTAGGCCCACTGCCACTTGTATTCGAACTTGGCCTCATCCGGCGGCTCATAGTTTGCGGTATCGAGATAATCCACGCCCGCCTCGAGACAGGCATCCATGATCGGCAGATCCTGGTACGGAAGCGCGACATTGATCACCAGGTCGGGCTTGACCCGCGCGAGCAGTGCGCCCATCTGTGCAACATCGTTGGCATCGACCTGGGCAGTCTGTATCGGACGTTTTATCTGGGCTGCGATCTGCCGGCATTTTTTCTCGGTACGGCTCGCAAGAACGATCTCCGAAAACACCTCCGGAACCTGCGCGCACTTGTGCGCCACGACCTGCCCGACGCCACCGGCTCCCACGATCAGTACTCTGGCCATGGCTCGTCTCCTCTCAATGTTCGTAATAGGTGTAGCCGCGCAAACTCGCGCTGAACAACTCGAGCAGGTTCTGGCGCTCGGAAGGCGCAATGCGCCCGCTGCGTACGGCGCGTTCGGCGGTGCGGCGGAATTGCTCGAGCAGTTGCTGCGGCTGGTATTCGACGTAGCTCAACACATCGGCGATGCTGTCTCCGCTCATTTCGCGGACAAAATCGAAACTTCCGTCCTCGTCGATGCGTACGCTGACCACATTGGTGTCACCCATGAGGTTGTGCAGATCTCCGAGCGTCTCCTGATATGCACCGACCAGGAACACGCCGAAATAGTACTGCTCGTTGTCCTCGAGCGGGTGTACGGGCAGTGTCTTGCGCAGGCCACGCGGGTCGATGAAGCGATCGATCTTGCCGTCCGAATCGCAGGTGATGTCTGCAATGATGGCCTGGCGCGTGGGTTGTTCCCGGTGGCGATGAAGCGGCATGATCGGAAACACCTGCTCGATCGCCCACACATCGGGCAAGGACTGGAATACCGAGAAATTTCCGTAGTAGATGTCCGAGAGGGAGTCCGCGAGACCGTCGAGACCGGGAGGCAGGCGCTTGGCGCCCTCGGTTTCGCGCACGATCGCGCGCACGGTTTCGAGGAACAGTTTTTCCGACAGTGCCAGGGAGCGCAGCCGGATCTGTCCGCGCTTGAACAGATCGCGTATCTCGTCGCGATAGTAAACCGCGTCGTTGAAGCACTCCTGAAGACTCTTGGCATTGACCGCGTTCAGCGCTTCGGCCATGTTGCGTATCAACTCGTGTTCGCCCGGGTCGATTGTCTCCGGCAGATTTCCCGACTCGAAGCGTGTCACGTCGAGAATGTTGAAAACCAGGATGGAGGAATAGGCAACCGTGGCGCGTCCGGACTCGGTGACGATGGCCGGATGCGTGATGCCTTCCGGGTCCAGCGTGCTCATGATCGACTCGACGATGTCGCAGCAATATTCGTCGAGCGAGTAGTTCTTGCTGTATTCGTAGTTGCTCTGCGAGCCGTCATAGTCGACGGCAAGGCCACCGCCGAGATCGAGAAAGCCGAGCGCCGCGCCTTCCTTGACCAGATCGACATAGAAGCGGCAGGCTTCGAGCACGCCACTGCGGATGTCACGGATGTTGGGAATCTGCGAGCCGAGGTGGTAGTGCAGCAACTGCAGGCAATCGAGCATGCCGTGCTCGCGCAGCATGTCGACTGTTTCCACGATCTGCGAGGTCGTAAGCCCGAATATGCTGCGATCGCCGCTGCTTTCGTTCCAGTAGCCGCTCACCTTTGAAACGAGTTTCACCCGCAAACCCAGTATGGGCTTCACGCCGAGGCGCTTGCTGCATTCGAGGATGATCGGCAACTCGGCGGGTGTCTCGATCACGAAGGTGCAGCGGAAGCCGAGCTTCAGTGCCTGCAGGCCCAGCGTGATGAACTCCTCGTCCTTGTAGCCATTGCAGATGATGTGACTCGAGTCCGGGTCGAGGCTTGCCAGCGCGATCAGCAGTTCCGCCTTGCTGCCGGCCTCGAGGCCGTGACCGTAACTAGCACCGAAGCGGGCAATCTCCTCGATTACCTGGCACTGCTGGTTTACCTTAATCGGGAACACGCCGCGAAAAACGCCTTTGTATCCCGCCTGGGCAATCGCGCGTGCAAAGGCCTCGTTCAGCAAGGTGATCTGCGAGTCGAGCAGGTTTTCCACCCGCAGCAAAACCGGCATTTGCAGCCCGCGCTGTTGCATGCCGACGATGATGTCGGGAATGCTGACGCTGGCCCGCGTGCCATTTACGGTCACATTGATCGTTACGGCGCCGTCTTCCGCGAGATCGAAATACCCCGCGCCCCAATTCTTGATGCCATAGAGTTCGGCAGAATCTGCCGGGGTCCAGTTCGGTTTGCCGTTACTTTTCAATTTTGGTCTGTCCCTCCAGGGTTGCCGGGATATCGAGTGGGCGCGGATAGTGCGGTCGCTCAACCGAAATATCAAGCCCGGAGATCATGAAAATTTGATGAAATGCGTGCAGTGCATTGCTCAGTCACGACGCAGGCGATCGGATATCGCAATCGGGTTGGGGCAGTTCAGCACTACTATATAAGACGAGATGATGAAGGTGATAATTGCCGTCGCCTGGATCAGATGCGAGGCTTCCTTGCCGATCAGCGCAAAGCCGGCTGCCAGGTAGGCAATCAGCAGCGAGAACTCGCTGTTCTGTCCGAGGCGCAGACCAACATCCCAGGCGAGCGCGGGAGTTTCGCTCAGGCGCCCGAGCAGGAAGCGGAACACCAGCGGTTTGACGACCAGGACAAGCAGCGACAGCAGCGCCGCCGCCGCGTAGATCGATCGGAGCACGCCGAGATCGAAACTCGCGCCGAGGGAAAAGAAAAACAGCACCAGGAAGAAGTCGCGCAACGGTTTGAGACTCACCGCGATGTACTGGCTGATGGGGCTGGAGGCGATCGACACACCGGCAACAAAAGCGCCTATTTCAGGTGACAGCTTGAGTGCTCCGGCCAACTCGGCCAGTCCCAGGCACCAGCCGATCGCCAACAGGAAGATGTACTCGTGGAAGCGGTCGAAACGCTGGATCAGGCGCACCAGAACCAGCTTGACCAGTGCCACGGAAACGGCGATCAGGAGCGGCAGTGCCAGCAGGGCGCCCAGTGCGGCACTGACCTCGAATTCACCCTTGCGACTGCCCATCAGCATGACCAGCACGAGGATCGCGATCATGTCCTGAAGCAGCAGCACGCCAACCATCAGTTCGCCGGTATGGCGGTGATGCAGCACCGTGGTCGGCAAGAGCTTTATGCCGATGATGGTGCTGGAGAACATCATGGCCAGGCCGATTATCAGGGCCTCGAGGGTGCTGAAGCCGAAGACATGGGCCACGCCGGCTCCGAGCAGCGCAAACACCAGCGAACTGAGCAGCGCAACGAGCGTCGATTTGCGCACCGTGGTGAGCAACGCCTGCGGCTGCATATCCAGCCCGAGCAGGAAAAGCAGGAAGATGATTCCTATATGCGCGATATCCTGCAGCAGGCTGAGATCGGTGACCAGTGCCATGCCATAGGGGCCGATCAATGCGCCAAGCACGATATAGGCGATGAGCAAGGGTTGGCGCGTGTAGAGCGCAGCGGACGCAAGCACGGCCGCCCCGCTGAAGATCAGGAAAAAGGAGAAAGTGACCGGTGACTGGTCCATCAGCGGAGGGCCCTCGATTCAGATCGTATCAGCGCTACGCGACGCCGATCCCCGGGGCAGTGGTTTCATTCCAGCCCGAAGCCCGGCGCAGTCTCCCCGCTTACGCGATCGGCGCGCTCCGCTTCGGCCAGAGCCCGTTCGAGCACCGAGTGCTCGTGCGGGGCGAGGCCCGAATGCAGGTAATGCCTGACCGCATCCCGCACCCGCTCGAGCTGGCCAATGCGGACATGGGAATTGAGCAAGGCTTTGGCAATGAAGTGCGGATCCTGCTGCTGTTCGCGCATGCGCGCCGCCTCCTGCAGCGCCGTGCTCATTTCGGATGCGGTCGGTCTGGACATTTTCGGCAGGGTCCTGAGTGGACGAATGAGCGAGAGTATACCAGCTTGCCGGGAATCAGCCCCGTTGCAGCAGCGGCGTGCCTGGATCCATGGTACAGAACTGGTAGGCATGGCGAAAATCCGCGAGGCTGGCAAGAGCCTGCTCCGGATCCCGGTCGGCGCGCAACTGAAAACTGTCGAAGCCACAACGGCGCATCAGGAACAACTGGTCGCGCAGCACGTCTCCGATGGCGCGCAGTTCGCCGCCAAAGCCGTACTGCTCACGCAGGATTCGTGCACTCGAATACCCTCGGCCATCGCTGAAAACCGGGAAATTTATCGCTACCATGGACAAGTGCGGCAAGATATCCGCAATGGCCTCGGGATGTTGGTCGGAATCGAGCCACACTGCCAGGGGCCCGTCGCGGACGAGCAGTTCAGCCTGCCGCTCGAGCCATACAGCCAACGGGAATACAAGCTTGCCCGGTGCAAGCTCTGCTCCTGCCTGCTCGGGCATGACCAGCACCCAGTCATCGACAATGATGCGGTTATCCCTGATCAGCCTTGCCATAGGCGGCCTCCCTGAATGGCTCGATACCGATACGCCGGTAGGTTGCGAGAAAACTTTCAGTGGCGTGCCGATGCGCGACATATACCCCGAGGATAGCGGCGATGACATCCGCAATGGCATCCTGCGCAAACGATGGGCCGAGTATGGTGCCGAGCGAGGCATCGGTGCCCGAATTGCCGCCGAGCGACACCTGGTAGAACTCCGCTCCTTTCTTGTCGACGCCGAGAATGCCGATCTGTCCGATGTGATGATGACCGCAAGCGTTCATGCATCCGGAAATATTCAGGTCGATGTCCCCGAGGTCATGCAGATAGTCGAGGTCATCAAAACGCCGCTGTATCGCTTCCGCGACAGGAATCGATTTGGCATTTGCCAGTGAGCAGAAGTCACCGCCCGGGCAGCAGATGATGTCGGTCAGGAGACCGATGTTGGGCGTGGCAAGGCCAGCCTTGCGAATGATTTCCCACAACTCGGGCAGCTTTGACTTGGGTACGTCGGCAAGTACCAGGTTTTGTTCGTGGGTTACCCGCAATTCGCCGAAGGAGTAGCGATCGGCAAGGTCCGCGATGAGATCCATCTGGCGATCCGTTGCGTCTCCCGGGGCAATACCAGCCGGCTTGAGGGATAGCGTGACGATGGCATAACCGGGCACCCGGTGAGCGGTAGTATTGCGCTGCATCCACCGATCGAACGCGCGGTTTGCCTCTCGTTCCCTGCGCAGTTCCTGCTCCGCCTGCTGGTCGTCCAGAGCCGCGTAGGCGGGCGCGGCAAAACACGCCCTGGCGCGTTCCAGCTGCGCGGGTGTCAGCGGTGGCATGCGGGTTCGGATCGATTCCCATTGCTGTTCGACCCGGGCACGAAACTCTTCCACGCCCAGCGCCTTGACAAGAATCTTGATCCTTGCCTTGAAGAGGTTGTCACGCCGACCGTACTGGTTGTAGATCCTCACGATGGCTTCGAGATAGGACAGCAAGTCGGCGACCGGCAGAAACTCGCGTATTGTTGATCCGATTATCGGTGTGCGCCCGAGGCCACCGCCCACCAGTACTTCAAAGCCGATTGCCCCGTTGTGGTCCTTTACCAGAATCAGACCGATATCATGGATGCGCACCGCAGCCCGATCAGCCAGTGAACCGTTCACCGCAATCTTGAACTTGCGGGGCAAAAACGCAAACTCGGGATGGAATGTGGACCATTGCCGGATCAACTCACAATAGGGGCGGGCATCCTCGATCTCATCGCGCGCCACTCCGGAAAACTGATCGGCGGTCGTATTGCGGATGCAGTTGCCGCTGGTCTGGATCGAGTGCATCTGCACGCTGGCAAGTTCGGCGAGTATCTCCGGTACCTCTTCGAGACGCGGCCAGTTGAACTGGACGTTCTGGCGGGTACTGAAATGCGCATATCCCTTGTCGTATTTCCGGGCGATATGGGCGATCTTGCGCAGTTGCCGGCTTTCGAGCATGCCGTAAGGTATCGCCACGCGCAGCATCGGCGCGAGACGCTGTATATACAGCCCGTTCTGCAGGCGCAGCGGGCGGAACTCGTTTTCCGCGAGTTCGCCGTCGAGGTAACGCTCTGTCTGGCCGCGAAACTGCGCGACGCGGTCATCGAGCATTGATTGGTCGAGTGAATCGTAACGATACATGATCTTACAGGTATGCAGGGAATCGGGTGTTGGCGGCCCGCTGGAGAGGCAGGCGCCGGCTCATGCGGTCCTTGATCGACTGTGGGCGCACATTAGCAGAACGATCGGGTGCATAGAACTAATGTTTTTCACTAACCAAGGAATATTTGGTCATAATGCGCGCGGTGCGCGGTCGAGCGCTTCTGTACGTGTTTGCGGTGCTGCTAGAATTCCCCCGACCTGTCTGATCAACACCCGAAATGGAGCAGTCTGCCGATGTCCAGTCAAACTAAAAGTGCACCGGTTTCCGATCCGGAGCGCGCGGCAGACGGCCGCGCCGATGCTCTGGGCGCCGTCCTGCTGGTGGTGATCGCCGTGGCGGCTGCGGTGTTCTGGATTTCCGGTCACTGAAATCAATGTGCACCGGCGGTTCGCAATACCAGTGATACGACCAGGGCTACCGTAGCCACGAACGCTGCCGCAAACAGTATTCCTGCGATGATGAAATGGCGGGAGTTGCCATGACTGAAATCGCGCTCCTTGTTTTTGCTGCTCTGGACACCGAAGGCGGCCGCTGCCACGCTGCGTATCAGCGTGCCGAACGTGACTGGTGGCGGCTGTTGCCTGGGTGAGGATGGGTCTTCGCTGCGCTCGTTCATGCGCGGTTTTCCTCCGGGGTTTCGAAGGTGTTCTGCGCATGGCTCTCATAGCCGAGATTTGGCCGGAGCCAGCGCTCCGCAACACGACAATCCACTTCCTTGCGGGCAGCGAGTGATTCCACCTGGTCCCGGCCGATTTTTCCGACCGGGAAATAACGTGCCTTGGGGTGCGAGAAATACCAGCCGCTGACCGAGGCGGCCGGGTACATCGCGAAATTTTCGGTCAGCGTGATGCCGATCGAGCGCTCGGCATCGAGCAACCGGAACAAGGTCGCCTTTTCCGAGTGGTCAGGGCAGGCGGGGTAGCCGGGTGCCGGGCGTATCCCGCGGTAGCGCTCGCGGATGAGGTCTTCCGCGCCGAGCAACTCATCGGGTGCATAGCCCCACAGTTCCGTCCTGACGCGCCGGTGCAGGTGCTCGGCGAGGGCCTCTGCGAGGCGGTCGGCAAGCGCCTTGGTCATGATGCTGCCGTAGTCGTCGTGCCGATGTTCGAACTCGGCTGCGAGCTCGTCTGCACCGAAGCCGACACTGACGGCGAAGGCGCCGATATAATCGGCCGGTCCATCTGCCGGCGCCACGAAGTCGGCAAGACAGTAATTGGGCCGATCATCGGGCTGAGCTTTCTGCTGACGGAGAAAATGCAACAATGCGATTTCCTGTTCGCGTGTCTCGTCGGCAAACACCGCAACGTCATCGCTGCCGCGACGAGCGGCCGGCCAGAATCCGAGCACCGCGCGCGCGACCAGCAGTTTTTCGCTCACGATGCGCCGCAGCAACGCAGAGGCATCCTTGAACAGGGCGCGCGCAGCCTCACCGATTTTCGCATCATCGAGGATCGCCGGGTACTTGCCGGCGAGATCCCATGCGATGAAGAAGGGCGTCCAGTCGATGATTTCGATCAGTTCGGCGAGCGGGTAGTCCGGGAATACCCGCAAACCGGTAAAAGCCGGTCGCTGCGGCGTGTAGGCACTCCAGTCGAGGTGTGCCGCGTTGGCCACCGCCGCGGGGTAATCGAGCAGAGCGGGGCGCTCGGGACGTTTGGCGTTGCGTTCGCGGATCGTGGCGTATTCTGTTCTGTGTTCGGCGACGAGCCCATCGCGCAGGTTGTCGCTCAGCAATTTCGTCGCAACAGTCACGCCTCTTGATGCATCCGCCACATAGATGGTCGGGCCGGACCGATACGCCGGCTCGATCTTTACCGCGGTATGAGCCTTGGATGTCGTGGCACCGCCGATCATCAGCGGTATGTCATAGCCGCGGCGCTGCATCTCGCTCGCCACGTAGATCATCTCGTCGAGTGAGGGAGTGATCAGGCCGCTGAGGCCGATGATATTGACCTGCTGCTCGCTGGCGGTGGCAAGTATTCTTTCGCAGGAGACCATCACCCCGAGATCGATGACCTCGAAATTATTGCATTGCAGCACCACCCCGACGATATTCTTGCCGATGTCGTGGACATCTCCTTTTACTGTGGCCATCAATACCTTGCCGTTGGATTGGCGGGTGCCATCGGCGCGATCCATGTATGGAAGCAGCCAAGCGACAGCCTGCTTCATGACGCGCGCGCTCTTGACCACCTGGGGCAGGAACATCCGGCCACTGCCGAACAGATCGCCGACGACGTTCATGCCGGCCATCAGCGGACCTTCGATCACGTCGAGTGGCCGTTCCGCGCGCAGCCGCGCTTCCTCCGTATCTGCTTCGATAAACGCGTTGATGCCTTTGATCAACGCATGCTCGAGGCGCTTCTCGACCGGCCAGCCGCGCCACTCGAGTTCCTCCACCGCGACCGCCTCGCTTTTGCCGGCGTATCGTATCGCGATTTCCAGCAAGCGCTCGGTGGCATCCGTGCGGCTATTGAGCACCACGTCTTCCACCCGTTCGCGCAATTCGGCCGGGATTTCGTCGAGGATGGCAAGCTGGCCCGCATTGACGATCCCCATGTCCAGCCCTGCGCGAATCGCGTGATACAGGAACACGGCGTGGATGGCTTCCCGGACGCGATCATTGCCGCGAAACGAAAACGAGACATTGCTGATACCGCCCGATACCAGCGTCCCCGGCAATTCGCGCTTGATAAAGCGACAGCATTCGATGAACTCGATCGCATAACCCGCATGCTCCTCGATGCCGGTGGCGATCGCAAACACATTGGGATCGAAAATGATGTCATGGGGTGCGAAGCCGAGTTGTCCGACAAGGATGTCGTAACAGCGTTTGCAGATTTCCTTGCGACGCTCGAGATTGTCCGCCTGACCCTGCTCGTCGAAGGCCATGACCACTACCGCGGCGCCGTAGCGCAGCGCGAGGCGCGCGTGGGCAACGAATTCCGCCTCGCCTTCCTTGAGGCTGATCGAATTCACCACGGATTTGCCTTGCACCACGCGCAATCCGGCCTCTATGACGTCCCATTTCGAGGAGTCGATCATCACCGGTACGCGCGAAATATCGGGTTCGGCGGCAACCAGTTTCAGAAAGCGCTCCATCACCGCCCGCGAGTCGAGCATGCCCTCGTCCATGTTCACATCGATGATCTGGGCGCCGGCCTCGACCTGCTGACGTGCGATATCGAGCGCGGCATCGTAGTCCTGCTCGCGGATCAGCCGGGCAAAGCGTGCGGAGCCCGTGACGTTGGTGCGCTCGCCCACGTTGACAAACAGCGAGTCGCTGTCGATCACCATCGGCTCGAGTCCTGCCAGGCGCATTGCCGGCGCGATCTGCGGCAGCTGTCGTGGCGCCACGCCGCTCACGCGGGCGGCGATCGAACGTATGTGCTCCGGTGTGGTGCCACAACATCCGCCCACGATGTTGAGCAGGCCGCTGTCGGCAAATTCACCGATTATCGAGGCCATGGTCCGGGCATCCTGGGTGTACTCGCCGAACTCGTCCGGCAGCCCGGCGTTGGGGTGCGCACTGACCGCAATGTCGGCTACCTTGCCGAGCGCCGCGACATATGGGCGCAGTTGCTCGGCACCGAGGGCGCAGTTGAGGCCGATTGCGACCGGTCTGGCATGTGCCACCGAGTACCAGAAGGCCTCGGCGGTCTGGCCCGACAGGGTTCGGCCGCTGGCGTCGGTAATGGTGCCCGAAATGAGTATCGGCCACTCGCGCCCCCGGTTCTCGAAGCTTTGCTGGCAGGCGAAAATCGCTGCCTTGGCATTCAGCGTGTCGAATACCGTTTCGATCATGAGCAGATCGACCCCGCCATCGAGCAGGGCATCCACTGCAGCGAGGTAATCATCGGCGAGCGCCTCGAAGCTGGTGTTGCGAAAGCCCGGATCATTGACATCCGGCGATAGCGAGGCGGTACGACTGGTTGGCCCAAGCACGCCTGCGACAAAGCGTGGCTTGTCGGGGCTGCGTGCGGTGAATTCGGCAGCCACTTCGCGCGCGATCCTCGCGCCGGTTTCGTTGAGTTCCCGCACCAGATGCTGCAACTGATAGTCGCTCTGCGAGGCGGCCGTCGAGTTGAAGGTATTGGTCTCGATAATATCGGCTCCGGCTTCCAGGTAAGCCTCATGGATCGAGCGGATCACGTCCGGGCGGGTCAGCGAGAGCAGGTCGTTGTTGCCGCGCAACGGCACCGGGTGGTCGGCAAAGCGGGTGCCGTGAAAATCGGCGTCCCCCAGCTTGCACCGTTGAATCATCGTGCCCATTGCCCCATCGAGCACCAGGATGCGTTGTTTCAGGCAGTGTTGCAGCAGGTCGTGGGTCAGGGTCATGGTAATTGGCACAAAAGCGGGAGATTGAAGGACCGTTGAACGGGGCGTGGAGCAGGCGGAATACTAGCAAACCAGGGTGACGGCGCGGCTGAGATTGACTAATCCGCAACATGAATATCGCCAATACCTGAGTAAAATAGTAGTATATTCAACTGTTCCAGTTCTGCAGGGTATACGTTGCATGATCACCATTACCGAATCGGCGCAGGAATACCTGCTCGGCCTGTTGTCGAAGCAGGATGCCGAGGTCAAGGGAATTCGCGTTTTCATCAATGATCCGGGTACTCCGAGGGCGGAAACCTGCATCGCCTACTGCCGCGAAGCGGACTTGAAGGACGATGACGAGCAACGCCAGTACGCGGGCTTTGTGGCCTGGTTCGAAGGCCGTAGCCTGCCGTTTCTCGAAGATGCTCTGGTCGATTATTCAAAAGACAAGATGGGCGGACAACTCACCATAAAGGCGCCCAATGCCAAGCTGCCGCAGGTAAATGCCAACAGCTCGCTGTCGGACCGGATCAATTACATCTTGTATAACGAAGTCAATCCCCAGCTTGCAGCGCACGGTGGCGAAGTGCGCCTGGTGGAACTCGACGACGACGGCGTGGCGGTGTTGCAGTTCGGGGGTGGGTGCCAGGGTTGTGGCCAGGTCGACGCAACCCTGAAATACGGTGTCGAGCGCTCGCTGCTCGAGCAGATTCCGGACCTCAAGGGAATCCGCGACGTGACCGACCATTCCGTACGAACCAACGCCTATTACACCTGACAGAGCGCAAGCTATCCAGTCTGTCTGCCCGCTGAGCTGTCGGGGCGATTGTTGCCGCCCGTCCCTTGAGGTTTTTTGATCTGACGCAGCAGTGCTGCACGATCCGACGCTATCATGTGCCTGCGAGTTCGGTTGCGCGCCTTGCGTGGAACAGTCATGGACAACAGGGGGGAGAGTGTTATGCCGACAGAATCCGCGGGTCCGGCAAGGGCTCCCCGGCGCCTGATTGCAGTGGTGCTGGCGCTGGGTGTAGTGATTGGCATCGTGGGGGTGGCGGTTTTCAACTTCAGCCTGGCCGCGACCAGCACCGACGAGTTCTGCCTGGGCTGTCACAACCACGCCATCCCCTATGCCCGGCACCAGCTGACTGTGCATTACAAGAACGAGTTTGGTGTGGTGCCGGGGTGTTCCGATTGTCATGTGCAACACGACTTCTTGCCCAAGATGCAGCGCAAAATGGAGGCGGCACGGGAGGTTTGGGGACATTTCCGCGGGGTGATAGACACGGACGAAAAGTACCTGGCACACCAGCCCGAAATGAAGGAGCGCGAGCTTGCACGTTTTCGCTCCAGCGATTCCGCGACCTGCCGCTCCTGCCACAACGTCGAGCGCATGGATCTCGAGGCGCAGAGTCCCAAGGCGCGGCGCGATCACGCCAAGCTGGGCCAAGGCAAGACCTGTGTCGATTGCCATGAAGACGCGGGACATGCAGTGGCCAGCGAGGAAGCTTCGAAGAGCGGTGATTCCTTCGACTTCTGAGGCCACCATGATCCGGATCAAGGTTGAACGAACCCGAGGCGGTTAGCGTAAAGACAGTGCAATAAGCCCTGAAAGGAGAGAGTTGCATGTTGCGGGTGTCCGATTCTCCGGTTGATCGTTTCTTGTCGGTGAAGACCAGGGTTGCTTGCGTGGGGTTGCTGTGTTGCATGCTCCCCGGTGGCGCATTTGCGCTCGATTGGAGCAAGGCAACAGCCAGGGACATCGCCCTGTTCCTGCCTGGCCAGACCTCATGGGAGCAGACGCTCACCGCTGCCTCGCACAAGGGTGCAGCGAAGATCCGTTCCGGCCAAAGCTGTAATGAATGCCATGCCGAGGAAGAGGCGGACATGGGCACGTCACAGGCAGCCGCGGTTTCCTACCCGGGACGTGCTTCGGTGGTGGTGCAGGTCAAGGCCGCAGTGGAAGGAGATGTTCTGCATTGGCAGATTTCCGGGCCGGCCGTCGATGGCAAAGTCCCCGGGGTGGCCATCATGCTCGGAAACGATGCGCTCAAATCGACCGCGCAAGCGGGTTGCTGGGCTGCCTGCCATGACGACGCCCCGGGGATGAAGAGCGATTCCGGTCAGAAGCTGGGCAAATATCTGTCCCGTTCACGCAGCAAGAACACGGCGACCGGAGGCGGCGACAGCGTGCGCCCTCAAGCGGAACTCGATGCCGCGCTGGCAGCCGGGGAATTCCTCGACCTGATCGAAATCGAGGCATCGGGTGCAGCGGAACGGGGCTACGTGCTGGACAAGTTTCACGAGAAGGAAGTTGGCGGAGCGGGCAGCATTCGCCTCGAAGGAGCCCGCTGGATTGCGGAAATTCAACGTCCGTTGGCTGCGGCGGGGGTCGGCGAACTCTCCCTCACCACCGGTGCCGTCTACCATTTCGGCATTGCCATCCATGATCCGGGTGTGAAAAAGCACCAGCACCTGGTGAGTCTGGAGCATTCGCTGGCCATTGGTGCGGGCAGCGCCGATGTGGTTGCAGCGGCGCAATGATCGATTCGGGGTATTCACGATGGACGCATCGTGAATCAGCTAAAAAAAGACCACGGCAAACGGTCCGGAACAGGGGAGCAAATGGTATGCGTAGTCTGATTATCAGGGCCTTGGGGGCTACGGCAATCGGTGCGGTGTTGTTCACTGTGGCGGTTGTATCGAAGGCCGAGGATCGCAGTGCGTTGCCGGCGTCCACCACCTACAGCGAAGGTGGCATCAAAGCCTGTACCGAATGTCACGATGACGAGCATGCCAGCGCCATCATGAGCGGCCCTCACGGGATGGCAGGCGACAGTCGAACCCCTGCCGCGAACAAGGGCTGTGAATCCTGTCACGGACCCGGCGGCGAGCATGCCAAGAAAGAAAAGCAGTTCCGGGTGGCGCAAACGTTTGCGAGCAAGGATCCCGCCGACGCGGCGGCGCATGCCGAAATGTGCCTGGGTTGCCATGGCAAGGTTGGACAGCGGCATTTTCTCACCAGCGAACACAGCCGCGCGGATGTTGCCTGCAATGATTGTCACAAGGTGCACGAACGCGAAGACAAGATCCTCGACCGCCAGACGCAGGTGGACGCTTGCGTGGGTTGTCACACTGATCAGAAAGCCAACCTGAACAAGTTTTCGCGCCACCCGATGCGCGAAGGCAAGGTGGTGTGCACCGATTGCCACAATCCCCACGGTGCCAAGGGTGATCACATGCTGGTCGAGGCTACCGTCAACGAGACCTGCTACAACTGCCATGCCGAGAAACGCGGTCCGTTCCTGTTCGAGCACGAGCCGGTGCAGGACAATTGTGGCGATTGTCATAACCCGCATGGATCGGTGAACGATTCCCTGCTGGTATCAAGGCCGCCGTTCCTGTGCCAGCAGTGCCATATCGACACCCGGCATCCGGGTACCGTCTACGCCAATGCGGCCGTCGCCGGCAATAACCGGGTCGTGGGCAGAGCCTGCACCAACTGTCATACCAATGTGCACGGGACCAACCATCCGGCGGGTCTGACGTTCCGACGCTGAAAATTTCGCGAGAAAATGGGGGAGGAAGCGGTATGAACAGCAAACACAAGGCGCTCTGGCTGGCGATCCTGGGGGCAAGTCTTGGCGCAGTCGGGGTCCAGGCTCAGGAAGAGTTTGCGTTCGAGGACACGAGCGCGCCCAAGGCGAAGCCGGTTTACGAAAATCATATCGAACTTGGCGGTGGTTATACCGACGACGGCAACGGGAAATTCGGCGAGTACACGTCGGGTATCAGCGACGCGTACCAGGATGACGGCGGCTTTCCGGTCGGCAGTTTGCACCTCGGCGGCAGCGACCCGGACGCGGCGAGTTCCTGGGACATCAAGGCGGGTATCGGTTTCGGGCGATTGCTGGAAGCCAGCTATGGCGTGCAGGGGAATTACGGCTTGTCGCTTTATGCCGATCAGGTCGAGAAAACGGAGTATGGCGAGGCGCGCACGGTTTATCCCGGGGGAACGCCGATCGCAAGGCTTCCCGCAGGTTATGTGCCGGGCGCGAGCAGCGCCGCCCCGGCTTTCTATACGGGAGAGGATATCGGCTCCAAGCGCAGCACCTTCGGGCTGGAAGGCCTGAAGACGCTGGGAGAACAATGGACCGTCAGTTTCGACCTGCAACGTCAGGACAAGACCGGCGACGATGTCATGGGCGGCAACCAGGGATTCAGCGGTACCGGCCTGGTGCCCGAGAACATCAATTACAGCACCGATCTGATGAGCGCGCGCGCGGATTATGCGAGCCGTTGTCTGCAGACCGGGCTGGAGGTCTATCTGTCGCAGTTCGACAACGACAACAACGCGCTTCCCTACGAGAATGCCAATTACGCGCCTATCGGCGTGGAGCAACTGGCGCTGGAACCCGACAACCAGTTTCTGCGCGTTGGGATCGACGGCGGCTGGAACTTCGATATGCGCACCCGTCTCAGCTGGTTTGCCGACTGGAGCCGCGGCGAGCAGGACGACCATTTCCTGCCGGTGGTCAATGACACCAATTTCTATCCGACGGTCAACCCGGTGTTTCCTTATTCTTCGCTGGATGGCGAGGTCGAGCGCACCAGCCTGAAGCTGGCGCTGGTAGGGCGGCCGACGGCGCGCCTCGACTACCGCCTGCAGTACGACTACAAGGACAAGGATACCCGGCACGATCCGATACAGACGCAGCTGGTCAGTTATTCGGGGTCGGCGTCAGACGGCTATTCGAACCGTATCTATGACTCCGAGCGCCAGACTTTCGCAATCGAAGGCGGGTACCGGTTCGCCAGTCGGGTGCGCTTGCGTGGTGGCATCGAGCTGGAAACCACGGATCGTGACACCGATGAACTGGACCCGCTCGGTGCGGCGCTTTCGTTCACCGATTCCACCGACGAGGATCGCTATTGGGTGGAGCTGAAACTGCCGAACCTGGCCGCCTTGTCGGTGAAGCTGCGGGCGGAGTACAACGTGGTCGAAGCGGATCTGAGCGACGAGACCGAGGAATTTATCTCTCCGGGTGGCGTCGGGCGTCGCGCCACCCCGTTTTTCCTGCTCGATCGCGACCAGGATGTGTACAAGATCAATGCCGATTATGCCCTTAGCGACAGTGTCTCGCTGTACGGTTCCTTCAGCGTGGTGCGCGACGATTTCAACAACGACACCTATGGCCTCGACACTCGCGATGCCGAGGTCACCACGGTGGGTCTGAGTTGGGCTGCGTCGAAAGCGGTATCCCTCTCTGCCTACGGCAGCTACGAGGACTACAAGGTCCGTCAGCTCGGGCGCCAGATGGGTGGCACCGCGGTGCCGTACTCGGAGTGGAAACTGGATAGCGAGGACAACGCCGATGCCTTTGGCCTAACCCTCGACTGGGTGGTGGTCGAGGACCGTTTCGATCTGTCGATGGATTTTGCCTACCTCGAATCCGATTCGAGCTATGAAACCAACGAGACCTATTTTGGTGGTATCACGCTGGTAACCGGGGATACGCCGGATTCGAACGACTCGCTGAGTCGCTTGAATATCGTGGGCAACTACCATTTCAACGACCGGATCGATGTGATTGGTCGCTACATCTATGAAAGCCGCAATGCCGAGGACTGGGCGTGGAGCCCGGATGTTGTCACTGCAGGCACGGCGGCTGCGGTTGCCTTCGCCTACGAGCGGCCCGACTATAATTCACAGGCTGTCATGATGTCGGTTCGTTACAAGTTCTGAGCGGCCGAGGTCGACCACAACGGCGCCCGAGGGCGCCGTTGCTTTTTTCGGGGGAAAACACCGGATGCCGAACAACAACGATTTGCCACCCGATATCGAAATCGCGCGAGCGGCAACGATGCTGCCGATCGCCGAGGTCGCGGCGCGCGCCGGTATCCCCGGAGATGCATTGATTCCCTACGGGCGCACCAAGGCGAAGATCGAGCGATCCTTTCTGGATTCGCTCGCGCCGCGCCCTGACGGCAAGCTGATCCTGGTGACCGCGATTTCGCCGACACCGGCGGGCGAGGGCAAGACCACGGTTGCGGTGGGGCTGGCGGACGGCATGAATCGCATCGGCTGCAACACGCTGCTTGCGCTGCGCGAACCGAGCCTCGGACCCTGCTTCGGCATGAAAGGCGGTGCCGCCGGTGGCGGCTATGCACAGGTGGTGCCGATGGACGATCTGAACCTGCACTTCACCGGCGATTTCCATGCCATATCGGCTGCGCACAACCTGCTTGCGGCGATGGTGGACAACCATCTGTACTGGTCGAATTCGCTGCGCCTTGATCCGCGCCGGGTCACGTGGCGGCGCACCGTGGACATGAACGACCGCAGCCTGCGCGCCATATGTGTGGGACTTGGCGGCGCCGGCAACGGACTGGTACGCGAGGCTGGCTACGATATCACTCCTGCTTCCGAGGTGATGGCGATTTTCTGCCTTGCCAAGGACATGGCTGACCTGGAGCGCAGGCTGGGCAATATCATCATCGGGTACCGGCGCGACCTCACTCCGGTGCATGCACGCGAGATCAAGGCCGAAGGCGCCATGACGGTGTTGCTGAAAGACGCACTGCTGCCAAACCTGGTGCAGACACTGGAAAACAACCCGGTGCTTGTCCATGGTGGCCCGTTCGGCAACATTGCCCATGGCTGCAATTCGCTGATAGCTACCCGCTCGGCACTGAAGCTTGCGGACTATGTGGTGACCGAGGCGGGTTTCGGCGCCGACCTCGGCGCCGAGAAATTCTTCAACGTTGCCGCCCGCAAGGGAGCGCTCAAGCCTGATGCGGCGGTGCTTGTTGCGACCGCCAGAGCCCTGAAGATGCACGGCGGAGTCGCGCGAGACCGGCTCGGCACGGAAAATCTGGAGGCGCTGCGTGCCGGATGTGCCAACCTGGCGCGCCATGTGCGCAACATCAGCCTGTTCGGCGTGCCGATAGTCATTGCGATCAATCGCTTCGACAACGATACGGACGCCGAGGTGGCGCTGCTGGTCGAACAAGCCGAACGGCTTGGTTGCGAAGCCATCGAATCGCGGCATTTCCGTGATGGAGGCGCAGGTGCCGAGGATCTTGCCCGGGCGGTGGCGAGGCTGGCCGATTCCGGGCGCTCGCAGTTCCGCACGCTGTACGACGACGATATGCCGCTATGGGAGAAGGTCGGCTGCGTGGCGCGCAACATCTACGGGGCGGGGAACGTCGTGGCCGACAAGAAGGTGCTCGACAAGTTTGCGCAGTACGACACCATGGCGCGCGGTTTTCCGGTGTGCATTGCCAAGACTCAATACAGCTTCTCAACCGATCCGGGCTTGCTGGGCGCACCGCTCGATCACACCGTGGCGGTGCGCGACGTGGTGTTGTCGAATGGTGCGGAATTCGCCGTGGTATTGTGCGGTGACATCATGACGATGCCGGGACTGCCGCGACGACCCGCTGCCGAAGATATCCGGCTCAACGGCCGCGGCGAGATCGAGGGTCTGTCCTAGTCGAATCTAGGTAGGTATGCGGCCAACCCGGCGCTCGATGAGAGTCTTGCGCACCTTCTTGCGCAACGCACGGATGGCGGTTTCGGTTGTACTCCAGTCCATGCAGGCGTCGGTCACCGACACGCCGTATTTGAGTGCCGAGAGGTCCGCGGGAATCGGCTGGTTGCCCGCCTCGAGGTTGCTTTCGAGCATGGCTCCCACGATCGAGCGGTTGCCTTCGAGGATCTGATTGCCGACGTTTTCCAGAACCAATGGCTGGAGGGAGGGGTCCTTGTCGGAATTGGCATGACTGCAATCGACCACGATATTGCAGGCGACGCCGGCCTTGCCGAGTTCGCGCTCGCACAACGCGATGTGCATGGAATCGAAATTCGGACCTTGTGAACCGCCTCTCAGCACGATATGGGCATGGCGATTGCCGCGCGTGTGGATCACCGCCACTTCGCCCTGGTGGTTGATGCCGAGAAAACGGTGCGGACCGGAGACGGATTTCAGTGCATTCACCGCCACCGTAAAACCGCCATCGGTCCCATTCTTGAATCCAACTGCGCAGGAAAGCCCGCTTGCCATCTCGCGGTGAGTCTGGGATTCAGTGGTGCGCGCCCCGATCGCCGACCAGGCGATAAGGTCCTGGAGATACTGCGGCGAGATGGGATCGAGCGCCTCGGTTGCCGCTGGCAGGCCCATCGCGGAAATATCGACCAGCAGCCGGCGCGCGATATGCAGGCCTTCCTGGATGCGGAACGAATCGTTCATATGCGGATCGTTGACCAGGCCCTTCCAGCCCGTCGTGGTGCGTGGCTTTTCGAAATATACGCGCATCACCAGGAACAGGCTGTCCTGGACTTCGTCGGCGAGGTGTTTCAGCCGCTGCGCATATTCCAGTGCCGCGCGCGTATCGTGTATGGAGCACGGGCCTACCACCAGGAACAGGCGGTGATCATTGCCGTCGAGAATATCGCGGATTGTGCTGCGTGCGCGTAGCACCGATTCACACACGGCAGCGCTCAACGGGATCTCGCGCTTGAGTTGATCCGGTGTGATCAACGGTTCGAATGCTCCTACATTGATGTTTTCAACGGATCTTTCGCTCATGTACTGCTTCAACCTGCCTGCTGCGTGAATGCCACCCGCGGAGCGGGCGCGCGATTATAGCGGAACCGCGCGGAGGGTTCACGCCGGGCGTACAGGCTCAGGCTTGCAGTGCGCGCTGCAATTCGCGATGGGCGTTTGCGAGATGCGCATCGAGGTGTTCGATCGCGGGCAACTGGTCGGGACAACTGGTGATGCCGAGGCACACGCGGGTGCCGCAACTGACGGCCGTGATATTGAGTGCCTGGGCATCGGTGACTACGGAGAGCGGATAGATTTCCTGCAGTTTCGAGCCCGACAGATAGAGTGGACGATCGGGTCCAGGCACGTTGGACACGATAACGTTGAACGCCGGAGGGATGAGGGTGGCAGCGTGCGCCAGTGTCAGCACCACGGTAGGAAGCAGCACCAGGTTCATATAGTCCTGGCGCGCGGTTTGCGACAGGTTCTTGACATCGCGCTTCGCGCACCGCGTGATGCGGCTGATGTTTCGCAGGCGGGTGAGCGGATCGCGGGTCGTGGTGCCGAGAGGGCAAACGATGGTGCTCAACTGGTTGCCATGACTTTCTCCGCTCGTCTTTACCGATACCGGAACCCCGGCCAGCAAGGTTTTGCTCGGTAACCGATGCTGTTCCAGCAGGTAGCTGCGCAATGCGCCTCCGCAGATCGCCAGAAGAACATCGTTTACGGTTCCGTCCACGATTTTTCCGATCCGGCGCAGCGAGGCGAGCGGGAAGCTCGCCGTTATCACGCGGCGTCGGTTGCTGATCTCGGTGTTCATGATGGCATGCGGGGCGGTAAAGGGCAGTGGTGGCGAAGCAGCGGCCTGCTCGCTGCGCATGCGCAGCAGCATTGCCGCAAGCTCCGGGAGTGCACGTCCCTGGGCCAGAAATGCCTCGGCGGTATGAGACAGGTCGCCGAGCCAGCTATGTGGTTCGATGCGAGACGGAACTACCTGTTGCGCCGTCTTCCGCGTAGTGGCCGGCGCGGTGCGCGGAGAGTCCGCAAGCAGGCTGCGAAGCACGCGCCAGGCGCCCACACCGTCGATCAGCGCATGATGCATCTTGCAGTAAACAGCAAAGCGATCGCCCGCGAGCCCTTCTATGAGGTGCCATTCCCACAGTGGGCGGCTGCGGTCGAGGAGGCGTTCGTGGACGCGCGAGAGTAACACCAGCAAGTCCTCGAGGCGCCCGGGCTGCGGCAATGCGTAATGGTACAGGTGATAGGCCGGATCGTAGTCTGTGGCTTCCAGCCAGCGCGGTTCCGAGGGTTTGGTGAGGTCCAGCTTCTTGCGAAAAACCGGATCGAAGCCTGGAAGTTGCCGGGACAGGCGGGCAGCAAGCTTGCGCAGGTAATTGGCTGGTGCATCCGGTGGCAGTGAAAAGATCAGCAGCCCGCCGACGTGAAACGGCCGCTCCGGACTCTCGAGTCGCAGGAACGCCGCATCCTGGAAATTGAGCTTTTCCATCGCCTGGTCCTCCCGCTCGCACTACTCTTGTGATGGTACTGCGCGCTGCACGGACAGTGCATCGAATGGATCAATGATTGACGCTGTCGTGGCGCAAGAGCGATCCGTGCACGACTCCCCCGCGTGATATGGAGTCATGGTATTGCCGACCGCAGCAGCATGCCCAACAGGCCGTCCACTGCGGTCTCTATCGCGCTCAACGTGGCATCGAAGGCTTCCGCCCCTTCATAGTAGGGGTCAGCTAGCTGGGTGTTTCCCGAGTCGGGTGCGAATTGCATCAGCAGGCGCAATTCGCCGCTGAAATCCGCAGGCGCCCAGCCGCGAAGCGTGAGCAGGTTGGAATTGTCCATTGCCACTATGTGGCGGAAGTTGCGGAAGTCCTCGTCGCTGATCTGGCGCGCGCGCTGGGCCGCAATTGCGTATCCGCGCCGCTCGGCCACGGCGATGGCGCGTGGATCGGGCTCCTTGCCGACATTGAATGCGGCAGTGCCACAGGAATCCACCAGAAATCGCCCGGCATCTGCCGTTTGCGCGAGACGCTGTTCGAGCACTCCCTGCGCGAGCGGCGATCGGCATATATTGCCCAGGCACACAAAAGCACACCGGTTTTGCGCATGGTCACGGGAAGATTTCCTGGTCGAGCCGTCGGCCAGTCTAGCAGCCCGGCGAATGATGCAATTTGTCATCGTTTATTGATCAGGCGATGCCATTGTGATGTGTTGCGTGGCGGATACACTCCTCGGACATCATTCTCCACAAAGGGAGTCCGCCATGGCATTCACGGGTAAAGTTGCGCTGGTCACGGGCGGCGCCAGCGGCATGGGTCGTATATCCGCGCTGCGGCTCGCCGCGGCGGGAGCGAAGGTGGCGATATTTGACCTGAACGAGGCCGCTCTGGCGCAGACCGCGACGCAATCGCCGAATATCCGTGCCTATCGCTGCAATGTGGCGGACTGGGTCGAGGTGCAGGCACGTGTTGCGGAGGTGGAATCGGAACTCGGGCCGATCGACCGGCTCACCCATGCGGCCGGCATCATGCCCAGCTACGCCGCAATCGATACCACGCTGGAACAGGCGCACCGGCTGATCGATATCATTTATTTCGGTACCCTGCATATGGTGCGCGCAGTGGTTCCCGGAATGCTCGAGCGCAATCGCGGCGATGTGATCCTGTTCGGATCGGTCTCGGGCATGGCGCTGGTGCCAAAACTCGCCGGCTACGCCGCGGCGAAGGCGGCGGTCAATGTATTCGGCGAGACGCTGGCCAATGAGCTGGCGGGTACCGCGTTGCGCATCGCGGTCGTGGTGCCGCCCGCGGTCAACACGCCGCTGCTCAAGCAGTCGCTGGACACCGATGCGGCGAAGGCCATGCGTCTGGCGCAGGAGAGCGGCAGGCTGAGCGATCCCGAGAAAATCGTCACCCAGATAGAGCAGGGGCTCGAGCGCGGCAAAAAAACCATTTACCCGGGAGAAGCACGTTTCCTTGCGCTGTGGCATGCCATCGCGCCGGGATTCTGGTGGAAGACCGTGCTCAAGTTCGAGAAATGAGCGTCGCGGATTCCGCCATCACCGCTGCCGTGGTGTGACCTTCGCCATGGCGCGGCCCGCCATCCGGCCCGAGAAGGTTGCATCGCCGACCGAGATGCCGCTGCTGTAGCCGGCACCCGTGCGTGGCACGCCACAGGCCGTTCTGCCGGCGGCATAGAGCCCCTCGATGACGCTGCGATCCGCCCTCAATACCTCGCCGCTCGCAAGCGTGTCGAGTCCGCCCAGCGTGAAGAAGGGATATTGTGCCCCATTGCCGCGCGTGCAATCGATCGCGGCCAACGGGAGTTCCAGCGGCTTCAACCATTCTGCGGACTTGTGGAACAAGGGATCCTTGCCACTGCGGGCATTGCGATTGTAGAGCTCGATGGTGTGTTGCAGCGCGGACTCGGGTAGCTGTAGCTCGGCCTCGAGTTCCGCGACCGATTCCTCGGCGGTTCCCGCAAACGGAGCCCCCAGAACATTCATCTTCTGGTAGCGGTCGAAATCCGCGGCGTTGGCTATCAGGTAGATGCGACGATCCGGCTGCTGCAGGCAGTAGTAACCGACCCGCCCATGGTAAACATCCTCGTTGATGAAGCGCTGACCTTGCGCATTGACCAGGATGCCGCAAGTCAGTTCTGCCGGCGGATAGTAGGGCAGGCTCACGAAACCATCGTGCATGTTGATGGCTGCTGCCCCCACGCCCATGCCCATCAGTATGCCGCTGCCGGTATCGCCGGGGTTCCCGATCGGCATGGTGGCGCCAAGCAGTAACGGTGCGTATTTGCGCACCATGTCAGGGTTCATCGCGAAGCCACCGCTTGCCAGCAACACGCCGCGCCGTGCGCGCACATAGCGCTCCTGCTGGTCGATTCGCACCACCAGTCCGTGAACGCATTGCCGATCATCGACGATCAGGGTGAGCGCGCGCGCTTCGTGGATCACCTTCACGCCGCGCTTGCTCATGTTCTCGGTCAGTATGCGGAACAGCAGTGGCCCGCCGTTGTCGCCCTCGATCTGCAGGTTGTGGCCGCGCGGACACGGCTTCGCGTGCTCGACGAAGGGCCATGCCTTTTCGCTGCCGGTATAGAGCAGGCAGTCGTCGCTCAGCGCCATGAGGGCGCGCTGGTCGTAGATCGAATCCTTGTACGGCACACCCAACCCGACCAGCCAGTTGAAATGATCGACGCTACCCTCGCAATATGCCCGGGTCTTGTCCGCATCGGCCGTTGGACCGCTTGCCATCATCAGGTAGTTGTACATATCCTCGGTGCTGTCCCGCAGCCCGCAGGCCTGCTGTACACGGGTTCCGCCATTGCCACCCATATAGATCTCCGCGCTGGACATGGCGGTCGAGCCGCCACCGGCACTGGCGAGTTCGAAAACCGTCACCTCGGCACCCATATCCGCAGCTTCGATCGCCGCGCATGCACCTGCGCCGCCGAAGCCGACGATGGCGAGATCGGTTTCCATGTCCCAGCGCTCGATATCTGCCAGGCGAAGCGGTCGGGAGGGAGAGCTTTTGTTGGTCCGTGCATTCATTTGTGTTGACTCTGCGGATTTCCGGGTGAACTGGAATCGGTTTCAATGAGTGACGAGCAGTTTAATTTATTGCCTCATGCGTGCCGCATTACCAAATTGACAGGCGAGGCGCGTGGTGCGTGTGCCAACGCCGACCTTTGGCAGAATGCTCACATCGGCACGAAGCGCAGGTCCGGATCGGCGACGCTGCGCTGCCACAGATCATCGAATTGCTCGCCAAAATGCTTCACCAGCGCCCGGTCGTCGCGATTCATGAAACAGGTCTTGTCGTCGTCGTTGGGAATGAAGAATATGCCGCTGTCATCGACCAGCACATAATTGGCGAGGAAGTGTTCGGGGGCATAGCTCAGCTTGCGCAGCAGCACCGAGGAAACGAGACGCCGGTGCAGCGCAGCCAGCCGGTGCGCCCGCTTGACCAGGAACGTGCTGTCCTTGATCAGGATCTGTACTTCGCACTGCCGCCCCTGGCGGGCGACGCGCGACAGTTCATGGGCCAGTTGGGCATTGTCAAACAATGCGGGGTCCAGCGTGTCGCTGAAAATGCGCACCCTGTGTTGCGCTCCCGTGAGCAGTTCGCACAGGACTCCGGCCTGATCGTCCGCCGCCGCCAGTTCGACTCTTCCTTCGATTCGCGGTTGTATCATCGTTGCACCCTCACTGCTCGAGATGTTTGCGTATTTGCCGTGCCTGCGCGGCGGCATTGCCGGTGTAGCTGGCCGGGGTCAATTGCAGCAGCGCCTGGCGCGCCGTCTCGGGTATCGCCAGGGACGCGATGAAACTGCGCAACTCTTCGCGGCCGATGCGCTGTCCGCGCGTGAGTGTCTTGAGTTTTTCGTAAGGCTCGGGTACGGCGTAGCGGCGCATCACGGTCTGGATCGGCTCGGCGAGCACTTCCCAGTTGGCATCGAGATCCTCGGCCAGGCGCGATTCGCCGAGTTCCAGCTTGCCCATGCCTTTCAGTGCGGCTTCATAGGCGATCAGGCTGTGCGCGAAAGCGCTGCCCAGGCTGCGCAGCACGGTGGAGTCACTGAGGTCACGCTGCCAGCGTGACACCGGGAGTTTCTCGGCGAAGTGGCCCAGCATTGCGTTCGCCAGCCCCAGGTTGCCTTCCGCGTTTTCGAAGTCGATCGGGTTGACCTTGTGCGGCATGGTGGACGAGCCGATTTCACCGGCACGCGTACGCTGGCGAAAATACCCGATCGAGATATAACTCCAGATATCGCGCGCCAGGTCGAGCACGATGGTATTGGAACGCTGCATGGCGGCACACAACTCGGCAAGACAATCATGCGGCTCGATCTGGGTGGTATAAGGATTCCAGCCAATGCCGAGCGCCTCGACAAAGCGGCGGGCATTGAGTTCCCAGTCGACCTCGGGATATGCGACGAGGTGCGCGTTGTAGTTGCCGACGGCACCATTGATCTTCCCGAGCAGAGTGACCTGTGCAAGCTGCGCGCGCTGCCGACTCAAACGGTACGCAACGTTGGCGATCTCCTTACCCATCGTGGTTGGCGTCGCCGACTGACCGTGGGTGCGCGAGAGCATGGGCATGTCTGCCCAGTCCTGCGCCATCGCAGCCAGGGTCTCGATGATGCGGTCCATCGCGGGCAGCATGACCTGGTCGCGTGCATCGCGCAGCATCAACGCGTAGCCGAGATTGTTGATGTCCTCGGAAGTACAGGCGAAATGCACGAATTCGATTGCGGCGCTGCAACCCGGAATGCCCGCAATACGCTCTTTCAGAAAGTATTCGACCGCTTTCACATCGTGATTGGTGGTCGCCTCGAATTCCTTGACCCGTGCCGCATCGCTCAGGGCGAAGCTATCCACGATGTGGTCCAGCGCCGCCCTTGTTGTGGCGTCGAACGGTCCGACTTCCGGCATCTCTGCAATGGAGGCGAGGCATTGCAGCCAGCGCACCTCGACCATTACCCGGTAGCGGATCAGGCCATACTCGCTGAATATCGTGCGCAGCGGCGCGGTTCTGGCAGCATAGCGCCCGTCGAGTGGTGAAATCGCGCTCAGTTCGCAAAGCTCCATGCAATCCTCGGTTTGTTGCTGTCAGCACCGTTGTGCAGAGCCACGATGATACTAGATGCCCGGCGGATGCGCAGTTCCCGTTCAGCCCGTCGCACGCAGTTCGCGGCAGGCGGCGAGCAGGCGGGAGCGCCCGAGCACGGTAGCGGTGCGGCTCCCGCCGATGAAGCGCCACAGCACCGCGGCGCGCAGCCCCGCCAGCAGCAGTGTGCGGATGCGTTCGGCGACCCGTTCGGTCTGTAGATGGGCTGCGCTGCCGGAAACCTGGATGCGGTAGCGATAGGTACTGATCGTGTCCTGATAGATCGCCGCTATCCGGGTGGAAAGTTCCTCGTCGCGGGTGGTGAGACGCTCGGATTCGAGGCCGATGTGGGCGAGTCGCGCGCGGATGGCTGCAAGCCGTTCGCGGTCACGCGATAACTGGCGGCCGAGGCGCAGCAGTGCGATCGTATAACGCAATATCGCGCCATGGGCGGGGCTGGAAAAGTTGCGCAGCATCTCTTCCAGCGTGGCCAGCGCCGGCTGCAGGGATGCGATGCCTCCGAACACTTCGGCCACCGATTGCCATTCGAAGCGGAACAGGCTTTCGGTCAATGCCTTGAGTTCCGCGGCCGGCGCGCTGCCGGTGCGTGCCAGCAGATCGACCAGCCGCGCGGCCTCGACCACGGCGGCCAGCGCGATGACCTGGTCGCGCATCGCCGGTGTCACGCTCATGCGATGCGTTCCTCGATCACTGCGCCCCCGAGGCAGCATTCAGCGTCGTAGAAAACCACGTATTGACCGGGAGTTACCGCGCGTTGCGGGCGCTCGAACGTTACGCGGTAGCCGCTGGCCGGGTCGCCCTGAAGCGTGCACCGCTGATCCGCCTGGCGGTAGCGGATCTTGGCCCCGAGTTGCACGGATGCTCCCGGGGGCACGCCGTCGATCCAGTGGATTTCGCGACAGCCGAGAGATCGGGAAAACAGGGCCGGGTGTTCGCTGCCCTGAACCACGATGAGCATGTTGCCGCCCAGATCCTTTTCCGCTACATACCAGGGCTGCTCGGGCTGGCCACGCCGGCCTCCGATCCCCAGGCCCTGCCGTTGGCCATAGGTGTAGTGCATCAGGCCGTGGTGCTCTCCGAGCAGTTCACCCTCGAGGCTGCGTATCTCTCCCGGTGTGGCCGGCAGGTAGCGGCGCAGGAAATCCCCGAAGCGGCGCTCGCCGATGAAACAGATGCCGGTGCTGTCTTTCTTGGCATGTACCGGGAATCCGTGCTCGCGCGCGATTCGCCGGACTTCGCTCTTGGACAGTGCCCCGACCGGGAACAGGCATTTGGCGAGTTGCGCACGGGGCACCGCATGCAGAAAATAGCTTTGGTCCTTGGCCGCATCGAATCCCTTGAGCAGCCGCGTTGTGTCAGCGTTGCCGCTGGTTCGCGCGTAGTGTCCGGTTGCGATACGCGCGGCACCGAGCATCTCCGCGTATTCGACAAACACCTTGAACTTGATTTCGCGATTGCACAGCACATCGGGGTTGGGCGTGCGCCCGGCGCGATACTCGGAAAGGAACTGCTCGAAAACGTTGTCCCAGTACTCGGCGGCGAAATTGGCTGTATGGAGGCGGATTCCCAGCAATTCGCATACGGCTTCGGCATCAGCGAGATCCGTCTTTGCCGTGCAATACTCCGTGCCATCATCCTCGTCCCAGTTTTTCATGAACAGGGCTTCCACCGCATGACCCTGCTCTTTCAGCAGCAGTGCGGCGACGGCGGAATCCACCCCGCCGGACAAGCCCACGATCACCCGGTGCTCATTGTTCATGGGTGTTGCGGGTAGAAGAAATGCAGCGGGAAGCGATGACCGCTGCGATGCTGCTCGATCGTGGCCAAAACGGATTCGCTGCGCAGGCGCGCGCGATTGTCGATGATTTCCCGGTAGCTCATCCAGCGCGGAGCGACGATTTCACTGTCGAGTGTCCGCGAGGCATGGTGGCGTAGCGGCCGCGCCAGAAAGCTGGTCCGGTAATAGCTGATGCCGGTCTGCTTGTTGTGGAACAGGCTGGCGCCGAGCACCGCCTCGATCTGCACTTCCCAACCCGTCTCTTCCAGCGTTTCGCGCGCCGCAGCCTCGCTCAGCGTCTCTCCGGCTTCGAGATGTCCGGCGGGCTGATTGAACACGTGCCGCCCGTTTTCCAGTTCCTCGACCAGCAGGTAACGCTCCTCGTGAAACACGACGGTGGCGACCGTCACGTGCGGAATCCATTGGCGGTTCTGCATGGCTGTCCGGGACCTCGTGAAAGCGGCGCATTATAGCCGCCCGGCTGGTTCGCGGCGCCACGCGCCACTTTCGAGGCCCTGCAGCGTCCAGTTCCCGACCTGCCAACGTACCAGTCTCAGCGTGGGGAAACCCACCGCGGCCGTCATTCTTCGCACCTGGCGGTTGCGCCCTTCGCCAAGCCCGAGCCTGATCCAGGACGTGGGGATGCGGGCCCGGAAACGTACCGGGGGATCACGCGGCCACAGTTGCGGGGGATCTATCGCCTCGGCGCTCGCGGGCCGCGTGAGCCCGTCCTTGAGTTCGACGCCACGGCGCAATCGCGCGATGGCGGTGGGGCTGACCAGTCCTTCCACCTGTACCAGGTAGATCTTGGGAAGCTTGAACCGCGGCGAGGCGATGCGAGCCTGCAGCACGCCGTCTGCGCACAGAACCAGCAGGCCTTCGGAGTCGTAGTCCAGCCTTCCGGCAGCGCGAAAGCCCGGCGCGTCCATGAAGTCGGCGAGCGTGCGGCGGCCCTCGCGGTCGGTGAACTGGCTGAGCACGGCGTAGGGCTTGTTGAACAGGATCACGTCGGACACTTCGCAGGTCACCGCTTGGATCAGGATGTGGTGCCCGGGTTCAAGGAGCGGGCGGCGATGCTATACTGCCGCCCCTCGGAAGACAGCAGTTTTATACTTACTTGACACATCAGCAGGAGCAGAAAATGGCGTACAAGCACATCAAGGTACCAGCGCAGGGCGAAAAGATCACGGTGAATCCGGATTATTCGCTGAATGTTCCTGCGAACCCGGTCATACCCTTCATCGAAGGGGACGGCATTGGTGTGGATATCACGCCGGCGATGCTGAAGGTCGTGGATGCTGCCGTTGCCAAGGCCTATGGTGGCAAGCGTCGGATCAGCTGGATGGAGATCTATACCGGCGAGAAGGCAGCGGGGCTCTACGAGGGAGACTGGTTCCCGGCCGAAACGCTCGATGCGATCAAGGAGTATGCGGTTTCGATAAAGGGCCCGCTCACGACTCCGGTCGGTGGCGGGTTCCGCTCGCTCAACGTGGCGCTGCGCCAGGAACTGGATCTCTATGTCTGCCTGCGCCCGGTGCGCTGGTTCGAGGGTGTGCCCTCACCGGTACGCGAGCCATGGAAGACCAATATGGTGATCTTTCGCGAGAACTCCGAAGACATCTATGCGGGCATCGAGTGGAAGCCCGGCAGCGTGGAAGCCGACAAATTGATCAGCTTCCTGCGTAATGAAATGGGCGTGACCAAGATCCGTTTTCCGCAGCAGTGTGGTATCGGCATCAAGCCGGTTTCGGAAGAAGGTACCCGGCGCCTGGTACGCCGTGCAATCCAGTATGCCATTGCCCAGGATCTGCCCTCGGTGACCCTGGTGCACAAGGGCAATATCATGAAATTCACCGAGGGAGCGTTCAAGGATTGGGGTTATGCACTCGCGCGCGAGGAGTTTGGCGGCGAACTCCTCGACGGCGGACCCTGGGTCAAGGTGCGCAATCCGAACACCGGCAAGGATATCGTGATCAAGGACGTGATCGCGGATGCAATGCTGCAGCAGATATTACTGCGCCCGGATGAATACAGTGTGATTGCCACGCTGAACCT
Source organism: Gammaproteobacteria bacterium (assembly GCA_016705365.1). Lineage (NCBI taxonomy): Bacteria > Pseudomonadati > Pseudomonadota > Gammaproteobacteria > Gammaproteobacteria bacterium. The sequence continues at coordinate 548,666 of JADIYI010000002.1, read as the reverse complement.
CAATGGCGACTATCTGTCGGATGCGCTGGCAGCACAGGTGGGTGGTATAGGAATTGCTCCCGGTGCGAACCTCAGTGACACGGTCGCTTTGTTCGAGGCCACGCATGGCACCGCGCCCAAATACGCCGGTCAGGACAAGGTCAACCCGGGCTCGCTGATCCTGTCAGCCGAGATGATGCTGCGCCACATGGGCTGGAACGAAGCGGCCGACCTGATCATCAAGGGCATGAATGGTGCGATCCAGGCCAAAACCGTGACCTATGATTTCGAGCGCCTGATGGAGGGTGCGCAACTCATGAAGTGCTCGGCATTTGGTGAGGCGATCGTGCGCCACATGTGATCGCTGTGCGGCCCGGCGTCTCCTCAACGAGATGGCCGGGCAGCCATTCAACTTCCCAGCATTGCGGAAATCTCCAGGGCTTCGATGGCGATCGCGTGCATGCCCTTGGGGCCAGCTTCGACCTCGAAACGGACACTTTGCCCGGCTTTGAGCGTCTTGTAGCCTTCCATGTTGATCGCGGAATAGTGCGCGAATACATCGGTTTGGCCTTCATCCGGAAGAATGAAGCCATATCCCTTTGCATTGTTGAACCACTTGACGATACCAGTATTCATGACTCTGGTCCTCGTTGCCCTGAGCGGGCAGGCGCTGTGTTTTCGTTATAATTCCTCCGGCGTGACGAGCAGCTTCCGGGGAACAGGGCTTTTTTAACGAGCCGTGGAGCAATAGTCAAGCCGGCAGCAAGGCAAGGGGCCGCGGATTGGTGCCACCCCTTGTGCCGGTTCCTGATCCATGCAACATTCTTGGTGCGTATGTGTCTGACAAGTGGGTGATGAAAACGATACTCGAAATGGCAGGCGGCGCCTTGGTGCGTGGCAGCAAGGCGGTTCCAAAGGGTGACGGCGATATCCTGGTACAGGAATCGAAGCCCGAACTGAAGGAACCGCCGCTCTACCAGGTAGTGATGATCAATGACGACTACACCCCGATGGAGTTCGTGGTGGAGGTGCTACAGACGTTTTTTTCGAAGAGCCGCGAGCAGGCGACGCGCATCATGCTGACGGTGCATACCCAGGGCAGGGCTGTGTGCGGGGTGTACACTCGCGATATCGCCGAGAGCAAGGCAATGCAGGTGAATCGCCATGCAAGAGACAACCAGCATCCTCTTTTGTGCGAAATTGAAGCCGTCGGTGAAAGCTAGACTATTCTGGATGGTGTGGTAGCTGTTGTGGGAGAGCCACGATGCTGAGCAAGGATCTCGAGTTGAACCTCAACTCCGCCTTCAAGGGGGCGCGGGCGAGGCGCCATGAGTTCATGACGGTCGAGCACTTGTTGCTGGCCCTGCTGGACAACGAGACCGCGGCGAGGGTACTGCGTGCCTGCGGCTCGGACCTCGGACAGCTGCGCGGGGAGCTGGCCGAGTTCGTCGAGACCACGACCCCGGTGATACCCGAGGCGGACAGCGAACGCGAGACCGAGCCAACGCTCGGTTTTCAGCGGGTGCTGCAACGCGCGGTGTTTCACGTGCAGTCCTCGGGAAAAAGCGAGGTCACCGGCGCCAACGTGCTGGTGGCCCTGTTCAGCGAACAGGAAAGCCAGGCCGTCTACCTGCTGAAAAAGCAGAATATCGCGCGCATCGATGTGGTCAATTTCATCACTCACGGCATTTCCAAGGTCGCGGATAACCCGCGCCCCGGTGGTGTCGAGGGCGGCGAGGAGGACCAGCAGACCGGGGAAGGCGGAGAAGCCAGCCCGCTGCAGAGTTTCGCTACCAACCTCAATGACGAGGCGCGCGCAGGGCGTATCGATCCACTGGTCGGTCGCGCAGCAGAACTCGAGCGCGTTGCCCAGATCCTCGCGCGTCGGCGCAAGAACAATCCGCTGCTGGTGGGGGAGTCGGGGGTTGGAAAGACAGCCATTGCCGAAGGGCTCGCCAAGCGCATCGTCGATGGCGAGGTGCCCGACGTGCTGAGCTCGAGCGTGGTCTATTCGCTGGATCTTGGTTCCCTGCTGGCGGGAACCAAGTACCGGGGTGATTTCGAGAAGCGCTTCAAGGGACTGCTGGCCGAGTTGAAGAAAAGGCGCCACGCGATCCTGTTCATCGACGAAATCCATACCATCATCGGTGCCGGTGCCGCCTCCGGTGGTGTCATGGACGCCTCCAACCTGCTCAAGCCGCTGCTCAGTTCCGGCGATATCCGCTGTATCGGGTCGACTACCTTCCAGGAATTCCGGGGTGTTTTCGACAAGGATCGGGCCCTGAGCCGGCGCTTCCAGAAAGTCGATGTGAATGAGCCGAGCGTGGCCGAGACGATCGAGATCCTGAAGGGCTTGCGCTCGCGCTTCGAGGACCATTTCGATCTGCGCTACAGCGTCAAGGCGCTGGAAGCCGCCGCGGAACTTGCCAGCCGGCATATCTCTGACCGGTTCCTGCCCGACAAGGCGATCGATGTGATCGACGAGGCCGGCGCCTATCAGCGTCTGCAACCCGCGGCCAAGCGCAAGAAGCTGATCGGGGTGCGGGAAATCGAGGAGATCGTGGCCAAGATCGCGCGGATTCCGCCGCGCAGCGTGTCTGCTTCCGACAAGGAAGCGTTGCGTACGCTCGACAGCGATCTAAAGCAGGTGGTGTTTGGTCAGGCTCCGGCCATGGATGCGCTGGCGACTTCCATCAAGCTCTCGCGTGCCGGGCTCAAGGTGGGCGAGAAGCCGATAGCCAGCTTCCTGTTCGCGGGTCCTACCGGTGTCGGCAAGACCGAAGCCAGCCGCCAGCTGGCGAAAACGCTCGGTCTCGAGTTGATCCGCTTCGACATGTCGGAATACATGGAGCGCCACACTGTCTCGCGCCTGATCGGGGCGCCTCCCGGCTATGTGGGTTTCGATCAGGGCGGCCTGCTGACCGATGCCGTGACCAAGCATCCGCATTGTGTATTGCTGCTCGATGAGATCGAGAAGGCACATCCGGAGGTGTTCAACCTGTTGCTGCAGGTGATGGATCATGGAACGCTCACCGACAACAACGGACGCAAGGCGGACTTTCGCAACGCGGTGCTGATCATGACGACGAATGCCGGCGCCGAACAGATGAGCCGTCGCTCGATCGGCTTTACCGAGCAGGATCAGAGCAGTGACGGACTCGAGGCAGTAAAGAAAATGTTCACGCCGGAATTCCGCAATCGCCTCGACGGCATCATCCAGTTCGGCTCGCTCAGCCCGGAAGTAGTGCGCTCCGTGGTCGACAAGTTCCTTGCCGAACTCGAAACCCAGGTGGGCGAGCGCAAGGTGCGCATCGAGATCGATGACGCGGCGCGCGACTGGCTGGTTGCGAAGGGTTACGACGAGAAAATGGGTGCACGGCCGATGGCGCGCGTGATCCAGGAGCATATCAAGAAGCCGCTGGCCGAGATCCTCTTGTTCGGCGAGCTCGAAAAGCGTTCCGGCGTGGTGCGGGTGAGCGTGGACGGCGATGGGCTCAAGCTGAGTGTCGAGCCGCTGCACTGAGGCGCGGTGTCAGCGCTCGCGGAAGGTGATGCGGCCCTTGGTGAGATCGTAAGGAGTGAGTTCCACCTTGACCTTGTCACCGGTGAGAATACGGATGTAGTGCTTGCGCATCTTGCCGCTGATATGGGCGGTCACGATATGCCCGTTCTCGAGCCGAACCCTGAACGTCGTATTCGGCAGGGTGTCGACCACCTCGCCGTCCATCTCGAGAACATCTTCTTTCGCCATCCGGCACAACTCTTAGAAACTGAGGCGGGGCATTCTGCCTCAATCGCCGGCGGAAGCAAAGCGGCACAAATGCCCCTGATCAGTCGACCCGCACCCAATGACCGTTGGCGAGCAGTTCGATGGGCCGGAATCGGGTCTTGTAGTTCATCTTGCGACAGTCGCGGATCCAGTAGCCGAGGTATACCGCCGGCAAGCCGAGATCCCGTGCACGCTCGATCTGCCACAGGATCACGAAGCTGCCGAGGCTGCGCTGCGTCTGCGCCGGATCGAAGTAGGTATAGATCGCCGACAGTCCGTTCTCGAGCCGGTCGAGTACGGCAACCGCGAGCAACTGCTCTTCGGCCCGAAACTCCACATAACTGGTGCTGCCCCATTCGCGGGTCAGGAACGAGGCGTACTGTTCGCGATCCGGCGGGTACATGTCGCCGTCGCGATGGCGGGCATCGATATACCGGCTGTAGAGCGCGAAATGCTCCTCGGTCTGGATATCGCTTACCAGTGCGGCATCGAGATCCTCGTTGCGTGCCATGATCCGACGCTGGCTGCGGTTCTGGCGGAAATGGGCCACCGGGACGCGTGCCGGCACGCAGGCATTGCAGGCAGCGCAATGCGGGCGGTAAAGATGGGGACCGCTGCGCCGGAATCCGATGTACGACAGTTGGCTGTAGATACGCGCGTCGATCGGGGTGCTCGGATCGACAAACAGGGTGGTGGCCTGCTCGCCGTCGAGATAGCTGCAATCATGCGGGTAAGTGGCGAACACGCGCACGTTTGCAAGCAGCGTTACCGGATTGCCCATGGCGGCTGGCTCTGGCTCCAATCGAGCTGCCAGGGAAACTCTCGCCCCGGCAGATGAACGTTACGCTCTAATATATCGTGAAATTCGCTCCGGGCAATGGTGCGAGCACCGAACGAGCGCATGTGGACAGTGTCCTGCTGGCAATCGATCAGTGCAAATTCCCAGCGCTGCAGTTGCCTCGCGAGGTGGGCAAAGGCGACCTTGGAGGCATTGTCGACACGGCTGAACATGGACTCGCCGAAGAACACCCGCCCCAGTGCAAGACCGTAGAGACCGCCGACGAGTTGATCGCCGAGCCAGACCTCGATCGAGTGCGCATGGCCGAGCCGGTGCAACTCGCAATAAGCCTCGAGCATGGCCTGGCCGATCCAGGTGCCACCGTCCGCGGAGCGTGGTGCGGCACAAGCCTCGATCACGTGGCGGAACGCCGTGTCGGCGCGAACGGTGAAGCGTTGCCTGCGCAGCACCTTGCGCAGGCTGGAGGAGAGATGCAGTTGCGCGGGTACGAGTACCGCGCGGGGATCCGGCGACCACCACAGGATCGGGTCCGGCTCCTCGTACCACGGAAATACGCCTTGCCGGTAGGCTGCCAGCAGGCGTGCACTGCCCAGGTCGCCGCCGGCCGCCAGCAGCCCGTTCGGCTGGGAGAGCGCCTGCGCCGCAGGCGGGAACTCCTGCGTGCCGGCAATCCAGGGAATGGTCGCCATGGCCGGGCGGACAGCGTGTCTAGCTGGCGTCGAGATATTTTTCCGCGTCGAGCGCCGCCATGCAGCCGAAGCCAGCCGATGTCACGGCTTGCCGGTACACGTGATCGGCCACGTCGCCCGCCGCGAACACGCCTTCGACGCTGGTTGCCGTGGCATTTCCCTCGAGGCCGCTGCGGGTGCGGATATAACCATTGTGCATCTCGAGTTGCCCGGCAAAGATGGCGGTGTTCGGGGTGTGGCCGATGGCAATGAACACCCCGTGCAGATCGACGTCGCGGGTCGCTCCGTCGCTGGTCGAGCGCACACGCATGCCGGTCACGCCGGACTGGTCACCGAGGATTTCCTCCAGCGTCTGGTTCCACAGCATCTCGACCTTGCCCTCTTTTTCGCGGGCCAGCAGTCGCTGCTGCAGGATTTTTTCCGAGCGCAATGCGTCGCGGCGATGCACTACAAAGACCTTTGCGGCCAGGTTGGACAGGTAGAGCGCTTCCTCGACTGCGGTATTTCCGCCACCGATCACGGCCACCACCTTGTTGCGGTAGAAGAAACCGTCGCAGGTTGCGCAGGCGCTCACGCCGCGTCCCAGGAACTTCTCTTCCGAGGGCAGGCCGAGGTAGCGCGCCGAGGCGCCGGTCGCAATGATCAGGGCATCGCAGGTATAGCTGCCGCCATCGCCCTCCAGACGCAGCGGGCGGGTCGCGAGATCGGTGCTGTTGATATGGTCCGGGATCAGGTTCACCTCGAAGCGCTTGACGTGCTCCTGCATGGCTTCCATGAGTTCCGGACCCTGCAGTTGTGCATGACCCCCGGGCCAGTTTTCGACTTCGGTGGTGGTCATCAACTGACCGCCCTGCTGGATGCCGGTAATCAGCGCCGGCCGCAGGTTGCCGCGTGCGGCATAGACCGCCGCGGTATAGCCGGCGGGCCCCGAGCCCAGAATGATCAGTCGATGATGTGTGGTTTCAGTCATAGGTCCATGCAGTCCATGTAATTGCACCCGATGCACGGGCAATGCGCGGATTAGCGCCTATACTTCCAAGGTGCGCGCCTCCTCGGCGAGGAGGGCTGCAGTGTACCTGCAAAAACCTTGATTTCACAGGAATTTGCCCGTCCCGCGGGCACTCACAGCACGGGAAAGACATTGGCCAGAACACGAGGAGCATCGGCGATTGCCGAACGCACACTGACACCGAACTTCATGCATGGCATTCGTGAGGGACTGATCATCGGGCTGCTGGCATTCGGCGCCTACCTGCTGCTTGCGCTGGGAACCTACAGCGTTGGCGATCCCGGGTGGTCGAGCACCGGCAACGGCGCGGCGATCAGCAATTCCGGCGGAGCTGCCGGCGCGTGGATCGCCGACGTGCTGTTGTCGCTGTTCGGCTACGTTTCCTACCTGCTGCCGCTGATGCTCGGATACCGTGCCTGGGCACAGGTCCGGGTGCGCCAGACACCGCTGGAACTCGATTGGCTGCTGGTGTCCATCCGCGGTGTCGGCTGTGTCCTGGTCGTGATCTCCGGTACCGGGCTGCTGGCCCTGAAGGGCAGCGTCACCACCTTGCTGCCTTTTGGCATCGGCGGGATGCTCGGCGAGACGCTGGCGCAGGTGTGCCCGCGTGCATTCGGATTCGCGGGCAGCCAGTTGCTGCTGATGTCGCTGATGTTGTTTGGCATGACCATATTCACCGATCTGTCGTGGTTGCGCCTGACGGAGCAAACGGGGCGTCTGGCGCTGCTTGCCTGGGAGCGGATACGCCCGGTCGGGGCGCTGCTATGGCAGCGACTGCGGCCCGTGCACGATGGCGAGGACGGCGCGCAGGAGCAGGAACGGGCAGAAAGCGCGCCGCGCAAGCGGCGGCAGCGTCGCGAGCCGCAGATGGAGGACGCCGACGACACGATGTCGATGGTCGATGCCCGCGAGCCGGTTTTACGCCTGCCCGAAATCCGCCTGCCCGAAAAGCGCAGGGAAAGTGGCGAGCGTCTGCTGCGGGAGAAACAGGGCAAATTGTTTGCGCCCTCGGGCGCGACCGAATTGCCACCGCTCGGTCTGCTGGAGATGGCGGACAAAAGCGAGCAGCGGGGATTTTCCGCCGAGGCGCTGGAAAGCATGTCTCGTTTGCTCGAGATCAAGCTGCGCGATTTCGGTGTCGATGCCAAGGTTGTGGCGGTGGATCCCGGCCCGGTGATCACCCGTTTCGAGATCCAGCCGGCAGCAGGCGTAAAGGTCAACCGCATCAGCAACCTGGTCAAGGACCTGGCGCGCTCGCTGGCGGTGATCAGTGTGCGGGTGGTCGAGGTGATTCCGGGAAAATCCGTGGTCGGGATCGAAATACCCAATGAGGACCGCGAGATGGTGATGTTCGGGGACGTGCTGTCCTCGCGCGCTTACGAGGCGTCGAAATCGCCGCTTACGCTGGCCCTCGGCAACGACATTTCCGGCGAGCCCGTGGTGGTCGACCTGGCCCGCATGCCGCACCTGCTGGTGGCGGGCACCACGGGATCGGGCAAATCGGTTGGCGTCAACGCAATGCTGCTCAGCCTGCTGTACAAATCGACCCCGGCCGAGGTTCGCCTGATCATGGTCGATCCGAAGATGCTCGAGTTGTCGGTGTACGAGGGCATTCCGCATCTGCTGACACCGGTGATCACCGACATGAAGGATGCGGCCAACGGCCTGCGCTGGTGCGTCGGCGAGATGGAGCGTCGCTACAAGCTGATGGCCGCCATGGGGGTACGCAACCTGGCGGGCTTCAATCGCAAGGTGATCGATGCCGCCGCCGCGGGCGAGCCGATTGCCGATCCGTTCTGGCAGCCCGATCCGATGGTGTTCATCAGCGAGGAGGAGCAGCTGGCCTCGCCGCCGATGCTCGAAGCGCTGCCCGCCATCGTGGTGGTGATCGACGAATTTGCCGACATGATGATGATCGTCGGCAAGAAGGTCGAGGAATTGATTGCGCGCATCGCGCAGAAAGCGCGTGCCGCGGGTATTCACCTGATCCTCGCCACCCAGCGCCCCTCGGTCGACGTGATCACCGGTCTCATCAAGGCCAATATCCCGACCCGGATCGCGTTCCAGGTTTCCTCCAAGATCGATTCACGCACCATCCTCGACCAGGGCGGCGCCGAGCAACTGCTGGGTCACGGCGACATGCTGTACCTGCCGCCGGGAAGCGGCGTTCCGATACGGGTGCACGGCGCATTTGTCTCCGATGCGGAAGTGCATCGAGTGGTCGCGAACCTGCGTGAAGGCAGCGGTCCGAACTATATCGAGGGTATTCTCGAGGAGAGTTCGGCGGCGGGTATGACCTTGTTGCCGGGCGAGAGCAGCGACAACCCCGAGGAAGATGGGCTTTACGACGAAGCGGTCCGCTTTGTCACCGAGAGTCGCAAGGCGTCGATATCCGCAGTGCAGCGCAAGCTGCGGATCGGCTACAATCGCGCGGCCCGGATGATCGAGGCAATGGAAGCGGCGGGTGTCGTTACTTCGATGAACAGCAATGGAAGCCGCGAAGTGCTGGCGCCGCCGCCGCCCTCTCACTGACCCTTTGCAGGTGCGCTCTTGTCACGTCTTGCCGCTCTCGCAGCGTTGCTTGTCCTTTGCATGCAGGCACCGGCTGACCCTGCTGCTGCCACCCGTCTCGGGGTGCTGCTCCAGGGTATGCGCCAGATCGAGGCCGATTTTCACCAGACCCTGATCGATGAGCACGACGAGGTGTTGCAGGAGAGCAGCGGCAGGGTAGTGCTGCAGCATCCGGGGCGATTCCGCTGGGAAACCCGGGTGCCGTTCGAACAGCTGGTGGTGTCCGACGGCGCCAGCGTCTGGCAGTACGATGACGATCTGCAGCAGGTCGTGATCCGTCCGCTCGATCGGCGCGCCGATCAGGTACCCTCGCTGTTGCTCAGTGGCGAGATCGAGCAGGTGAATCGCCTCTACGAGATTTCCTCGCGCACGGACGACGCGGGTGTCGAGCGCTTCGAATTGCTGCCGCGCGATGCCGGCGGTCCGTTTGCCTCGCTGGCGATACAGTTTCGCGCTGGGGTGCTGGAGCGCCTCGAGATTGCCGATGGCATGGGGCAACGCACCATCGTCTCGTTCGAGAAGGTGCATTCCATCGAAAAAGCCGACGAATCCCTGTTTGTTTTCGTGACGCCACCCGGCGTCGATGAACTGCACGATGAGTGAGCACGATGCGGCGCAGACGCCGTATGTGCCGCTCGCGGCGCGCATGAGGCCGCGCGTACCGGAGCAGTTTTTTGGCCAGGAACATTTATTGGGCGATGACCGGCCGCTCGGCAAGGCAATCCGCTCCGGGGCCGTGCATTCGATGATCCTGTGGGGACCGCCGGGTGTGGGCAAGACCTCGCTGGCGCGGATGATCGCGGAAACGACCGGCGCGCACTTCCAGGCAATCTCCGCGGTGCTCGCGGGCGTGAAGGAAATTCGCGCCGCGATCGAACAGGCCCGAGAGCAGCGCGCCCTGAACGGACGGCGCAGCATCCTGTTTGTCGACGAGGTGCATCGCTTCAACAAGTCCCAGCAGGACGCTTTTTTGCCCTATGTCGAGGACGGCACCGTGATATTCATCGGTGCCACCACCGAGAATCCCTCGTTCGAGCTCAATGGTGCCCTGTTGTCGCGGGCGCGGGTATACCGATTGCGTCCGATGACCGAAGACGCAATCGTGGCGGCGCTGCGGCGTGCGCTGGCAGATGATTCGCAGCTGGCAGCCCGAGGCCTGATTGCCGAAGATCGTCAGCTGGAACGCATTGCACGCGCGGCGGATGGTGATGCGCGCCGCGCCCTCAATCTGCTCGAGATTGCCGCCGATCTGGCCGCTACCGATACCGTGGACGATGCCGTGCTGGTCGAGGTGCTCGGGGGTGATCCGCGACGTTTCGACAAGGGCGGTGATATCTTCTACGACCAGATTTCGGCGCTGCACAAGTCGGTACGCGGGGGCTCGCCCGATGCGTCGCTGTATTGGCTTGCGCGCATGCTCGACGGAGGCTGCGATGCCCTTTATGTTGCGCGGCGGGTAGTGCGTATGGCGACCGAGGATATCGGCAATGCGGATCCGCGCGGCCTGGATATTGCGCTTTCGGCCTGGGATACGCAGCAGCGTCTGGGCAGCCCGGAAGGTGAGCTGGCGATCGCGCAGGCCGTGGCTTACCTGGCTTGCGCGGCAAAGAGCAATGCGGTGTACAAGGCATTTGGCGCGGCCCGCGCGGAAGTCGCGGGCAGCCCCAGCTACGAAGTGCCGATGCATCTGCGCAACGCGCCAACGCGCCTGATGAAGGACATGGATTTCGGTGCCGGCTATCGCTATGCGCACGACGAGCCGGAGGCCTACGCGGCCGGCGAGAGCTATTTCCCGCCGGAGCTCTCCGGTCGGCGCTACTACTACCCGGTCGAGCGCGGACTCGAGAAGTTGATCGGCGACAAGCTCGAACACCTGCGCACGCGTGATGCCCAGAGCAGCCAGCAACGCTATCCGTCGCGGGGAAGCAGGCGTGATGACTGAGGCAAGGAGCTGTGCTTCATGGTGATACGCACGCTGGTGTTCGTGGCGGCAGGGGGAGCGTCCGGCGCCGTGGCCCGCTACCTGTTGTCGAATGCGGTGCATGCGCTGGTGCCGATGCGGTTTCCGCTGGCGACCCTCGGCGTGAACCTGCTCGGTTCATTGCTGATCGGAATTCTCTATGTGCTGATCGCCGAGCGTGGTGTGCTGCACCCGGAGTGGCGCAGCGTGGTGATGGTGGGCTTTCTGGGTGCATTCACCACCTTTTCGACCTTCTCGCTGGAAGCGGTGACCCTGCTCGAGCATGGGCTCGGCGCGCAGGCGCTGGCCTATATCGTGGCGAGTGTGGTGCTGTGTATTGGCGCTGCATGGGCTGCGATATTATTGACGCGGCTGGTATGGACGGTTTGAGGAACAGCGGATGATCGATGTGAAGTGGTTGCGCGGCGACGTGGACGGTATCGCGCGCCAGCTGCAGCGCAAGAAATTCCGGCTCGATGTGGCGCGCTACCATGCGCTCGAGGATCGACGCAAGCATTGCGATATCGAAACCCAGCGTCTGCAGGGCGAGCGCAAGCAGGCCTCGCGGCGCATTGGCGACATGGTTCGCGAAGGCGTACCGGTCGAGGAGGCGAAGGCGCGTGCGGGCAGGGAGCTCGAGGCGGTCAATGCCGCGCTGGACGGTTTGCGGCGTGAGAGCGAGACGGTTCATGCCGAGCTCGATGCCTTTCTCGCGGCCATCCCGAACGTGCCTGCCGACGAGGTGCCGGATGGCGATGCCGAGGAGCACAACGCCGAGGTGCTGAAGTGGGGCGTGCCCCCGCAATTCACGTTTCCGGCGCGTGATCACGTGGATCTGGGCGCGCGCGGCGCGGCCATGGATTTCGATGTTGCGGCAAAACTGAGCGGCTCGCGCTTCGTGGTGATGCGCGGCGCAGTGGCGCGCATGCATCGGGCATTGATCCAGTTCATGCTCGATGTGCATGTGCGTGAGCACGGGTACGAGGAAGTCTACGTACCGTTCATGGTGAATGCCGATTCGTTGTATGGCACCGGGCAGTTGCCGAAATTTGCCGAGGATCTGTTCCGCATCGGCGCCGAGCCCGGTCATTACCTCATTCCGACCGCGGAGGTGCCGGTCACCAATCTCGCGCGCGACACGATCGTCGAGGACGAGGCGCGGTTGCCGCAGCGCATGGTGTGCCACAGTCCCTGTTTCCGCAGTGAAGCGGGCAGTTACGGCCGTGATCAGCGCGGCATGATTCGCCAGCATCAGTTCGAGAAAGTCGAGCTGGTGCAACTGGTGCGGCCGGAGCAGTCGGATGCGGCGCTGGAAGAGCTCACCGCGCATGCCGAATCGATCCTGCAGCGTCTGGGGCTCGCCTACCGCAAGGTGCTGCTGTGCGGTGGGGACATGGGGTTTGCGGCCCGCAAGACGTACGACCTCGAGGTATGGCTGCCCGGACAGCAGAAGTATCGCGAAATTTCCTCGTGCAGCAACATGGGCGATTTTCAGGCGCGGCGCATGCTGGCGCGCTGGCGCAACCCGGCGACCGGCAAGCCGGAACTGCTGCATACATTGAACGGTTCGGGCCTGGCGGTGGGGCGCACGCTGGTGGCACTGCTCGAGAACTACCAGAACGCCGATGGCAGCGTGACCGTCGCCCCGGCGCTGCGACCCTACATGGACGGCGCGCTCACGATCCTTGCTCCATAAGATCGGCCAGCATGGACTACCTGCCGATTTTTCTCGATCTGCGCGGACGTACGGTGCTGATCGTCGGTGGCGGTGCGGTGGCATTGCGCAAGGCAGGCCTGCTCGCCGCGGCCGGTGCGCGCCTGCGGGTAGTCGCGCCGCAGATCCTGCCGGCCCTGGCGCAGCTGGTCAACGATGGCGGGGGTGAATTGATTCGCGCACCGTTTGCTGCGATGCATCTCGATTCGGTGGTGATTGTGGTGTCCGCGGTCGGCGATCGCGGCATCGATCTCGAGGTGCAACGGGCCGCCGCGCAGCTGCGCATTCCTGTCAATGTCGCGGATGTGCCCGAGCTGTGCAGCTTCATCCTGCCGGCAGTCGTGGATCGCTCGCCGGTGATCGCGGCATTCTCTACCGGAGGCAGCGCACCGCTGCTTGCGCGTCGCCTGCGTTTGCGCCTCGAAGCCATGCTGCCGGCCAACTACGGCAAGTTGGCCAGTTACCTTGGCGCACACCGTGCGCTGCTGCGCAGGCGCATTGACGACGTGGCGCTGCGCCTGCGCATCTGGGAGCGGATAATCGATGGTGCGGTGGCCGAGCGGGTACTGGCTGGGGACGAGAACGGTGCCGATCGCCTGCTCGAGCAGGAAATCGGCATGATCGAAGGGCCGTGTCAGGGTGAGGTGTATCTGGTCGGGGCGGGCCCCGGTGATCCGGACCTGCTCAGCCTCCGGGCCCTGCGCCTGATGCAAAAGGCCGATGTAGTGCTGCATGACCGCCTGGTCAGCGCGCCGATTCTCGAGTTGGTGCGCCGCGACGCCGAGCGTGTCTACGTGGGCAAACGCCGCGGTCGACACGCTGTCGCACAGCCCGACATCAACGAGTTGCTGGTGGGCTATGCGCGCATGGGAAAGCGGGTGCTGCGGCTCAAAGGCGGCGATCCATTCATCTTCGGACGCGGCGGCGAAGAGATCGGCCACCTGGCGGAGGCTGGCATTCCTTTCCAGGTCGTGCCTGGCATCACGGCGGCATCGGGGTGTGCGGCCTACGCCGGCATCCCTCTCACCCACCGCGATCATGCCCAGTCGGTGCAGTTTGTAGCCGGTCATCTCCACGAGGGCTCGGTCGATCTCGACTGGAGGCAGTTGGTGGGGCCACGCCAGACGCTGGTGTTCTACATGGGACTGCTGGGCCTGCCCACGATCTGCGCCAGGTTGATCGAACATGGAATGGATCCGGAGACCCCGGTTGCGCTGGTACAGCAGGGTACGATGCCGCAGCAGCGATTGTTGGTGTCCACCTTGCGAGCAATGCCGGAGGTGCTGCGCGGAACGGATATCCACGGACCGACCATCACCATCGTGGGCCAGGTGGTCTCGTTGCATGCGCGGTTGCAGTGGTTTGGGCACGACCAGACTAAAAATGATAAACAACATTAAAATAATATCTCAATATGCTGATTTATAAGTATTTTGATAAATTTTATCAATAGATCTTTGCAACGATACAGCCCTGTGCATTCGGTACTTTCCTAAAGATCGGGCGCGTGGTGCCGAAATCTTGTGTTGTATATCCTTATCAGGGAATGCCGGCAAGCTGCTGCATCGGGCCACCGGCTGTTGGCAGGAGGTCGTCAATGAGCATCGATATCCCGCGCATCCAGCCAGTGGTCACACCTCCCGGCGCGATGGACGAGGAGGAGATCAGAGTGCGTCGTACCGCACCCGAACCGCGTATCCCGGCCGAGTTGCCGCAGCCATCGAAGGAGCGCCGCGGTCTGCTACCGCGGCGTCGTTTCCGCGAACAACGGCCGGAGCCCTTCGAATCACGCGATGGTCATGAGCGCCGTTCGAAGGTCGATACCGACGCCTGAACCAAAGCGCCGGAAGGGTCCCTGCGCCGTGCGGTCGGGTCACGATTCCGTGGTGATCAGTTGCTGGCTGCCACGCGCCGGTTCAGCTGGATTGCGTCGAGCAGGATATTCCCCGACTCCGTGAGCAGGATGTCGTCAGCGGGATCTTTTTGCGCGCTCGTATCGTCCACCAGGGCAGCATCTTCCGATTCATCGGCAGCGTGCTGTTTTTCGAGCTCATCCACCGAAGCCAGCAGTTCGAGGCCCTTCGCCGAACGACGCCGGTTTTCGAGCGCGAGTTCCGCCTCACGCTGGCGCTGGCGTTCCGCCAGGCGGATTTTCTCGCTGAGCGAGACGGTGTTGGCCGCATCGTGTTCCTTGGCCAGCGCAAGTTCACCCTCCAGGTACTGGAAGTCGGGGTCATGTTCGACCCGCGCCTGGTGCCGTTCGCGTAGCGTGCTGATGATCGAGGGTAACTCCTGGTAGTTGCGATGGCGAACCGGTGCAATACGATCCCACGGCAAGGCATTTTCGAGCGCGCTCTCACCGACTTCAGACAGGTTGTAGATGGTTGGCAGTTCGATGTCCGGCACCACTCCGCGATGCTGGGTGCTGTCACCCGAGATCCGGTAGAACTTCGACTCGGTCAGCTTCAGCTGTCCGTGGTTCAAGGTGCTGAGTGATTGCACGGTGCCCTTGCCGAAGGACTGGGTGCCGACTACCAGTCCGCGTTCGTAGTCCTGGATCGCGCCGGCAAAGATCTCCGAAGCCGATGCGCTGAGGCGGTTGATCAGCACCAGCAATGGGCCCGCATAGTAGCTGTCATCGCGAAATTTCTGCTTGCGCTCCACACGTTCGTTGCTGTGGCGGATCTGCACGGTCGGACCCGACTCGATGAACAGCCCGGTAAGCGCATTCGCTTCCTGCAGCGAACCGCCGCCGTTCTCGCGCAGATCGATGATGATGCCGGCGACTTTCTGCTCCTGCAGCTCGCCGAGCAGACGGGCCACATCCCGGGTGGTGCTGCGATAGTTGGGATCGCCGCGCTGCATGGCTTCGAAATCGGCGTAGAACGCCGGAATATCGATGACACCGACCTTCTGCAGCGCCCCGTCGTAATACATATCGAGCACCCGGCTCTGGGCAGCCTGCTCCTCGAGCTTGACCCGTTCGCGCACGATGCTGATCACACGGTGCTCTTCGGCCGCTCCCGTGCCGCGTACGATTTCAAGGCGCACCGTGCTGCCCTTGTCGCCGCGGATCAGGTCGACCACGTCATCGAGGCGCCAGCCGACCACATCGACCAGCTCGTCGGATTCGTCCTGTCCCACCGCCACGATACGATCGGAGGGGCGCAACTCGCCCTGCTTCGCTGCCGGCCCGGCCGGCACCAGGCGCGCAACCTTGGTGAATTCGTCCTCCTGCTGCAGCACCGCGCCGATGCCCTCGAGCGAGAGCCGCATGTTCATGTTGAAGTTTTCCGACGAGCGCGGTGACAGATAGTTGGTGTGCGGATCGAACAACTCGGTGAAGGAGTTCATGTAGAGCTGGAACACGTCTTCGCTGTTGACCTGGCTCATGCGGCGCAGCTGGTCGCGGTAGCGCTTCAGCAGCAACTCCTCGATGTCCGGCATCTTCTTGCCCGCAAGCTTCAGACCCAGCACGCTCGACTTGAGCTGCTTGCGCCATATCTCGTCCGCTGCCGCGGCATCGGCCGGCCAATCGAGCTTCTCCCGGTCGATGATCAGGACTTCATCGGCAGTGAAATCCATCGCCTCGATCATCGAGTGCAGGTTGGCGGTCACGGCTTCGAGGCGCGTTTGGAGGCGGCTGCGGTAGCGTTCATATATGGCGAAGCCGGCGCTGAGATCTCCGCTGAGCAGCTGATCATCGAGTCCGGTGCGCAGGGTATTGAATTCTTCTATATCCGCCCGCAGCAGCACGCTGCGGGCGGGATCGAGATTATGCAGGTAGTTCTCGAGCAGGCGCTCGGAGAGCTTGTCGTCGATCGGCACGCGCGCATAGTGATGGCGTCCGAGCCGCTCGATGATGTCGAGCGTGGTGAGACTCTGGATGCGATCGTAGCCGAGGGGCTGGGGGTCGCTGCGGGCGCCGGCAACAGGCGGCACCAACAGCAACGCGACCAGGGCCGCGCGCGCCACGAAGGCCAGGGAAAAGCGGGATAGATGAGGCATGTTCAAGGGCGTTTGCTGCCGACTACGATGACATTGCCGACAATATTACTGATAATCCTCCGGCATTTCACGAACCGGATACCGAAATCCGGTGTGAATTCTCAATGCATTGAACAACTGGCGGGGAAGCGGGCATATGCGTATCGGGCTCAATATCGGATACAGCGGCAAAAAAGCGGTAGCGCCTGTGGAACTGATACGGCAGGCGGAGGCGGTTGGATTTGATTCGGTCTGGGTTGCGGAAGCCTACGGTTCCGACGCGGTATCCATTGCATCGTGGGTGTTGGCACAGACCACACGTATCCGCGTGGGCACTGCCATCATGCAGATGCCGGCACGCACCCCCGCGAATGCGGCGATGACCGCGATGACCCTGGCGCACCTGTCCGGCAACCGCTTCCTGATCGGGCTCGGCGCATCGGGGCCACAGGTCGTCGAGGGCTGGCACGGAGTGGCCTACGGCAAGCCGGTTACCCGCATGCGTGAATACATCCGGATCATGAAGCTGATCATGGAGCGCAAGGGGCCGGTGGAGTTCGATGGCGAGGTCTATCAACTGCCGTTTCGCGGCGTGGGTGCCTCCGGGCTGGGCAAGCCGCTCAAATCGATACTGGAAGCGACCCCCGGCATACCGGTTTATTGTGCGAGCTTTACCCCGGCCGGTCTTGCGGCGGCCGCGGAGGTGGCCGACGGCGTATTTCCGATCTGGATATCGCCGCAGAAGACCGATCTGATCGAGCAGCATCTGGCGGCGGGCTTTGACAGGCGCCAGGATGACCGTACCCGGGCAGATTTTGACGTGGCTCCCACCCTGAGCGTGGTGGTCGGCGATGATCTCGATGCCTGCCGTTTGCCGGTCAAGATGATGATGGCACTCTATATCGGCGGGATGGGAGCGCGCGACAAGAACTTCTACAACCGCTATACGCGAGAAATGGGCTACGAAGCCGCAGCGATCGAAATCCAGGACCTGTTCCTGTCCGGGCGCAAGGAGGAGGCGGTGCAGGCGGTTCCCGATGCGCTGGTCGACGAGGTCGCGCTGATAGGCCCGCTGGGGCGTATCCGGGAGCGGGCCAGCGAATGGCGTCGCCTGGGTGCCGAGGGCAAGGTGGGTACGCTGATACTCGGCATGCAGCAGCAGGAGCATCTGGGTGCAATTGCCGAGATCCTGCTTGGATGATGCTGCATAGATCAAACAGGCTGGCGGGGATCACCGGACCGGTAGTCACGGTTGTGCTCGATGGGGTGGGGCAGCGCAGCGCACACCTGGGCAACGCGGTGGCCAATGCCTGCACGCCGACGTTCGATCGGCTGTTCGCGCGTTATCCGCATATCCTGCTCAAGGCTCATGGCCTTGCCGTGGGAATGCCGGGCGATGACGATATGGGGAACTCCGAGGTGGGTCACAACGCACTCGGCTCGGGGCAGGTCTACAGTCAGGGCGCCTCACTGGTCAAGGAGGCGATTGCCAGCGGCAGCCTGTTCAGCGGCTCCGCGTGGAAGGAGATAGCCACCAATGCCGCGCGTGAGGGTGCCACGCTGCATTTCATCGGCCTGTTTTCCGACGGCAATGTGCATGCTCATATCGACCACCTGAAAGCGATGATCGTCGCGGCCCGCGAGCACCCGGTGCGGCGCGTGCGTATCCATGCGCTGCTCGACGGGCGTGACGTGCCGGAGACTTCCGCGCTCGATTACCTGTTGCCGTTCGAGCGCTTTCTGGCGGAGCTGAACACGGCCGAATTCGATGCGCGTATCGCCAGCGGTGGCGGACGCATGCAGATCACGATGGACCGCTACGAGGCAGACTGGGGCATGGTGGCTCGCGGCTGGGCCACGCATGTGCACGGCGAGGCACGGCAGTTCCCCGCTGCCGAGGCTGCGATCCGCCAGTTGCGCGCCGAGCATCCGCGGGTCAGCGACCAGGACCTTCCCGCTTTCGTGATCGCCGACCAGGGGCAGCCCGTCGGCTGTATCCATGATGGCGATTCGGTGGTGCTGTTCAATTTTCGTGGCGACCGGGCGATCGAGATCTCGCGCGCGTTCGAAGAGCCGGATTTTGCCGCCTTCGAACGCCAACCCCTGCCGCGAGTCGTGTACGCGGGAATGCTCCAGTACGACGGCGACCTGCAGATTCCGCGGCGCTTTCTGGTCGCGCCGCCGGCGATACGTGACACCATGGGCGAGTATCTGGCGGGCAGCGGCATCAGCCAGCTGGCGATTTCGGAAACCCAGAAATTCGGTCACGTGACCTATTTCTGGAATGGCAACCGGAGCGCGCGTTTCGATGAGCGGCTCGAGAGCTGGATCGAAATCCCCTCGGACCGGGTACCGTTCGAACAGCGTCCGTGGATGAAAGCCGCGGAGATCACCGATACCCTGATCGCGGAACTGCGCAGCGGAAAACACCGCACGGCAAGGGTCAATTACGCCAACGGTGACATGGTCGGCCATACCGGGCATTACCAGGCCGCGATCATCGCGATCGAGACCCTTGACCTGGCCTTGTCGCGGCTGTTGCCCGCGATCGACGCGCTGGGCGGTGTTGCGCTGATCACCGCCGATCATGGCAATGCCGAAGAAATGTACGAGATTGATCCGCGCAGCGGCCAACCGCTGCAGGCCGAGGACGGCAGGATTCGCGCCAAGACCAGCCATACGCTCAATGCCGTGCCATTGCTGCTCTATGACAACCAGAGTGGCGGCCGTCTCGGCCTGCGCGCCGATCCCGATGCGGGCCTGGCCAATGTCGCTGCCACCAGCGTGGAACTGCTGGGTTTCGAGGCGCCACCGATGTGGCGGCTGAGCCTGCTCGAGGTGGTGGGCTGAATTTCCTCTCCGGATCAACACATAGACGCGCGCAGGGACAGGACATGGGAAGCACGATTCATCTGGATGACCTGGCCGCGCCGCGCTTCAGTGAAGCGGTGCGCGAGATGCTGCAGGGCGTGGCTTCGATACCGGTCGATCTCAGCGAAGCGGCGGTGCTTGCGGCGGCGCGTGCGCAGACGGGCCTCGAGGATTTCGGAGCCGGGGATTTTCGCGAGCGGCTCGGCCTCATTGTGCAGAGCATGCACGAGGATACCGATCTCAGTGCGCTCGGGAAGCTGACAAATTTCAGCATGCTGGTCCGGTTTGCGGCCAACCGCCTGCGGCTGGAGGATCTGATCCGTCGTCATCCCGAGATTCTCGAGATCGAGATTCGCCGGCCGATCATCGTTGCCGGCCTGGCGCGTAGCGGCACCACGCACCTGCTGAACCTGCTGTCGAACGACACCGGGCTGCGTTCGCTGCCCTACTGGGAAGCGCTGGAGCCGATACCGGTTCCGGGCGAGACGCCGGACGCGCATGGCGAGGATCCGCGTCTGCTGCGCTGCCGCCAGGGCATCGAGATGCAGGACCAGGTGATGCCGCTGTTCAAGCTGATGTTCAACCTCCAGGCCGAGCGCACCCACGAGGAGATCGAGCTGCTGGCGATCGATTTCTCCACCATGTTCATCGAGAATCTCGGGCTGTTGCCGCGTTGGCGTGACCATTACCTCGCGCACGATCAGACCCCGCACTACGAGTATCTGAAAAAAGTGCTGCAGGCGCTGCAATGGTTGCGCGGGCCCGAACGCTGGCTGTTGAAGACGCCACAGCATCTCGAGCAGTTTGGTCCGCTGATGAAGGTGTTTCCGGATGCCACGGTGGTGATTACCCATCGCGATCCGGTAGCCACGGTGGCCTCGATGACGACGCTGGTCAGCTATGCCGCGCGCATGAGCAGGGAGCCGGTGCGCCCGCGCGATATCGGGCATTACTGGGCGGACCGGATCGAGCAGATGTTGCGTGCCTGCGTGCGTGACCGCGAGTTGTTGCCCGCCGCGCACTCGATCGATGTGCGCTTTCACGAGTTCAACGCCGATGACCTGGGCACCGTGCAACGCATCTACGATCTGGCCGGACAGCCATTGACCGCAGCGCTGCGTTCCGGGATGCAGCAGTTCATCCGCGAAAACCCGCGCGGCAAGGAAGGCAAGATCGCCTACGACCTGGCCGTGCTTGGTCTCGACGAAGCCGAGTTGCGCCAGAGGCTGCGCTTCTACAGCGAACGATTCGCCACCCTCGACGAGCGGATTGGCTGAGCCGCGCCGCTATTTCCTTGCGGGAATGGCCAGCAGCCGTGCGGGCAGTATCTGCATCAGTCGCCCCAGCAGCCGCCAGGGCAGGGCGGGCACGGTCGCGTAAGTCACGCCGCGCTCGATCCTGTCGGCCATGAGGCGCGCGCCTTGTTCCACGTCGATCACGAACGGGCGCGATGCGGCGCCGCGATTCATCGGTGTGTCGATATAACCGGGCGCGATTTCGGTGACGGTAATCGGCTCGTGATAGCTCTCGAGCCGCAATGCCTGCAGGTAGCGGTGCAGTCCTTCCTTGGCCGCGCTGTAGGCCCCGAATCGCGGCAGACCGCGATAGCGTGCCACCGAGGTGATGCCGACTACCTGCCCGTGGCCGCGGGCGCGAAAATGACGCACCGCGGCATCGACCGTGGCACAGGCCCCGGACAAATCCACCTCGATGGTCTCCAGCAACTGTTCCAGCGTGCCTTCACCAATCCTGCAGGTATGCGCGACTCCGGAATTGGCGACCACGATATCCAGTCCGTCGAGTTCCTCGGCACAGGCCTGCAGTGCCGGTTCGATCGCCGCCGCCTCGCGCACGTCGAGCGCCCGGACGCAGACCTGCGGCGCGCCGAGCATGAGCAACTCACCGCGCAGTTCCTCGAGTTTCTCGAACCGGCGCGCCAGCAGCGCCAGGCGATAGCCGCGGCGCGCCATTTCCCGCGCAAGCGCTTCGCCGATGCCGCTCGAGGCGCCGGTTATCAAAATGGATTTATTCATCGGTTGGCTTCTTCCGCGGTGGCAGTGCATAGGCGAGCAGCATATTGCCCGGCATCTGCCCGAACATGCTGTAACCCGACACGATGTACAGGTGATCGCCCTGGATCACGGCGCTGGTTACGTCTATCGCGCCTCCGTGGCCGTCGATACCGTTGCTGGCGGTGAAAGCGCGCGCGGTCTCGAACACCCGCAACTCGCGACCGTCGTCGGCCGCCAAGGCGCGCAGCTTGCCGTCGAGGGCGCCCGCATAGACCACGCCGTTGGCCAGCACCGCGGCCGCCGAATGCGCGTAGAAATAGGAGCAATCGGGCCATCGATCGCGCGGATTTGCATCGCTCTGGCGCATCTCGGCGAGACCCGCGGACGGTGCGTCGGCCGGATCGAAGTCGCAGCCACGCGTGACCGGATGTTCCCAGAGCAGGCTGCCATCGGCGATGCGTACGGCATAGATACCGGGGCGTGGAGTGTAGCCGGGCAACTTCCAGTCGGGATCCGACACCGGTGCAAAGACCGTCCCGGCATCGCTCGCCATGCCCCAATGGATACCGCTGTTGCCGCCGTTCGCGGTGCCCTGGCTGAGACGCTTGCGCCACAGCAGCGCGCCGCGCCGATCGGGGTCGAGCGCGAACAATTCGCCTGATTTCTGCCCGACCAGCAGTCGGTCGCGGCCGTTGCTGTCGGTGCTGAGGATCACCGAAGCGCCGATGTCCCAGTCGGGACCGGGATTTTCCGGGCAATTGGGCCCGTTCAACTGACACGCGCCGTTCCAGACATCGCCCGCCAGTGCCTGGAAATGCCAGCGTTCCTCGCCGCTCGCGATATCGATGGCAATGACCGCATCGCTGGTGGTGGTTTGCGGCTGGGACAGGTTCTCGCCGGTGCCGATATACACCAGGCCGCGGCGCGCATCCACGGTTGGGGTGCTCCAGACCGAGGCCCCCGAGGGACCCCACATCTGCACCCCTGCGCTGTTGAGCTTCGTTTTGGCCGCCTGCGCGGTGGTGTGATAGGTCCACAGCGTTTTACCCGTCAGGGCATCGAGTGCCAGCAGCAGGCCATGCGAGCGGCAACAGGGGTAGGTAGGCATGCCCGCGACCGCGACCTCGAACGAGGACAGCGGTACCAATAACCGGTCTTCATGAAACGTGAGGGAGCCACTGACCACCGAAGTCTGGAAAATTCGCACCGGGGTTTTCCAGCGCAAGGTGCCGTTTTCCGCCGCCACCGCATACACGGTTCCCAGGTCGTCGGCGAAAAACAGGGTTGCAACGCCATCGGAGGTCGCCGCGAGATTGAGCGACGAACGAATCGCGCCGAGGGTGCGGAACTGCCAGAAGACGCAGCCGCTACGCTGGTCGAGTGCCAGCAGATTGCCGTTTTGGGTGCCGAGGAACAGGGCATTGCCGGCCGCGACTGGCTGCGAGCGCATATCGGTGACCTGCGGAATCGCCAGCGACCAGGCGAGTTCGAGATCGCCGATATTGTCCGCGTCGATCGCGACGCCGTGTTCGATGTGCCGGGTGTTACGCACACCGAAACCCCAGTTGCGGTGGCCGTCGACCGGGATCGGGCCGATCCTGTTGCTGCAGGCATTGGCGCCGATCCAGTTGTCACGCTCGGCGTCATCGGCTACTGCAATCCATTGTGCGATAGCCTGGCGTTCGCTCGGGTCCAGCTGCGCTGCCTGTGGTTGCATCTTGCCGAATTCCAGCGCCGACAGCAGCCGCGACAGGGGCATCTGCTGCAGCGTGGCAAGCGGCGGGGCCTTGGTTTCGGGGTGTGCGTGGCAACTCGCGCAATGCGTGTCGAACAGTGCCTGTGGATCGCTTGCGGCGATACCGGGCGCGGCGCAGAGCAGCAGGGCGCCGAGCGCCGGAACCAGGCGGGCGAGGTTGACGAATACATGCATGACAGGCTCCTGCCCGCGGAATCCGGCGTTGATTGTGGCTGCGCCGGGCGCGGGGGGCAAGCATACGGCGGACCCGGATGACAGGGCCGTCATACCCGATCCGGGCCCGATCGATTATGCTTCCGTTCTGTTCCACCCGAGGTATCGCGATCCATGAGTAAAGGCAGTATCGGACCGTTGCTCGATGCGGACGAGTTTTTCAACCATCAGATTGTCGATACTTTCGCTACGGTCCAGCAAAGTGATTACTCCTGGACGGAAAAAGTCTGCGGCATGGCAGCAGCGCGCGACGGCTCGCTGCAGATCGCGTTCGGCTTTGGCAAATACACCAATCGCAATATCGTGGATGCCTATGGCGGCGTGAGCCGGGGGCTGGAACAGTGGACGGTACGGGCCAGCCGCGCGCTGGCATCGGAGCCGAACAGCGTGGGTGCCGGGCCCTTGCGCTACGAAGTGATCGAGCCGCTCAGGCGGGTGCGGGTCACGCTGGAAGCCAACGAGACCCAGCCGATCGCCTTCGACCTGGTACTTGAGGGAATCGTGCCGTGCATGCTCGAGGATCGCGAGGATCGCCGAACCTTGCACGGCTATCGTCATACCGCGAACCAGATCCGCTATCACCAGACCGGCACCGCGCGCGGCTGGGTGGAAGTCGCTGGGCAGCGCACCGAGGTCGGTCCCGACAGCTGGATCATGACCCGCGATCACAGCTGGGGGATCCGCCCCGATGTCGGGGTGCGTATCCCCGATCTCGCGCCTGACCCGATGGACGGCAGGGCGCCTGCTGCGCTGGCAATCTGGAATCCCTTGTACTTCAAGCGCCCGGATGGTTCGAGTTACGCATTTCATCAATACTACCTGAGTTACAGCGGCCCGGGATTCCGTCATGAGCGGGTGCAGGGTGGCTACGAGTATGCCGACGGGCGCCGTGAACCGCTGTCATCGCTAAGGCCGCGGCTGCAATTCGATCCGGCCAACCGGCGCCTGCTGCGCGGTGAATTTCTAGTACGCATGGCCGACGGCAGCGATCGCCTGCTGAGCGCCGAGGCAATTTCGGATACCGGGTTTCACCTCGGTGCCGGCCTTTACCATGGATTCGATGGCAAACATCATGGATCCTGGCTCGGAGACCTGCATGTCGAGGGCGAATACTTCAGTGATTGCTCGACGCCGGAAAGCGTTGCCCGTCTCAACCAGTTCCGTGACTGCCTGATCCGGGTCCATGACCATCACAGCGGCGCGACCGGCTGGGGTAACTGTCAGACCTATGTTCTGGGAGAGTTGCCGACGTCCGAAGACTGAAGATGGGCTTTAACCTACTAAAACGGTCAATTTAATAGTTGACTGAATAGGTTGGTTATTGGATACTGGCCACGGTACTTTCAGGCTTCCGAATCGATGAGGTATCCGTGCAACTGACCACGCGTGGCCGTTATGCGGTCACTGCCATGCTGGATCTCGCGCTGCGCGAAGATTGCGCGCCGATACGGCTCGCGGACATTGCCCAGCGCCAGGGAATCTCGCTGTCCTACCTGGAGCAGCTGTTTGCGCAACTGCGCCGTAGCGGCCTGGTGCTAAGCGTGCGTGGCCCCGGTGGCGGATACCGGCTGGCGCGAAAACACCACCTGCTCAGCGTGAGCGACATCATCGACTCGGTCAACGAGAGGATCGATGCCACGCGCTGCGACGGGCGTGGCGACTGCCAGCAGGGATCGACCTGCCTGACACACCACCTGTGGGTGGAATTGAGCGAAAACCTGCATGATTTCCTGCGCGGTATCACGATTGCCGACCTGATACGCGACAATGCGGCGGGCCAGGACCGTGGCGCGACCGAACTGGATGTATCCGATGACTGAACATATTGATGCCTTGATCGCCAGGGACTACCAGGCCGGATTTGTCACCGACATCGTGTCCGACACGCTGCCTCCTGGCCTCAACGAGGAGGTGGTGCAGTTTATCTCGGCGCGCAAGGGTGAGCCCGAATGGTTGCTCGAGTGGCGGCTGAAGGCCTACCGCGCCTGGGTCGGGATGAATGCACCCGGCTGGGCTCACGTCGATTTCCCGCCGGTGGATTTCGCTACCGTTTCGTATTATTCGGCGCCGCGCAATATGGCCGATGGCCCGAAAAGCCTGGCCGAAGTCGATCCGGAATTGCTGCGTACCTACGAGAAGCTCGGTATTCCGCTCCACGAGCAGGGCATCCTCGCGGGTGTGGCGGTCGATGCGGTCTTCGATTCGGTATCCGTGGTGACCACCTTCAGGGAAAAGCTGCTTGAAGCAGGCGTGATTTTCTGTCCGATTTCCGAGGCGGTGCACTCGCATCCGGAGCTGGTGAAAAAATACCTGGGCAGCGTGGTGCCGCAGCGTGACAATTTTTACGCGGCGCTCAACTCGGCGGTGTTCAGCGATGGCTCCTTCGTCTACATTCCGCAGGGCGTTCGCTGTCCGATGGAATTGTCGACCTATTTCCGGATCAACGAGGCCAAGACCGGGCAGTTCGAGCGCACCCTCATCATTGCCGACGAGGGCAGCCACGTCAGCTACCTCGAGGGCTGTACCGCGCCGATGCGCGATGAAAACCAGCTGCACGCCGCGGTGGTGGAACTGATCGCGTTGCCTGGTGCACGGATCAAGTATTCGACGGTGCAGAACTGGTACCCGGGCGACAAGGACGGCAAGGGTGGCATCTACAATTTCGTGACCAAGCGTGGCCTGTGTCACCGTGATGCGCGGATCTCCTGGACCCAGGTCGAAACCGGTTCCGCGATCACCTGGAAATACCCGTCGGTGATCCTGCGCGGCGACAATTCGGTGGGCGAGTTCTACTCGGTGGCGCTCACCAACAACCGCCAGCAGGCGGACACCGGCACCAAGATGATCCACCTGGGCCGCAACACCCGTTCCACGATCGTGTCGAAGGGAATTTCCGCCGGCCGCTCGAGCAATGCCTATCGCGGGCTGGTGCGGATGAATCCGGGCGCCGAGGGCGCCCGTAACTACACCCAGTGCGATTCACTGCTGATCGGCGATCGCTGTGCGGCGCATACCTTTCCGTATATCGAGAGTCGCAATGCCTCGGCGGTCGTCGAACACGAGGCCACGACCTCGCGGGTCAGCGACGATCAGCTGTTCCTGTGCCGCCAGCGCGGTCTCGACGCGGAGAAAGCGGTATCCATGATCGTCAACGGGTTCTGCCGCGAGGTATTCAAGGAATTGCCGATGGAATTCGCGGTGGAAGCGGGCAAGTTGCTCGAAGTGAGCCTCGAGGGATCCGTCGGCTGAGTTTGTCAAAGAAGGGTTTGGGAATGTTGTCAGTTTCAGGTCTGAGTGCGCGTATCGGCGACAAGCAGATACTCGCGGGAATCGATCTCGAGGTGCGCCCCGGCGAGGTGCACGCGATCATGGGGCCGAATGGCTCGGGCAAGAGCACACTGGGCTACGTGCTGTCCGGACGGGAAGGGTACGAGGTCACTGGTGGCAGCGTGTCGTTCCACGGCAAGGATCTGCTGGCAATGGCGACCGAGCAGCGGGCACGCGAAGGATTGTTCCTCGCATTCCAGTACCCGGTGGAAATTCCCGGCGTGAGCAATATGGAGTTCCTCAAGGCATCGGTCGATGCGGTGCGCGCGCACCGCGGCCAGGAAGCGCTCGATGCGGTGCGCTTCATGAAACTGGCGCGCGAGAAGTGCAGCGCGATCAGCCTGCGTCCGGATTTTCTCAAGCGCGGCGTGAACGAAGGTTTTTCCGGCGGCGAGAAAAAGCGCAACGAAATTCTGCAACTCATGCTGCTCGAGCCCACGCTGGCAATTCTCGACGAGACCGATTCGGGGCTCGATATCGACGCGCTGCAGGTCGTGGCGGAGGGAGTCAATGGCATGCGCTCGGCAGGCCGTTCGTTCGTGATAGTCACGCATTACCAGCGCCTGCTGAACTACATCGTGCCGGATCATGTGCACGTGCTGGCCCACGGACGGATCGTGAAATCCGGCGGCAAGGAACTGGCGCTGGAACTCGAGGACAAGGGCTATGCCTGGATCGAGCAAGAGGTTGCCTGATGGGTGTATTTGATCAACAGGTGGCGGCGCAACTGTTCGACGCCGCCGCAACGCTTCCCTGGCTGCAGGCGCAGCGCGGCGCGGCGCGTGCCGCGTGGCTGGGTGGCAAGATGCCGACCCGCAAGACCGAAGCCTGGAAGTACACCACGCTCGACGCGCTGGCCGAACTGGATTATCTGCCGGCCTTGCCGACGGGCTCCCCGGACATCGGCCAGACCGGCGCGCTCATCGACGGGCTCGAAGCGGACCGGCTGGTGTTCGTCGACGGACGTTACGAGCCGGCGCTCTCGAGCCTGCGCGCGCAACCGGGAGTCACCGTGGTGCGCTTTGCCGCGGCCGATGAGGCGCAACGCGCGCTGATTGCCAGCCGCTTCGCAACACTCGCCCACGGCGGAGACAATCCGTTTATCGCTCTCAACGGCTGCTGGACCACCGATGGTGTGCGGTTGCACGTGGCGGCGGGTGTAAAGGCCGAGCGACCCCTGTGCGTGGTGCATCTCGGAGTCGCCGACAGCCGCCCCGTGGCTGCGGCGCAACGCACCCTGGTGGTGCTCGAGGAACAGGCACAGGCACAATTGATCGAGTATTTCCCATCGGTCACCGGGTGCCAGAATTCGCTGCTGACCGGCGCCACCGAGATCGCGCTTGCGGCCTCGGCCCAACTCGAGCATTGCCGCCTGCACCTCGAGGAGGAGCATGCGATCCATATCGGCGGGGTATACGTCGACCTCGGGCGCACGGCGCGCTACCAGGGCTTTGTGATGGGGCTGGGCGGGCGCCTGAAGCGCCTCGACCTGCGCATCCGGCATCGCGGGCAGGGCAGCGAGTGCCATACCAACGGGATCTATCTCGCGCGCCATGCCCAGCATTTCGATCTGCACAGTACCGTGGAGCACGAGTCCACCCACGGCACCACCGCGCAGGTGTTTCGCGGCATCATCGACGATGCCGCGCGAGCGGTGTTCAACGGGCGCATCCACATTCACCCGCAGGCGCAGAAGACCTGCGCGGATCTCAGCAACCGCAACCTGTTGCTCAGCAACGAGGCCGAGATCGACACCAAGCCGGAACTCGAGATCTACGCCGACGATGTGCGTTGCTCGCACGGGGCAACGGTCAGCCGGATCGACGAGAAAAGCCTGTATTACCTGCAGACGCGCGGCATCGCGCGGGCCGAGGCGGAACGGCTTCTCGGGTTCGGCTTTGTCAATGAATTGCTGAACCCGGTGACGAACACAGCGCTGCAGGAATTGTTGCGTCGCGTGGTACGCGGCTGGTTTGGCCGTTCCGCCGACCCGCTGGGACAGTTGCCATGAATCGCGCGGTACTCAAGACGGCAGGTTTCGACGTACAGGCACTGCGCCGGGATTTTCCGATCCTGCATCAGCAGATCAACGGTCAGCCGCTGGTGTATCTCGACAACGCGGCGACCACCCACAAGCCGGTCGCGGTGATCGATGCGCTCGCCGATTATTACCGCACCATCAACTCCAACGTACACCGCGGGGCACATTCCCTGAGCGATCGCTCGACCAGCGCGTTCGAGCAGGCACGCGACAGGGTCGCCCGCTTCATCAACTCCCCCGCGCGCGAGCAGTTGATCTGGACCCGTGGTACCACCGAGAGCATCAACCTGGTGGCGGCGTGTTTTGCCCGCCCGCGGCTGCGCGCCGGTGACCGGATCCTGGTCTCCGGCATGGCGCATCACTCCAACATCGTGCCGTGGCAGATCGTTGCCGCGCAGTGTGGCGCAACCGTGGTGCCGATCCCGGTCACCGCGGAGGCCGAGCTCGATTTCGATGCCTTGCGCACCCTGCTCGATGCGCGCACGCGCATCGTAGCGCTCGAACATGTGTCGAATGCGCTCGGCACCGTGCATCCGGTGGCCGAGATCATCCGCCTGGCACATGCGGCGGGTGCGCAGGTGCTGCTCGACGGTGCCCAGGCGGTGGCGCATATGCCGGTCGATGTGCAGGCGCTCGATGCGGATTTCTATGCCTTTTCGGGTCACAAGATGTTCGGCCCGACCGGGATCGGTGCGCTCTACGGCAAGCGCGAGTGGCTGGAATCGATGCCTCCGTACCAGAGCGGCGGCGAGATGATCGAGACCGTATCGTTCAGCGGTACGCGCTATGCGCGCCTGCCTTATCGCTTCGAGGCGGGTACGCCGCATATCGCCGGTGCCGTCGGTCTGGGCGCGGCCGTAAGCTATCTCGAGGGGCTCGACCGCGTCGCGCTCGCCACCCACGAAGGCGCTCTGCTGGCGCTGGCGCTGGAACTGGCGAACGATTTTCCGGGCTTCAGGCTGATCGGTCGCTCTGCCAGCAAGATCGGCGTGCTGAGTTTTCTGCTCGAGGGTGCGCACCCGCACGATGTGGGCACGTTGCTCGATCAGCAGGGCGTGGCGGTGCGCACGGGACACCATTGCGCACAGCCGGTGATGGAGCATTTCGCGATTCCCGGCACCATCCGCGCCTCGTTCAGCATCTACAACACGCTCGACGAGGTCGAGCGCCTGTTCGCCGCATTGCACAAGGTTCGCAGTTTCCTGTGAGGGACGCCATGGAAGTACAGCTTATCGATCCGCAGGCGCCGCTGGTTGTCACCGACGCCGCGGTGCGCCATTTCCGCGAGCAGATCGCCGCCGCGCACGCCGCCGGTATCCGGCTGTGCGTGAAGGAAAGCGGTTGCACCGGGTATATGTACGTGGTCGATCTCGCGGAAAAAGCCGGGGACGATGACCTGCTCATGCAACTGGCAGACGATGTACGCCTGTTCGTGGATCGCGCCTCGCTGCCGATTCTGCGCGGCACCACCGTCGATTTCGTGCGCGAGGGCCTGAACAGCGTGCTGCGTTTCGGCAACCCCAATGCGCAGGATCATTGTGGCTGCGGCGAGAGCTTCAGCATCGGCGAGGCGCGCGCCTGATGGAGCGGCGTATCGTGGTGACCCAGCGCGACTGCCCTGCGCGGCTGGTTCCGGTGGGAACGCCGATCACCATAGCGAAGGACACCTTTGTCACCATCACCCAGGCGCTCGGCGGCAGCTATACCGTGACCGTCAACGGCAATATGGCGCGGGTGGATGGCACCGATGCCGATGCGCTCGGGATGGAGGCGCTGGAATTGCGTTTCGCGGAGCATCCCGGCGACGGGATCTCCGAGGAGCAGGTGTACCAGGCGCTGGAGACGGTCTACGATCCGGAAATACCGGTCAATATCGTGAATCTCGGCCTGATCTACAGTGTTGCGATCGACCAGGCAACGGCCACGGTCAGTATCCGCATGACCCTGACCGCACCGGGCTGCGGCATGGGACCGGTACTGGTCGGCGATGTGGAGTACCGGGTCGCCAAGGTACCCAACGTCAGACATGTCGCGGTTGACCTGGTGTTCGATCCGCCGTGGTCGCGCGAGATGATGTCCGACGAGGCGCGTCTCGAGACGGGAATGTTCTACTAGACGAATTCATCGGCGCCGGTCGCGCTACCGGGTGCCGGCAATACGGGATGTGGTGTGGAAAATCCTTACGGCACGCAAATCACGGCCGCCGATGTGGTGGAGACGCTGGGCTTCTTCGACAACTGGGAGGATCGCTACCGCTACATCATCGATCTCGGCAGGCAACTTCCGGCGATGCCGGAATCGCACAAGCGCGAGGAGTTGCTGGTTCGTGGCTGCCAGAGCCAGGTGTGGCTGGACTGGCGCGAGTGCGCGGGGCGGATGGTGTTCGAGGTCGACAGTGATGCGCATATCGTGCGGGGACTGATCGCGATCGTGCTGAGCGCCTATAACGACAAGACGCCAGGCGAAATCCTGGCCTTCGATATCGATGCGTATTTCACCCGGCTCGATCTGCTCTCGCACCTCAGCCCGACCCGGGGCAACGGACTGCGTGCGATGGTGCAGCGTATTCGCGATATTGCCCGGGCCGACGAGGCCTGATCACGGATCGCGCCACGGCAGGAGCGCGCCCGCATCTGCCTGCCTTGCCACGCCACGCCAATAGAAGCGCAGCCACGCCGGGCGTGTATCGCGCTCGGCATTGGCCGCGAACCGTTCCCAGCGCTCCAGCCAGTCTTCGGCGATTTCCCAGCCACCCCGCGGGTCGGCAAATATTGCCCGCTGCACGCGCTCGCGATCGATCGCGTACGAGGCCGGCAAATGGCCCGGATTGCGCATCACGCGCCGGTGAAACAGCTCGAAACGCCACCACAGGCTCGAGCTGTCGGGACTGCCGGTGGGGTGGCCGCAATCGCGAGCGCGGTTGAAATCGAGCGGGCGGAATATACCGAGGCAGGGTGCAGAGGTGCCGCTCGCCCAATGGGATGCGCCCTGATCGCCGAGCTCGCTGATCCAGCTCGAAACGGTCTGGCTGGCCGCGATCAATCCTCCCGCATGGACGCAGGGGGCCTGCATCGCCCCGTTCACGATGCTGAAACGGGGTGCGGGCCGTGGACCGTGATCGGCCAGCACGCCGGCTGCGGTACTGGTCGAATGCACCTCGCGGGCGAGACATTCGACCCGTGCGCGCCGGCTGCGACTGGCGGCGATCAGGGTGCGCAACGGGCGTGAGTAGCGGCTCAGTCCGGGGATCGTCAGGCCATTGGAGATGGCACGCACGCCGCGTGTCACGCGCTCGGTCGCCACGCGCTGCCCGGCCGTCTCGATCACCCAGGCCTGGTGCCGGTCGGCGACCAGAAAACTGTTGTGATAGCGAAAGCCGGGGTTGCCGTATGCGCAGCGCCCGCCCTGGCCGTGCGTTTGCACCAGTTCGCAGACGAGTTCGACCGCCTCCGTGGCGCTCGCGGTGCGCTCCAGCGCAAGCCGCACGATATCCATCCCGAGCAGGCCCTCGGGTGCGAATGCCGCGCGGGTGAATACCGCCTCGTTGCCGATCACGACGCCGTGTTCGTTGGCGCCCATTTCCGCGCCCCACATCCAGTACGGACGGCTGAGAATCAGCGCGTGGGTGTGACGTACCTGGGGCAGCGTGTGCCAGGTGCAGCGAAGTCGTGCACCCGGCGGGTGATCGCGGGCCGCGACCCAGTTCAGCACCTGGGCTTCGTTCGGATCACGATCACTGTTCTTTGCAAATATCACGCGATCGGTGTCCACGACCACGAAGGTGTCGCACATCCTGCCTGCTCCGCTGCCAGTCGTTATGCACCATAGAGCAGCAGTGCAGACAATGCACGAAGGTGGCCCTAGAATCCGCATGGCGAATTTTTCATGGCAGGGGGATGCGAGGATGGGAATCGGACAATTTGTCTGGACCAGCGGAGTGACGCTGCTGGCGTTGATCGTATATTTCTGGGTCACCTTGCGCGTCGGCCAGGCGCGCATGAAGCATGGGGTGCAGGCGCCTGCGACCACGGGTGCGCCGGAGTTCGAACGCGCATTCAGGATTCAGCAGAATACCCTGGAGCAGATCGTGTTCTTTCTG
This sequence comes from Gammaproteobacteria bacterium, assembly GCA_016705365.1. NCBI lineage: Bacteria > Pseudomonadati > Pseudomonadota > Gammaproteobacteria > Gammaproteobacteria bacterium. The sequence goes on along the minus strand of JADIYI010000002.1, from coordinate 515,870 downwards.
CCCTCGCTGTGGCTGTTTGCACTGCTGGTGAGCGATATGTGGGCCGGCGTGGCCGGTGCAGCCTGGGTGCTCGGACGGGTGCTCTATGTCCTCGGTTATGCAAAAGCCGCGGAAAAACGGGGCCTGGGCTTCGCGATTGCTCTCCTGGCGAGCGTGGTGCTGCTGCTCGGTGCGCTGGTCGCCTGGTTCATGGCGCGCTGAGATGTGTTCGTTTGCTCTCGATACCGCGGTGGAGCGGGTGCAGCAGGGCAGCTACCGCGGCCATATCGAGTCCGGGTGGGATATCGCAGGCAACGCCAACGGGGGTTACCTGCTGGCGCTCGCGGCACGCGCGATCGCGCTGGAAACCGCTCGCCCCGATCCGGTGACGATCACCGCTCATTATCTCAGCCCTGGCCGGGCGGGTCCGGTTACGGTCGAGGTGCAGGTACGCAAGCAAGGCCGGCGTTTCGCGGTCGCCACCGCCACGCTCTACGCGGGTTCCATCCCGCTGTTGCAGGTGTTGGGTACCTTTGGTGATTTGGGGCAAACAGTGGCGGGAATCGAGCGCATAGACGCTGCGCCGCCCGAGTTGCCGCGGCCGGAGGAATGCGCACCGCACGTTTCGGCCAACGGCGCGCCGCCGCTGTTCGACCAGCTGGATCTGCGTCTGCATCCGGAAGATGGTGGCTTCATGCGCGGTGCGCCGAGCGGCCTGTTGCGTGTGCGTGGCTGGTTCCGGTTTCCGGAAACCGACACCGTGGATACGCTGGGCCTGTTGCTTGCGGTCGATGCGTTTCCACCCACGGCATTCAACGCGCACCCGGTCGCATGGATCCCGACGGTCGAGCTGACCACGCATGTGCGCGCGCGTCCCGCCCCGGGGTGGTTGCGCGCCAGTTTCAGCTCGCGATTCCTGAGCGGCGGCTTTCTCGAGGAAGATGGCGAGATCTGGGACAGCAACGATCGGCTGGTCGCGCAGTCGCGGCAATTGGCCCTGCTACCACGCAGGGAATGAACTCCAGGCACGGTCCTCGGGCGCGCCGAACCCTGCCGGATCGGGTTAGAATCGCCTCATTGTCGTTCATGCATGGAGCTTCACCGGGATGAAAACACGTGCCGCGGTCGCATTCGCTGCCGGAAAGCCGCTGGAAATCGTCGAGGTGGATCTCGACGGACCCAGGGCGGGCGAAGTGCTGGTCGAGATAAAGGCGACCGGGGTCTGTCACACGGATGCGTTCACACTCTCGGGCGATGATCCGGAAGGTGCGTTTCCCGCCATTCTGGGACACGAGGGTGCGGGCATCGTGATGGAAGTCGGGCCCGGTGTGAAATCCGTGAAGCCGGGCGATCACGTGATACCCCTGTACACGCCGGAATGCCGCGAGTGCGATTATTGCCTGCACCCGAAAACCAATCTGTGCCAGGCGATTCGTGCCACCCAGGGACAGGGCCTGATGCCCGATGGCAGCAGTCGTTTCTCGCTCGATGGCAAGAAATTGCTGCATTACATGGGCTGTTCCACGTTCTCGAACTACACCGTGCTGCCCGAGATCGCGGTGGCGAAAATCCGCCCCGACGCGCCGTTCGACAAGGTGTGTTACATCGGTTGTGGCGTTACCACGGGTATCGGCGCGGTGGCGTTCACGATGAAGGTCGAGCCCGGTTCGACGGTGGCGGTGTTCGGGCTCGGTGGTATCGGACTCAACGTGATCCAGGGCGCGCGGATGGTCGGGGCGAGCCGCATCATCGGCGTCGATCTGAACGAGAGCAAGGTGGAACTGGCGCGCAAATTCGGGATGACCGACTTCGTCAATCCCAGGGATGTGGCGGATGTGACCCAGGCCATCGTGGACATGAGCAATGGCGGCGTCGACTACAGCTTCGAGTGCATCGGCAATGTGAAGACCATGCGCCAGGCGCTGGAGTGCTGTCACAAGGGCTGGGGGCAGAGCTGCATCGTCGGGGTCGCGGGTGCCGGACAGGAAATCTCGACCCGCCCATTCCAGCTGGTTACCGGTCGCGTCTGGCGGGGTACCGCATTTGGCGGTGCGCGCGGGCGCACCGATGTGCCGAAAATCGTCGACTGGTACATGGACGGCAGAATCCGCATCGATGAACTGATCACCCACACCATGCCGCTGGACGATATCAACAAGGCATTCGACCTGATGCACGCGGGCGAGAGCATCCGTTCGGTGGTGCTGTATTAGATCAGCCCGAAGGCTGGCACAAAGGGAGAGGGCGCATGGAACAGATCGCATCGCACCGGTGTTTCGGGGGCCAGCAGCTGCGTTTGCGCCACCGCTCGGAAGTCCTCGATTGCGACATGGTGTTTTCGCTGTTCCTGCCGCCGCAGGCGCAGGAGCGAGCGGTGCCGTTGCTGCACTGGCTGTCCGGCCTGACCTGCACGGACGAGAACTTCGTGTTCAAGGCCGGTGCGCAGCGTTACGCCGCCGAGTACGGCATCGCGATCCTGGCACCGGATACCAGCCCGCGCGGTGAGACGGTGCCGGATGATCCCGATGGGGCCTGGGACTTTGGCCTCGGGGCGGGCTTCTATGTCAATGCGACCGAGCTGCCCTGGAGCGCTCACTACCGCATGTATGATTACGTTTGCCGCGAACTGCCGGCGCTGGTGCTGGCCCGCTTTGCGCTCGATGCCGGTCGCCAGTCGATCAGCGGACACTCGATGGGCGGTCACGGCGCGCTCACCATCGCATTGAAAAATCCGGGCTGCTACCGCTCGGTCAGTGCCTTCGCCCCGATCTGTGCGCCGATGGAGTGCCCGTGGGGCGAAAAGGCGCTCGGCAATTATCTCGGTGCCGAACGCGCGGCGTGGGCAGCGCACGACGCTTCGCAGTTGATCGGGCGTGCAACCGAGCAATTGCCGATGCTGATCGACCAGGGAGAGGCCGACAACTTTCTGCTCGAGCAACTCAAGCCCGAGCGTCTGCAACAGGCGGCCGCCGCCGCCCGCTACCCGCTCACGCTGCGGATGCAGGCGGGCTACGATCACAGCTACTATTTCATTTCCAGCTTTATCGGCGAGCACGTGGCCTTTCATGCAGGACATCTCCATGCCTGATGCGCGCCCGCCGCCGGATGCCGCCATACGCGAGTGCGTGGACGCCGCGCTGCGCGAGTTCAGGGGTGTTCCCGGCGCACTGTTGCCGGTTCTGCAGGCGGTGCAGGAAGCGCTCGGTCATGTGCCGCCGCAGGCCGTGGCGCCGATCGCCGAAGCGCTGAATCTCTCGCGCGCCGAAATCCACGGTGTGCTGAGTTTCTACCATGATCTGCGCACCGTGCCGGGCGCCCGGCGACGGCTTCAGCTGTGCCGCGCCGAAGCCTGTCAGGCGAGCGGTGCCCGGGCCCTGGAAGCGGCCGCAAGGCAGCAACTCGGTATCGCGCCGGGTGAGATAACGGCCGATGCGGCCTGGAGCCTGGAGGCGGTGTATTGCCTCGGCAACTGCGCCTGCGGCCCCTGTGTTCGCATCGACGATGCGATATATGGTCGGGTCGATGCGCAGCGCCTCGCGCTGCTGCTGGGTGCAACCACCGCCCGGCCAGGCGCATGACGATGCGGCTGTTCGTACCCAACGACACCAGTGCCTGTTCGCTGGGCGCTGATGAGGTTGCAGCGGCGCTCGCTGCCGAGGCGACAGCCCGTGGCATCGATATCGAGCTGGTGCGCAATGGCTCGCGTGGCGCGTACTGGCTCGAACCGCTGGTCGAGGTGCACACCGCCGCCGGGCGACTCGGATTTGGCCCGGTGGGGGTTGCGGATGTTGCGTCGCTGTTCGACAGCGGCTTTGATGCAAACAGCCATCCCCTCGCGCTCGGCAACCTGGCCGAGTTGCCCTGGCTTGCGCGCCAGCAACGGGTGAGCTTTCGCCGCGTGGGTGAAATCGATCCGTTGTCGATCGCGGATTACCGTGCCCATGACGGCCTGCTCGCGCTGCACAGAGCGCTGGCACTTTCGCCGCAGCAGATAGTCGATGCGCTGAAGGAATCCGGGCTGCGCGGGCGTGGCGGCGCGGCGTTTCCGGCCGGCATCAAGTGGCAAACCGTGCTCGATGCGCCGTCCAGCCAGAAATACGTCGTGTGCAATGCCGAGGAGGGCGATTCGGGTACCTTCGCCGATCGTCTGCTGATGGAAGCCGATCCGTTCCAGCTGATCGAAGGCATGATCATCGCGGGCCTCGCGGTGGGTGCCACCCGGGGCTATATCGGGCTGCGCGTGGAGTACCCGCGCGCGGCCCGGGTATTGCGCCAGGCGCTGGAACTGGCGCGGGCCGATGGCTGGCTGGGCGCGGATATCGCGGGCAGCGGGCGCGCTTTCGAGATCGAGTTGCGCATCGGTGCCGGTGCCTATATCTGTGGCGAGGAAACCGCGCTGCTCGAGAGCATCGAGGGGCGTCGTGGCATGGTACGTGCCAAGCCACCGCTTCCCGCCATCAAGGGCTTGTTCGGCGAGCCGACGCTGGTGCACAACGTGTTGAGCCTGGCTGCGGTCACGACGGTGCTGGAGCAGGGCGCGGATTTCTACCGCCGCCACGGCGTCGAACGTTCGCGCGGCACGCTGGCGGTGCAACTCGCCGGGAACGTGCGCCGCGGCGGTGTGATCGAGCTCGCATTCGGGTTGTCGTTGCGCGAGGTGCTCGATGATTTTGGCGGCGGGACGCTGAGCGGGCGAGCGCCGCGCGCGATCCAGGTCGGTGGTCCCCTGGGTGCCTATCTGCCGCAAGCGCAATGGGATACGCCGCTCGATTACGAGGCCTTCGGCGCGATCGGTGCGCTGCTCGGGCACGGTGGCGTGGTGGTTTTCGACGATACCGTGGATATGCACGAACAGGCGCGATTCGCGATGGAGTTCTGTGCTCTCGAATCCTGCGGCAAGTGCACGCCGTGCCGCATCGGCTCGGTGCGCGGCGTGGAAGTGATAGAGCGCATCGGGCGCGGCGAGAAGCGGGCACAGAACCTGCGGTTATTGCAGGATCTGTGCGACACGATGAGCGCCGGTTCGCTGTGTGCGCTGGGCAGCCTGACGCCGTTGCCGGTGCTGAGCGCGCTGAAGCATTTCCCGGCGGATTTTGCCCGCGATCCCGTGGCCGGTAGCAGCAACATCGCGCTGCTGGACACGCTGTAGATTCGTCGCTTCGGAGCCGACGGTCGCGCGCGCCATCCCGGCCGGCGCAGTGGCGGGCTTTGGCGATGCCTGGTTTTGTGATCGATGACACTGGGAGGATGCTGCCATGCTGCAGTATTACGAACCCCGCAAGGATTTTGGCACGCCGGCGCCGGCCAGCGGGCGCCAGGTTGCGCTGAACATCGACGGCTTCGAGACGCTGGTGCCCGAGGGCACATCGGTGATGCGGGCCGCGGCAATCGCGGGCATCAAGGTGCCGAAGCTGTGCGCCACCGATTCGCTGGAGGCGTTTGGCTCGTGTCGCGTATGCCTGGTGCAGATCGGGGGCCGCAAGGGCTATCCGGCATCATGCACCACGCCGGTCGAGCCTGGCATGGTGGTGCGTACCCAGACGCCGGAGCTCGCGCGGCTGCGCCGCAATGTGCTCGAGCTGTACATTTCGGATCATCCGCTCGATTGCCTGACCTGTGCCGCCAACGGTGATTGCGAATTGCAGGATGTAGCGGGCGCGGTCGGCTTGCGCGAGGTGCGTTACGGCTTCGACGGCGCGAATCACCTGCACGCGGAAAAAGACCAGTCCAATCCCTATTTCAGTTTCGATCCGGCCAGATGCATCGTGTGCTCGCGCTGTGTGCGTGCCTGCGAGGAAGTGCAGGGCACCTATGCGCTGACCGTCGATGGACGCGGATTCGCGTCGCGGATCGCCGCCGGCATGGACGAATCGTTCCTGGAATCGGATTGCGTTTCCTGCGGCGCCTGCGTGCAGGCCTGTCCGACCGCCACGCTGCAGGAAAAATCCGTCATCGAACTCGGTCAGCCGGAACACAGCGTGGTGACCACCTGCGCCTATTGCGGCGTCGGCTGCGCCTTCCGCGCCGAGATGCGTGGCGACACGGTGGTGCGGATGATGCCGCACCGGGATGGCAAGGCCAACGAGGGACACTCCTGCGTCAAGGGGCGCTTCGCGTTCGGCTATGCGACTCACAAGGATCGCATCACCACGCCGATGATCCGCGACAGTATCGATCAGCCGTGGCGCGAGGTCTCGTGGGAGAAAGCGATCGCGTTCGCCGCCGCGCGCCTCAGGAGCATTCAGCAGCAATACGGTCGCAACAGCATCGGTGCGATCACCTCGTCGCGTTGCACCAACGAGGAAACGTTCCTGGTACAGAAGCTGGTGCGGACCGCATTCGGCAACAACAACGTCGATACCTGCGCCAGGGTCTGCCACTCTCCGACCGGCTATGGGTTGAAAACCACGCTTGGCGAGTCAGCCGGTACGCAGTCCTTCAGCTCGGTCGCCGAGGCCGATGTGATCATGGTGATGGGTGCCAATCCCACCGATGCGCACCCGGTGTTCGCTTCGCGGCTGAAACGGCGGCTGCGCGCGGGCGCGCAGCTGATCGTGGTCGATCCGCGGCGCATCGAGCTGGTGAAGAGCGCGCATGTCCAGGCCGCGCATCACCTGCAGCTTCTTCCCGGCAGCAATGTCGCGTTCATCAATGCGATGGCGCACGTGGTGGTCACCGAAGGGCTGGAGGACCGGGAGTTTGTCGAGGCGCGCTGCGACATCGATGCCTGGCAGCGCTGGCGCACCTTCATCGGTGATGTGCGGCATTCACCCGAAGCCACCGAAAATGTCACCGGGATACCGGCAGCGGAACTGCGCGCGGCGGCACGTCTGTTTGCCGGTGCCGGCAATGGCGCGATCTATTACGGACTCGGCGTGACCGAGCACAGCCAGGGTTCCACCGCGGTAATGGGTATTGCCAACCTGGCGATGGCAACCGGAAATCTCGGGCGCGAGGGGGTTGGCGTCAACCCGTTGCGGGGTCAGAACAATGTGCAGGGTTCCTGCGACATGGGTTCGTTCCCGCACGAATTTCCCGGCTACCGGCATGTGTCGGACGCCGCGGTGCGCGGACGTTTCGAGGCCGAGTGGAATGTCGAACTCGATGGCGAGCCCGGTTTGCGTATTCCGAACATGCTGGATGCCGCGCTCGATGGTCATTTCAAGGCTTTGTATTGCCAGGGCGAGGATATCGCGCAATCGGATCCGGATACCCAGCACGTCGAGGCCGCGCTGCGCTCCTTCGAATGCCTGATCGTGCAGGACCTGTTCCTGAACGAGACCGCGATGTTTGCCCATGTGTTTTTTCCGGGCGCGACCTTCCTCGAGAAGAACGGGACCTTCACCAATGCCGAGCGACGCATCTCGCCGGTGCGACGCGCGATGGCGCCGGTGGCGGGCATGGAAGACTGGGAAATCACCCAGGCGTTGGCGAATGCGCTCGGTTACCCCATGCGTTATACCCATGCCTCCGAGATCATGGACGAAATCGCACGCCTCACGCCCACCTTCAGCGGTGTGAGCTTTGCATTGCTCGACCGTCTGGGCAGCATTCAGTGGCCGTGCAACGAGGCCAGTCCGGAGGGCACCGCCACGATGCACGTTGACACCTTCGTGCGCGGCAAGGGGTTTTTCGCGATGACGCCGTTCGTGCCGACCGAGGAGCGTGCCAGCCGGCGTTTTCCGTTGCTGCTGACCACCGGACGTATCCTGTCGCAGTACAACGTCGGGGCGCAGACGCGCCGGACCGCGAATATCGTGTTCCATGGCGAGGATCTGCTGGAAATCCATCCCGCGGATGCCGAGGAGCGTGGTATCGGGGAAGCCGACTGGGTGGGGCTGCGGAGCCGCACCGGCGAAACCGTGTTGCGTGCGCATATCACCGAGCGGGTCCAGCCGGGCGTGGTCTACACCACGTTTCATCATCCGTGGAGCGGTGCCAACGTGGTCACCACCGGGAATTCCGACTGGGCCACCAACTGCCCGGAGTACAAGGTCACCGCGGTGCAGGCCACGCGTGTCACTTCGCCCTCCGGGTGGCAGCGGCGCCAGCGCGAGTTCGCGCTGCGCCAGCGCGAACTGCTGGCGATGGCAAGCGAATCCAGCGGCGATCGCGATTGAGCAGCGAGCCGATGGCGGCGGACTGCCGGCGCGATTTGCCCGTAACGCGCTGGCCGGAGCGGCGCACCCCGGTTTGTGATGCGGTTGCCGAGGAGGTAGCGGTAGCGCTGAGCTACAACGGGATCTCCCACGTGGTGATGATGATGACACCGGCGGACCTCGAGGATTTTGCATTCGGCTTCAGTCTTTCGGAGGGCGTGGTGGAGCGCGTCTCGGAGATTCATGGCGCCGAGGTGCTGCGGCACGAGGCGGGTTTTGAACTCGCGGTAACGATCAGCGGCGAGCGCTTTGCAAAGCTCCGCCAGGCGCGGCGGAACCTTGTCGGTCGCACCGGTTGCGGGCTGTGCGGCGCGGAATCGCTCGAGCAGGCGATACGCCCGGTGCCGCAGGTAGCGGATGGTGTGCGCGTCGCAGCTGCGGCAATCGATCGCGCGCTGGCGGCGCTGGACACGCGTCAACCGCTGCAGGGCGCTACCGGGGCGGCGCATGGTGCGGCATGGTGCGACGTGTCCGGCGACATAGTCTGCATGCGGGAGGATGTGGGGCGTCACAATGCCCTCGACAAGCTGATCGGTGCGGTGGCACGCAGCGACTTGCCGCTCGATGGCTTTGCGCTGGTGTCGAGCCGCGCCAGCTATGAAATGGTCAGCAAGTCCGCGCGTGCCGGCATGCAGGTGCTGGTGGCGGTGTCGGCCCCGACCACGCTGGCCGTGCAGCTTGCCGATCAGGTCGGGCTGACGCTGGTCGGTTTTGCCCGGCCCGGCCGTTTTTCGGTCTACAGTGCAGCATTGCGCATCGCGTTATGAACAGGGGGCGGGAATGGGACAACACGAGTTGGTGCATCTGAGCCGGATGCTGGAACAGATTGCCGCGAATTTTTGCTGGGAATCCGATCAGGAACGCGCTGCGGCCGCGGTGGCGGCGCATATCAAGCGTTTCTGGTCGCCGGATTTGCGGGCTCAGGTGGTGGCCGCGGCCACATCGGGAAGCATCAGCCCGGGGCCGGTGGCGCGGGCTGCGATCCGCCAGCTGGATTGATCGCGCTCGGTATGCGCGTCCGAATCCCGGACGCACGGTCTTTTCTTCCATCCATCGCAAGAGGCATGAATGTTCATCGATGGTACCGGGCTCTCTGGAGAGCGGACCCGGGCGCGAAGGTGCGCGCGTGGGACTCGAGGAATACCTGGAGACCAAGCTGGGGGGATTCAGCATCTGAGGGCCGCGAAAACGCGCGCCAGACGCAGTCCGCGCAGGCGCCCGGGCCGTTCGACAAAGCGATGGCCAAAAGCGGCGGTCTGGCGCGGTTGGCTGAAGCGGTTCCGTCGCGCGCCGGTATCCGTGCAGATGATCTGCACCATTGTGGCCACGCTGTCGTGCTGGTTCTTGCTCAACGGGATCTACCACGTGGTGCGCAAGCCATCGGAACTGTTCTTTCCGGTGAGCGGCGCGCTGTACAAGACGCCGACGCAGACCTGGCGCGATTACGCCCCGATCTTTCGTGCCCACTCCACTGCGGTGATGACGCCTGGGCTGCTCGCCGCGCTGGCCCAGGTCGAAGCCTCGGGCAACCCTTTGGTGCGCACCTATTGGCGCTGGTCGCTCACGCCCGATCCCCTCGATATCTACCGGCCGGCATCGAGCGCGGTTGGCATGTTCCAGATCATCGACGGCACTTTTGCGGAAGCGCGCCGCTATTGCATCCACGATCATGTGGTGGTCGAGGACGGGCCGTGGCACGATTTCGATTCATGCTGGTTCAACAGCCTTTATATGCGCGTGCTGCCGAGTCATGCGGTGGAGCTCACCTCGGCGTACCTCGATCGGCGAGTCGCCGATACGCTGGCGCGCCAGCGTGCCGCCGGGGCATCGCTGTTGCGACGCCAGGAGCTTGCGACGCTGATCCACCTGTGCGGCGCCGGGGCGGGAAATGCCTTTGTGCGCCGCGGATTTGTCCTGAGCGCGCACCAGCGCTGCGGAGATCACGACGTGCGCGCCTACCTGAACAAGGTTGCGCGCATGCAGGCGGAGTTTGCGCGCCTTGCGGTCCGCACTCCCGCGTGAGCGCCGCGGAGGCCTCATTTTGTCCCGAGCATTGCCGCCGCTGCCGTTTCATCGTTATTCTGCACATCCGCAAGAACACATGGGTCTGAAAATGCCACGTATAGCCTGGATGGCAATTTTGTTCCTGAGCGCGCTGTCGCTCGGGGCCAGGGCCTACGATTACCCGATCCAGGACCGCTTCGCCGCGACCATTGTCGGGACACCGGAGAAATATGCCGCGGTCTTGCCCGCGCATGTTCCGGTCAAGGTCTACGAGTTGCCAGGAATCAAGGAGATTCCCAGGCAGTTCTGGTACCAGAAAGGGCCCAAGTTCTCGGTGGCGAAGCAGAAGGGTCGGGCACCGCTGGTGTTTCTCATCGCCGGTACCGGTGCAGCCTACGATTCATCGAAAATGGTCTTCCTGCAGAAAGCGCTGTACGGTGCCGGTTTTCATGTTGTCAATATTTCCTCGCCCACGCATTTCAATTTCATCGTCAACGCGTCGACCAGTTCGCTGCCCGGATACCTGCCCGATGACACCCTTGACCTGTATCGGGTCATGGAACAGGCGTGGGCGCTGATTCGCGGAGATGTCGAAGCGAGTGAGTTCAGTGTCGGCGGCTACAGCCTTGGCGGCATCAACGCGGCATTTCTTGCCGCCCACGATGAGCAGGCCGGCAGTTTCGGCTTTCGCCACGCGCTGATGATCAACCCGCCGGTCGATCTCTACAGTTCGGTGACGCTGCTGGACGGGTACCTGCGTGACAACGTCCCGGCCGAGGAGGCGGGAACCTTTCTCGATCAAGTCATCGACCGCCTGGCTACAGCCTACAATCCCGATAATGGCATGCGCCTCGATGGTGACTTTCTGTTTCGCGCCTACGAGAGGCGCGGGAGTTTTGCTGAAGATCCGCTCATCGAAGGCGGCAACGCGGCCGCGGCGTTGATCGGCATGTCGTTTCGGCTGTCATCGAGCGCCATGCTGTTCGCGGGCGACGTGATGGCCCGCACCGGTTACATCGCGCCCGCGGACAAGAATTTCGGTCGCGCCGAAAACCTCGATTATTACGCGTGGGCGAGTTCGCACGTGCCGTTCGCCCGCTATGTCGATGAGTTGCTGGTGCCTGAGCTGATGAAGCGTCATCCGGGCAAAACGCGCGAACAGTTGCTGCACGAGGCGAGCCTGCGCGGTATCGAACCCTACATCCACTCCAGCAGCAAGATCTATGCGCTGACCAATGCCGACGAGATCATCCTCGCGCCGGGAGAACTCGAATACCTGCGTGCCGAACTCGGTGAGCGCATACACATCTATCCCTACGGAGGACACTGCGGCAATATCAGCTATCGCGATAACGTACGCGACATCATCGCGGTGTTTCGCGGTGAAGCGCTGGCGAGCGGAGCCTGACCCATGAAAGCCAAAACGCTTGCCCGCCTGTTGTTGCTGATCGCCTGTACCGGAATGATTGCCCCCGTGATCGCCGCGGAGCCGAAGCCGGTATTTTCCGATGTTCCGGATCCGGCCAGCGTGAAGCTTTTCTTCGAACCGCCGACGTCGCTGGACGGTACCATGCTGGAAGTAAACGACCCGCTCGAGGCGTTCAATCGCAGGATGTACACCTTCAACGCGGGTTTCGATCACGTGGTTTTCCTGCCGGTGGTGAATGGCTACCGTTGGGTGATGCCGGACTTCGCCGAGCGCGGGGTCAGGAATTTTTTCGGCAATCTGCTGGAAATCCGCAATTTCATCAATAATGCGCTGCAGTTCAACGGCAAGGACAGCGCGGTCACCCTGGGGCGTTTTGCGATCAACACCACGGTTGGCCTGGGCGGCTTGTTCGACCCCGCGACCAGGATGGGAATGCTGGTGCGCAAGGAGGATTTTGGTCAGACGCTGGGGCGCTGGGGTGTGGGTGCGGGGCCTTACCTGGTGTTGCCGTTGCTGGGCCCCTCGGGTTTGCGCGATGCCGGTGGACTCGCGGTGGATTTCGCGGTCCAGTATGCAATCGACCCGCTGAACATCAATGGCGATTCCGACAGGGACGACGAGCGCATCGCCCTGAACCTGCTCAATGCGGTGAATACCCGGGCCAACACCGCGTTCCGCTATTATCAAACCGGTTCGCCGTTCGAGTACGTGCTGGTGCGCTATGCCTACACCCGCATGCGCGAGGTCGAGGTCGAACGCTGAAGCCGTGCAATCGCCGGTGAATTGACGGGACAGAGGTGATTTGTGCATGATTCGGAGATGTTGTCTGCAACGGCAAATGTTCGGGAATCAACGCGTGCGCCGAGGAGAGTGACCATGAGTATCAACGGTTTTCGCGGCCTGCCGCTCATGCTGGTGCTGGCTGCCGGCATGCAGTTGACGGGTTGCAGCGACGACAAGGAGGCATCCGCGACGACGCAGATGCAGTCGAGCACCGCGGGCGCAGCGGTGGCGGGGTCGACAATGCCGGATGCAGCCAACGCCTGGTCAGCCGAGTCGCTGGAGGAACTGCTGGCACCGATCGCGCTGTACCCGGACCCGGTATTGGCACAGGTACTTGCCACCTCGGCCAATCCGCAGGAAGTGCTTGACGCCGGCAACTGGCTGCTGCAGAACGAGGGGTTGGCGGGAAAGGCACTGGAGACAGCGGCAACTGCTGCGGGATTCACGCCACCGATGGTGGCGATGGTCCAGTTCCCCACGGTGGTCGACATGATGTGCATGGAGATGGACTGGACCACCGAGCTTGGCTCGGCGTTTCAGGCCGATGAACCGGGCGTGCTGTCCGCGGTGCAGCGTCTGCGTGTTCAGGCCCGTGACATCGGCAATCTGCAGAGTTCGGAGCAGATGAAGGTAGTGACCGAGGAACGCAACAACCAGCAGGTCGTGGTGGTGGAGCCCGCCGACCCGCAGATCGTCTACGTGCCCCAATATAATCCCACAACGGTCTACACCACGCCGCCACCGGCGGCAGCGGCCGTGGCACCCGCGGCGGCGGTCGAAACCGGTCACAGCACCGGTACGCTGATAACGACGGGTTTGCTGGCGTTTGGCGCCGGCATCCTGGTCAATGAAATGTTCGATGATGATGACCACCATGATAATTATTACCCAGCCTGGGGTTACGGTGGCGGGGGCTATTACCCTCCACCGTACCGGCCGGTCTATGGCGGCGGATTCCACCCGGCCTACGGTTACAACCGGCCCCCCAACTACCAGCACGGTTTCAACAACAACAACGTGATCATCAATACCGGTGGCAACGACTACTGGAACCGCTTCGACAACAGCAAGAAAAACAATTATCGCAACAAGGCCCAGAGTCCGATCTCCGCGGCGCGCCCGAACCGCCCTGAATTGCAGCAGCGCGCTAACGCGCAGCCGGCAGCGAGGCAACAAGCTGGTGCATGGAAGGGACAGGGCAGTTATGCAGGTGCGCAGCAGGGCAACCGGCCGAAGGGCACCGAGGCGCGTTCCCCGACGGCACGTCCCGCGACGACACCTGGCGCGAAAAAGCCGCCTTCCGGCAGTTACGCCGGTGCAAAGCCGGCGACTCGCCAGCAGCCCGCAGGTGCACGCGATCGCGGTCGCAGCACCAGCGCCGCGGCACGGCCGGCCACGAAGCCGGCCACGGCGCCGGCCGCCAATCGCAGCCAGCAGCGTCAGCTGCCTTCCGCAAGCAACAAGGCGCAGCCCAGTCGCGCCAGTGGATTCCAGCAGTCGCAGGGCAGCGGCAAGGCTGACAGGGCCGCCAGCCAGCGGGGGCGTTCCAGCATGTCGCAAGGGGCCAAGCCGCAGCAAAAAGCCAGATCCGCGCCGAAACGAGGGAAGTGATCATGAACCGGTTTTTCAAATGCAGTTCCTTGCTGGTGGTCCCAGTTCTATTGCTGACGCTGCTGGGCGCGCCAGAGGCAAGCGCGCAGGAGCACCGGGGATTCGCCAGCGCCGACGAAGCGGTCGGCGCATTGATCACCGCGCTCGAAAGCGACGATCTTGCGCAACTCGGCCTGTTGTTCGGGCCGGGAAGCGAGGCCGTGGTGTCCTCGGGCGATGCGGTGGCGGACAACACCGCGCGCGAGAATTTCGTGGCCTCATACAAGACGCGCCACTCCCTGGTCGACGCGGGTGATGGCACCCTGGTGCTGCAGGTAGGCGATGACGAATGGCCGCTGCCCATTCCGCTGGTGGAGCGCGACGGTCAGTGGTACCTCGATGGCGCTGCCGGCGTCGAGGAACTCACCTTTCGCCGGATCGGCGGCAACGAGCTTGGTGCAATCGCGGTTTGTCGTGGCTTCGTGGATGCGCAACTGGAGTACGCGGCGCAGGGACACGACGGCAACGAGCCTGGCATCTTCGCGGCGAAGCTGCTGAGCGATCCTGGCCAGCACAACGGTCTTTACTGGGAGTCGGCAGAAGGCGAGTCGCCGAGTCCTGCGGGCCCCGCGCTTGCGGCGGCGGCCGAGGAGGGTTATCGGGCCGCGCTCGGTGGCAAGCGAACCGCCTATCATGGCTATTACTACCGGATGCTGTTCGCACAGGGCGCCAATGCCGAAGGCGGTGCCACGGAGTATTTCGTCGATGGCTACCTGACGCAGGGCATTGCCCTGCTGGCGTGGCCCGCGAGCTATCGCAGCAGCGGGGTGAAGAGCTTCATGATCAACCATGACGGCGTGGTCTACGAGAAGGACCTCGGCGAGAACAGCGGCGAAATTGCCGAGTCAATCCGGCTTTTCGATCCGGATGACTCGTGGTCGATCGTCGAAGAAGCTCCCGAATCCTGAGCCGCACGGAGGCGCGAGTCCGCGATGCCAGGGTTCAACAAGATCGTGCTGTTCACCGATGGCGATGGCCGTGCCCGCTTTCGCGAGGAGCGGCTGGCGTTTTCCGAGGGGACCCCGCAGTCGATGCTGTCCGCGCTGTTGCCGGGCGCTGGTCTGCAGCTTCGCGAGAGTCCGAGTGGCTTTCGCAGCAGTTTTCACTGCACCACGACACCACAATGGGTATTCATTCTGAGCGGTCGCATGGAAATCGGGTTGCAGGATGGCAGCTCGCGTGTCTTCGGGCCGGGAGACCACTTCTATTCGGATGATGTCCTGCCTGCTGGCACGGCATTCGATCCTGCAGTGCACGGCCACTGGAGTCGGGCACTCGGCGAGGAGCCGCTGGTTACGGCGTTCGTGCGCAGCGCCTGAACCGGCGCCCGCCACCTGCGCTTCAATGCGATCTGCGATCGCTCAGCCAGTAGAAACGAAAGCCGGGTATCACCAGGTCCTCACCATCCATCAGCGGCGATTCTCCGCTGTGGAGATCCTGCAACTGCACCTGCGAGAACAGGCCGCGGTTGCCGAGTTCGCCCAGCCGCATTGACTGCGCGTTGCTGTCGAAATTGCAGGCGACGAGCACGTTGTCGCCTTGCAGTCGCGGATTGTTGCGCATGAACATGAACAGGTGCGGATTGTCCGTCTGCAGCAGTTCGCGATTGTTGTAGTCGGCGAATGCGGGCGTGCTCTTGCGCACTGCGATCATTTTCTTCAGGCCATCGAAAATGCGCTGCTCCACGCTGCCGCGCTGCTTGCGCAGCTCTGCCCGCTGCCAATCGATGGTCGGGCGATGCATCCAGCGGTTGTCGTGCATCTTGCTCTGGTCATCGACAAAGCCGCGATCGTTCATGGTACCGGTCTCGTCGCCATAGTAGAGCAGCGGGATGCCGCCGAAGGACATGATCGCGCCGTGCAGCAGCAGGATCAGGTCGATGCTTTGCTGGATTGCGCTGTCGTCGCCGCGTTCCAGTGCAACTTCGAGACCCGCCAGCGAGGCGAGCGCCCCGGAAATCCGCGCATCGCCGGTTTTCGAGTTCTGGCCGAAGGGCTGGCCGCGGGCCGGCGAGCCGGGAAAGGCGCCGGTGAAATAATCGAGCAGAAAGCGCCGGTGGGCCTGCGGCTGGTAACCGGCACTGACGATATCGCGGTCATCGAAGCCGAGTCCGATATCGTCGTGGCAGCGCACATAATTGAGCCAGGTGGCGCGATCGAGCTTGACCGGCAGATTGCGAATCCCGTGGTTCAGCAGTGCGGCATTGCGGGTCGCCACCGCGTCCCACAGCAACGCCATGTAGGTGGCGTTGTAGGCGATCTCGCACTCCTTGGCGATCACCGCGTCCTCGCCGAAATACTTGATGATCTCCACCGGGGCGACGATGGCTTCCGCGATGAACAGCACGCCGGGTGCGGTGACCTGGCTGCAATCCTTCATCAGCTGCAGTATCAGGTGTGCCTCGTGCTCGTTCTGGCAACTGGTGCCGAGCTTTTTCCACAGAAATGCCACCGCATCGAGGCGCACGATATCGGCGCCCTGGTTGGCCCAGAACAGAATGATGTCCAGCATCTGCACGAACACCGCCGGATTGGCGTAGTTCAGGTCCCACTGGTAACTGTGGAACACCGTCATCACCCATTTTTCCATCGCCTCGTCGAAGGTGAAATTGCCCGGCGAACTCTCCGGGAATATCTCGGGCATGCTTTCCTCGAACAGGTCGGGCAAGCCACGGTCCTCGAACACGTGGTAGTAGTCCTGGTAGACCGTATCACCCTCGCGCGCGCGCCGCGCCCATTCGTGCTCGTCCGAGGTGTGGTTCACAACGACGTCCAGCGTGAGCAGGATATTGCGCCGGCGCATGTCCTTCGCCAGCGCCAGCAAATCCTCGCGGGTCCCTATGCGCTCATCGACATCGCGAAAATTGCTGACTGCATAACCTCCGTCGCTCGCGCCCTGCGGGCACTCGAGAATCGGCATCACGTGCATCATGTTGATGCCAAGTTCCTGGAGATAGCCGAGACGCGAGCGCAACCCGCGCAGGTCACCGGCGAAACCGCCGGTGTAGAGCGCCATTCCCACCCACTCCTGGCTGAGGAACCAGTTGTGGTTCTGCTCGCGCCGGATGTCGATTTGTTTCAATTCGCCGGAACGCTCGATGTAGCGCGTGGCCATGACCTCGACCAGGTGCAGCAGCTGGGCATCGAAATCGCCGCGCTGTCCGTAGAGGTGATGGAACAGCGAGTAGATCGCATAGAAATTCGCTCCGAGCCGCGTATAGAAATGACGCAGGTCGCGTTTGCGGATATCCGGCTTCAGTTCGTCGAGAATCCGGTTGAGCAGCGAGTGTGATACCTGTTCGTACATGGTTCTCGCGGGGCCTCAGTTTGCGCAGTTCCAGGCGGTGACAAACGGGCGATAGAACGCCCGCTCGCGCACGGTCGCGCCGCGAACGCCGACCACCGCGCTTGCGAAGCCCTGTGCCCGCTGCAATGCGAGCCCGTGCGGCCATTGTTCGAGCAGGCCGAGAATCATCACCGCGGCGAAGGCATCACCGGCGCCGACGGTGTCGGCCACCGGAGCCGCGGGCGGGCGCACCTCGAGACGTTCACCGTTGGCCCGGAACAGTTCGGCGCCGCGTGCCCCGTGGGTCACGATCAAACCCTGCAGCGCGTGTTGGCGCAGGAAGCCTGGCGCGTCGAGCGCGGGTCCGGCGAGCTTGGCGAGTTCCTCCGCGCTGAGCTTCACCCAGTGCGCGCCGTGCAGAGTTTCCAGCACCGCTTCACGCCGCCACCAGGGAGCGCGCAGGTTCACATCGATGAATACCAGCGGCGGATTGCCCTGCCTGATGTGTTCCAGTGCGCTGCGCGATCGCGTTTCGCGCAACGCGAGGCTCCCGTGATAGAGCAGGCCGATGTCGCCGCGCCTTGCGGGAGGATCGATGGCATCCCAGGCGCAGGGCCAGAGGATATCGTAGGCGGGTTCGCCGCCGCTGATCGTCACCTCGACGCGGCCGGTCGCAAGCGCCGGATCGAGCTGCAGTTCGCGGGTGTCCATGTCCCATTCGCGCATCGCCGCGGTGATACTCGCGCCATCGGGATCGTTGCCGATGCGACTGCATAGGAGCGGCCCCTTGCCAAAGGCCTGCAGATGCCACGCGACGTTGAAGGGGGCGCCGCCGAGCACCCGCGTTCCATTCGGGAAATGGTCGAACAGCACTTCCCCGAAAATGCATGTGCGCTTGCGAATCATGTGCGTGACCCGACCCTTGCGAAGCCCATCCAGCCCTCGGTATGGGGGAGAAAATGCGCGATGCCTTCCAGCGCGCCGGCACTGTAGTTTCCGTTCATGCCGTGGAAGCCGCCACGCGCGATATACAGTTGCTCGCGCAATCCCCGATCCGCCGCGAGACTCAGTGCAAGTTCGCGCACGGAAGGTTCGCAGTTGGCCACCAGCACCGCCGGGATCGGGCTGGCGAGGACCTCGATATCGTTGCCGCTGTCGCCGCAGAACACGCACTCGCCGGCGCTGAACCCCTGCCGGCGCATCAGGTACTCGATGGCGTGGAACTTCGAGGCACTCGCCGGCAACACATCCAGCAGCCCCACTCCGGCCGGCTCGTCTACGCTCCAGATCAGGTTGGCCAGGATCCGCGGTGCGGCGAATCGTGCATGAATCCTTGTCGCCAGGATTTCGCGATCACCGTACGGAGCCGTGTAATAACTGAGCTTGTGTTCGTTCTGGCGTTCTGGTTCCTGCGGGCGCAGCGCCTCGACATCGGCCAGCAGTGCCGCGAGCTGCTCATGGGACCGGCCGCCCCAGTCAGCGGCCAGGGTTTGCGCCCAGTCATCCTGGCGGAGCCAGTCATTCTCGTGGCCCACGTGATAGATTGTGGTACCCACATCGGCGATCACGAAATCGGGGCAGGGCAGGCAATAGTCTTCGATGGCCTGCTCGACCAGCGCGCGATGCCGGCCGCTCACATACGCAAGCGTGACCCCGGAATGCGCCGCGAGGGTGGCAAAATGCTCGCGGGCGGCGGGTGATTCGGGCAGGAGGCCGTTGGGGATCAGGGTACGATCCAGGTCGGTGCAGATCAGCAGGTGCGTGTTCATGCGGGTGCCGGGGAGATGCGGGCGTTGAAAAAATCGTAGTGCTCGATCGCTTCCAGAATACCGAGCGCATAGGGCTGGCTGGCAAAGAAGATCTTGTCCTGGTCGACCAGCTGCGACAACTCCTCGTGATGACGGTTGGCGACCACCACGGCCAGGGTATTGCCGCGCATCATGTCTTCATCACTGCCCGAGCCGCCGACCGCCAGGATCTGTTCGAGGGGAATGTCCAGACACTGGGCAACGTAACGCAGCGCCTGTCCCTTCGAGGCGCGCGAGGGCAGGATATCCAGAAACTGGCCAAACGAGCCGATCACGTTGGCCGTGAACTCGTTGGTGCGCAACAGCAGCACGATCTCCTCGAGCGATGGCGCGAGGCGTGGATCGAAATAGTACGACAACTTGAACGGCGTCTGTTCCTGCCTGGGCTGCCGCTTGATTCCGGGCAGGTCCGCGAGCAGGCGCGCGATCTTGCGCGGATTCCAGTTGTGGTCGATGTGATTGGCCCAGTATTCGTCCTCGGTCAGCGCCGTGCCGTAATGGATACGTGTGCCCATGCTGCTGATCAGCACGTCGGGGACCGGGATGCCATGCTTCCTGATCAGCGCCAGTGCGCTGTCGACACGCCGGCCGGTGGCAATGCCGAAGCTGATCCGCTGATGACTCGCGCGCACCAGTTCCACGAAGCGTTGCAGCCCGAGCTGGTCGCCGATGAGGTTCTGGTCGAGATCGGTGAATATCGCGCGATCGCGGTAACGTTGCGGGCGTGCCGCTGGCCGCTTGCCGGTATTGGGGCGAAATCCGCGCCGCAATTCATCGATCTTGCGCAGGTAGGTCGCGGCGTGCGCTTGCCAGGAATAGTGGCGCCGGACCCCGTCTATTCCGTTGCGCGCAGCCTCGAGCCATGCATCGTGATCGCACAGCAACGCGAGCAGCGCGGCGCTGATCGCGTCCTTGTCCAGGGGATCGACCAGCAATCCGTTGCGGCAGTTGGCAACGATGTCCACCGGTCCCCCGTTCTCCGTGGCCACTACCGGCAGCCCGCTGGCGGCGGCTTCGAGGAGGGTCAGGCCGAAGGGTTCGGTCAGCGCGGGGTTGATGAACACGCCGCCGCCCCGTGCCACGTAGCGGTAGATCTCCGGTACTTCGTCGGCGCGATGGGTCTTGGGAATCGCGACCTTGCCATAGAGGTCATGGCTGTCGATCTGCAGCAGGATGTTGGTGAGTACCGCCTGTGCACCGGTGTCGAGGTCGTGGATATGCTCGCGTACGCCGGCGATGATCAGCAGGTTGGCGGCGCGCTGCAATTGCGCGGATTCGCCATAGGCATCGATCAGGCTCAGGATGTTCTTGCGCTCGTCCGGCCGCGACAGCGCGAGTATCAGCGGTTTCCGCGGATCGCGGAAAAATCGCGCCAGCTGCTTCGCGAAGCGGGGATGCTCCGCCTGTTGCACCGGGTGGAACAGCTCCAGGTCGGTGCCCGGAGGAATTACCGCCATGCGCTCCTTGTCGTAGTAGTTGTAAAGGCTGTATTGCTCCTCGATTTCGTTGTGGGTGCTGGTCACGACCAGGTCGGCATTGGCAAGCGTTTCCTCCTCGGCGTCGATGCGTCGGTCAATGTGGTAGGAGCGCTCGATTGTCTCCGGCGAAAGACCGCTGGCCAGCAGGCGCTTGCGCTTGTCACGACCGAGCGAATGGCCGGTGTACACCAGCGGGACGGCGAGCAGGTTGCTGAGCCGCACCCCCACATACCCGGCATCGGCATAGTGACTGTGGACCACGTCGGGCTTGCGTGGCTGATCCTGCAACCAGCTCACCAGATTGTCGAGCAAGCCGTCCAGATGGTCCCACAGCAGTTCCTTGGGGATGTACTCCGCCGGTCCCGCATCGATGCGGATGATGCGTGCCTTGCCCGACAGCATCTCGACGGGTGCGGCGTAGTCCGTGCTGAGCGAGCGGTCGCGTACCATGCGGGTTACCAGGTCGACACGCTCCACACCCTCCTGCGTCGCAAGCGCACGGGCGAGATCGACGACATATTTTGTCTGCCCGCCGGTATCCGCATCACGACCGAGTTCGAGCTCATGCCCCCGGATCAAACCGTGGATGCTCAACAGGAGCAGGTATTTGCGCGTGTTGCTGATTCTCATCCTCCCACGATAGTTTCGGCGCCGGGTACGAACTTGCGTCGTGACGCGGCGCATGCTGTTGTCGGGTGAGGCCGCAGTATAACAACGCAGCATCCGTATCGGGGCATCGCTTCGCTTGCGCGCAGTGGGAGAGATCACCGAAGTCCCCGCATCCCGTGCGATTGACTCGGTGACGGTGCGGCCGCTATTCTAATATTAACGAACGTTAAGTAAGGGTTGTTGATAGTGATTTCCGCGGCATCGTGCGAGCCGAATACCCGCGAGGATATACTGCGTCAGGCGATCGCGCTGTTTGCCAGCGCAGGTTACAGCGGCGTGTCGATGCGCGACGTGGCGGCGCTGGTCGGCATCAGCGCCGCGGCGTTCTACCATCATTTCCCCGACAAGCAGGCGCTGTATCTGGCGGCCATGACCCGGGCATTCGAGAGCGCCAGCGCCAGCATGCGCGCGGTGCTCGAGAGCGATTCGCCCGCGATCGGGCGCCTGCAGGATTTTATCGAGCGGTTCACCGGGCTGGTAGCGGGTGACGAGCACCTGCGCCTGCTGGTTCAGCGCGAACTTCTCGATGGTGACGATACGCGTCTCGCATTGCTGGCCGAGCAGGTCTTTCGCGAGCTGCATGATGCGGTGGTCGCGCTGGCGCGCGAGCTGGATACGGATCTCGATCCCTACATGCTGGCGAACTCGATCATCGGACTGGTGCTGTTCAGCTTCCAGAGCGCGCCGCTCAGGCGTCATCTGGCGGCGGGTCGCGCCAGGCACGAGCAGCCCAGAACCATTGCCCGCCATATCGTCACGCTGCTCACGCGTGCCTGCGGTTCCAGGAGCGCCGATTGAAGATGAACAGCCGTTATCCGGTTCTGCTCCTGTGTGCCGTTGTCGCGTTGCTGGACGCTTGTTCGCGAGATGCCGCTACCGGCGCCGTCAGTGCCCCGGGCACACTGGTCACGGTAGTGGCGGCGGGCAGCCGCGATGTCCCGGTGGCGGTGAGCACCATGGGGCGGGTGGAAGGCAGGGCATCGCCGCTGGTTGCGGCCGAGGTGGACGCGCGGGTGCTGAGGCTGACGGTGGACGAAGGTGATGCGCTGGCGGTGGGCGATGTGATGGCCGAACTGGATGCCACTACCTTCGCGCTGGAACTGCGCGCGGCATCGGCCGAGACCGCGCGTGCCCAGGCCATGCTCGACAACGAGGAACGCCGCGTCGCCAGGCTGCACGATCTGCTGCAGAAGGGTTCCATTGCGCGTGAGCAATACGACGATGCGGCGGCGCAGCTCGCCGTCGTGCGCGCGCAACGCCAGGCGGTCGAGGCGCGCCTGCGTCTCGCCGACGACCAGCTTGGCAAGGCGATAGTCCGCGCGCCGATCGCGGGCCGGGTGCAGGCGCGGCTGGTCTCGGTGGGGGATTTCGTGAAGCGCGGCAATCCCTTGTTCGAAATCGCGACCAGTGGCGCGCTGCGCGCGCTGCTGCCCTTTCCCGAGCCTCTTGCCGCACAGCTTCGTCCTGGCCTGGCGGTAAGCCTGAGCACGCCTGTCGCGCCCGGTAGCGTGGCCCGCGGGGTGATTGCCGAGCTGCGGCCCGCGGTTGGCGCGCAGAGCCGGGCGGTGTGGGCGATAGTCGATATCGACAACCCCGGTGACTGGCGACCGGATTCCACGGTGCGCGCGCAGATCGTGGTGGCGACCCATGCCGATGCGGTCGTGGTGCCGGAGCGTTGCCTGGTACGCCGCCCCGCCGGCGAGGTTGTTTACGTGATTGTCGAAGGGCGCGCAGCGCAGCGCGTTGTAATGGTCGGAGAGCGCTTCGACGGTGTGGCCGAGATCAGTGCCGGGCTGGCTGCCGGCGAACTGATTGCACTCGAGGGAGCCGGGTATCTCAGTGATGGCGCGCTGGTGCGTACTGACGGGAACCTGCCGTGAACCTGGCCGAACTCTCGGTACGCCGCCATGTGCTGGCGTACATGCTCTCCGCGGTGCTGGTGATGTTCGGGGTGCTGAGCTTCGATCGCATCGGGGTCGACCGCTATCCGGAAGCCGAGTTTCCGATGATCACGGTGCTGACACGCCTGCCCGGAGCGAACCCCGGGATCATCGATTCCAGCATTACCCGCACGATCGAGAAAGCCGTGAACGGTGTCGCCGGGATCGAACACGTGGAGTCGGTATCGGCGCCCGACGTCTCGGTGGTACGGGTGAGATTCGCGCTCGAGAAAGACCTCGACATCGCATTCAATGAAATCCAGGCCAAGATCAACCAGGTTTTGCCGCGCCTGCCCGATGAGACCGATCCGCCGGTAGTGGCCAAGGTCGAGGTCGGCGGGTCGCCGCTGATGTGGCTCACGCTGAGCGGAGACCGCACGCTCCAGCAATTGAATCTCTACGCGGAAAACCAGATCAAGCGGCGCCTCGAGACGATCGGTGGCATCGGCGAAGTGCGCATAGGCGGCGAACGCCGGCGCACGATTCGCGTCGAGCTCGAACTCGAGCGCATGGCGGCCTTTGCCGTCACGGTGCAGGATGTGCAGGGTGCGTTTCAGCGCGAACACGTGCGCCTTTCGGGTGGTTTCATGGTCGCAGAGCACGGCGAGGATCTGTTGAAGGTCGACCTCGAATTCCATGACCTGGCGTCGCTGGAGAACATGATCGTGGCGCATCGCGACGGCGCGCCGATCCGCCTCGCGGATGTGGCGCAGGTCCGCGACGGACTGACGGATTTCCGCCTGCTCGCGCGCTTCAACGGTGAACCGACCGTCGGTATCGGCATCGTGAAAGTGCAGGGTGCCAATTCCGTGGCGATTGTCGAGGAGGTCAAGCGGCGTCTCGCAACCGAGATCGTGCCGCTGTTGCCGCCCGGTCTCGCCATTGGCATTGCGCACAACGAGGGTGATCTGATCGAGCAGATTGCCGCGGCATTGAACGAACATATCGTGCTCGGTACGCTGCTCACCGCACTCGTGGTTCTCGTCTTCCTGCGCAATCTGCGCTCGACGCTGATTGTCGCGGCTGCTATCCCGGTGTCGCTGTTCGGCGCGGTCGCGGCGATATATTTTCTTGGTTACACCTTCAACAACATGACGCTGCTCGGGCTGCTGCTGCTGATCGGAGTGGTGGTCGACGATGCGATCGTGGTGCTCGAAAGCATCTTCCGTCATGCCGAGGTGAACGGTTCCGACCCGCTCGTCGCGACGCGCGAGGGGGCGCGCGAGGTACTGCTGGCGGTCATGGCCGCGAGTCTGACCCTGGTATCGATCTTCGCGCCGGTAATCTTCATGCAGGGCATGGTGGCGCGACTGTTCGAAGCCTTCGCGGTGGTCGTGACGGTCGGCGTGCTGGTTTCGCTGTTCGTATCGCTTACGCTCACCCCGATGCTGTGCGCGCGTCATCTGCGTCTCGGCAGCGGGCACGGGCGTGTCGCGCGGGCGCTCGAGCGTGCATTCGGGAACCTGGAGGACGCCTACCGGCGCGCGCTTGGCATTACGCTGCGGATGCGCTGGGCCATCGTGCTGCTGACGCTGGTCTCGGTGATATCGAGCGGCTGGCTGTTCGCCCGGATCGGCAAGGGCTTTTTCCCGGAAATGGACGATGGCTACTTCCTGGTGACCGTGAAGGTGCCGCTCGGCTCGTCGATCACACACGCGACCGAACGCCTCGAGCGCATCGAGGAGGTGCTCGGGCGCCAGCCCGAGATCGACGGCTATTTCGCGACCATAGGCCAGGACCAGGCGGGGCAGGTTAGCCAGGCCAGCCTGATCGTGCATCTGCACCCCTGGCGTGAGCGCAAGCGCACTCAGCAGGAGCTGATAGTTCGCCTCGAGCGCGAGTTTGCCGGCATTGCCGGCGTCGAGGCCTTTCCCGCGCCGGCTTCGCCGATCGGCGGCATGCGCGGCGAGCCCTTGCATTTCGTGCTGCTCGGCCCGGAACTGGATGAAGTCGCGCGCCTGGCCTATTCGCTGCGCGAGCGCCTGATGGGGGAAGGCAATCTTGGCGGTCTCGATCTCGATCTGCAGTTGAGCCTGCCGCAGCTCGAGCTCGAAGTGGATCGCGACCAGCTGGCCAGCGTCGGGCTGGCGGCACGCGATGTGGCGCTGGCGCTCGGTGTTCTCGCCGGTGGCTGGGACATCGCGGACTACAATGACGAGCCCGGTGACGGCGAGCGCTACCGCATCCGCTTGAAGGCCGCCGAGGGCGAGCTGGCGCGGGTGGAGGATCTTGGCCGGATCTTTCTGCGCACGCCCTCCGGCGAACTGCTGCGCCTCGACAGCGTCGCAACCTTGCACCGCGGCGTCGGACCGGCGGTGATCGCGCGCTATGATCTGCAGTACGCCGCCAATTTCTATACGGCGCCGACCATTTCCGAAGCGCAGGCCGGCGCGCGTGTCCTGGCGCTTGCCAACGAGCAGATGAAACCGGGCTATCACGTCGAGCTGGCCGGGCGCGCCGAGGAATTCCAGAAAACCGCCGACTACATGCTGCTCACCTTCGTGACCGCGATCCTGCTGGTCTATATGGTGCTGGCGAGCCAGTTCAATTCCTTCGTGCAGCCGCTGATCGTGATGGTGGCGCAACCGCTGGCGATCATCGGCGGCGTATTCGCGCTGTGGGCCATGGGGCACACCATCAACATGTTCTCGATGATCGGACTGGTGCTGCTGGTTGGCCTGGTGGCCAAGAATTCGATTCTGCTGGTCGACCTCACCAACCAGTTGCGCGCCCAGGGTCTGGCGATCGATGCGGCGCTGACGAAGGCCTGTCCGATCCGCATGCGCCCGGTACTGATGACTTCGCTGACGATCGTTCTGGCGATGTTGCCGGCGGCGATCGGTGCCGGTGCGGGTTCCGATACCAACTCTCCGCTCGCGGTGGCGGTGATCGGTGGCATGGTCAGTTCCACGCTGCTGACGCTGGTGGTGGTTCCAGCGGTGTATTCGCTGGTCGAGCATGCACTCGAGCGCCACCGGGCGGCTGCCCGGACCTCGTTCTAGCGCTTTTGCTCGATGGGGTGATCGGCCCGCAGCGACTTCATCGGTGCCACCGACATGAATACGCCGACCACCACTGCTTTCAGCTTTTCTCGGATTGGTGAGCGCCGTATCCATTGTGTTGCGGATCACGCGATGAACTTCCATGGTGACGCAAGGCGGTTGCCGAATCCACAAAGAGTGACGGTTGCCGGGTCGCCGTGCGATTGCAGCGCATTGCGCAACAACGCTACGCTGCAACATCCTGGTGGGCAACGGCTGTACTGGATATGCGGATCAACGACTGGCTGGATTCGATCGCGGAGGCGGGCCGCGAACTGTGGCAGCGCGGCCGCAACAACCGCCGCGGCGGGGCGCGCCAGATCGAGTATCTGTGCCAGGAACTGGGCTCGAGCCGCGGCGAGGCGATGGGTACTGCGGTGGCGCAGGAACTCCTGTTCGCCTACCAGCGTCTCGACGATGCCGGTCGCATGGCGTTTTTCCGGTTGTTGCAGCAGGCTTACGCGCCGCGCCGCGAGGAAATCCTGCAATGCGCAGCGCGCTACCGCGAGGATGACAGCGAGGAAAACCTCAGGCGACTGCAAAGGGCACTCGAGGGGGGCCGGCGCAAGCTGTTTCGGCGCATCAACATGGCTTCCGGCGGCATGGCCACCATACTCGGCATGCGCCGCGACCTGTTGCGCCTGCTGCCGGATCAGAAGGATCTGAAACCGGTCGATGCCGATCTGTTGTATGTGCTGAAAGCCTGGTTCAACCGGGGGTTCCTCGATCTCAGGGCGATCTCCTGGGAAACGCCGGCGCATATTCTCGAGAAGCTGATCGCCTACGAGGCGGTGCACGAGATGGATGGCTGGGACGATCTGCGCCGCCGTCTCGCCGATGACCGTCGCTGCTTTGCGTTTTTCCATCCGGCGCTGCCCGACGAGCCGCTGATTTTCGTCGAGATCGCGCTGGTCGAAGGCATGTCCGGCAACGTGCAGCAACTGCTGGCGGCCCCGGCCGCCACGGCGCGCGGGAAAATCGACACCGCGGTGTTTTATTCGATCAGCAACTGCCAGGAAGGTCTGTTGGGGATCTCGTTCGGCAATTTCCTGATCAAGCAGGTGGTGATGGAGTTGCGTCGGGACTTTCCGGGGCTGAAACAGTTCGTGACGCTGTCGCCGATCCCCGGGTTCCGCGCATGGCTCGAACGGGAATTGAAAAAACCGGAACTGACGCTGTTGAGCGAGCCCCAGCGCCAGCTGTTGCGTGAGCAGTTGCCGAAGGAATGGCAGCGCAATCCCGCGCTGGCCGAGCAGATGCGAGAACTGCTGATGCCGCTTTGTGCGATCTATCTCGCCCACGCCAGGCGCGGGGAGCAGCCGCTCGATGCGGTGGAGCGGTTCCATCTCAGCAATGGCGCGCGCATCGAGCGACTCAACTGGCTGGGCGATACTTCCGGCAAGGGGTTCGCGCAGTCCTGCGGCATGCTGGTCAATTACCGTTACGTGTTACAGGAGGTCGAGGCCAACCATGAGGCGTACATCAACGCCCATTCGGTAGTGACATCGAACGGGTTCAGGAAGCTGCTCAACGAAAGGCGCGAGTTGCAGGCGAGTGCCGTTGCCGAGCGCAGCTGAAGCCGCCGTGGTGGAGCGGGTCGCACAACGGGCTGGGTTTCCGCACACTCACAATGGACCGGCCACCGCTGAATGCGCTGACGCTGGAGAGCCTCGGTGCGCTGCGCAAGGCAATGGGGGACGCGGCCCATGCCATCGACGATCCGATGTTCGGCAACATCATCGACGTCACTGTCGAGCCCGCGGAACTGTTGCCCGCGGCGCGGAGCCGGGCGTGGCAGCTTGTGGCGATGCCGGGATTTGCACGGGTGAAGGCGCAATACCGGCGCGCGACGCGTGCGCGACTGGCGGTGATGGCGAGTGGCCGCGACCCGTTGCTCGACATGATCTGAATTGGCGGAGCTGGCAACGCCGGCGGCAGCGCTGCGGCGCAAGCACGTTGTTGCCTGTCGCCAACGCACTTACCATTGGCTGGCAATGTTTCCAGCCACGCCCTGCATACGGAGCACTCATGCATCTTGGTTTCAGCTCGATGAATACGCTGCTCGACCCGACTCCGGTGGTGCTTGCGCGTGCGCTCGAGGAGCGCGGTTTCGATTCGTTGTGGTACGGCGAGCACAGCCACATCCCGGTCTCGCGCCAGACTCCGTACTCGGGCGGTGGCGAGTTGCCGGAACCCTACAAACTGATGATGGACCCCTACGTGTCGCTGATGGCAGCGGCTTCGGTGACCACCACGTTGCGGGTCTGCACCGGGATCGCCTTGTTGCTCGAGCGTGACCTGTTCTCGCAGGCCAAGTCCATCGTCACTCTGGATCAGCTCTCGGGTGGGCGTGTGATCATCGGCACGGGGGTTGGCTGGAACAAGGAGGAATTTTGCAACGTCAGCAGTCAGCCTTGGGGCAAGCGCTACGCAGTGATGCGTGAAGCGGTGGCTGCGCTGCGTACGCTATGGACCCAGGACCAGGCCGAGTACCACGGGCAGTACATCGATTTCGATCCGGTATGGTGTGCGCCGAAACCGTTGCAGCAGCCGCTGCCGGTGATTTTCGGCGCAGTGGGTCCGCTGGGTGTGCGGCATGCAGCCGAATGGGCCGACGGCTGGATGCCGGTCGACGTATTGTTGCGGGACATCGCAAAGTCCGTTGCCGATTTCCGCCGGGCGGTGCGCGACAATGGCCGTGATCCGGCCTGCGTTTCGATCACGTTGCAGGCGATGCGCACGCCGGATTTCGATACCTTGAAGCGCTACCGCGATATCGGTATCGAGCGGGTGAACGTCGGTGTGGCGGTGGATCTGTGGGACAAGCCGGAGCAGGTGATGCCGATGATCGATCACTTTGCGCACGTGATTCCCGAGCTGAAGCCCTGAGCGGGGAAGCGTGTCCGCCGCGATGATCCATGCCTTGCAACAGGAGGCCGGGACGGCTGCCCGGCTGCTCGGATTGCTGCAGCCGCAGTTCGATCGCGCGGTGGGGAAGCTCGCGCGCCTCTGCACGAGTGGCACAAGGCTGCAGTCCGGGCTTCTCGATACCCACCAGGTCGCTGCCTACGAGCTGGCGTGGTCGAGCGCGGAGCTGCTCGCGACCCGCACCGTGCTCGCACGACTCGATGCCGACAGCAGCATCCAGGACGCGCGGTTGGCGCTGATCTTCGCGGTCGAGGCGATCGCCGCGGTACTGGCGCGGCTGGAGCCGATCTTTCTCGAACTCGATCTGGAGTTGGCAGCGCTGCACTCGATTGCGGGCGATCCCGGGTGGGCGCGGTTGCGTCATGCGGTGGCAGGTGCACAGGCTCTGGCGGCAACCGGGCGGGCGCTGGCGCAGGGCGATCAGGAGGTAGGCCGGGTGCCGCTCGATCAGGAGCTGCGCATCGCCCGCGACACGTTCCGCCGGTTTGCGGCCGAGGTGGTCGCACCGCAGGCCGGAGCGATTCATCGTCAGAACCTGACGGTGCCCGAGAGCCTGCTGCAGCCGTTGCGTGCACTGGGTGTGTTCGGTCTTTCGATCCCGGAATGCTACGGAGGCAGCGCGACGAGCGATGTCGGCGCCACACGGATGATGGTGGTGGTTACCGAGGCATTGTCGGAGGCCTCGCTGGCGGCGGCCGGCAGCCTGATCACCCGGCCCGAGATTCTGAGCCGCGCGTTGCTCGCAGGCGCGACCGAGGCCCAGAAGCGGCGCTGGCTGCCGCAGATAGCGGCCGGCGATCCGTTGTGTGCGATCGCGATCACCGAACCCGATTTCGGTTCCGATGTGGCCAACCTGGCGCTGCAGGCTACACCTGCACGGGGCGGCTGGCTGCTCGATGGCGCCAAGACCTGGTGCACCTTTGCCGGCAAGGCCGGGCTGCTGATGGTGGTTGCACGCACCGACGCCGACCGGACACTGGGGCATCGCGGCCTCAGTGTGCTGCTGGTCGAGAAGCCCTCGTACGACACGCACTCTTTCGGGTTTCGCCAACCAGGCGGCGGGTCGCTCCAGGGCAGGGCGATCCCGACCATCGGCTATCGTGGCATGCATTCCTTTGATCTGGCATTCGAGAATTTTTTTGTGCCGGATGAGCATGTGATCGGTGGTGCAGCAGGGCTCGGCAAGGGTTTTTACTACACCATGGCGGGGATGACGGGCGGACGCCTGCAGACCGCGGCGCGCGCCACCGGGGTGATGCGTGCGGCTTTGCTCGCCGCGCTGCGCTACGCCACCGAGCGCAAGGTGTTCGGAGCGCCGTTGATCGGCTGCCAGCTCACGCTGGCCAAGCTTGCCCGCATGGCGGCGCGGCTTGCCGCGTGCCGTCAGCTGACCTATGCGGTTGCCGGTGCGCGGGAACAGGGCGACGCCCGGATCGAGGCGAGCCTGGTCAAGCTACTGGCCTGCCGCTCGGCCGAGCTGGTGACGCGCGAGGCGCTGCAGATCCACGGCGGCATGGGTTATGCCGAGGAGGCGCCGGTCAGCCGCTACTTCGTGGACGCGCGGGTGCTGTCCATTTTCGAAGGCGCCGAGGAAACTCTGGCCCTGAAGGTTATCGCGCGCAGCCTGCTCGAGCAGGCACTCGCCAGGGAGGACGGTTGATGGAAACCGAAGTTGCGCGCGGGCCGGTGCTCGCCGGGATGCGGGTGGTCGAGGCGGCCGCGTTCGTGGCCGCGCCGCTCGGGGGCATGACGCTGGCGCAGATGGGCGCCGACGTGATCCGCATCGATGCGCTCGGCGGTGGTCTTGATTACCGGCGCTGGCCGGTGACGCGTGACGACGTGAGCCTGTTCTGGTGCGGTCTCAACAAGTCCAAGCGTTCGGTGGCGCTCGATCTCGCATCTCCCGAAGGACGCGAGCTGGCGATGGCGCTGATCTGTGCACCGGGCGCGGATGCCGGCATGCTGCTGACGAATTTTCCGCCGCGCGGCTGGCTCGACCATGCACTGCTCGAGCAGCGCCGCCACGACCTGATCCAGTTGACGGTGCAGGGCGACCGCCACGGTGGCTCGGCGGTGGACTACACGATCAACCCGCGGCTCGGCTTGCCGTTCATCACCGGGTCCGCAGATCACGACGCGGTGGTCAATCACGTGCTGCCGGCCTGGGATCTGATCACCGGACAGATGGCGGCGGTGGGCCTGCTCGCGGCGGAGCGATACCGCTTGCGCAACGGTGTCGGGCAGCATGTGAAGCTGGCGCTCGAGGACGTGGCGCTGGCGGTGATGGGACATCTCGGCTTTCTCGCCGAGGCGCAGCTTGGGGAACAGCGCGCGCGGCACGGCAACGAGTTGTTCGGTGCGTTCGGGCGCGATTTCGTGTGTGCCGGTGGCGAGCGGGTCATGGTGGTGGGCTTGACCGCGAAGCAATGGCGATCGCTGCTGGGCGCGATGGATCTGGGCGCGGCGATGGCCACGCTTGGCCAGCGTCTCGGGCTCGATCTCGGGCTCGAAGGCAATCGCTTCCGTGCCCGGCGCGAGATTGCCGTGGCGGTGGGCGAGTGGATCGCGGCGCGGCCATTTGCGCTGATCGAGGATATTTTCCGTCGGCACGGTGTGTGCTGGGGCCGTTACCAGAGTCTGGAGGAACTGGTGCGGCGCGACCCGTCGTGTTCCGAGGCCAACCCCATGTTCGGTCGCATCGAGCAGCCTGGCGTGGGTGCGCTGATTGCGCCGGGCATTGCGCTCGATTTCTCGGGTCGGGATCGCTTGCCGGTAAGACCGGCGCCACGACTCGGCGAGCATACCGAGCAGGTGCTCGGTGAGTTGCTGGGGATCGGTGCCGGTGAATTCGCGCGCCTGCACGACCGGGGTGTGGTCGGCACGCCAGGATAGCCCCCGGCCGCCGCGAGCGGTGGAACGGGCGTCCGCGCTGCTGTCCCCGGTGCTTCAACCCGTGCTGCTGCACGCGCCACAGCAGCACATCGATGCGGTGCTGGCCAAGGCTGCACCGTTAAACGAGTGTCGGCACCCCCCCGGTGGCCGGCTGTCTCGCGTGCGATCCGGCGGATGCGCGGCGTCGCGAGATAGGAGCAGGGGCTGCGAAACGACCAGTACAGATCCACGTGCAATGTCATCGGCATATTCTTGACATTATTCAGAGCTGCCAGCCCAGTTCGACGAACAGGCTGCGTGGTTCGCCGACGAAATAGCGGTAATCGCCAAACGCGTAATCGGCACGCTCGGCATAATCCTCGTCGCCGAGATTGGTGACGCGCACGCCGAGCATCAGCGAATGGCCCAACTCGCGCCGCAGACGCAGGTGCAGCAGCTCGTGACCCGGATAATCGTAGGTATCGGTGGGCTCGAGAAAGTAGCGGCCGATATGCTGCCATTCGAGTTCCAGCGTGGTGCGCGGATCCGGGGTCCAGCCCAGGCGCAACGATGCCATCGAGCGTGGCGCCGTGTCGATGTCGCGGCCCTCGATGCTGGTGCCGGGCGCCAATCCCTGCAACGGGGCGTCGTCGGCGTAGCGGTGGCGCGCCAGCGTGCCGTCCGCGCTCAGCATCCAGTGGGGGGCAAGACGCCAGGCAAGCGAATACTCGAAACCGTAGTGCTCGGTGGCGGCGCCATCGACGTTGCGCCTCTCGGAATCCTGGAAAATCACGTCGGATTTTTCCATGTAGTAGCTGCTGAGGTTGTAATCGAATGCGGCCCAGCTGCCGCGCCAGCCGAGTTCGATGCTGTCGATCTGCTCGGAGTTGATATCGGCTGCCAGTTGTCCGCTCTGCAAGCGGTAGAGTTCGGCAGTCTGCGGTGGGCGGAAGCCGTGCGCAATGTTCAGGATCACTTCCTGGCTGGAGGTCAATGCATGGCTGATGCCGGCATTCAGCGACACTTCGCCGAAGGAATCGTTGCGATCCGCCGGGCGCGAATAACGGCAGGGAAGTGGCTGGGCGGGTGATCCGCAGTTGCTGCCGTCATCGCGCGTTG
The DNA here is from genome assembly GCA_016705365.1 of Gammaproteobacteria bacterium. Lineage (NCBI taxonomy): Bacteria > Pseudomonadati > Pseudomonadota > Gammaproteobacteria > Gammaproteobacteria bacterium. The sequence continues at coordinate 482,727 of JADIYI010000002.1, read as the reverse complement.
CCCCGTCGAGCATGCGGTTGTCGTAATCGTAGTCCTGCTCTTCGAGACGCAATCCAGCCATCACCCGGGTTGTGCTGCTCGCCTCCCAGCGCAGCTGGGCAAAGGCGGCGCCGTTCAGGCTGTCGACCCGGTAGTCGTAGTGTTTGCCGGTCGGCAGCACGCTCACAGTCACGGCTTCGCGCTGGGTTTCCTGCAGGTAGCTGTCGCTGTACTCGGCGTCGATTCCGGTGCTGAGCAACAGGGCATCGCTCAGAGACAATTCCCAGGCGCTCTGCCAGCCGACACTGCGCAAACCGTTTTCCTCGAGCGGCTGCCCGAGCAGGAAATGCTGCAGGAAGCGCATATCCTGGTAGCGCAGATAGGGGGTGATGGCGAGCGTGCCCGAGGCGCCGAGATCGATGTCGAAGCGACCCTGCCAGCGTGCCGTCTTGTTGTCGCGAAACGCTTCCGGGTTGGGGTTTTCGCGCTTTTCTCCGGAATGCTTGTAGGCGTCCTCGCCAACCACGAAGCCCGCGGTTTCCTGGTTGAGATTGGCGAGGCTGAGCAGCGAGGCGAGGGTCACGCCGGACCAGGCGACATCGTGGCGATAGCTGAGTTTCTGCTGGTCGAAACCGGAGTCGTCCTTGTAACCGCCGTCGTGGGCGGCGTTGATGCTGAGTCGCCAGGCATGCTCGGGATGCGCCTCGCCATAGCTGCCGAGCAGGCGTGCGTATTCGTTTGGGCCGCCCTCCAGCGACAGCGAGGCGTCGCGTGGCGTCTCGGGTGGTGGCATGCTGATCACGTTGATCACGCCGTGCTGGGCATTGCTGCCGTGTACCGCGGTGCCGGGTCCGCGCAACACTTCGATGCGGGCGGCCTGCTCGCCGTTGATTTCGGACAGTTCGTTGACATTGCAGACGCCGGGCGGGCGTATCGGCACACCGTCCTCGGCCACGTAGAACGCTCCGCAGCTGCCGGCCCCGGTGAATACCGGGGAACGGATCGCGGTGAGATTCTCCTGGCCATTGCCGCGGTTGATCCAGGCGCCGGGCACCCGCGCCAGGACCTCGCTGATATGCACTGCGCCGATCATCGCGAGTTCCTCGGCGCTCAGGGTGCGGATACTGTTGCTGAGTTCCGCTGCCGGTACCGAGCTGCGGGTGGCGCTGACCACCAGCGTTTCGAGTTCCTCGGCCGCCGCGACCGGGTTGCTCGATAGCGCGATCAGCGCCAGCAGTGCGTGCGGTGCGGATCTATTGGGTATTCTCATCGATGGTTCTCAATTGTTGAGTCGCCTGCTCCTGTGTCTGCAGCTCGAGCGCCCTGGCCTTGTCGGTCTGTTCCATGTATTGCTGCTCCGGCTTCTGTACCTGGCCCTCGCGGCCGTTCAGGTAGAGAGTCGCCAGCACCACGATGGCCAACACGATCAGCAAGCGAATCATTGGAAACCTCCGTTTGGTCGGGAATGCGCACTCATGTCGGCGGCTTCCGCTTCAGCGCCCACGCAGTATCGAACCCAGCACACCGCGCACGATGCTGCGTCCGAGTCCGCTGCCTATGCTGCGGGCGACGCTCTTGAGCAGTGCTTCCACCGGGCCTTCGCGGGTCGAACGCCGGGCGGGTTCGCGCGCCGGAGAGGCCTTTTCATTGCTTGCCTCGGCGAGTTGGCGCTGCGCGCGCTGTTGCAGGATCTCGTGCGCCGACACCGGGTCATGACTGGTGCGATAACGCGCAAACAAGGCGTCCGCGCCAAGCAGCGACTGGCGCTCGTGATCTTCCAGTGGTCCCATGCGCGAGCCGGGCGGGCGTACCAGGGTGCGTTGCACCACCGAGGGCACGCCACGTTGCTCGAGCACCGATACCAGCGCCTCGCCGACGCCGAGCTGGGCAATCACCTGCTCGGTTTCGAACAAGGGATTGGCGCGAAAGGACTGCGCCGCGACGCGCACCGCTTTCTGCTCGCTCGGCGTGTAGGCGCGCAGCGCATGCTGGATGCGGTTGCCGAGTTGCGCCAGTACGTCGTCGGGTATGTCGCCCGGACTCTGGGTGATGAAATAGATGCCCACGCCCTTGGAGCGGATCAGGCGTACCACCTGCTCGATTCGCTGCATCAGCGCCTTCGGCGCGCCGTCGAACAGCAGGTGTGCCTCGTCGAAGAAGAACACGATGCGCGGGCGTTCCGGGTCGCCGATCTCGGGGAGCTGTTCGAACAGCTCCGACATCAGCCACAGCAGGAAGCTGGTATAGAGCCGCGGTTGATTGATCAGCTCGCGCGCATCGAGAATATTCACGACCCCCTGTCCATTGGCGGCAGTGCGCATCAGATCCGTCAGCTGCACCGCAGGCTCACCGAAGAAGGTCGCGGCACCGGCATTTTCGAGCAACAGCAGGCGCCGCTGGATGGCGGCCACCGAGGGGCGCGAGAAAGCGGCGTAACGGGTGTCCAGCTCGCGCGCGTGTTCGCCAAGGTGCACCAGCGTGGTACGAAGATCGTTCATGTCGAGCAGCAGCAGGCCCTCGTCATCGGCAAACTGGAACACCAGCGACAGCACCGCCTCCTGGGTTTCGTTGAGTTCCAGCATGCGCGAGAGCATCTGCGGGCCGAGTTCGGAGAGGCTGAGCCGCAACGGGATGCCACCCTTGCCATACACGTCCCACAAGCTGACCGGTGCGGCGGCGAACGGGGGCTGGGCCACGCCGATGCGGCTCCAGCGCTCCTCGATGCGCGGATTGGCGACGCCGGGCATCGCCAGCCCCGCGAGATCGCCTTTGACATCGGCGACGAATACCGGCACGCCGGCCGCGGAGAAGCTCTCCGCGAGCCCCTGCACGGTGATGGTCTTGCCGGTGCCGGTGGCGCCTGCCACCAGTCCGTGACGGTTCGCATAACGCAACGGCAGGCTCACGGGGATTTCGCCGGCGCCGATCAGGATGCTGTCATCGTTCAATGCTCGATTCTCCGGCCCGAGGGCTTGCAAACAGTCGCAAGATCGCCGCAGCGGCGTTACACCACGACAAAAGGTTCAGGGTGTGATCATGATCTTGCAATGATCGTTGGGTTGTTGCAGCGTGGCAAACATCGCCGGCAGCGCGTCGAGACCGACCGTGCCGGTTACCAGGCCCTCGGTGCTGATCCGGCCGACAGCCAGCATGCGCAGCACGAACGGAAAATCGTCGAGCTCGTAGGCAAGGTGGAAGCTCATGCGCAGACGCTTCAGCGCGGCAGTCACCACGGTCAGTTGCTCGGGCTGCATGCCGGTGCCGACCATGACAAGGTGCGCGCCAGGGGGCGCCATGTCGATCAGCTTCTGGATCATCGGGCGGCCAACGCACTCGAAGATCACCGTCGGCGCGCGCCCGGTGATCCGCTGGAATTCGGCGACCGGATCGGCGTACCGTGCGGCATCGATAACGATATCCGCGCCAATCCGGCGGGCACGCTCGATGCGTGCCGGTACCATCTCGCTGATGCCGACATCGCCGGCACCGAAGAAGCGGGCCCACTTGGCGACCGCCAGGCCGATGATGCCGGCACCGATTACCAGCACGCTGGCACCGGGCTCGAGCGCCGCACTGCGGCAGGCACCCAGTCCGACCGCCAGCGGCTCGATGGTCGCGGCATCCTGCAGGTCCACCGACTCCGGCAGCTTCATCGCCAGCACCGCCATGCACCGCGTGTACTCGGCATAGGCACCGGGCATGCGCGGGTCGAAGCCCTGCATCAGCATATCGCCGCACTCGACAAAACGGCCCGCCTTGCAGGCCGCGCACACGCCACAGGGGCTCGCGGGCAACGCGGTGAGGCGCTCGCCGATGGCCCAGCCGTTCACCCCGGCACCGATCGCCACCACCTCGCCGGCATATTCGTGGCCGAGCACGTTGCCGGGACTGAGCATTCCCGGTGCCTCGCTCGCGTGCAGATCGGAGGCGCAGATGCCGCAGGCCCTGACCCGGATTACCAGCGATCCCGGCTCGGCGCCGGGCATGGGTCGTTCTTCGATTTGCAGCGGCTCGCCTGCTGCGGAAAAGATGGCTGCTCTCATTTGTGGATCCGATGGCCGAGGGTGCGCGTTGAGGGGGTGTGACTGCCGCTCATTGTACGGGAATCATCTTGATGCGGCATTCCGGCGATGATGCGATTGCCGTTCCCGGGCGATGCAGCTGCGGCAAACACTTCGCCCCCTTGGCTCGGTGCGCGCGGGATCGTTGCAAGCCAGACAAGCCGTCGCTACGCAGCGCCGTCCAACTCATCCAGCGCCTCCAGCAATTTTGCATCCCGCTGGTAGATGTCACGCTTGAGCAGGATGTCGCCATCGTCCTCGATCGCGACTGTCCAGTAGTAGAGCAACACCGGTACCGGGGTATCCAGGGACACCTTGCGGGTACGTTTGCCGGCGAGCGACTCCTCGACCTGCGCCGGCGTCCATCCCTGGCGCGCGAGCAGCAGCTTGGCCAGCGTCGCGGCCTCCTCGACTCGAATGCAGCCGGAACTGAATGCGCGCTCCGACTGACGGAACAGGTCGCGGCTCGGGGTATCGTGCAGGTAGACGTGGTGCTGGTTCGGGAACATGAATTTCACTCGCCCGAGCGCATTGTCCGGCCCCGGATCCTGGCGGATCAGGTAGGGCAGGTTCTTTCCCTGGTAACGCGACCAGTCCACGCTTGCCGGATTCACTTCCTTGCCCTCGAAGGTCAGCACGCGCATCTTCTTGCTGGCCAGATAGCCGGGATTCTTCCTGATTTGGGGCAGGACATCCTGGCGCAGGATGGTGGGTGGCACGGTCCAGGTAGGATTGAATTCCAGGTACTTCATGGTCGCGCGAAAGATCGGTGTCATGCGAAAGGGCTTGCCGACCACCGCGCGCGATCGCAGCAGTTCCTTGCCGTCCTGGACATAGCGCACCGTAAAGCCGGCGATGTCGACCAGAACATAGCTCGCCGGCAGATCGTGCAGCAACCAGCGCGCCCGCTCCAGGTTGATCCGGATCTGATCGATGCGCTGGCTCACCGGCACATTCAGCGCGGTGACGGTTTTCTTGCCGACCACACCGTCGGCATCGAGCTGGTGGCGGGTCTGGAAATGCCGGGTCGCCTGCGCGAGCGCGGTATCGAACAGCTCGCGGTCCGTTACCGGGCCGGGATCGCGAAGATCGGCGCTGGCGCTCAGGCGCTCGCGCAAAGCCACGACCCGCGGCGAGCGATCGCCCGGATGCAGGGTCGGGCCGTCAGCGACGAGCCCCCAGCCGCCGCGCTGTTCGATGGCCCGGTATTGGGCCAGTCCTGCTTTCAGCCGCTGATAGATTTCGCCGTGTGGCGTGAGCCGCTCGAGCAGTGCGGGAATATCCGGTTTGCCGATCGCATCCTCCAGCAGCTGCACCGCGCTGGCACCGAGTTCGGCGTTCTGCAGATCGATCTCGGGGAGATAGTCGATGGCGTCCAGCTTGCCGTGAAAGAGGTGCGCCGCGAGGCGGATCAGTGCATCCGTGCGCAGCGCATCGAAGGCGGCAGAGGTGGTGTTGGAGCCCTGCAGCGCAGCGAGATGGTAATCGCGCGGATTCAGGCCTTCGGCCGCGGCCGTGCCCACCGCCGCGAGCAGTTGCTGACGGCTCGCAGGGCCGTCCCACGCCGCCCGCTGGCCGCGCGTGACATAAAAGGATTGCAGCAGCGGACTGTTGCGGACCAGGGCCCCGGCAACGCGGATACTGCCGTCGCGCTGCAACTGTTCGAGCGTCGCGGCGAGCGTGTCCTGCGCTGCCGCATACTGTGGAAACAGCCAAATCAATAGAAGCAAACGCCAGGCTCTCAACGTAACGGACATGCTTCCTGCTTTACCAATCAAGGATATAGGGTTATTTTGTATGGACCTGCGCAAGTGTCGGTAACCGTTGGTCCGGGCGCACCATAGCATTTTATTCAGGCTGAATCACAACGGGAGGGCTTATGCCGTTTTCTTCCGACAAGCTGCCGTCGGCACCGTGCAAAGGACGTCGTGGCTTTCTGAAAACGCTGGCGGTTGCCGGGTTGATGGGCTCTGCCGGGGCCCGTGCGCTGGTTGCAAACGAGGGCGCGCGCGAACTCGGCTTCCTGAACCTGCACACCGGCGAGCGGCTGCGCGTTCCGTATTGGGAAAATGGCAACTATGTGAACGGTGCTCTCGCGGAGATCAATCATGTGCTGCGCGATCATCGCGCCAACGAGGAGCACACGATCGATACCGCGTTGCTCGATCTGCTGAGCCGTCTGCAGCGCGCGGTCGGCAACCAGCGTTCCTTTGAGGTGATTTCCGGCTACCGCGCACCGGCCTCCAATGAAATGCTGCGTTCGCGCAGCAGTGGAGTTGCCCAAGGCAGCATGCACCTGTATGGCAAGGCGATCGATATCCGCCTGCCGGGTTCTGACCTGTCAAAGCTGCACTCGGCCGCGCGCTCGTTGCGTGGTGGCGGGGTGGGGCTCTACCGCGCATCCAACTTCATTCATGTCGATACCGGGCGCGTCCGTTATTGGTGAGCCGCGCGCACCTGGTCGCGTGCGGCCTTGTCGAGTTCCTTCGGAAAACGTCGCGCGAGGCACATCCATTCACCGGGCGTCGCGCGGATCCAGCGTTCGAAACGCGCGTTCATCTGCTCGGTCATGTCCAGCGCCTGTTCCGGCGCCGGTGCCTCGGGATTGCGCGCCACGATGGGCGCTTCCATCGTGACCCGGTAGCGCGCGCCCGGCAGACGCAGCACGTGCACCGGCACCAGTTGCAGTCCCTGGCGCAGTGCCAGCCGCGCGGGTACCGTGTTGGTCAGCGCTGGATGCCCGAAGAATGGCACCGCCTCGCCCTGGTCCAGGCGAGTGTCGCAGGCAAGCCCCACCGAGCGCCCGGAGCGCAACTCCTCGATCAGGCGCTTGACGCCGCCGTCGCGCGAGATCCAGGTGCAGGGGAGCTGGTCGCGCAACCGGAACGTCAGGTCGGCGAGCAGCGGATTTGACTCGGGGGCATAAAGTGAGGTGAGTGCAAAGTTGTAACGGGCAGCGATGAAGTTGCTGAGCTGCCAGGCGCCGACGTGCGCCGTGACCAGCACCATTGGCGGCTTGCCGGGCCCGATACCGAGGATCGCGGGATCGGCCACGAACTCCATCCGGGCCTCGCGCTCTTGCCACAAGCGCTCGATGAGCACCAGCTCAGCGACCGCGCAACCCAGATGCGCGAACACGCCGCGCTGCAGCTGTCTGCGTTGGGCCGGGTCGAGTTCCGGGAATACGATCGCGAGATTCCGACCCACGTTGTCCCACATCGGCATCAGCGGTCCGATCAGGCCCATCACCCGCATTGCCAGCGCGATGGAGCGCTCGGGCGCGAACTGGCGCAGCAGCCAGGCAATGGCGCGGACGAACAGCGCCTCGACATGCCACGCGACCCGCCGCAACCAGGGCAGGGCGCGGGTCAGGCGCTTTGGTATCAGCAGGTGCTCGGCCACGGCGGATATCAGCGCGCGCGCCGGCCCGGTATCTCCTCTTCGGGATAGGTTCCGAATACCCGGTCCCAGAGCGGTGAACTCACGCCGTAGCGCTTGCCGTCGGCGCCGTAGTGGTGCCGCAGATGGTAGACCTTCAGGAAATGCAGCGCAGGATGCTTCATCGAAAAGTGGTGCGTCCCGTAGTGAATATAGTCATAGACCAGGTAGCCGACGATGAAGAAGGCGCAAAAGGGTTCGATCCACGGCGCCGGCACCACCAGGCGGAACATCTGCCACAGCAGGAACATCACGATCACCGCGCCCGCGGGCGGCATCACCAGGCGGGTCTTGTCGCGCGGCGCATCGTGGTGCACGCCATGGAACATGAACACCAGGTACTTGCCGACAGGACCCTTTGCCGGGTAATGGAACACGAAGCGGTGCAGGCAGTATTCCGCAAGTGACCAGACCACCAGGCCGAGGACCGCGATCAGCACCATTCCGTCTGCGGGCAATTGATGCACCGTGATGCTGCGCCACAGCAACCAGGCGACAACCGGACTCCAGAACAGCAGCGGCACGATCGGATGCACATGCGTCAGCGCCTCCAGGAAATCATTGCGGAACAGGCGGATCGAGGGCTCCTGTGCGCGTGGGGCCGGCTTGGCATGGATTGTCATGGGGAGTATCTCAAAGTTGATGCAGATATCAGGCAGCGCGCGCGCCGTCATTTCGGGTCCGTGAGCCGCCGTATGCTTCCTTCGGCCACAGCCGCTTGGAACAGAACCACTCGCCGGGGCGCTCAAGTATCCATTGCTCGAAGAGGCTGTGGATCTCGTGCGTCATGCGGATCGCCTGCTCGATCTCGTCTGCCGCCGCCGCTGCCGCAGGTGGCCTGATCGGCGGATAAAAGCTCACCCGGAAGCGGGCGCCATGCAAACGCTCGGTGCGTACCGGCACCAGGTCATAACCGAAGCGCAGTGCAAGTCGTGCCGGTATCAGTGATGTCGGCTTGTCGATCCCGAACAGCGCCACTGGCTTGCCGGAGTCGACCCGCCGGTCCGCCACGATACCGAGAGACGAACCATGTGTCAGCGCCCGGATCATCGGACGCATGCTTTCGTCGCGGGTCAGCATTTCGCATCCGAGTCCGCTGCGCCAGTGCCGCAGCATTTCATCGAGCAGGGGATTGGTCGGTGGCGAAAACAGTGCTGCGAGCGGGACGCCGAAGCGGGTAATGGCCGCCCCCATCATTTCCCAGTTTGCCTGGTGCGCTCCGACGAAAATGGCCGGGCGTGCGGGGTTGCGCAGGGTTTCGATATCGCCATGCACCACACATTCCATGCGCCCGGAATCGGCCGGGATGATGGTGTCGAGATGACCGTACTCGGCGAATACGGCACCCGCATTGGCCCAGGCCTCGCGCGCAATGCGTTTGCGTTCGAGCGGTGTTGCGTGGGGCAGCGCGATGCGCAGATTCTCGTCTAGCGCGCGGCTCTTTCTGAAGCGGGGCCCGAATGTGCGTCCGACGGCGGCGCCGAAGCGCGAGGCAAGATCGACCGGCAACAACCGGATCAACCACAGCAAGGCGCCAAAAAACAAGCGATCCAAGCGGTACAACACGCGCTCGACGCGGGTATTGCGCGCACCGAGCCCGCGCATTCCGTGTCCGAGGATGAATCGTGCCATGGCGCGGTGCGGTCTCCGTATACAGGTTCACGGTGAAAGTCTATCGCAGCCGCCAGTGTGCGACACGGAAATAACTGACACCGGAAACGCGGAAGATTTACCCATCGCGATCGCATTGGCGGCGGTCGTGACCGTGTTGAGCGGAGTCATTTTAGCTGCGCAGCCTGCGCCTGCGACCGGTGAGTGTCTGCCGGTGAGCAATCCATTCAGCCTGGCGTCAGCGGTGCAATTCGTCTTGCTCTTTGCAGTGGTGGTGCCCGGAAGAGGTCCTGTGCGCACCCTTCTGGTGCTGGCTACGGCGCGTATCACATCATTTGCGGGTGTAGTGCGCTCCTTGTGGGGAGCGTCTCGAGGCCGCGCGCCTTGCGTGCCGGGCATCCGGGCCTGGCGAGAACCGGGTGCCGGTTCCCGCCGGCTGGTAGTTCGGAACCAGGTGTTTCTTGCCGTTGCCAATCAGATCGGCGCGGCCCATGCGCTGCAATGCCTCGCGCAGCAGCGGCCAGTTCTCGGCATCGTGATAACGCAGGAACGCCTTGTGCAGGCGGCGCGATTTCGCCGCGCGCACGGTTTCCACGTTTTCGCCGTCGCGGCGCACGCGTTTGAGCGGGTTCTTGCGGGTGTGGTACATGGTGGTCGCCAGTGCCATGGGCGTCGGCAGGAACGTCTGTACCTGGTCGAGACGAAAACCGTTGCGCTTGAGCCACAGCGCGAGGTTCATCATGTCCTCGTCGGTGGTGCCCGGGTGTGCCGCGATGAAATACGGGATCAGGAACTGCTCCTTGCCGGCCTCGCGCGAGAAACGTTCGAACATCTCCCTGAAGCGTTCGTAACTGCCGATGCCGGGTTTCATCATTTTCGACAGCGGCGCGTCCTCGGTGTGTTCGGGCGCGATTTTCAGGTAGCCACCAATGTGATGGGTCACCAGTTCCTTCACGTATTCGGGCGAGCGTACCGCGAGGTCATAGCGCAGCCCGGAGCTGATCAGTATCTTCTTGACCCCGGGCAGCTCGCGCGCCTTGCGGTACACGCTGATCAGCGGCGAGTGATCGGTGTTGAGGTTCACGCACACGTCCGGGTACACGCAGGACAGGCGTCGGCAGGCGCTCTCGATTTCCGGTGCCTTGCAGGCCATGCGGTACATGTTCGCGGTGGGGCCGCCGAGGTCGGATATCACGCCGGTGAAACCGGGGCTGCGGTCGCGGATATCCTCGATCTCGCGCAGTATCGATTGCTCCGAGCGGCTCTGGATGATGCGTCCCTCGTGCTCGGTGATCGAACAGAAAGTGCAGCCGCCAAAACAGCCGCGCATGATGTTGATCGAGAAGCGGATCATCTCATAGGCGGGGATGCGTGCAGCGCCATACGCGGGGTGCGGGGTGCGCTGGAAGGGCAGGTCATAGACGCCATCCATCTCGGCCGTCGTCAGCGGCAGCGGCGGTGGGTTCAGCCACACGTCGCGGGTGCCGTGTGCCTGGACCAGCGCCCGCGCATTGCCGGGATTGGATTCGACATGAAAGGTGCGCGAGGCGTGGGCGTAGAGCACCGGGTCATCGCGTACCGCTTCGTAGGCGGGAAGCCGCACCACGCTGCGCTCGCGATCGAGTTTGCGCTTTTCGCGCGGCATGATGCGCAGCGCCTGCAAATCCCCGCCGGGTACCGGTTGGCGGCTGCACGCCGTGGTGTCCTCCCGCGGATCCATCGCGTAGGGATCGGGGTGCTGCACCAGTGGCCCTGGCGTGTCGACTTCCGTGGAATCGAGCTCGGCCCAGTCTTTGTCCGGTCGCCAGTCGCGCTTCACCATGAACGCACTGCCGCGCAGATCGCGGATAGACTCGATGGACTCGCCGGCAGCGAGCCGGTGCGCGAGCGCCACGATGGCACGTTCGGCATTGCCGAACAGCAGCAGGTCTGCCTTCGAATCGGGCAGTACCGAGCGCCGGACCGTGTCCGACCAGTAATCGTAGTGCGCGATGCGGCGCAGGCTCGCCTCGATCGAGCCGACCACGATATTGGCGTCGGGAAAGGCCTCGCGCGCACGCTGGGCATAGACCACCACCGCCCGGTCCGGGCGGCGGTTGGAAGCGGCGTCGGGCGTGTAGGCATCATCGGAGCGGATCTTGCGATCGGCAGTATAGCGGTTGACCATCGAATCCATGTTGCCGGCGGTGATGCCGAAGAACAGGTTCGGGCGCCCCAGCTGGCGGAACGCTTGCGCCGATTGCCAGTCGGGTTGCGCAATGATGCCGACCCGGAATCCCTGCGCCTCGAGCACGCGCCCGATCAATGCCATGCCGAAACTGGGGTGGTCGATGTACGCATCCCCGGTCACGATGATGACGTCGCAGGAATCCCAGCCGAGCACATCCATCTCGGCGCGTGTCATCGGCAGATAGGGCGCGATGCCAAAGCGCTGCGCCCAGTACTTGCGGTAGCCGAAGATGTCGGGTGCGTTGTTCATCCAGCTATCTTATCCGTCCCGCGCCCGCCATGCCCCCCGCAATTCGGGTAATCCTGTTCAAACACCGCCGGACCGCGGCCCGGTTCAGTAACCGAAGCGTTTGAGGATCCCGGCGCGACGCTTCTCCATGCGCCGCGCCCGTTCCGGCGCGTCGATGCGCCGTGCCCCGGGCAGCCGGGTGTCGAGTTCGCTGCGCGGCACCAGGGTGCAATCGGGGCGTGGGTAGGCGTCGGCACCGATCCAGCGGTAGGTGACGTAGCCCTCGCTGTAGCCGGCAGGGTCGAGCCAGTTCGCCAGTCCCGGATCATCATGGCTCACCACCACGACCAGCTCGCCGTCGGCCTCGAGATCGGCGTGATGACAGTTGGTGCTCGCGTGGCGGTAACGGTAATCCATGGTTTCCCACCAGTAATTGCCGAACTCCACGCTCCAGAAATCGGCACGCGGCGGGTGCACGCGGATGATCAGCGCCTGCCCGGGCGGCACCTTCCAATAGGCGATCAGGGGCTCGCCACCCGGTGTTGCATCGATCGCGTTGTCATCGAGCTGGCGGTAGGACAGGAATTGGTGTGGTTGCTTCTGCCAGCGGTCGAGCATGTCGGCCCAGTAGTGCAACGATACGTTGACCCAGCGCGCGGCCCTGGCCAGACCCTCGGCCATGCGTGCCTGATCTGGCGCGGCCGGCGGGCATGGGGTGTCGCAGAGGCGATCGATGCGCGCGCGCATCGGTTCCTCGTTGAGCCAGTCGGCGAAGAACTGGCGGATGGTGACGCGATAGGTTGCGGCATTGGTGGCTATCCAGTTTCCGGCTTGTGGCGTCGGTGCGAGTGTCACGCTGAAGCGGCCCTCGGCATCGGTCACGATATCGGGCCCGAACAGCGCGCCGACTACCTTGCCGCCCCACGGGGTGGCCCCGTCCTCGAGCACCGTGATCGCGAAGTAGCGGGCGCTGCCACGGGTGCCGTGAATGCGGTAGGTATCGCTGCCGTTGATCGGCGCGCCGACATAGAGCGCGTCGCTGTTGTCGCCGCCCTGCTTGCGGATCGGGTCGAAATAATGCAGCAGCTCCGGATGCAGGGGGTCGTTGTTCTCGAGCTCGAATTGCAGGCCGAGCGCGATATTGCGCGCCAGCGCCCGCAACCCGGTGGCCTGGTCAATGGCCGAGGAGGGCGTGCTCGGACGCAACAGCAGTTTGCCGGCATCTTTCAGCTCGTCACAGAAACTGTTCCAGATCTGTTGCGTTTGCGCATGTACCGAGTCGCTCACCATGATCTCCCGCCGCTGGTTTGACAGCCGGCAGTGTAATCGCGTCCTTGCGGCACTGCGAGCCCGGCTATTGCCCGTCGGCACGACTGCGATTAGTCTGCCCTCCGGCGTCGTGATGGAGGAAATGTCGGCACATGTTCGAGTGGATGAGCAGCCCGGAAGCGTGGGTCGCCCTTGGCACGCTGACAGCACTCGAAATCGTGCTGGGTATCGACAACATCGTGTTTCTGTCTATCCTGGTGGGACGACTCCCGCCCGAGCAGCGCGACTCGGCGCGCATCCTCGGCCTGGCGCTGGCGATGCTGACGCGCATCGCGTTGCTGCTCTCGATTGCCTGGGTGTCGCGGCTTACCAAGCCATTGTTCGTGATCCCGTTGACCGAGGAGGGGATATCGGGGCGCGATATCGTGCTGGTGCTCGGGGGGTTGTTCCTGCTGTTCAAGGCCACCTCGGAAATCCATTCCGCGGTCGAAGGGGCGGCCGACGATGCGCAACTGGTGCTCAAGCACGCTGCCTATATTGGCACCCTGGTGCAGATCGCGATCATCGATATCGTGTTTTCGCTCGACTCGGTGATCACCGCCGTCGGCATGGCCCGCGATATCCCGGTGATGGTGCTCGCGGTGATCGCCGCGGTCTTGGTCATGATGTTCGCGGCCAGGCCGCTGGGGGAGTTCATCGAGAATCATCCGACCGTCAAGGTGCTGGCGCTGGCTTTCCTGGTGATGATCGGAACCGCGTTGATCGCCGAGGGCTTCGACTACGGCATTCCGAAACCCTATCTCTACGTGGCGATGGCTTTTTCACTCGGTGTGGAGGTACTCAATATTCGCCTGCGTCGCAACCTCGGGAGTCGCGCCTGATTCCGCGATTCAGGGCCCGGCGGCAAAGGGGTCGGTGGCGGGACTGTCGATGATTGCCTGTGGCGAGGTGGTCTCGATGCTGTTGCCGCGCAGGGCTTCCTCGATTTCCTTTTTCAGTACCAGGATCACGATGCGCCGGTTGCCGGCATCCTGCGGATCGTCGACCAGGCGCGGGATCGAGGCACCCATGCCCTGCACCGTGAGCACCTTGGCGTCGGGGTAGCCGCCATCGAGCAGCGCCCGCCGTGCACTGTTGGCGCGGTCGGCGGAGAGTTCCCAGTTGGTGTAGTCCGCACCCGGTCCGTAGGCGACGGAATCGGTATGACCGTTGATGCTCAGCTTGTTCGGCACCACGTCCAGACGCGGCGCGAGCGCCCGCAACACTTCTTCCGCATAGACCTGCAATTCCGCCTGGCCGCGATCGAACATCGGACGGTTTTCCTTGTCCACGATCTGGATCCGCAAGCCGAGCGCGGTGCGGTCGATGAGGATCTGGTCGCGCAGCTTCATGAACGCGGAATCGTCCTTCTCGAGTTCCGCGCTGAGCTCGTGTTCAAGCTTGTCGAGTGAACGCTGCTCGCGCTCGGCCTGCTCGCGCGCGAGTTCGGCATCGCTGGCCTGGCTGAGGTTGGGCGAATCGGACGGCGGTTCCTGGCTGCGTTCGGGTTGCGTCAGCGGATTGTTCATGTCGATGACACCGCTGTCCGCGCCACCCGGTCCGATCAGGTTCGCGCCGGGGGCGTCGAGCCCGCCGCCCTGGCCGGCCAGCGAACCGCTGGGATCCTGGAAATAGCCCTGGATGGCATTGCGCTCCTCCGGGGTGGTGCTCGCGAGCAGCCACAGCAGCAGAAAGAAAGCCATCATAGCGGTCACGAAGTCCGCGAAGGCAACCTTCCACGCCCCGCCGTGGTGGCCATGCGCGACCACCTTCTTGCGCTTGATGATGATCGGCTGGGTGGCGCCGTCGCCCGGTGCGCTCATGCGGGTTTCTGCTTCACGCGCTCCTCGAGCTCGGTCCAGCCCGGGCGCACTTCATGGAACAGGATCTTGCGGCCGAATTCCACCGAGAGTTGCGGCGGCGCCCCGTTGAAACTCGCCATCATCGAGACCTTGATGCACTCGAAGAACTTGGCCTCCTCGCGCGAGAGGTGCTCGAGGTAAACGCCCATCGGGCCGACCACGCCATAGGACAGCAGGATACCGAGGAAGGTGCCGACCAGCGCCGCACCGACATGGTGTCCGAGCTCCTCGGGCGGACCGCCGATATGACCCATCGTGATCACGATCCCCATCACCGCGGCCACGATACCAAAGCCGGGCAGTGCCTCGGCCACCTTGCCCATGGCGCCCGAAACCAGGTGCGACTCGGCGTGGTGGGTTTCGAGCTCGGCTTCGAACAACGCGTCGAGATCGTGGCTCGCCACGCCGCCGAGCGTCATGACCCGCAGGTAGTCGATGATGAAGTCCATCGAGCCGTGGATCTTGGCCACGCTGCCGTATTTGCTGAAAATCGGGCTTTCATCGGGTGCATCGATATCCTTCTCGATGCCGAGCAGTCCTTCGCGGCGGATCTTGTTGAAGATCTCGAACAGCAGCGCCAGCAATTCGAGGTAGAGCCCCTTTTTGTACGGCGAGGCCCTGAGCAGGGTGCCGGTCGATTTCACCACGCCCAGGGTGACGCTGAGCGGATTGGACATGACCATGGCACCAAAGGCCGCGCCGCCGATGATCAGCAGTTCGTAGGGCTGGAACAGCGCCAGCAGTTCGCCGCCGGAGGCGAGGAATCCGACGACGCATGAAGCCAGCACCACAATCAGGCCAATAAGCACATTCATCGAGCGGGGGTTTCCATTGACGACGAGGGTTGCGCGAGTGCCGGCTCAGGGTATCTCGGCGGCCAGCCTGGCTGCCTCGGCGATGATTTCGGCTTCGCGTACCGTGTTGATTCCGAGCAGTTCGAGACACAACGGCCCCATTTTTTCCCACTCGCAGGTATGGCTGAGACCCGATTCCAGTTGCAGCGCGCGCTCGGCGAACTGGGCGATGGCAATCAGGACCGCGCTCTCCCGCGGGAGGGCAACCGCACCGGCCGCGATCGCGGGGATATCGTGGTGGTGGCGGATGGCGAGGCAACTCTGTTCAGGCAGCCACCAGGTGCGTGCCAGCAGGCAACCGACCACCGCATGATTGGAGGGGTGGTGCTCGAGTTCGATTGCGGTGAAGCAGCGTTCGTTGTTGTCATTGGCCAGACGCAGCGTATCGCCGTAGTCGCGAAAGCGGCGCATCATCAGCGCGATGCCGCAGTCGCGGAACAGCCCGAAGGTGTAGGCATCGCCCGGAGTCACGGAGTCCTCGAGCCCGATACGGCTGCACATCCAGCCGGATATCTGCGCGATGCGCGCCGAGGCGTCCCAGAAGCGCTCCAGCGAGGCAATCTGCGGAAAGGTGCTGCGCAGCACCAGGCCCGTCGCCGCGCGACTCGCGGTGTCCAATCCGAGCGCGAGCAGGGCCTGCTGGACCGTGCGCGCACGCCCGCGCAATCCGAAAAACGGCGAGTTGGCAATTTTCATCAGGCCCGCCGACAGGCTGACATCGGCACTGATGATGCCGGCGAGCCGCCCCGAATCGGGCTCCGGGCGCCGCATCTCGGTATTGATGCGCTCCAGAACCGCCGGGCGTGGCGGAATGCCGATATCACGCACGGCCTCCTCGAGCATGTTCCCGATGTCCTGTTTCGCGGTACTCGTTGCTTCTTTCATCAGCTTCTGCCCTTCAGCCATTGCACGAACGCGTCCGAAGGCATCGGTCGCGCAAAATAATAGCCCTGTACCGCGTCCACCTCCGCTTGCCACAGGGACTCGAGTTGTTCCGGCGTTTCCACACCTTCCGCCACCACGGTCATGCCGAGTTCGCGGCCCAGCTGGCTCATCGCGCGCACCACCGCAAACGCGCGTCGATCGGCGGGCAGCACGCTGGAGAACGCGCGATCGAGCTTCAGCTTGGTTGCGGGCAGATCCTTGAGCTTGGCCAGGCAACTTTCGCCGGTGCCGAAGTCGTCGATCGCGAGCGGGTTGCCGAGCCTGGTACAGGTGTCGATATTGGATTGCACCTCCGCCGAGAGCCGCAGCACCAGCGACTCGGTTACCTCGAGTTCCAGCAGCGCGGGATCGAGATTGGTGAGCAGCAGGGCACCGGCAAGACTCTCGGAGAACCCCGCCGCGTGCAGTTGCGTCGCGGAGACATTCACGGCGATCTTGGTGCGCATGCCCGTGGCACAGAGATCGCGGGCGAACTCGGCGGCGGTGACCAGCGACCATTCGCCGAGACGGGCGATCAACCCGGTTTTCTCGGCGACGCGAATCAATTCATCGGGCCGCGTGGTGCGGCCATTCACCGTGCAGCGCATCAGCGCCTCGGCACCCTCCACGCTGCCGTCGCGGTTGATGATCGGCTGGTAGTGAAGCGAGAGACCGCCGGTGTCGAGCGCATCGTGCAGATCGTTCTCGATCTGCAGGTCCTCGCGCTCGAGGGGAGTGCCGTGGCGCCCGAGCACGCGCTCCTCGCCGGAGAATACCCAGCAGTTACCGCCCTGTTCCTTGGCGTCGTGCTTGGCGCGATCGGCGCGGTGCAGCAGTTCCGCAGCTCCCTCGTCACGTTCGAGAATCGCAATGCCAATCGTCAGTGCCGGGTGCAGCTGTACCGCACCGAGTTCGAGCGGCAGTTGCACCACCGCCATCAATTCCGCGGCGATGCGTGCCGCCTGGTCGCGCGTGGTGCCGGGCGTCAGCAGCACGAACTCGTCGGCGCCGACATGACACAACACGGTGGCGGGGTTGCGGTGCGCCTCGATGCGCCGCGCCACCTGGTCGATGACCTGGTCGCCACCGGCATGTCCGAACGCGCGGTTGATCGACTGGAAACGGTCGAGATCGAGCCACAGGACCGCGAGCGTGGTCGCGCGCTGGCGCGCCTCGGCAACGAGCCGGCCTGCCTCGACCATGCAGGCACTGCGATCCGGAAGCGCGGTCAGTGCGTGTAGGGAGATCGGTATTGGCATTACGGCGTGGCCTTCCGTGTTCCAAGGAGGTTAGCACACGAATACGCGTATCGCCTCGGGGGATCAACCGAACAGCGCGATGGACTCGAAATGGCTGGTCTGGGGGAACATGTCGAGTACGCCGGCGGCAAGCAGTTCGAGCTTGCTGTCCGCGCACAGGTTGCGGGCGTCGCGGGCCAGTGTCGCGGCATCGCAGGAGATATAGCAAAGGCGTCGCGGACGCAGTCTCAGCAGGGTCGGAACCAGTGCCGCGGCACCGGCGCGGGGAGGGTCGAGCACGATCAGCTGGTAGCGCCGGCGGGCCCAGGCGCTGGCACCGGGGTCATGTGCGAGATCGGCACGCAGAAACTCGGCATTGGCGATGCCATTGAGTTGCGCGTTGTGGCGCGCGCACTCGATCGATGCGGCATCGCCTTCGATACCGGTTACCTGCGCCACCCGTCCGGCCAGCGGCAGGGCAAAGTTTCCGATTCCGCAAAACAGGTCGAGCAGGAGATCCGCCGGTTGCGGTTGCAGCAGGTCGCCGACCAGAGCGATCAGCGCACGGTTCACGGTGCGGTTGGCCTGGGTAAATTGCCAGGGCTGGAATTGCAACCGGATGTCCGCGCAGCCGGTGTGGTAGCCGAGTGCTTCGAGCCGTTCTGGCCAGCGGATCCGGCCATCGTTCACGATGCCGATCTGCAACTGCACCGAGTGGGCCGCGCAGAATGCGTGCAGACGTTGCAGGTCGTTGGGATGCGCTGTGGCGCGGGTGCAGCCAAGGGCGAGTGCCAGGCCGGGTTCGCCGCTCGCAAGCCATGCTTCCTGCAGCCAGCCGGGCTGTTCGAGTTCGCCGAGCAGCTGTGCCAGCGGCGCGAGCAACGCGCTTGCCGCTGCCACCAGAACCGGACAGGAATGCAACGCCTCTACACGCCTGGACCCCTCGCGGCGCAAGCCGAGCGTGGGCGCGGAGCCGCGCTCGCCACATTCGATGGCCAGGCGGGCTCTCGCCCGGTACTCCCAGGGCTCGCTCGCTACCGGGTCGAGCCAGCGCCGTGGGCGCAGCCCCGCGATTCGCTCGAGGGCGTCGCCAAGATGTTGCTGCCTGACCTCGAGTTGGGCCACCGGCGCAAGATGCTGCAGATTGCAGCCGCCGCAGCGACCGTAGTGGGGGCAGGGCGGCGCGACCCGTTGCGGCGAGGGGTGGAGGATCTCCAGTGTCAGAGCCTCGTCATAACGGGCGCGGCGCTTGCTGATCCGGTAGCGCACTTCCTCGCCGGGGAGCGCACCATCAATGAACAGCGTCTTGCCCGCAACGCGGGCCACGCCGCGTCCATCATGTGCAAGTCGCTCGACCAGGACCG
Source organism: Gammaproteobacteria bacterium (assembly GCA_016705365.1). Lineage (NCBI taxonomy): Bacteria > Pseudomonadati > Pseudomonadota > Gammaproteobacteria > Gammaproteobacteria bacterium. The sequence continues at coordinate 463,630 of JADIYI010000002.1, read as the reverse complement.
TGCCCTGCTGCGGAGTCTGGCTGTTCAATGTTGCGGCCCGGCCGTTGCCTCCGGAATGGTCTGTCGGGGGGTGGTGAGTGCACGGCGCTCAACGTGACGCGCGCGTCACTTCCAATCCTGCCGTCAATTAAGCACCATAGCGCCCCTGAAAACCAAGCACGCCAGGAGCCGACCATGCCCGCCAAGATCATTTGCCTGCTGTTCTACGCCGCCGCGCTGCTATCGTTGTTTGTCGAGATGCCTGCCACCGTGGAACAGATTCTGCAATACGGCACGCTCGCGCTGTTTGCCGCGCACGCTGTCGAGATAGCGGTGGCATTGCGCTATATCAAGCTGTACGAGGGACCGCTGCTGATCAGCATGCTGCTGACGCTGTTGTTCGGCTTCATGCACTGGATGCCCTACAAGAAGCGCGCCGCACAGGGGAGCGCGGGTTGATGCGCCGGGGCTGCAGCCGGCGCTTCCCGTTGCTGGCGACTCCGGGACTCGTGCTCTTTTGCGTGGCGGTGCTGGCCGGGGAAAGCGCGCCGCGCTGTCTCGATTACAATCCGCTGCGCAACGCCTATGTCGGTGATATCCACGTTCATACCGCCTTGTCACTCGATGCCGCAACCCAGGACACGCGGGCGCGCCCGGCCGATGCCTACCGGTTTGCGCGTGGCGAGACGCTTGCTGTCCAGCCCTATGACGAGCAGGGCAAGGCGCTGCGCGAGTTGCGTCTGGCGCGGCCGCTCGACTTTGCCGCGGTAACCGACCACGCGGAGTTGCTGGGTGAGGTCAGCCTGTGCCAGACACCCGGATCGGCCACCTACGACAGCTGGCAATGCCTGGTTTACCGGCATGCGCCGCGAGTTGCGTATTACCTGTTCAATTACACCGCAAGCCAGGCGCGGCGGCTCGGCAACTGCGGCGCGGATGGCAGTGTCTGCCGCGAGGCGGCGTCTGGTCCGTGGCAGGAAATCCAGCAAGCGGCAGCAGCAGCTTATGATCGCAGTGCAGACTGCAGTTTCACCAGTTTCGTGGGCTATGAATGGACCGGCGCCCAGGGGCCGGAGGTGGGCAATATGCACCGTAACGTGATCTTTCGCAGCGAGGTGGTGCCGCGATTGCCGCTCAGCTTTGTCGACACCGGCAGTGCGGAGCGTCTTTGGGAAATGCTCGACAGCGAGTGTCGCGAAAGCTTGCCGGGATGCGAGGTGCTGGCAATTCCGCACAACGCCAACCTGAGTGCCGGCTACATGTTCAATGGCCTGCGTACCGATGGTGCGCCATATACCGTGGAGGATGCAAGGCTGCGCCTGCGTTCCGAACCGCTGCTGGAAATCATGCAGCACAAGGGTGCGTCGGAGTGCCTGCCGGGCGGCGAGGGACGTGTCGCGGCCGATGAGTATTGCGATTTCGAGATCCTGCCGTACGATTCCTTCGGCGGCCAGAACATGAAATGGCGCCGTCATGCACCGACCCGCAAAACCGGTTTCCTGCGCGATATCCTGCGTGATGGCCTGCGTCTCGAGCAACAGCTTGGCATCAATCCTTACCGGCTCGGTGTGATCGGCGGAACCGACAGTCATATCGGTGCCGCTGGTGGAGTGTCCGAAGACACATTCATGGGGCACGGCGGAGCCGGCGTGCCGGCGCGCGATGGCGTGCCGCGCGGGTTGCCTGATGCGCCGGAGTTCGGGCCCGGTGGCCTCGCGGTGATCTATGCCGAGGAAAACACGCGCGAATCGCTGTTCGCGGCGATGCAGCGGCGCGAAACCTACGCCACCAGTGGCACCCGTGCGCAACTGCGCTTCTTCGGTGCTTGGGACTATCCGGACAATCTCTGCTCCGATCCCGATATGGTGCGCACGGCCTATGCCGGCGGTGTGCCAATGGGCGGTGAACTGCACGCGCTGGCGGGGCAGGCAACGGCACCGGTGTTCGTGGTCGCGGCGTTGCGCGATGCGGTCGAAGGCCGTCCGCTGCAGCAGATCCAGATCGTCAAGGGCTGGATCGAAGCAGACGGCAGTTCCGCGGAGCGGGTCGTGGCGGTGGCGCGGGCGCCGGGGGCCACGGTGGGCGCGGATGCCGGCAACTGCGAGAGCAGCGCGGGCGGTGCCGATTCCCTATGTGCGGTATGGCGCGATGACGACCCTGTCGCCGGCAGTTCGCGCTGGTACTACGCGCGGGTGCTGGAAAATCCGAGTTGCCGCTGGAGCGAGCGCATGTGTGCCGCGAGCGGCGTTCGCTGCGATGATCCGGCCAGCATCGGCAAAGGTTTCGAGGGCTGCTGCGGTACTGGGCAAAAGGCGCCGTACCAGGAGCGGGCCTGGAGTTCGCCGATCTGGGTATTGCCGCCATTGCCGGGCGAAGGGGCCAGCGATGGCTGAGCCGGCCACGCGCCTTGGCTGCATGCTGCGCTACAAACCGCTGCATTTCCTGCTCGGTGGTTTGTTGCTGTTCGTGTTGCTGGATCCCGGCGCGGCGCGCCAGGCCCCGCTCGAGCCACTGCGCCTCGACCAGGCCAGGATCGATCTGCTGCGCAGCAGCTGGAGCGCCAGCATGGGCCAGGAGCCGGACGAGGCGGAGCTTGGCAGTCTTGTGCGTCGTGAACTCGACGACGAGATATTGTTTCGCGAAGCGCTGCAGCGTTCGCTGCACGAGCTCGACCCGGTGGTGCGGCAGCGGGTATTGCTGAACATGCGCTTCCTGGGTGCTGGCGCGGACGCCGATGACGAGACATTGTTTCGCGAGGCGCTCAAGCTCGGGATGCATCGCAATGACGTGGTCGTCAGGCGGCGCCTGGTGCAGATCATGGAAATGTCGATCGAGGATGGCGCCGATCGCAGCCCGGCTACCGATGCCGAGATCGCGGCGATGTACGAGCGGCGGCGCGAGGAGTTGCTGATTCCCGCGCGTTGGCGTATCACCCAGGTCTATTTCAGCAGCGATCGGCGCGGTGCGCGGGCGCCGGCGGACGCCGCCGTTGCGCTGGAGAGCCTTGCCGGACAATCACTCGCCCCGGCGCAGGCTGTCGGGCTTGGCGATCCGTTCCTCGGCGGGCACCAGTTGCCGTTGCTGAGCATCGCGCAATTGGCGGGGCAGTTTGGCGATGCGTTTGCCACCGCCCTCGGCAACTGCGCGGTGCACGCCTGGTGCGGCCCGCTGTCCTCGAGCTTCGGTGCGCACCTGGTGTGGGTGGAGGAAAGCATTGCCGCGCGGGAGCCCTCCAGCGAGGAGCCCGAGGTGCGCAAGCGCCTGGTTGCGGACGTGCTGCGCGAGCGCAGCGAACACCGCCTGGCCGAGGCCATGGTAATCCTGCGCCGCAAATATGGAGCAAGCACATGAAAACGCGGTGGCAAATGGTGCTTGTCGCGTTGCTGCTGGCGCTGGCGCAGTCCGTGTTCGCGCACAAGCTGGCGCCGTCACTGCTCGGACTGCAGGAACAGACCGATGGTGCTTTCGCGGTGACCTGGAAGACGCCGCGCTTCGCCTCCACGCCGGTACCGATCGAGCCCCGCTTGCCAGACGGTTGCATCGATCTCGGCGAGCGCGAATGGGCGTATGAAGGTACCGGTGTGCGTATCGACTGGAAAATGCGTTGTGCACAACCGTTGGCCGGAGCGGAAATCCGCGTCGACGGCCTGGCCGAGAACCAGTCGGCGGCGCTGCTGCGTATCGAGTGGCATGACGGTGCGGTGGTGCAGGGCATGCTGAACGGAGAGCATGCCTCGTACCGGGTGCCCCAGGCATCGCGTCCGCTCACGGTCGCGATGGATTACGCGCGCATGGGGGTAGGGCATATCCTCGGTGGTGTTGATCATCTGCTGTTCGTGCTCGGTTTGATGCTGCTGGTGGTGGGGCGTCGACGCCTGGTATGGACCATCACCGCGTTCACGGCCGGGCACAGTGTGACGCTCGCCCTCGCCGCGCTCGGCATGCTGCGCTACCCGGTCGACCTGGTGGAATTTGCGATTGCATTGAGCATCTTCGTGGTCGCGGTGGAACTCACGCGCGAGCGCACCGATCGGCACTGGCTGCGGCATCGGCCGTGGCTTGCTGCGGGACTGTTCGGCTTGTTGCACGGCATGGGCTTTGCGGGTGCGCTGCTCGAGGTCGGGTTGCCGGCCGGCGAGATCCCGCTCGCGCTGCTGACCTTCAACATCGGCATCGAACTGGGGCAGTTGCTGTTCGTGGCAGCAGTGCTGTTGTTCGGGATGGCATGGCGGCGCCTGCCGCTGGCGCCGCGCCCGTGGCTGCAATGGGTGCCGGTCTACGCGATCGGGGTACCTTCAGCCTATTGGTGCCTGGAGCGCGGCACTGCGGCATTGCTTGCCGGTATCTGATTCACTGCGCGTTGCCGTGCCTGGCAGCGCGATACACCTGGAGGAATGGAGCATGAGTCGATTTGCACGCGCAGAACTCGAACAGGCGCTTTCGATCTACAACGCGGCGCGTGATCGTGCCTCGGAAACCGGTGACTGGCGCATCTGGGCCGATCTGTTCACCGATGACGCGCACTACATCGAACACGCCTATGGCGAGATGCAGGGCAAGGCGGCGATCCGCGACTGGATCTGTGCGGTGATGGCGCCGTTTCCGCGCATGACTTTCCCGCAGGACTGGGTGATGTTCGACGAGGCGAGCGGCGCCATCGTGTTCCAGTGCCAGAATGCGTTTCCTGCGCCATTCGATGCCAGCGGAAAAGCCTATTCCTTTCCCAACTGGACGCGGTTGATCTACGCAGGGCAGGGCAAGTTCAGCAGCGAGGAAGATATCTACAATCCGGCGCGCGATGCGCATCGTACGGTGAAGGAGTGGCGCGCGGCGGGCGGCAAGTTCCTGACCCCCGAGCAGGTACGGATGCGTCACCGTTGAGCTTTGGCGCAGTGGACGCGGCGCGCTTCGGAGAAAGCCGGCTGCGCACGCTGTGCCGCAGGGCATTACCCCCTGCGGTGCTGGTGGTATTGGTGTTGTCGGTAATCAGGACAGCGCAGCCCCTGCCCGGTCAATACGGCGACAAGATCGAGCACGCGCTGGCTTTTTTCGTGCTTGCCGCCCTCGCGGGTATCGGCCACGCGGGGAGCGCGCTGGCATCGCGCCTGATGATCGCACTGATCGGCTACGGACTGCTTATCGAGTGCATCCAGTGGTGCATTCCGTGGCGTGAGTTCTCGCTGCTCGACTGGGCCGCCGATGCGATGGGTGTTCTTTGCTGGCTGCTCCTGGCGTGGCTGCGGCGCCGGGTGATGCGATGAAGCGTCTGCTGATCGTCTATCACACCCAGAGCGGCAGTACCGAGCGGTTGGCTTATGCCGCGGCCGAGGGCGCCGGCCGCGAAGCGGGCGTGGAGCTGCGTTTGCTGCGGGCCATGGAGGCGGGTGCACGGGATCTGCGCTGGTGCGATGCTTTGTTGCTCGCAAGTCCGGAAAATTTCGGTTTCCTGGCGGGTGGCATGAAGGACTTCCTCGATCGCAGCTACTACGCGGTACTGGAGGAGCAGCTCAACCGGGCCTGTGCGTTGATCATCAGCGCCGGCAATGATGGCACCGGTGCGCTGCGCCAATTGCGGCGCATCCTCTCGGGGTATCCGATGCGCGAGGTGGCGGAGCCGGTGATCGTGCGCGGAGAGCCGGATGCGGCGGCGCTGCAACGTGCGATCGATCTCGGGCAGGCGCTGGCGGCGGGACTCGATCTGGGAATTTTTTGATGAGCGAATCAATGTTGGGTGGCAGTGATGAACAACAGGTGCTCGCGGCGTTGCGCGATTGGCTGGAGCAGGGTGATCCCGCCTGGTTGTGCACCATCGTGGAGGTCAGCGGATCCTCGCCGCGCCCGCTTGGTGCGCTGATGGCTTGTCGTGGTGACGGGCTGATCGCGGGCTCCCTGTCCGGGGGCTGTGTGGAGGAGGACCTGGTGGCGCGGCTTGGCCGTGGCGAAATGGCGGGTGCGCAGCCGGAGTTGCTCACCTACGGCCTCAGTGCCGAGCAGAATGAGCGCCTCGGGCTCCCCTGCGGTGGCCGGCTGGTGGTGCTGGTCGAACCCTGCACCCGGGGGGCTCACCTGGAGCATGTGGAACATTTGCTCGAGGCACTCGCGCAGCGGCGCTGCGCGCAGCGTGAAGTCCGAATCGAGAGCGGTGCCTGCCAGTGGCGCGAAGTGGCGCGCATGAGCGTACTCGCTCTCGACAATGGCATATTGCGTCACACGCTTGGGCCGCGTTACCGCCTGCTGCTGGTCGGCGCCGGGCAGCTTTCGCAAAGCGTTGCGTTGTTGGCGATGATGCTCGATTACCGGGTCAGTGTCTGCGACCCGCGGCGCACGCTGATCGATGCATGGCCGGGACCGGATGTCGAGCGGGTGTGCGCGATGCCCGATGATTTCCTGCGCGCGGCGGGCGTTGACCGGTTCACCGCGATCATCACGCTGACGCATGATCCGCGCATCGACGATATGGCGTTGATGGAAGCGCTCGGACTCGATGCGTTCTACATCGGGGCGCTGGGCTCGCAGAGGACATCGGCCAGACGCCGCGAACGGTTGCGCGAGCTCGATCTCGATGAACAACAAATTGCGCGCCTGCACGCGCCGGTCGGTCTCGATATCGGCAGCAAGCGACCAATGGAGATCGCGATTGCGATTCTCGCGGAACTGATCGCGTTGCGCCGTGGTCAATCTTGAGTCAGGTGGAGGATCAGGATGTGGGGGCAGCCTTGCGGGTAGGCGGTATCGTGCTGGCGGCGGGACGCGGGCGGCGCTTCGGCTCGGACAAGCGCGAGGCGCGGCTGTCCGATGGCACCGGCATGCTGGAACGCAGCGCCGGGCTGCTGGCGGCCGTGTGCGACGAGCTGCTGGTGGTGATCGGCGAAGACGATCACGAACAGGATTACCGCGGGCGATTTGGTGCCGCCCGGGTGTTGCGCTCGCCGCGCAGCGATGGCGGCATGGGCTATTCGCTCGCCGATGCGGTCGCGCAGTCGCTGCACTGGGATGCCTGCCTCGTGATGCTGGCCGACAAGCCCTTCGTGGCGCCGGCGACGATGGCTCGGGTACGCGAGCTGCTGGATGAGCATCAGCTGGTGGTGCCGACGTTCGGCCAGGCCTGGGGACATCCGGTGGGCTTTGCGCGACAGCATTTTTTTGCGCTGACCCGGCTCGAAGGTGAAGCCGGTGCGCGGACCCTGATTGCTGCCGAACGTGATCAATGCCTGTTCCTGGAGCTCGATGATCCGGGCGTGATCGCCGATGTCGATACCCCGCAGCAACTTGATTACTGGAGTGGGCTGCTGGAGCGCTGAGCGGCACCATCGAGCAGCGCGAGAAATGCCTGCGCGGCATTCGACAGGGTGCGATCGCGATGGTAGACATAACCGAGACTGCGCTGCATGCGCGTCTCCTCGAGTTCCAGTGCCACCAGTTCCCCGGTAAGCATGCTGTCGGGGAGCACCGACCAGCCAAGCCCGATCGCCACCAGCATGCGCAGTGTCTCCAGGTAGTTGGTCGACATGCTGATCTGCAGTCGCGCGCCACAGGCCTGGAACTGTTGCTGCAGGATCTGCCCCGTGTAGGTGCTCACGCCGGGCAGCACCGCGGGGTATCCGGACAATATTTCTATGGAGACGTGGTTACGCGCGGCGAGCGGATGGTCGCTCGCCACCATCACCGACAGCGGATCGGGCCAGATTTCACGCGCTTCGAGGCGCGGAGCCGAACCTTCGGGTGCCAGTGTGATCACTGCGAATTCGATTACTCCTTGGGCGACCGCGGCGTGTGCCTTCTCGGAGTCCATGAATTCGATCTCGAGATTCACCTCGGGGTGGCGCTGCGAAAAAGCCCGCAGCACCGGCGGCAGTCGGTGCAGCCCGATATGGTGGCTGGTGGCCAGCGAGAGGCGTCCGCTCACCTGGCCACTCAGGTCGCGGATCGCGCGGGTGGTCTCCTCGATCTCGCGCAGGCTCCGCTCCGCGCGCGGCAGCAGGCGCGCGCCGCTCTCGGTCAGCGACACCCGGCGCCCGATGCGGTCGAACAGCCGCGCACCGAGCAACTGCTCGAGTTGGGCGATGCGCTTGCTGATCGCCGGCTGAGTCAGGTGCAACTGCTCGGCGGCTTGCGAAAAGGAAGCGGCCCCGGCCACCGCGATAAAGGCGGCAAGCAACTGAGTATCCATGAATATGTATTCCAAATAAGAATGATGTGAATGAAAAACATGAATTTGTTTTATTGTATGTCGAACCCGTACAATCTGCTCGCACGCACTGGCAAGCATCGGTATCTGGCATATGCAAGCACGTACCCTCTACGACAAGCTCTGGGACGCCCATCTCGTGATGCAACGCGAGGATGGCACCGCACTCATCTATATCGACCGCCACCTGATCCATGAGGTGACCTCGCCACAGGCCTTCGAGGGGCTGGCGCTGGCGGGTCGCAAGCCGTGGCGCATCGACGCCAACCTCGCGGTTCCCGATCACAACGTGTCGACCGATCCCGAGGAGCGCAAGGGCGGCTATGCGGCGATGACGGACCGCGTTTCGCGGATCCAGTTGCAGACGCTGGACGAGAACTGCGCGCGCTTCGGCATCGACGAGATCAAGCTCGACGATGTTCGCCAGGGCATCGTGCACGTGATCGGTCCCGAAACCGGCGCCGTATTGCCGGGCATGACCGTGGTCTGCGGTGATTCGCATACTTCCACGCACGGCGCGTTCGGCTGTCTCGCGCACGGAATCGGCACCAGCGAGGTCGAGCACGTGCTCGCCACCCAGTGCCTGGTGACCCGCAAGATGGGCAATATGGTGGTGCGCCTGGACGGTAAACCGGGCCCTGGCGTCAGTGCCAAGGACCTGGTGCTGGCGGTGATTGGCCGGATCGGCACCGCGGGCGGCACCGGTTATGCCATCGAATTCGCCGGGGAGGCGGTTCGCGGTCTGTCGATGGAAGGCCGGATGACGATCTGCAACATGGCGATCGAGGCCGGCGCGCGTGCCGGACTGGTCGCGGTGGACGAGAAGACCATCGAGTATGTGAAAGGACGTGAGTTGGCGCCGCGCGGAGATATGTGGGAGCAGGCGAGCCGAGCCTGGCGCGAACTGCACAGCGACGCCGCGGCGCATTTCGACCAGCAGGTCGTGATCGATGCCAGTGCGATCGAGCCACAGGTCTCGTGGGGTAACTCCCCGGAGATGGTCGCCGGCGTATCCGCGACGGTGCCGGATCCGGCCACGATTGCGGACCCCGAAAGGCGGGTCGGTGTGGAGCGGGCGCTCGAGTACATGGGGCTGAAACCGGGAATGCGGCTGCGCGACATCGCCCTGGATCGGGTGTTCATCGGTTCCTGCACCAATTCGCGCATCGAGGACCTGCGCGCTGCGGCGGCGGTCGCCAAGGGGCGCAGCAAGGCGCCCGGCGTGAAACAGGTGCTGGTGGTACCGGGTTCGGGGCAAGTAAAACGCCAGGCCGAGTCCGAGGGGCTCGACCGGGTGTTCCGTGATGCCGGCTTCGAGTGGCGTGAACCAGGCTGCTCGATGTGCCTGGCGATGAACGCCGACAAATTGTTGCCGGGCGAGCATTGCGCCTCGACCTCGAACCGCAATTTCGAGGGTCGCCAGGGTTTCGGCGGGCGCACGCACCTGGTCAGCCCGGCCATGGCCGCGGCGGCCGCGGTAAGCGGGCACTTCGTGGACGTGCGTGACCTGCTCGATCATCGCAACTGAGGAGATCCGACCATGCAAGCGTTCACCGTACGCGCCGGAATTGTCGCGCCGCTCGACCGGACCAATGTCGATACCGACCTGATCATTCCCAAACAATTTCTCAAGTCGATACGCCGCAGCGGGTTCGGCCCGAACCTGTTCGATTCGCTGCGCTATCTCGATGAAGGCCAGCCGGACGAACCCTGTGCCGGGCGCCCGCTCAACCCGGATTTCGTGCTCAACCGGCCGCGCTATGCCAAGGCCAGCATTCTGCTGGCGCGGCAGAACTTCGGCTGTGGCTCGAGCCGCGAGCACGCGCCGTGGGCGCTGGCCGATTACGGCTTCCGGGTGCTGATCGCGCCTGGCTTTGCCGATATTTTCTACAACAATTGCTTCAAGAACGGGTTGCTGCCGATCGTGCTCGACAACGCGCTCGTCGATGCGCTGTTTGCGGCGGTGGCCGCCCGCGAAGGTTATTCGGTGGAGGTCGATCTGCCGGCGCAGCAGGTAGTGCTGCCGGATGGCAAGCGGCTGGCCTTCGAGGTCGATGCGTTTCGCAAGCACTGCCTGCTCAACGGGCTCGACGATATCGGTCTGACCTTGCAGGAATCGCAGGCAATCCGCGCCTTCGAGGCCCGGCAGAAGCAGTTGGCCCCTTGGCTCGGACGCGCCGACTGAATTAGTGTAATAGTTTAGATAAGGTATGTAACTAGATGAAAATATTGGTTTTACAGGGTGACGGCATCGGCCCGGAGGTCATTGCCGAGGGCCTCAAGGTGTTGCGCGCGGCAGGGCAGCGATTCGCGCTCGATCTGGAACTCGATTGCGACCTGCTCGGTGGTGCGGCGATCGATGCCGACGGCCGGCCCCTGCCCGAGCGGACCCTGCGGAAAGCGCGCGCGGCCGAGGCCATCCTGCTCGGAGCGGTGGGCGGTCCGCAATGGGACGCCGTGGAGCGCTCGCTCCGCCCCGAAAAAGGCCTGCTGGAAATCCGCTCGCAACTGGGGTTGTTCGGGAACCTGCGCCCGGCAATTCTTTATCCGCAGCTGGCCGCAGCCTCCTCGTTGCGCGCGGAAGTGGTTGCCGGGCTCGATATCCTGATCGTGCGCGAGCTGACCGGCGGGATCTATTTCGGCGAGCCGCGCGGCATCCGTACCCTGGAGAACGGGGAACGCCAGGGCTTCAACACCGATATCTACAGCGAATCGGAGATACGCCGCATCGGGCGGCTCGCGTTCGAGGCGGCGCGCAAGCGCAACCGGCGGCTTTGCTCGGTCGACAAGGCCAATGTGCTGGAGGTCACGGTGTTGTGGCGCGAGGTGATGAACGAACTCGCGCCCGAGTATCCGGATGTCGAGCTCAGCCATATGTACGTCGACAACGCGGCGATGCAGTTGGTGCGCGCGCCCCGCCAGTTCGACGTGATGGTGACGGGTAACCTGTTTGGTGACATCCTTTCGGACGCGGCCGCGATGCTGACCGGTTCGATAGGCATGCTGCCCTCGGCCTCGCTCGACGCCGACGGCAAGGGCATGTACGAACCGGTACACGGCTCGGCACCGGATATTGCCGGGCAGGGCATGGCCAACCCGCTCGCAACCGTGTTGTCGGTGGCGATGATGCTGCGCTATTCCTTCGGCGAACTGGAGGCGGCGGCAGCGATCGAGGTCGCGGTGGGCACGGTGCTGGATGCCGGACTGCGCACCGGTGACATCATGAGCCAGGGATGCCGCCAGGTGGGCACCGTGGAAATGGGCGATGCGTTGTGTGCGGCGTTGCTCGCCGGTTGAGCAGCGCAGGGATCTTCGAAACAGCGACGGAGTAGTTTGATGAGCAGAACGTTTGATGTGGCGGTAGTGGGTGCGACCGGGGCGGTGGGCGAGTGCATGTTGCAGATCCTGGCCGAGCGGCGCTTTCCGGTCGGCAAGGTATATGCGCTGGCGAGCGAGCGCTCGATCGGCAGGACCGTGCAGTTCGGCCGTCAGGAACTCGATGTCGAGAACCTGGCGGATTTTGATTTCGAAAAGGTGCAGATCGGGCTGTTTTCACCGGGAGCCAGCGTCTCGGCGATCTACGCCCCGCGCGCCGCCGATGCCGGGTGCGTGGTGATCGACAACACCTCGCAATTCCGCTATGACGACGATATCCCGCTGGTGGTGCCGGAGGTCAACGCCCAGGCGCTGGCCGACTACCGTAACCGCAACATCATCGCCAACCCCAACTGCAGCACCATCCAGATGCTGGTCGCACTCAAGCCCATCTATGACGCGGTCGGCATCGAGCGCATCAATGTTGCCACCTACCAGGCCGTTTCCGGTACCGGCAAGGAGGCACTCGAGGAACTGGCCAGCCAGACCGCGAACCTGTTGAACGGGCGCCCGGTCGAGAGCAAGGTCTATCCGAAACAGATCGCCTTCAATGTCTTGCCGCAGATCGATGTGTTCATGGACAACGGTTATACCAAGGAAGAGATGAAGATGGTCTGGGAGACCCGCAAGATCATGGGCGATCCGGATATACAGGTGAACCCGACCTGTGTGCGGGTGCCAGTGTTCTACGGGCACTCCGAGGCCGTGCATATCGAGACCCGTGACAAGATCAGCGCGGACCAGGCGCGCAGCCTGCTGGCGGCAGCGCCCGGAGTCGTGGTGCTGGATGAACACAAGCCCGGCGGCTACCCCACCCCGGTGGGGGACGCGAGTGGCAAGGACGCGGTTTTCGTGGGGCGGATTCGCGAGGATATCTCGCACCCGCGAGGCCTGAATCTGTGGGTGGTGTCGGATAATGTGCGCAAGGGCGCAGCGCTGAATAGCATACAGATCGCCGAAACCTTGATTCAGGGCTTTTTGTAGCCAATACTTCCTGCATGCTTGGCACGGCGGGTGGCGTGAACCGCTGACCGGGCCAATCCCCCCCTTTCCGGACCGTATTCCGGGGCTGCTACTCCCATTCCGGGCGGTGCACGGGGATACATCAATAAAGGACTGCCGATGATCAGGAAGCATGCAACTACCACCCTGCTGGCCTTCGCGATGCTGCAGGCATCGCTGGTGCAGGCACTGGGACTCGGCGAAATCAGCCTTCGTTCATCGCTCGATCAGCCGCTGTCGGCCGAGATCCGGCTGCACGGAGCGGGCGATCTCGACGCCAGTCAGATCATCGTGAAACTTGCTTCGCAAGCCGATTTCGAGCGGGCGGGGGTTGATCGCCTGTTCTTTCTGGGCGAGTTGCGCTTCGATCTGCAGCTGAGCGGTGGCGACGCGTTGTTGCGGGTCACGACCGAACGTCCGGTCCGCGAACCCTACCTGGATTTCATAGTCGAGGCGCGCTGGCCCAATGGCAGGGTGCTGCGCGAGTACACCGTCCTGCTCGACCTGCCCACCTACCAGCGCGCCGCGCTGCCGGCGGTGCGCGCACCGGCCGCACCCGCGGCGCGAAGCGCCACGTCGACGGCCCCGATGCGCGGCGAATGGAGCGGGAACAGCTATACCGTGGCCCGCAACGATACCCTGTGGGGTATTGCCAGCCGTGCGCGCCCGCAAGGGGTGTCGATCCAGCGGATGATGGTGGCGATCCACCGCGACAATCCCGCGGCTTTCATCCGCGGGAACATCAATCTGCTGAAGGCGGTGCAGGTTCTGCGCATTCCGGCGGCCGCCGACATTGCCGGGCTCTCGCAGGCCGATGCGGCGAGTACGGTCTCGGAGCACAATCGTGAATGGCGCGCGGGCGATACCACCGCCCATGAACCGGCAGCGTCAGCGGAGGCTGCTCCCGCCGCCTCTGCTGCGGGAGATGAAGATGCGTATCTGCGGCTCGCGGGCGATTCGGTGGAGGATGCCAGCGGCAGCAGCGCCGCCGGTGGCAGCGGAGGAACCGTTACCGGCGGCTCGCAGGAGCAACTCGCGCAAACCGAGGAAAGCCTGTCGGCTGCCGAGCGCGCCAACGCCGAACTGAAGGCGCGGGTTGCGGCGCTCGAGGAACAGGTACAGGACTACGAACGCCTGGTGGAACTGAAGAGCGATGGCCTGAGCTCGGCCCAGGCCGGCACGGATGCGCCCGTCGAAGCCGCTGCTGCTCCCGAGACGCCTGCCGCCACCGCCGAGGTGCCGGCATCGCCCGAGACGCCAGTCGCGAGCGAGCCAGCGCAGAGCCTTGTCGACCGCCTGCTCGGCAATACCATGGTGCTGGCCGGTGGCGCGGGAGTGGCATTGATCGCAATGCTGGCGTTCCTGTTCACGCGCCGTCGGCGCGATTCCGAGATGCCGGTGCCGGCGCACGAACTGCGCAAGGCCGCGGCCCAGGCTGCGGCGGCCGCGGCCCCGCAGGTCGCCGCGCAGCGATCGGATCTCGAGCGCGATGACGTGGCTGAAAAAGCGCTGTTCGGCGCTCCGGCCCGCGTCAAGGCCGTCGCTGCCGGCGATCAGGAAATCGCCGACCCGGTGAGCGAAGCGGATATCTATATTGCCTATGGCAAACCGCAAACCGCCATCGAACTGTTGGGCAAGGCGCTGGTCCAGCACCCGGATCGCAGCGATGTGCGACTCAAGCTGATGGATATCCTTGCCGAACAGGGTAATGCCAGCGAATTCATCGCGGAATTCGACCGCCTCGAAGCACTCGGCGACAAGGCCGCGTTGCGTGCCGCCCGCGAGTTGCTCGAAGACACCGATCGTGCGCATTGGCTGCTGGAGATCGATGGGCAGCCCGCGACCGGGGTCGACGCCACCGACAGCGCGGAACCGGGCCTTGTCACCGCGGAGCTCGATATCGCCAGTCCGCAACTCGATGCCCCTGCCGACGAAGGAGAAGAAGACCTTTCGCTCGAGCTCGAGCTCGGGGAACTCGAGTCGGGCGCGGAGGAAGCCCGTGCGCCCGCGGAACTGGACCTGGTGGCGGATGAACCCGCCCGGGTCTTGCCGGCAGGCGAGCACGACGACGAGCTCGATCTGCTGCCCGACAGCGACGAAGTCGAGACCAAGCTCGAGCTGGCGCGCGCTTATATGGATATGGGCGATATGGACGGGGCCCGCGACATCCTCGAGGAGGTCGTTGCCGAAGGCGCGCAGTACCAGCGCGAGCAGGCCAGCAAGATTCTGGATACCCTGCGCGCCGGTTGAGCCATGTCCGGCGCGATTGGAGCACGACGCATCGCGCTTGGTCTCGAATATTGTGGCAGCACTTTTTCCGGTTGGCAGGCGCAGCGTTCGCCGCGCCTGCCAACCGTCCAGGAAACCCTCGAAAGCGCACTCGGCCAGGTTGCGGACGCTCGCATAAGCACGGTCTGCGCCGGGCGCACCGATGCCGGCGTGCACGCCAGTTGCCAGGTCGTGCATTTCGATACCACGGCGGATCGTCCGTTGCGTGCCTGGGTGCAGGGAGTCAATTCGCTGCTGCCGAAAAGCATCGCCGTGCAATGGGCGCGGGAAGTGGATGCAGCTTTCAATGCGCGCTTTTCCGCAACCCACCGTTGTTATCGCTACCTGATCCTGAATCGCCCGGTCCGCAGCGCGCTGCTGGCCGGGTCGGTGTGCGAGCAGCGTCGTCCGCTCGACGAGCAGCGGATGCGACAGGCTGCCAGGCAATTGCCGGGCGAGCGCGATTTCAGCGCGTTTCGCGGTGCGGGTTGCCAGTCGCGCACGGCGATGCGCCGGGTCGATACGGTAAACGTGAACCGCAGCGGCGAACTGCTCGTGATCGACATCCAGGCCAATGCCTTCCTGCTGCATATGGTGCGCAACATCGCCGGTGCCCTGATGGCGGTCGGAACCGGCGAGCGAGCGGTGGAATGGCTGGGAGAGGTGCTCGAATCGCGCGATCGTCGGCAGTCCGCTGCCACCGCGCCGGCGGCCGGGTTGTATCTGTGCGCGGTCGGTTATGCGCCCCGCTGGCAGCTGCCGGAGCCGCCTTCGGCCCCCTGGTTTTCCGGCTGAAGGATGCGCCATGGCAACGCGCGGCATCTGCTAGAATCGCGCCCTGCCATCGCAAGAGAAGCCGCTCAACGTGCGAGTAAGGGTCAAGATCTGCGGAATCACGCGCGCGCATGATGTCGAGGTCGCGGCACGTGCCGGGGCCGATGCGATCGGACTGGTGTTCTGGAGCAACAGCAGGCGCGCGGTGAACGTGGTGCAGGCGCGCGAGATTGTCGCGTCGCTGCCGCCGTTCGTGACCAGCGTGGCGCTGTTTGTCGATCCCGATGTCGCGCAGGTGCAGCGGGTACTGGATACACTGCGTCCGGATCTGCTGCAGTTTCATGGCAGTGAAACAGACGAGTTCTGTGCCCGTTTCGGGGTACCCTACATCAAGGCGCTCCGGGTGGGGGCGAGCGCTCCGCCGGACCATGCGCTGGCGTCCTGGCCGGGTGCCCGCGGTCTGCTGTTCGATACCGAGGATGCGGTGCACCCCGGTGGCAGTGGACGGGTATTCGACTGGAACCTGCTGCCCGCGGCAGCCGCGGCCCGCCCGCTGATCCTGGCCGGAGGGCTGCACGCGGGCAATGTCGGGGAAGCTATCCGCCGCGCGCGGCCCTGGGCGGTGGACGTGAGCAGCGGTGTGGAGCAGGCGCCGGGGATAAAGGATGCACGCAGGGTGCAGGATTTCATGCGCGCCGTGGCGACCGAAAATGCCATGACGCAGGACTGGACCGGAGGGATGAGACGATGAGTTGGCTCGACAAGATTGTGCCGGCCGCGGTTCGCCGTGGCGAACAGGATCGCAAGACCACGGTTCCGGAAGGCTTGTGGCACAAGTGCGTCAAGTGCGAGGCGGTGCTGTACCGGCCCGAACTCGACAAGAATCTCGACGTATGCCCCAAGTGCGATCACCACATGCGCATCGGTGCGCGCCGGCGCCTCGACATCTTTCTCGATCCGCAGGGGCGCACGGAGATCTGTGCCGACGTCGAGCCGGTCGATCGCCTGAAATTCAAGGATCTCAAGAAGTATCGGGATCGCCTGAGCGCGGCGCAAAAAGCCACCGGCGAGCGTGACGCCCTGGTTGCCATGCAGGGCACGCTGAAGGGAATCGCGCTGAATACGCTGGCGTTCGAATTCAATTTCCACGGCGGTTCGATGGGTTATGCGGTGGGCGAGAAATTCACCCGTGCGGCACGCGACTCGCTCGACAACAATATGCCGCTGGTGTGTTTCTCGGCCAGTGGCGGCGCACGCATGCAGGAAGCGCTGATATCGCTGATGCAGATGGCCAAGACCAGTGCCATTCTCGAACGTCTCAAACTCGCGCGGATACCCTATGTTTCGGTATTGACCGACCCGATCTACGGCGGCGTCTCGGCCAGCCTCGCGATCCTGGGCGACATCAACATTGCCGAACCGTATGCCCGCGCCGGCTTCGCCGGTCCGAACATCATCGAACAGACCATCCGCCAGAAGCTGCCGCGCGGATTCCAGCGCAGCGAGTTCCTGCTCGAGCATGGCGCGGTCGACATGATCGTGCCGCGCGGGCAGATGCGTGACCGGATTGCCTCGCTGCTGGCACGGCTGACCGGGCGGCCCGAGCCGGAGCTGGAGGTGGAAGTGGAGGCGGGTTGAGGCAGCGATAGCCGCATGCATCGGGAACGAGCGACGCTTGGCGACTGGCTTGATCGAATCGAGCGTGCCCACCCGGCCGAGATAGAGCTGGGGCTGGAGCGCACGGCCCGGGTGGCGGCGCGCATGGGCATCGCCAGCCCGGCAGCCACGGTGATAACCGTAGCGGGCACCAACGGCAAGGGATCCTGCGTGGCCGTCATGGAGCAGCTGTTGCTGGCGGCGGGCAAGCGCGTCGGTGCGTATACCTCGCCGCACCTGCGTCATTACAACGAGCGGGTACGGCTGCAGGGGCGGGCAGTCGATGACGCAGCGTTGTGCGCGGCGTTTGCCGCCGTCGAGCGCGCACGCGGAGAGACTCCGCTCACCTATTTCGAATTTGGCACACTCGCGGCGCTGGAAATATTCCGCCACGCAAGGCTCGACTTCCTGTTGCTCGAGGTCGGTCTGGGAGGTCGCCTCGATGCGGTGAACATCATCGATGCCGACGTGGCGGTGATATCCAGCATCCAGATCGATCACACCGATTGGCTGGGCAAGGACCGCGAGACGATCGCGGGAGAAAAAGCGGGGATATTCCGCTCCCGCAGCCCGGTGGTCTGCGCCGATCGGAATCCGCCGCAGGCGCTGTACCGCGCGGCTGGCTCACTCGAGGCGCCGTGGTTCGGAATCGGTGCGCAGTTCGATGCGTGGCGCAACGCCTCCGGTGAATGGTGCTGGCGCGGCACGGATCGCGCGGGACTGGCGTTTCGGCGCGAGGGACTGCCGCCACCGCAACTGCTCGCTGGCAACGTGGCGGCGGCGCTGCAGGCGTTGTTGTTGTGTGACATCGCTCTCGATCGGACCATGCTGGCGAGCGTGTTGCCGTCAATCACGCTGGCGGGCCGCTTTCAGCAATGCCGCCTGCGCGGAATAGACTGCGTGCTCGACGTGGCGCACAACCTCGCGGCTACCGAGGTGCTGGCGGCACGCCTCGCCGAGCAGGCACCTGCCGGACGCACCGCCGTGGTGTTTGCCGCAATGAGGGACAAGGACATCGAGGCGATGCTGGCGGTGCTGGCGGGATATGCGAGCGTGTGGTTCCTTCCGCAACTGCACGCGAGCCGCGCGGCGCCCGCAGCCGACGTGGTGCGACGCCTCGAGGCGCTGGCTGGCAAGGTGAGCGTACAATGCTGTGCGGACGTCGGGGTGGCGATGGACCATGCGCTCGCCACGCTCCAGCGCGGTGATCGGTTGGTGGTGTGCGGCTCGTTTCACACGGTAGGTCCTGCGCTCGAATGGCTCGATCAGCAGGATGGTATCAACGGAGATCGATTTTGACAGAGGCAATGAAACACCGTTTGGTAGGCACGGCGGTGCTGGTGGCTCTCGGGATCATCATCTGGCCGGTGCTGTTCGACACCACTCCGGTGCGCGAGATCAGCCAGCGCAGCAAGATTCCCGAGGCACCGCCGGTGGAGCGGTTCGCGATCAGCGAGCCCGAAGCACCGCAGCTGCCGCCCCAGCCAGACTACAGTGCGGAACGTGCGGCAAGTGCCGAAGCGGGCGAGACGTCCGTCATGGACACCGCCGCCAGTGCGGTGCCACTTCAACCTGCAGAGCCGGTGGCGCAAGCCCCCGCACCGGAGAGCGAAGCGGCGGAGCCCGCGCCACGGGACTCCGAGCCGGAGCCCGCCCTGCTCGATCGGCACGATTTGCCGGTGCAGTGGGCGGTGCAGCTCGGAGTGTTCGGCAAACTCGAGAACGCCCAGGATATCAAGCGGCGGGCCGAGAAATCCGGCTACCACGCGATCCTGCAGACGGTGCGCGATGGCAGTGCAATACAATACCGGGTCTATGTCGATCCCAAGCTCGACAAACAGGCGGCGCAGAAGCTCGCAACGGAGATCGCGAAGAATCTCGGCGTGAAAGGCTACGTTACGGGGTACTATCCCTGAGAGTTGTGTGTGGGACGAGCGTTGCCCCTTTGCTAGAATGGCGCGAATTCGCTGATCCGGAGCGGGCGTGGACGCGCTGAACGCGGCAGACTGGTCGATCATCACCGTGGTGGGTGTCTCCACGCTGCTCAGTCTGTTGCGCGGCTTCGTCAAGGAAGCGCTTTCGCTGATCGGGTGGGTACTCGCATTCATCGTGGCGATGGTGTTCGCCGAGCGTTTTGCCTATCTGCTGGCTTCCAGTATCGCCAACCCCACTGGCCGCTATATCGTGGCGTTCGCGGCGCTGTTCGTGCTGACGCTGATCGCGGTGGCGCTGGCGGCGCGGCTGCTGCAGAGCGTGGTGAACTTCGTCGGGCTGGGCGCGCTCGACCGGCTGCTCGGAATGGCGTTCGGCTTTGCGCGCGGGGTGCTCGTTTCGCTGGCGGTGGTCGCACTGCTCGGCCCGACGCTGCAGCTCGACAGCTATGCCTGGTGGCAGGAATCGGTACTGTTGCCGCACCTGCTGCTGATGGAAGGCTGGTTCAGGGGATTCACCGGTACACTGCGCGACCTGATCGTCGGGCTGGGCAACTGAGAGCGGAGGACGGCGCGCATGTGCGGTATTGCAGGCATCGTGGGTGCGAGCAGCGTCAACCAGCAGCTATACGATGCGCTGACGGTGCTGCAGCACCGCGGGCAGGATGCCGCGGGAATCATTACCTGCGATCGCGGCGTATTCAAGCAGCGCAAGGGCAATGGCCTGGTGCGCGACGTGTTCCGCACCGAGCACATGGAGCGGCTGCGGGGGAATTTCGGCATCGGCCATGTGCGCTATCCCACGGCAGGGAGTTCGAGTTCCGCGCTGGCACAGCCGTTCTATGTCAACAGCCCCTATGGCATATGCCTTGCCCACAATGGCAACCTGACCAATTCCGACCAGCTTCGCGAACAGGTATTCCAGGCCGATCTGCGGCACATCAACACCGACTCCGACAGCGAAGTGCTGCTCAACGTCTTTGCGCACGAACTGCAGATCCTAGGCAAGCTGGTTCCGGACGCGGACGATATCTTCACGGCGGTGCGCGGTGTTCACCGGCGCGCGCGCGGCGGTTACGCCGCGGTGGCGATGATTGCCGGCCACGGGATCGTCGCATTTCGCGACCCTAACGGGATCAGACCGCTGGTTTTCGGCGAGCGCCAGACACCCGCAGGCAACGAATACATGATGGCATCGGAGAGTGTTGCGCTCGATGTGCTCGGATTCCGCCTGATCCGCGATGTCGCGCCCGGCGAAGCGGTTTTCGTCGATATCGCAGGGCGCCTGCACACCCGTATCTGCGCCGAACACACCCGGCTGACGCCGTGCATTTTCGAGCATGTCTATTTCGCGCGACCGGACTCGATCATGGACGGTGTCTCGGTGTACAAGGCGCGGCTGCGTCAGGGCGAGCGCCTGGCGGACAAGATCAAGCGCCTGCGGCCCGATCACGACATCGAGGTGGTGATTCCCATTCCGGACACCAGCCGTGTGGCGGCGCAGGTCATCGCCTACGAGCTGGATGTGAAGTTCCGCGAGGGCCTGATGAAGAACCGCTACATCGGACGTACCTTCATCATGCCCGGCCAGGCGGTGCGCAGGAATTCGGTGCGCCAGAAGCTGAACCCGATCGAACTCGAATTCCGTGACAAGAACGTGTTGCTGGTGGATGACTCGATAGTGCGCGGCACCACCTGCCAGAAAATCATCCAGATGGCGCGCGAAGCCGGCGCGCGGCGGGTCTATTTCGCCTCCGCTGCACCCGCGGTTCGCTGGCCGAATGTCTACGGCATCGACATGCCGTCGGCGGATGAGCTCATTGCGCACGGGCGCAGCGAGGCCGAGATCTGCGAGCAGATCGGTGCCGACTGGCTGGTATACCAGGACCTCGAGGACCTGGTGTCCTGCTCGCGCGAGGGCAACCCGCAGATCGAGGGCTTCGATTGCTCGGTATTCGACGGGCAATATGTTACCGGTGACGTGAACGAGGCCTATCTGCAGCATCTTCACGCGGTGCGCAACGATGCCAGCAGGACGCTCGGCGATGCGGGTTCCGGCGGCGGCGATTCGTCCTTGATGGGTCTGCACAATCATTTCAACTGAGCGACGCGCAAGGAACCGGACGCGATGAGCGACAACGAACGACGCGAGGTGCTGGCGAGCGCGCGCCCCGATACGCTGGCAGTGCGCGCGGGACAGGTGCGCACCGCGGAGGGCGAACACGCCGAGCCGCTGTTCCTCACCTCGAGTTACGTGTTCGAGTCCGCGGCCGCGGCCGCGGCGCGTTTTTCCGGCAGCGAGGCAGGCAACGTCTATTCGCGTTACACCAACCCGACGGTGCGCACCTTCGAGGAGCGGCTCGCGGCGATGGAAGGTGCGGAACAGGCGGTGGCAACAGCCTCCGGCATGGCCGCCATACTCGCTGCCTGCATGAGCTGGCTCGCGGCGGGCGATCATATCGTGTGCTCGCGCGGGGTATTCGGGTCCACCACGGTGCTGTTCAATCGCTTCATTGCGCGCTTCGGCGTGGATATCAGCTATGTCGCGCCGGCGGACTACGCGCAGTGGCGCGCAGCGATCCGTCCTGACACGCGCCTGCTGTTTCTCGAAACACCCTCGAACCCGCTGATCGAGATCGTCGATATC
This sequence comes from Gammaproteobacteria bacterium, assembly GCA_016705365.1. Taxonomy (NCBI): domain Bacteria; kingdom Pseudomonadati; phylum Pseudomonadota; class Gammaproteobacteria; species Gammaproteobacteria bacterium. The sequence continues at coordinate 441,810 of JADIYI010000002.1, read as the reverse complement.
GCCCGTGTCGCGGAGATCGCGCACGCGGCGAATGCGCTGCTGGTGGTCGACAATTGTTTTCTGACACCGGCCCTGCAGCAACCGCTGGCGCTTGGCGCCGACGTGGTGGTGCATTCGGCGACCAAGTACATCGACGGGCAGGGACGCTGTCTCGGCGGAGCGTTGTGCGGGCGGCGCGAACTCATGGAACAGGCGGTCGCCTTCATGCGCTCGGGCGGTCCCTGTCTCAGTCCGTTCAATGCCTGGGTGTTCCTGAAGGGGCTCGAGACGCTGCGCATCCGCATGGAAGCGCACAGCCACGGTTCCCTCGCACTCGCCCGCTGGCTCGAGGCGCAACCGGGTGTGGGTCAGGTCAACCACTGTGGCCTGGAGAGTCACCCGCAACACGCACTGGCATGCCGTCAGCAGCGCGGCTTCGGCGGGGTGATGTCGTTTACGGTGGCCGGCGGTCAGGCGGCGGCGTGGCGCTTCATCGATGCCACACGCCTGATGTCGATCACCGCGAATCTCGGCGATGCCAAGACCACCATCGTGCATCCGGCGAGCACCACGCACGGGCGGCTCAGCGAGGCCGAACGCCAGGCGCAGGGTATCGGCGCGGATCTCATCCGGGTGGCGGTCGGTCTCGAGGACGTCGATGATCTCAGGGACGATCTTGCGCGCGGCCTGGCGGCAATCGCGTAGGGTGCGTTGAACAGCGCGCGGCGGCGCGGGCCAATCGCGGGGAAGCGCAGTGCAGGAAATAATCGAGAAGACGGTTCGTGATATCGGCAGGGTGCTGCTCGGCAAGGACCGCCAGATCCGCCTCGCGCTGTGTGCCCTGTTCTCGCGCGGACACCTGCTGATCGAGGATCTTCCGGGCATGGGCAAGACCACGCTGTCGCATGCGCTGGCGCGCGCGCTGGGGCTCGAATTCACCCGGGTGCAGTTCACCAGCGACATGCTGCCCGGCGATATTCTCTGCGTCTCGGTATTCGATCAGCGCGCGAATGCCTTCAGCTTTCATCCGGGGCCGATATTCACCGAGGTGCTGCTGGCCGACGAAATCAACCGCACCACGCCCAAGACCCAGAGTGCATTGCTCGAGGCAATGGCCGAGCACCAGGTGACGGTGGAGGGGCAGACCCGCGAGTTGCCGGAGGAGTTTTTCGTGATCGCGACCCAGAACCCGGTCACCCAGGCGGGCACCTTTGCCCTGCCGGAGTCACAACTCGACCGATTTCTGATGCGTATCGACATCGGTTACCCGGACCGCAACGCCGAGCGGGCGATGCTGACCGGGCAGGGGCGGGTGCCGGGTGCGGAGGCGCTCGAGCCAAGTCTCGGGCGCGAGGACCTGCGGCGCATCCAGCGCGATGCGCAGAGCGTCGCGACCGCCGACATGCTGCTCGATTATGTGCAGCGACTCACCGGATACACGCGCAGCGCGCCGGAGTTTGCCCACGGCCTGTCGCCGCGCGGGGCGCTGGCACTGCTCGCCAGTGCGCGTACCTGGGCTTACATGGAGGGGCGCAGCCATGTGGTGCCGGAGGACGTTCAGGCCGTATTGCCGGCGGTGGTCGCGCACCGGTTGCGCGGCGCCAGCGAGTTCTCCGGTGACGGGCGCGCGCTCGCGGAGCGGCTCCTGACCCAGGTGGATATATTCGGCTGATGAGCGCGCGCGCCCAGGGGCAGCGTTTGCGCGAGGCCTGGCGCGAGCGCTGGTTTGCGTGGGTGATGCGGCGTATTCCGCCGGCACGCGAGCTCACTCTGAGCCAGAAGAACGTGTTCATCATGCCTTCGGGTGGCGGGTTTGCGTTCCTGTTGCTGTTGCTTGCGCTGCTGATCGCGGGGATCAATTACGAGAACAACCTGGTGCTCGCGCTGTGCTTTCTGCTCGGTGGCATGTTCATCGTGACGATCCTGCACAGCTATGCGAATTTTGCCGGACTGCAGTTGGGCGCCGGCGCGGCGCCGGCGGTTTTTGCCGGCGAGCGGGCGGCGTTCGCATTGACCCTGCGCGCCAGCACCAGACGTTGCCATGACGCGATCGAGATCCTGTGCTCCGGAGCGGCGCCGGTACATGCACGCATTGCGCCGGCGACGGAGGATCTGCAGACGGTGTTTCTCGAGGCGCGGCGCCGTGGCTGGCTGCGGCCGGGGAGAATGCGGGTGCGCAGCTACTATCCACTCGGACTGGTGCGGGTCTGGTCCTGGGTGGACCTGGACGTGGCGTGCCTGGTGTATCCGCGTCCGGCGGCCGTGGGCCCGTTGCCGCTCGACAGCGGTCACGGCGACGACGGTTACGCGACGCCCGATCCCGGCGCCGAGGATTTCAGCGGCTTCCGTGACTATCGCCCCGGCGATCCGCTGCGTCGGGTGGCGTGGAAAACGCTGGCCAAGGGGCAGCGCCTGCAGACCCGGGAGTACCTGGCATTCGCGGATCGCCGCCGCTGGCTCACCTGGGAACAGACCGAAGGCTGCGCTGGTGTCGAGGAGCGATTGTCGCTCCTGTGCCGCTGGGTGCTGGAGTTGCATCGGCTGAAAGCCGAATTCGGCCTGCTGCTGCCGGGGCTGCGACTGGAACCCGCCAGCGGCGAGGCGCATCGCGATCGCGCCCTCGCGGCGCTCGCACTCCACGGCATCGCTCCGGCATGAGTGTGCAGCTGCCGCGCCGCGCCCTGCTGTGGGTGCTGGGGGCGCTCGTGGTGGCGATCATGCCGCATGCCCCGCGACTGCCGGTGTGGATATTGCTGGCGGTGGGGATCGCGCTCGGCTGGCGTTATCGCGTCTACCAGGGGCGTTGGTCGTTTCCATCGCGACTGGTGAGATTCCTGCTGGTGCTGATGGCATTCACCGCGGTGGGGCTGCATTGGCGCACGCTGAACGGACTCGAGCCGGCGGTCGCGCTGCTGATCATCGCCGGCGGCCTGAAGAGCATGGAGCTGCGCTCCACGCGCGATGTGATGGTGGTGTGCTTCGTGGCTTACTTCCTTGCCGCGAGCCAGCTGTTGTTCGAACAGGAAATCCAGCATGCGCTGTACGCGCTGGTGGCGATCGTGATCACGACGGCCGCGCTGGTGGCGCGGCACCAGGCCGAACCGCAGCCGGGATTTCCGTCGCCGCTGGCGCTGGCCGCGACGATGCTCGCGCAGGCACTGCCGCTGATGCTGATCCTGTTCGTGGTCTTCCCGCGCCTGGCGCCGCTGTGGTCACTCCCGCAGAATGCCGCGGCCGCAAAAACCGGCCCGGGCGATACCATGTCGCCGGGCGATGTGGCCCGCCTCAGCGCATCCAGCGAACTGGCGTTTCGCGTCACTTTCAGTGGCCCGGTTCCGGCACAGCGGGAACTGTACTGGCGCGGGCTGGTGTTTTCGGAATTCGATGGGCGGGAGTGGCGTCTCGGTGCGCGGGCACGCTACGAACTGGAACTGGCCGCGCTGGGTGCGCGCAACGTGGCGCTGAGCAGCGCCGGGTTCGTGCCGAGCGGAATCGAAACCGGCTACGCAGTGATTCTCGAACCCAGCAACCGGCAGTGGGCCTACGCGGTCGGTTATCCCCTGAGTTTCGGCGAATCGCTGCGCATGGGCAGCGATTATCGGCTGATGACCAGGACGCCGGTCAGCCAGCGTCTGGGTTACCGGGTACACGCCGATCTCGGGGCAAGGCTCGAGCCGGAGCTCGGCGTTTTGCGGCGGCAGACGGAATTGCAGTTGCCCCAGGGTTTCAACCCGCGCGCGCTGGCGATGGCGCGCGCCTGGCGCGCGGAAGAACCCTCCGACAGCGCCTACATCGAGCGCTTGCTCGAGTGGTTCAACGCAGAGGCATTCATCTACACGTTGAATCCGCCCCTGCTCGGGCGCGATACGGTCGATGAGTTCCTGTTTGGCGAGCGGCGGGGCTTCTGCGAGCATTTTGCCAGCGCGTTCGTGGTGTTGCTGCGCGCCGCCGGAATCCCCGCGCGCGTGGTGACCGGTTACCAGGGCGGAGAGCGCAATCCCTTCGAGGATTACCTGCTGGTGCACCAGTTCGATGCCCATGCCTGGGCCGAGGCGTGGATCGCGGAACGCGGCTGGGTACGGTTCGATCCGACCGCGGCGGTTGCACCCGAGCGGATCGAGTCGAGTCTCGGCGAAGTACTGGGTGCGGAATTTCTCGCCGATTCTCCGCTCGCCATGCAGCGTTACCGCAGCATCCCGCTGCTTGGCTGGATCCGCATGCGTTGGGATCTGGTGACCTACCACTGGGCGCGGCTGGTGTTGCAGTACGATACCGAGCGGCAGATGGCGCTGCTCGAGCGTTTGCTCGGTGAAATCAGCCCGGTACGGTTGGCGAGCGCCTTGCTTGCTGCCGGTGGCAGCGTGCTGCTGCTGGTGACGCTGAGTCTGCTCGGTTGGCGTAAAGCACCCCATCACGATCCGGCCGCGCGTGCGTACCTGCTGGCGTGTGCCACGCTCGCGGCGCTGGGAATCGCGCGCAATCGAGGCGAGGGGCCGTGCGATTACGGACAGCGTGTGGCAGGCTTGCGCCCGGAGATCGGGCCGCGATTTCAGGCCATCACCGCGGATTTCGTCGCGCTCGGTTACGCCCCATGCCCGGGCGCGCGACGCGCCGCTATCCTGCGCCGCTTGCAGGGGCGGGTGCGCGGGTTGCGGGCTCGGGTTGCGGCCGGTATGCGCGACGGGTCCTGAGCGCAGCCGCTGGCCGCCGTGGCGTGGCAAGCGGGTGGTACATTGGTTATTTGACGAGAGGAGCGAATCCCGATGAGCGATATCCTGCGGCAACGCCTTGGCAAACGGCCCTACCTGCTGGCCGATGGCGCGACCGGCACCAATTTCTTTGCGATGGGTCTGCAGACCGGCGAGCCGCCGGAGCTGTGGAACGTCGAGCACCCGGAGCGTGTGGCGGCCAATCACCGCAGTTTCATCGAGGCCGGTGCCGACATCATTCTCAGCAACAGTTTTGGCGCCAATCGCTTTCGCCTCGCGCTGCACCGCAATGCGCACCGGGTGGCGGAACTCAACGAGGCCGCGACCCGCATCGCGCGTGCCGAGGCCGATCGCGTCGACCCCGCGGTCATCGTCGCCGGTTCGATGGGGCCGAGCGGCGAGATCTACCGGCCGCTGGGGGCGCTGTCGATCGAGGAGGCGCACGACGCCTTTCGTGAACAGGCCGAAGCCCTGGTGCGTGGCGGGGCGGACATTCTCTGGGTCGAGACGATATCCTCGCGCGAGGAAATGCAGGCCGCGGTCGAGGGTGCCGGCGCAACCGGAAAACCGGTCGTATGCACCCTGAGCTTCGACAGCAACGGGCGCACGATGATGGGTTTGTGCCCGGCCGATGTCGCGCGGTTTGCGGCATCCCTGGCGTCCCCGCCGCTTGCTTGCGGCTCGAACTGCGGGGTCGGCCCGGCGGAAACGGTGCTCAGCGTCATCAACATGGCACGTGCCGATTGCGCTCCGCCGCTGCTGGTGGCCAAGGGTAATTGCGGCATTCCGTACTGGAGTGGCGGCGCGATCGCCTATGACGGTACTCCGCAGTTGATGGCGGCCTATGCGCGACACGCCTATGCGGCAGGTGCGCGGATCATTGGCGGCTGCTGTGGCACCACGCCATTGCATCTGCGCGCGATGAAAGTCGCGCTGGACGAACATCCCGATTCCTGCGCTGCGTCACTCGAGGAGATCGTTGCCGAACTCGGCGCGATTTCGAGCGGCGCGCGCGCGCAGTATGGGGGCGATCTCAGTCTCGGTGGCGGCAGTGCCTCGGGCGCGGCGCCGCGCAGAAACCGGCGCAACCGCAATTGAGCGCCGGGCGGGCACGCCGTTGGGGAATACCGCGGGAATCTGTGTCGCGGGGGTTCGTTTCAGCGGGCGGGAGGATACGCCGTGTGCAGCTCGCGGAGCAGTGAATCCTTGTCCTGCCATAGCCTGTTGACCCATTGCTGGAAGCCGAGGCGGTAGTCCTCGTCCTGGTCGTAGCTGCGGCCGATGAATTGCGCGGGGATCGCGATCTGCTCGAAGCGCACCACGATGCGCGGGATCCTGCCGCACAACAGCTCCCAGAAAGTCGGGATGCCGTCAGGATAGTGAATCGTGACGTTCAGCATGGAGGCCATCTGCTCGCCCATGGCGTCGAGAACGAAAGCGATACCTCCGGCCCTCGGGCGCAGCAGATAGCGAAACGGCGAGTTCTGTGCGGCATGCTTGGAGGCGGTGTTGCGCGTACCCTCGAGAAAGTTGAATACCGAAACCGCGTGGTTCCGGTAGCGCTCGCAGGCCTTGCGGGTGGTCAGCATGTCCTGGCCGCGTTTCTCGGGGTGACGTTGCAGGTACTCGCTGCTGAAGCGCTTCATGAACGGGAATTCCAGCGCCCACCAGCACAGCCCGATCACCGGGACCCAGATCAACTGGTGCTTGAGAAAGAATTTCAGGAACGGTGCCCGGCGATTGAGCTGGTACTGCAGCACCAGTATATCGACCCAGCTCTGGTGATTGCTGGTGACCAGATAGGAATGATCGAGGTGGATCGACTGCAGTCCCTGCACGTCCCAGCGGGTCCGCCCGACGGCGTCCATCCACCACTTGTTGAGCGCGATCCACGCCTCGGCGCTCCAGTGCATCAGGCGGTTGATCCGGCGCCTGGCGGCGGCAAACGGCAGTGCGAACTTGAACAACGCGCCGATGAACAACGGCCAGCACAGCACAAGGGTATTGCACACCAGCAGCGCCGTGGCGATCGTTCCGCGCAGCGGAGCGGGCAAAAAACGCAGCATTGGTCGACCCCAAGTCTTCCCGATGGGAGTATTCTGCACCCCCGTTGGTCTGATGTTCGGGCCATTATCCCGGAAAATCGAGGCTCAGGTAACAATGCGTGTCGCGAATCCGTCTGCGCCGACAGCGAGAAGTGGTTGCGCAATCGCGCTGCTGCCGGGCTTGTCCTTGGCGTTGCTGCTGGGCGCCTGCGCCACGGTCAGCCCGTTGACGCCGGAGCAGGCGGCCAGGCAGTCGGATCGCAGCCTGTGCAGCGATATGCGCTCGCTGACCGAGTCCTATACCGATATCAGTCGCAACGGTGGCTACACCAACCTCGAGCAGGTCAAGTTGCGGCTTGGCGTGATTGCGGCCGAACTGGAGCGACGTAAAGTCAGCTGCGCCGACGGTTGATCCGCGAGCGGGATTCAGCCAACAAGGTACTCGCTGTGCGCACCGCGCATGCAATGATTTGAACTGCTCGAGGCGCCATAGCCGCCGGCATTGAGAAAGGCGAGGTAATCGCCTTCCCGGAGCGGCGGCAAGCTCACATCCTCGGCCAGCAGGTCGATCGCCTCGTTGATATGACCGGCGACCGTGACGGTCTCGACGGCGTTCGTGCCGGTGAGGCCTAGCGGCGCCACCACGAATGGTGTCTGGTAGTAAGCGGCAAGATTCTGCAGGCTGAAACCCGCATTGACGCCCACAAAGGTCGTACCACCTTTTTCCTCGACGCTATTCACCTGCGCGACCAGTGCTCCGGCGTCCTTTACCAGGTAGTCGCCGGGCTCGAGGTGAATGGCGACGCCGCGCGCCGTGGCAAAGCGCGCGATCAGCGCCGCCCAGGCAACGAGATCGAGCGGTGCGCGATCCGCGGTTACCGGCACCCCCATGCCGCCGCCGATATCGAGCGTGTCGATGTCGGGGCATTGGTCGAGAAACCAGCCGGCGTGCTCCAGTGCCTCCTCGAGTTGCGGCAACTGCGGCGTCAGGTAGCCGGAGCCGAAATGAAAATGCAGCTGCGTGACCTTCATTCCGAAACTCCCCGCGAGATCGAGCGCCTCGCGGAAGCGGTCGCGGTAGATGCCGAATTTGCTGGCCTTCTTGCCCGAGTAATGCAGGCCCGCGTGATAGCCGGCGCCGACCCGCGGGTTGATGCGGATGCCGATGCTGCGCCCCGGATCACGTTCGCCGAGGCGGCGGATGGTGCTCAGCGAATCGCAGTTGACATGCACCCCGGGATGACGCGCGAGCAAGTCGAGATCGCTGTTGGCGACCGAAGTGCCAGTATAGGAAATCTCGTTTTCGGCAAATCCGTGCTGGCGCGCCAGCAACAATTCGCCCGGCGAACAGGCATCGATGCCGCACAGCCCCCAATGGCTCATGGCGCCGATCAGCGGCGCGAAACGGTTGGCTTTCAGGGCGTAGAAAATCCGGTAATCGAGCTGGTGCAGCTCGAGTGCGGAGCGCAGGCGCTGCAGGTTGTCGCGCACCCGCGCCGAGTTGTAGACGAACAGCGGCGTCGCGCAGCGTTGCGCCAGCTGCAACAGGTCCTGCCGCGCCATATGCAGGCGGCCTTCGATATAGCGCAGATCATCGCGCTGCCACCAGGCGGGATCGAACATCCTGAGACTCCATCTGTGGAATCGAAAAGCCCCGCCGTGGCGGGGCTTCATGCCGGCACGCTCAGTTCATGCTGACTTCGCTGATCTCGAGTGCCGCGATGCGTTTGCCGTCCTGCGCACCCTTCTGGAATTCCGCGATCTGGTCGAAATTCAGGTAGCGGTAGATTTCCCCGGCCATCGCATCGATGCGTTTGGCGTATTCGAGATACTCCTCGACGCTCGGCAGACGGCCGAGGATGGCACCTACCGCGGCGAGTTCCGCCGAGGTCAGGTATACATTGGCGCCCTCGCCGAGGCGGTTGGGGAAATTGCGCGTGGAGGTCGACAGCACGGTGGAATTCGGTGCCACCCGCGCCTGGTTGCCCATGCACAGAGAGCAGCCCGGCATTTCGGTGCGCGCACCCACGCGGCCGTAGATCGCGTAATAGCCTTCCTCCATCAGCACGTGTGCATCCATGCGGGTCGGCGGCGCGATCCACATGCGGGTCGGAATCGAGCCCTTGAACTTTTCCAGCAGTTTGCCGGCCGCGCGATAGTGGCCGATATTGGTCATGCAGGAACCGATGAACACCTCGTCGACCTTGTCGCCGGCGACCTGTGACAACAGCCTTGCGTCATCGGGATCGTTCGGTGCGCAGACCACGGGCTCGCCGAGCTGATCGAGATCGACCTCGATCACCGCGGTGTATTCGGCGTCGGCATCCGCCGCCAGCAACTCCGGGCTGGCCAGCCATTGCTCCATGCCGCTGGCGCGTCGCTCCAGGGTGCGCCTGTCGCCGTAGCCCTCGCTGATCATCCAGCGCAGCAGCGTGATGTTGGATTTCAGATATTCCGCGATGGTGTCCTGCGACAGCTTGATGGTGCAACCCGCGGCCGAGCGCTCGGCAGAGGCGTCGGAGAGTTCGAAGGCTTGCTCGACGGTGAGGTTCTCCAGACCTTCGATCTCGAGGATACGACCCGAGAAGATATTTTTCTTGCCCTTCTTGGCGACCGTCAGCAAGCCCTGCTGGATGGCGTAGTAGGGGATCGCGTGTACCAGGTCGCGCAAGGTGATGCCCGGCTGCATGGTGCCCTTGAAACGCACCAGCACCGATTCCGGCATGTCGAGCGGCATGACGCCGGTGGCGGCCGCGAATGCCACGAGGCCCGATCCGGCGGGGAAGGAAATGCCGATCGGAAAACGCGTATGCGAATCGCCTCCGGTGCCGACGGTATCGGGCAGCAGCATGCGGTTCAGCCAGCTGTGGATGATGCCGTCACCGGGGCGCAACGACACGCCACCGCGGGTCATGATGAAATCGGGCAGCGTGTGCTGGGTATCGATATCGACCGGTTTCGGGTAGGCCGCGGTATGACAGAAGCTCTGCATGACCAGGTCGGCGGAGAAACCCAGGCAGGCAAGGTCCTTCAGTTCGTCACGGGTCATCGGGCCGGTGGTGTCCTGGGAGCCCACCGTGGTCATATGCGGTTCGCAGTAGGTGCCCGGACGAATGCCGGCAACGCCGCAGGCGCGACCGACCATTTTTTGCGCGAGCGTGTAACCCTTGCCGGTGTCGAGAGGCTCGGTCGGGCTGCGGAACAGCGTCGATGCGCCGAGTCCGAGGGCCTGGCGGGCGCGCTTGGTGAGGCCCCGCCCGACGATCAGGTTGATACGACCGCCGGCACGCACCTCGTCGAGCAATACATCGGATTTCAATTCGAACTCGGACAGCAGTTCGCCGCTTTCGGCGTTCAGGATGCGTCCCTCGTAGGGACGCACCTCGATCACATCACCCATGCCCAGCTTGTCGACCGGCGCCTCGAACACCAGTGCTCCGGCATCTTCCATCGTGTTGAAAAAAATCGGCGCAACCTTGCCGCCGATGCACAACCCGCCCGAGCGCTTGTTCGGCACGCCCGGCATATCGTCGCCGAAATACCACAGCACCGAGTTGGTGGCGGATTTGCGGCTCGAGCCGGTGCCGACCACATCGCCCACAAAGGCGATGGGATAGCCCTTCTTCTGCAATTGCCCGATCAATCTGATCGGGCCGATGCTGCCGTGCTCATCGGGTTCGATGCCGTCGCGGCGCATCTTGAACATCGCCAGCGCGTGCAGCGGAATATCGGGCCTGCTCCAGGCATCGGGTGCCGGCGAGAGATCGTCGGTATTGGTTTCGCCGCTCACCTTGAACACGGTGCTGCGGATCGACTCGGGCACGGCGGGGCGGCTGGTGAACCATTCGCCTTCTGCCCAGGATTTCAGCACCTCACTGGCATGCACATTGCCGGCCTTGTGTTTTTCGACTACATCGTGGAAAGCATCGAACATCAGCAGGGTGCCCTTCAGCTGTGTTGCCGCGAGCGTGCTGAGCTCGGTATCGTCGAGCGCGGCGACCAGGGTTGCGATGTTGTAGCCACCGAGCATGTTGCCGAGCAACTCGATGGCCCGGGCGCGATCGATCAACGGGCAGCTGATCTCGCGGTTCACGATGGCGCTGAGAAATGCTGCCTTCACATACGCGGCTTCGTCCACGCCCGGCGGCACCCGGTTGCTGATCAGGTCGAGCAGGAAGGCTTCCTCGCCGGCCGGCGGGTTCTTCAGCAGTTCGACCAGCTGCGCAGTCCACTCGGGACCGAGGGGCTTGGGTACGATGCCCTGGGTTGCACGTTCCTGTACATGTTCACGATAAGCTTCGAGCACGGATTCACTCCTCGTTGGTAGCGGCGGGATATCAGCACCTTGCGTGCCGCGTTCAGGGTAGCAGCGGCAGTATAATGCAGCCCCCGCGCCGGTGTTAATTCGACCATGGCGCGCAAGGGCCAAGCGGCAGCGGGCAGCGCGAAACTCCGGAGTTGCGGCGCGCCGCCGTTCGGCCACTCGATATACCTGCCCTGCAGGTCCCAGTCCCCGGTAACGTTACGGGTCCCGGCCTCGCATTCATGGCAACCGGGCCGGTGTGTGTGGCCGTGTATCCGAACAGGTCGCCGAGTATGTAGAGCGAGTCGAATCCGGGTGCCGCGTTGCCCAGGAAATCCGGAAACGCCCGCGTGACCCGTGGGTGCGTCTCGCACAGATGAAGATCCGCGATGAACAGGCTGCCCATGCGGATCGCGCGCGGCTCAATCGACGCTGACGCGCTCGATGACTACCGGATCCTGCGGCACGTCCTGGTGATGGCCACTGGTTCCGGTCGGCACGCCCTTTATCCGCTCGACCACGTCCATGCCGCTGCTGACCTTGCCGAACACCGCATAGCCCCAGCCCTGGCCGGTTGGTGCCTTGTGGTTCAGGAATTCGTTGTCCGCGACGTTGATGAAGAATTGCGCGGTGGCGGAGTGCGGATCGTTGGTGCGCGCCATCGCCACGGTGCCGATGCTGTTCTTCAGGCCGTTGTTGGCCTCGTTGTCGACCGGCGCGCGGGTAGGCTTCTGCTTCATGTCCGCAGTCATGCCGCCGCCCTGGATCATGAAATTGCCGATCACGCGGTGGAAAATGGTGCCGTCGAAGAAGCCATCGCGCGCATAGGCGAGAAAATTCTCGACCGTCTTGGGCGCCTTCGCGGCGTCGAGTTCCAGGGTGATATCGCCCATGTTCGTGTGGAGAGTAACCATCGTTTGCACCATAGGTGGGGAAAAAAGAGGGCGCAATCATATCGGGTTTTGCGCTGCGCACCTACCCCGGAACAGGCGTGCCGGGCCGTGACCGATCCGCCGCAGGCACCTCGGGATGCGCGGACAGCGGCTCCGGTTCAGGCCCGATACGCGTGAAAATTGCGCCTGCCGCCCCGGCGCGCTCGGTTTATCGTGCAGTGGCGCATCGCTATAATCGCCGGCTCGATCCAGACACCGGCCCCCGCGATGACCGATTCCGCAAAACCATCCCACTTTCTGCGCACCATCATTCGCGAGGACATTGCAAGCAAGCGTGTCGCGGCGGTCGCAACCCGCTTTCCACCCGAGCCCAACGGTTATCTTCACATCGGTCATGCAAAGTCGATCTGTGTGAACTTCGGTCTCGCCGCCGAGTTCGGTGGCACCTGCAACCTGCGCTTCGATGACACCAATCCGTCCACCGAGGAACTCGAGTACGTCGATTCGATCACCGAGGATGTACGCTGGCTCGGCTTCGAATGGAACGGCGCAGTGCGTTTTGCCAGCGATTATTTTCCGATGCTGTATGCCTGGGCGCAGCACCTGGTGCGCGCGGGCCTGGCCTATGTATGCGAACTTGGACCCGAGGAAATGCGCAGTTATCGCGGCACCCTGACCGAGCCCGGCCGCAACAGCCCGTTCCGCGACCGGGGCAGTGACGAAAGCCTGGCGTTGCTCGAACGGATGCGGAGCGGCGAGATCGGGGAAGGGCGGATGACCTTGCGTGCGCGCATCGACATGAGCTCGCCGAACCTGAACATGCGTGATCCGGTGCTCTACCGGGTAAAGCATGCGTGGCATCACCGCACCGGCGGTGACTGGCACATCTTTCCGTCCTATGACTTCGCGCATGGCCAGGAAGATGCGATAGAACATATCTCGCATTCGATCTGCACCCTGGAATTCGAGGATCATCGTCCGCTCTATGACTGGTTCATCGAGCATCTGCCGGTGCCGAGTCGTCCGCGTCAATATGAATTCGGGCGCCTGAATCTCAGCTACACGGTCACCAGCAAGCGCAAGTTGCGCCAGCTGGTCGAGGAAAAGCATGTCGAGGGCTGGGACGATCCGCGCATGCCGACGATTTCCGGCTTGCGCCGACGCGGGGTACGCCCGCAGGCGATACGCGACTTTGTCGAGCGTACCGGGGTCAGCCGTTCCGACGGCATCGTGGACCTGGCGACTCTGGAATTCTGCATTCGCGACGATCTCGACAAGAATGCGCCGCGGGCGATGTGCGTGCTGCGGCCGTTGAAGATCACCCTGAGCAACTATCCCGGGCAGGACAGCGAAGCGCTGCGGGTGCCCGCGCACCCCTCGCGCAACGAACTCGGGCAGCGGGTGTTGCCTTTCTGCCGCGAGCTGTACATCGACCGCGAGGATTTCCGGGTCGCGGCGGAAAAGGATTTCAAGCGCCTGGTGCTGGGTGCCGAGGTGCGTTTGCGCAACGCCTACGTGATCCGCGCCGACGAGGTGCTGCGCGATGCCGATGGCAACATCAGCGAGCTGCTTTGCACCTACGATCCGCAAACCCTCGGCAACAACCCGGCGGACGGGCGCAAGGTCAAGGGTGTGATCCACTGGGTGTCGGCGCGCGATGCGCTCGATTGCGAAGTGCGTCTCTACGATCGACTGTTCCGCGATGCCGCGCCGGATGCCGGCGCGAGCGGTTTCCTCGACAATCTGAATCAGCACAGTCTCGAGATCCTCACCGGCTGCAAGGCCGAGCCGGGCCTCGCGGCGGCGACGACGGAGGATCATTTCCAGTTCGAGCGTGAAGGCTATTTCTGCCGGGATCCGCGTGCGGGAACCAAAGCCGCGATGGTGTTCAACCGCACCATCAGCCTGCGCGATTCATGGGCCGACAGGAGCAAGTGAGATGGGATTGCGCATCTACAATACCCTGAGCCGCCGCATCGAGGACTTCCGCCCGCTGGTACCGGGACGCATCGGCATGTACGTGTGTGGCATCACGGTCTACGACTACTGTCACCTCGGGCACGCACGCCTGCTGGTCGGATTCGACGTGATCGCGCGTTATCTGCGCTTTCGCGGCTGGCAGCTCGACTACGTGCGCAACATCACCGATATCGATGACAAGATACTGCGCCGCGCGAGCGAGAACGGCGAGGCCTTCGATGTGCTGAGCGCGCGCTTCATCGAGGCGATGCACGAGGACGAGCGTGCCCTCGGCAACATCCCGCCCGATCGCGAACCGCGTGCGACCGCGCATATCGGGGAAATCATCGCGATCACCGCACGCCTGGTCGAGCGCGGCTTTGCCTATCGCGCCGCCAATGGCGATGTGTACTACCGGGTGATGCGCTTTCCCGGCTACGGAAAACTGTCGGGCAAGGTGCCGGACGAGCTGATTGCCGGTGCGCGGGTCGAGATCGGCGAGGACAAGGAGGACCCGCGCGATTTCGTGTTGTGGAAGGCGGCGCGCGCGGGCGAGGCGAGCTGGCCGTCGCCCTGGGGCGCGGGGCGCCCGGGCTGGCATATCGAGTGTTCGGCGATGGCGATGAATTGTCTCGGCGAAACCCTGGATATCCACGGTGGCGGACCCGATCTGGTATTCCCGCACCACGAGAACGAGATTGCGCAGTCCGAGGCGGCGACAGGAAAGTGCTTTGCCAATTACTGGATGCATGTCGGGGCGTTGCGTATCGACAACGAGAAGATGTCGAAATCGCTCGGCAATTTTTTCACGATCCGCGAGGTACTCGCACGCTTCCGTCCGGAGGTGGTGCGCTACCTGCTGATCGCGAGCCATTACCGCAGTCCGATCAATTATTCGCAGCAGAGCCTGCAGGGTGCGCAGGCGGCGCTGGAGCGCTTCTACGCGGCATTGCGTGATTTCGGCGATGTCGAGCCCTCCGACCGGAGCACCCTTGAATCGAGCGATTACGCCGCGCGCTTTTGCGCGGCAATGGACGAGGATTTCAATACCCCCGAGGCGCTGGCGGTGATGTACGAGCTGGTTCGTGAACTGAACAGCGCGGCGCGCGACGGCCTTGCGCGGGCGCGCAGCCTTGCCGCCGATCTCAAGGGGTTTGGCGCGGTGTTCGGGATACTGGCGGAAGATCCGCGGCTGTTTCGCCGCGGTGGCGGGGCCGATACGGAGGATGACGCGATCGATGAACTGGTGCAGCAACGCAACACGGCCAAGAAAGCCGGAGATTTCGCCCGCGCCGACGCGATTCGCGCGCAGCTCGGTGAGCGTGGCATCGTGATCGAGGACACCCGCGAGGGATCGGTCTGGCGACGCGGCTGAAAATCAGAGGTTGACGACCGGGATCAGTGTTCCGCTCGCGGCGCGCCGGCGTCCGAGGTGCATCAGCCACAGATAGCAACCGCTCAGCAGCAGCGCGCAGAAAACGAGCCACAGGCCCGCTGCAAGCGGATCGCTCGCAATGCGTCCACCCTGATAGCAGGCCACCGCCAGCGTATAGGCAATCACGGTATTCCAGGTCGCGGAGAAAAACGCCCAGAAGCCGCCGAGTTCCTTGTAGATGGCACCGAGTGTCGCGACACAGGGCATGTACAGCAGCACGAACAGGATGTAGCTGAACGCGCCGAGCGGTCCGTCGAACAATTGTGCCATCAGGCCGAGCGTGCCCACGTGCACCTGCTGGTCTGCCGCCGCGATGTCGCGGTCATCGAGATTGCCGAGCGACAGGCCGAGCGGATCAGCGAGGCGCTCGCCGAGCTCTCCCAGGTTTGTTCCGACTGAATCGATGGCTTCACTCAACATTGCCCCGATATTCGCCGCTCCGGTGCTCGAGCCCGGTTCGCGCGCCATGTTGGTGTACAGTGCGTCGAGAGTGCCGACCACCACTTCCTTGGCAAAGACGCCGCTGAAGATGCCGACCGTGGCTGGCCAGTTTTCCTCGGTGATGCCGATCGGTGCGAACAGCGGCGTGATCGCCTTGCCCACGGCCGAGAGCATCGAGCGCTCGGTATTCTGGTTGCCGTAGCTCCCGTCGGTGCCGATCGAGTTCACGAAATTGAGCACCAGCACCACCAGCACGATGGCCTTGCCGGCGCGCATCACGAAGCCCTTCAGCCGGTGCCAGGTATGGAGCATCAGGCTGCGCAGTGTGGGGACGTGATACGCCGGCAGTTCGAGCAGAAACGGTGACAGGTCGCGGTTGAGCAAGCCGCGACGGATCAGCAAGCCGGTGATTATGGCGAGAGCGATGCCGATCAGGTACAGAGCGAACACCACATTCTGGCCGTTGCGGGGAAATATCGCTGCAGCGAAGAGGGCATAGACCGTCAGCCGTGCACCGCAGGACATGAACGGCGCCATCATCGAGGTCAGCAGGCGGTCCTGGTGGGTGTCGAGGCTGCGCGTTGCCATCACCGCCGGCACGTTGCAGCCGAAACCCACGATCAGTGGCACGAAGGACTTTCCCGGCAGTCCGACGGCGCGCATCAGGCGGTCGAGGATGAACGCAGCGCGCGCCATGTAGCCCGAGTCTTCCAGAAAACTCTGGAACAGGAACAGCGTGGCGATCACCGGTATGAAGCTGCACACCAGCTGTACGCCACCGCCCACGCCGTCGGCAATTGCCGTGACCAGCCAGGCGGGCAGTCCGACCGCCTCGAGCAGGCGACGCGGCACTTCGACGAACAGCGCGCCGGCCGTGATATTGAAAAAATCGGTGAACGCACCGCCCACGTTGATCGTGAGCATGAACATCAGGTACATGACACCGAGAAACAGCGGAAACGCCAGCCAGCGGTCGAGCAGCACGCGGTCGAGCCAGTCGGTGAGGTTGAAGCGGTGGCCCGGATCGCGGTGCACTGCCTGTGCGGTGAGGTCACCGATCGCACGGTAGCGTGCCGCGATCAGGGCATCGCCGGCGCTCGCTCCAAGCTGGGTTTCGAGTTCGCCCACGATCGTCAGCGCCGCGGCACGCTCGGATTCGCCGAGTCGCGCCAGCACCGCGGCATCGCGCTCGAGCAATGCGGCGGCCAGCAGGCGGCCATTTGGCCCGGCATTGCTCGTGTCGAGCGCGGCCTGAACGCGCAGCAGCGCGCTTTCGATCGGGGCGTCGAGAGGCTGTCGCGCCGGCGCCGGCTGGCGGCCCAGCAGCTGGCTGCCGACCACGTCCATCAGCGCGCCGATGCCGTCACCACGGCTCGCGACCAGCGGCACCACCGGGCAGCCCAGACCCTCGGCGAGCCGGTAGGGATCGACGTGGATGCCCTGACCGTGAGCCACATCCATCATGTTCAGTGCAACCACCACCGGGATGCTGGCATCGAAAATCTGCGAACTGAGGTAGAGGCCGCGCTCCACGCTCGAGGCATCAATGATGTTGATGATCAGATCCGCTTCCCGAGACAGCACATAGCCCTGGGCGATCTGCTGGTCCAGTGAGTCCTCGCCGGGCGAGACGTGCAGCGAAAAGGTGCCGGGCAGGTCGACCACGTCATAGTGCGCGCCGGCATGCACGAATCGTCCGGTCTTGCGCTCGACCGTGACGCCGGGCCAGTTGCCGACCGCCTGGTGGGTGCCGGTCAGGCGATTGAACAGCGTGGTCTTGCCGCAGTTGGGGTTGCCTACCAGGGCGATCGTGTACGGGCGGTTCACAGCCTCAAGACCCTCAGTTGGGCTGCTTCCGCGCGGCGCAGGCTGAGCCGGAAGCCGCGCAGGCTGATTTCGACCGGATCACCGAGCGGTGCACGGCGCTCGACCAGGAACTCGGTACCGGGGGTGAGACCCATGCTGAGCAACCGGTTGCGGTAGTATTCGGGCATTGCACCAAAGCCAAGCACCGCGGCCCGGTCACCGCGTTCCAACGTCGCGAAGCTGGTTTCTGGTTGTTTCATGGATTGAGTTTAATCGTAAATGAGAATTGTTTGCAACAAGCTCAATGGAGCGCCGTGCTACCTCTCCGCAGTACCGTGTTGCGGGGTCGAATCAACCCCAAGCTGCGCACCACGCACATTGTCAATGCCAAGAGTGCAGCGTAGCATCGCCGGCGCCGGTTGGACTACCCGCCAACTGGCGGAGCAGTGACCTGGATGGAGCCATTGAATATTGCCGCCGAGGAATTCGACGCCCTGTTGCTGGCGAGTACTCCGTTCATCGATGTGCGTTCCGAAATCGAGTTTGCGCACGGCTCGATACCCGGTGCCGTGAATCTGCCGATCCTCGATACCCGCGAACGCGAACAGATCGGACTCTGCTACAAGACGCGCGGGCAGCAGGCGGCGATCGAGCTTGGACACGAGTTGGTCAGCGGGGCGTTGAAGGTGCAGCGCATCGAGCGCTGGTGCGCATTTGCCCGCACCTATCCCGATGCCATCCTCTACTGCTGGCGCGGTGGCTTGCGCTCGCGGCTGGCGACCCAATGGATGGCCGCGGCCGGGCACCCGGTTCCCCTGGTCGAGGGGGGATTCAAGGCCTTGCGCCGGCGATTGCTTGCCGAACTTGCTGCACCTTCGCCCCGGGAGCCCCTCTACGTGATTGGCGGGCGCACCGGCTCGGCCAAGACCGATCTGGTGAATTCGCTGCCGGGCGGAGTGGATCTCGAGGGTTTTGCGCGCCACCGGGGCTCCAGCTTCGGGCGCCGCGCCGACGCACCTCCGGCTCAGATCGATTTCGAGAACGCGCTGGCGCTGGCGCTGCTGCGCCAGCGTCATGCGCGGCCCGGCGCGCCATTGTTTCTCGAGGACGAAAGCCGCCAGATCGGGGCGATGTCGATTCCCCTCGATCTGTACCAGGCGATGCGGACAGCGCCATTGGTGATCGTGGAAATGCCGTTGGATTTTCGTATCGGGCAGATCCTGCGCGATTACATCGGTGCGGACATGGCAGTTTACCGGCAGCGCGATCCGCAGGGCGGCTTCGCGCGCTTCGGCGAGCAGTTGCTGGCGAGCCTGGGACGTATCGCGCGCCGTCTCGGTGACGAGCGTTTTCGCGTGGCGCGGCAGCTCATGCAGGAGGCGCTCGACCAGCAATCATGCGGTGGCGATGACGCCGCGCACCGTGCCTGGATCGAATTGCTGCTGCGCGAATATTACGATCCGATGTACGAGTACCAGCTGCAGAAATCGAGTGCGCGGGTGGTGTGTCGGGGCGAATATGACGCGGTGCGCGAGTGGTGTCTCAACACAGCGCGACACGCCCCGCGCTGATCTGCGGATCGCAGGCCGCGATGATTGCCGCATCCGGATAGCCAGCCCCCTGCAGCGCCGCCACGCAGCGTTCGGCCTGCTCCGCGGGCACCGCGGCGAGCAGGCCGCCAGCGGTCTGCGGGTCGAGCAGCAGGTCGGTGTCCTTTGACGACTCGATCCGCTCGGTCAGCGAGTCGAGGTATATGCGGTTGGCGTGATGCAGGGAACTGCGGTAGCCGCGCGCAAGACACTGGTGGGCGCCGGGCAGCACCGGAATCGCCGCCGGTCGCAGGTGGGCGCCGATCTCCGATGCACGCAACATCTCCTGCAGATGCCCGAGCACGCCGAAACCGGTCACGTCGGTGCAGGCGGCGACGCCATGTGCGCGCAATATCTCGAGCGCAACCCGCGGTGAAAGCAGCATGTTGGCGATAGCCTGTTCGATCCAGCGTCCTTCGGTGGCTGCTGCCTGGTTGGCGGCGAGCAGTGTGCCGGTGCCGATGGCCTTGGTCAGGATCAGGGCGTGCCCGCTGCGCAGCGCCGATTTGAGCAACAGCTGCTGCGGCATCGCGTAGCCGTTGACGCTGAGACCGAAGGCGAGCTCGGCGCCCTCGTTGCTGTGCCCGCCGAGCAGCGTGACCTGCTCGTGCTCGAGCGTGCGCAGCGCACCCTGCATCAGCTGATGCAGGCTCTGCTCCATCACTGCGGGCACGGCCCACGGAATGGTTGCGATCGCCAATGCCGAATGCGGGCGCGCACCCATGGCGTAGAGATCGCCGAGGCAATGCAGCGCGGCAATCCGTCCGAGCAGGTAGGGGTCGTCGATGAAAGCGCGAAAATAATCGACGCTCTGTACCAGTTGCTGCCCCGCGGGCGGCAGCAGCACTGCCGCGTCCTCGGCGCTTGCCAGGCCGTGCACGATGCCCTCGCGCCGCAGCGTGTGCACATCCGCAAGCACGCGGCCCAGCATTTCGCTGCCGACTTTCGCCGCGCAGCCGCCGCAACGCATTGCCGGTTCTTCGCCCCGCGGCGTGGGTGCGGCGGGTTGCGGGCGGTAACGGGTCATGAAGGCACGATCGATATGGTTCTTCCATCGCCACACCCAGCGTCCCGCCGCAAACAGCCGGCCACGCGATGCCACCGCGTGCCGCTCGCCGGTGGTGAGGAGACTGAGGAAGCCTGTTTGCGGGCGATACACGCGCAGCGGCTTTCCCAGCACCGCGCGGCGCAGGTTCCCGGCCAGGATCATGCCGGCGCGTACTGCATAAACACCGCTTTTTGCCACTGGCAGCGGCAGCGCGGCAATGTCTCCGACGGCAAACAGGCGCGGCTCGTTGACGCTGCGCAACGACTGGTCCACGCGAATGAAGCCTTCCTGGTCGCAGGCGATTCCCGAGTCGCGGGGCCAGCTGGCGGCGCCGGCATGGATTGCCCAGATAATCAGGTCCGCGGCGATGCGTGCCCCGTCCCCGAGCACCAGGCCGCGGTCGTCGGCCTCGATCACCCGGTGCGCGCAGTGCACCTTGATGCCGGCGGCAGCGAGCCGCTTGTCGAAGAAGGCGCGCACCCGCGCGTTGTGCGATTCGAGCAGCCGTGGCGCGGCGCAGACCAGATCACATGACACGAGCGCGGCGTTTGCGCCAGGCAAGGTGCGCAGTCGATGCATGCATGCCAAAGCCACTTCGATGCCGGCCGCTCCGCCGCCGACGATCGCGATGCGACAGGCGCGTGGTTGATGCGCCAGTTCCCCCGTCACGGCATGCCAGTGGGCGAGAAAGCGATCGATGGGCTTGACCGCGATGCCGTGCTCGCCAGCGCCGGGAATCGTGTGCAGCGCGGGGCGCGAGCCGATATTGACCGACACCCAGTCATAACGCAGCGCGGGTCGATCCTCTAGCAGCACCTGCTGTCGCTCGCGGTCGATGCCGATGACCGTGCCTTGAATCAGGCTTGCACCATTGGCCTGGCACAGCGCGCGCAGATCGATATGGCAGTCGTCGAATTCGTAGTGGCCGGCAATCAGCCCGGGCAGCATGCCGGAGTAGGGGGTATGCACGTCGCGGCTCAGCACGGTCACTCTCAGCCCGGGCAGCGGGTGCATGCCGAAATGGCGGATCACCGCCACATGGCTGTGACCGCCGCCGATCAGCAGCAGTTCATGGCGGATGGGCTCGATGGTGCCTGCATGGAGATGATTCATCGCGCGCCGTGTGTCCTTGCCCTGCGGTCGTTACTCAGGCGTTTCAGCAGGGGTGTCGCCACCCTGGCCAGCAACCGTTTCAGATCGCGCCGCTCGGTGTCGTCCAGGTGCGCGGTCAGGCGGTCAATGGTATCGAGTGCCGCCTGCTCGAGCACCATGCGCTGGCGTCTCCCGCGTGGTCTCAGGAAGGCCCGTACCACGCGCCGATCACGCGGGTCGGCGACGCGGCGTATATAACCATCGGTCTCGAGTCGCGCCAGCGCGCGCGCTGCCCCCGCCTTGTCTGCGCCCACCGTGTCGGCCAGTGCCTGCTGGGTGCGTCCGTCCTCGATATACAGCGCAAAGAGGTAAGCATAGCGCCCCGGGCCGAGACCGTGGGGTGCGAGTTCGCGATCGAGGTGCTTGAGCATGTGGCGGTACAGCGCCGCAATATGGCGTGCTTCGTGGTCGCCGAGATCAATCATGTGGCACTGGTGTCGTGGTGCTCGAGGCAAGACGGCCCGAAAGCAGCCAGCAACCTGCCCCGACCAGCAGCACCGCGCCGGCGCAAACGTAGAACAGGTCCTGTTGCCCGAGCGTGCGCGCCTGGCGGGTGATTATCGATTCGAGTGCGGCCAGCGCGGCTTGCGGATCCTGCAAGGTGTTGGTCATCGAGTCGAAGATGGCGCGGCGCTCCGGTGTGTCGCGCGATACCTCCTCGACCAGCCGGGCGCGATGGAATATGGAGCGCTCGTCCCACAGGGTAACCGCGGCGGCAGTTCCCAGGCTCGAGAGCAGCATGCGTGAAAAATTGAACAAACCGGTGGCAGTGTTGATCTTGTCCGGCGGCAAGCCAGTCAGGGCATTCATCATCAGTGGCATCCATACCAGGGGCATGCCCATGCCGATCGTGAAACGTGCCAAAGCCAGGTATGAGGAGGGGGCATCGGTGGTGGTGTGCGCATGAAGCAACATCGAACCGGTGATGCCGATACAGCCGATCGTGACCAGAGGGCGCGGATCGGCAGTTCGGACGTATTGTCCGACAAAGGGCATCGCGATCAGCGGCACGATACTGGTGGGCGACATCACGATACCCGACCAGCGCGCCGAGTAGCCGAGCACGGTCTGTATCCAGATCGGATAGACCACCGCCACGACCACGAAAACCGCGTAAAACACCGAGATCAGCGCGGTTCCGGTAACGAAGTTCGTATAGCGGAACAAGGACAGGTCCACGATCGGGTGCGGCGCATCACGCTCCCAGACGATGAACAGGAAAAAAAACATCACCGATACCGTCAGCATCACGCTGATCTGCGGCGAGGCGAACCAGTCGAGTTCATGACCGCGATCCAGTACCAGCTGGAAGCAGATCACTCCGGTGGCCAGCAGGAACAGACCGACCAGATCGACCGGCTCGCGTACCCGCTCCGATTCGTGCGCGGACATCAATGTCCAGCACAGGTATGCGGAAAACAGCCCGAATGGAACATTGACGTAAAAAATCCAGGGCCAACCCCACACATCGGTGATGTATCCGCCGAGCAACGGTCCTGCCACCGGTGCGATCGCCGTGCTGACGGCCCATATGCCGAGAGCCGTGCCGTGTTTTTCCGGCGGATAGATCCGCAACAGCAGGGATTGGGACAGCGGCAGCAGCAGACCCCCGGCGAAACCCTGAAGCGCACGGAAGAAAAGCAGCAGGTTGAAGGTGTTGGCGGAAGCGCACAGCCATGAGGTCAGCGTGAACAGCAGTACCGCGCAAAGAAAGGTGCGAACCAGCCCGTAGCGGCGCGATATCCACCCCGACAACGGCAATACCACGGCCAGGCAGACTCCGTAGGAGGTAACAACCCAGCTCGCCTGTGATGGAGTGGCAGCGAGATTGCCGGCAATGGTGGGCAGTGCAACCACCGCTATGGTGGTGTCGAGTACGTTCATGAACGCCGCGACCGAGACCGCGGCGGTGGCGCCGGCGAGGGCCAGCCCGTGCAGCGGTGTTGCCCGGGTGGGCTCGTCCATCAGGGTGCCGCCCCACCTGCGGTGCGCTCGATGATCACAGCGATCATGCGCTCGGCCGCATCGGTCGGGTAATCGAACACATCGGTTTGTGCCACCGGCGCAGTCGGCGGCTGCAATGCAACACGCGGGCCGCTGCGCTCGTGGGTGTCGATGCTGACGTTCAGCGATGCGCCGAAGGGCAGCGGATAGTCGGGGTCGTGATCCTGCGTCAGCGCGATGCGCACCGGTACGCGCTGCACGATCTTGATCCAGTTGCCGGTGGCGTTCTGCGCCGGAAGCAGCGAGAACACCGCACCGGTGCCGGTGCCGATGCTCTCCACTTCGCCGCTCAGACGGTATTCATCGCCATAGAGGTCGGAGCGTATGTCGACCGGCTGTCCCGGACGCACATTGCGCAGCTGGCTTTCCTTGAAATTGGCTTCGACCCAGGCATGGTGACGTTCGGCAATGCTGAACAACGGTGTTCCGGCTTCCACCCGCTGTCCGAGCTGTACCCGCCGACGCGCGACCTCCCCATCCACCGGGGCAACGATATGGGTCTTCTGCCAGGCGCGAAATGCGGGTCGCAGGCGGGCCGCGGCGGCCATGACCAGGGGTTGGGTCTCGATGGCCCCGGTTCCGGCGCGAATGTTTGTCTCGCTCAGGACCTGGCGGGCGGTATCGAGTTCGCCGGCAGTCTCCTCGGCGCGCGTGCGTGCGGTATCGAGTTCCTCGTCCGAAAGCATCTTGCGCCGGTGCAGATTCTCGCGTCGCTGGAATTCCTCCTGCGCCAGGCGCTTGGTCACTTCGCGCAGCGCGAGTTCCGCCCGGGCCCGCGCCACCTGGGCACGCAAGGCCACGACTTCCTGGACCGCGAGCGCCAATTCCTGCTGGCGCAACTGCAATTCCTGCAGGGCATCGCCATCGCCGAGACGGAGCAACTCGCTGCCAGTGGCGACGACATCGTTTTCCTCCGTGCTGATACTGACCACCGTGCCTTCGACCTGCGCGCTCACCACCACGAGATTCCCCGTGACATAGGCGTTGTCTGTGGTTTCGCGCCACTGACCCACGGTCCAGTACCACAACCCGGCCGCGACGCCCGCCAGCGCGAACACCAGGAACATCAGTATCAGGGTGACGCGGCGACGCGTTGGAGAGGTGGTCTGGTTCATCGTTCACCGGAGCATTGAGCGGACGCGCGGATGATAGGGCCGGTTTCGTTGACGTATCAACCAATTTCGTGAATTCGCCCGTATCGGGGCGGTCTTGGAGGCGCGCGATCCGGGCCGGCGCATTAGAATGGGTGCAGACGCATCCGCTCGCGAGCCGAACATGGATCTGGTTCCCTACGCCGTGCCGTTTTTCCTGCTGTTGATCGGCATCGAGTATGTGTGGGGGCGTCTCCACGGCAGCGATACCTATCGCCTGAATGACAGCGTGAACAGCCTGAGTCTCGGCGTCCTCAGCACCGCGATCAAGATCGTCGGACTCAATTTCGGTGGCGCGGTGTTCAGCTGGGTCGAGCAACACCTGGCGCTCACTCGCCTCGACATGCACTCCGCGTGGAACTGGATCTTCGC
Organism: Gammaproteobacteria bacterium; assembly: GCA_016705365.1. NCBI lineage: Bacteria > Pseudomonadati > Pseudomonadota > Gammaproteobacteria > Gammaproteobacteria bacterium. The sequence continues at coordinate 416,924 of JADIYI010000002.1, read as the reverse complement.
CCTGCTGCTCTACGATCTGTGCTACTACTGGTTTCATCGCATCAGTCACGAGCGCACGCTGTTCTGGGCATCGCATGTCGCGCACCACCAGAGCGAGGAATACAATCTCACCACGGCGCTGCGCCAGACCAGCACCGGGTTTCTGGTGAGCTGGTTGTTCTACATTCCGTGCTTCATCGCGGGAGTGCCCGCGACGATGTTCGTGACCGTCGCCTCGGTGCATCTGATCTACCAGTTCTGGATTCATACCCGCCACATACCCAAGCTCGGCGTGCTCGAGTGGTTCCTGATCACCGCATCCAATCACCGCGTGCATCACGCGCAGAATGCCAGATATGTCGACAAGAATTATGGTGGTCTGCTGATCGTGTGGGATCGCCTGTTCGGCACATTCGAGGAAGAACGCGCCGACGAGCCACCGGTCTACGGCATACTGGGTCCGCTGCGCAGCTGGAATCCGCTGTGGGCCAACCTGCATGTTTATGTGCAGATGCTCCGTGATGCGTGGTACACGCATGCTGTTGCCGACAAGCTGCGCGTGCTCGGCGCGCGCACCGGATGGCGACCGGCGGACGTGGCGCAGCGCTTCCCGCTGGCGAAGGGGCGGCTCGAGGATTTTCGTCGCTACGATCCGCCGCTGACGCGCCCGGTCGCGGCCTACACGCTGGCGCAATTCGTGTTCCTGCTGGGTTATGCATTGTGGATGGAGCAACGGGCCCCGGCGCAGGGGTTGATGCTGCGACTGGCGCTGTTCGGCTACCTGTTGCTCGGGCTGATCGCGCTCGGCGCCTTGATGCAGTGCGCGATGACAGGGCGACGCTGGGAACAGCTGCGTCTTGCACTGACCGCGGGTGCGGTGGCCTTGCTGTATCTGACACAAAGCTCACCCGTTTGGGTGAATTCGCTGATGATTGCCTATGTGCTTGCATCGCTGGTCGTGATGCGACGCATGGTGCCGGTTGCCGAAAGCATTTGAGTTTGCGCCCGGAAGCGAGCTGTTGGCGCTGTAATTGCCATTTGCCGGCACCAGACTTGGATTCGTTGCGATCCATCATCTATAGTGCTGACAGTTACTGATTTTCGAGTACTGTCGATAATTCGCATGTCCAAAGTAACCGTATCAAGACCGGGATATTTTCGAGGCGCCTCGGATCGGGTACAGGTTCCGGTCGCAGCGCTCAGGGTTGGCATGCGGGTGCTGGAACTGGATCGTCCCTGGACCGAGACACCGTTCCTGTTCCAGGGTTTCAGGATCGAGACGCTGCAGCAGATCGAGGAAATATCCAGGTACTGTGCCCACGTCGTGGTTGAATACGATGTCGATCTGTGGATAAAGCCCACGGAGCGGGCGGTATTGGGCAAGTCCGTGCGTCGTCGCCCGAGCTCCGATTCGCCGCCTCCCCTGCGTCAGAACTACGAGAGCGCCAGCCGTCTCCAGAACGACGCGCGCGCGCTGACGCGCAACATGATGGACGATGTGCGTCTCGGTCGTGCGATAAACATCGAGGAAGTCAAGGCCACGGTCTCGAACGCGGTGAAGACGATCATCGATAGTCCGGATGCGATGATCTGGCTGTCGCGCATCCGTACCAAGAGCGAATACACCGCCGAGCATTGTGTGAACGTCGGGTTGCTGTCGATCAATTTCGGACGGCACCTGGGCTATGGCGAGGACGACCTCAGGCATATCGGCCTGGCCGGTATGCTCCACGATGTCGGAAAATCGCTGACCCCGGTTGAGGTGCTGCACAAGGAAGGCGCGCTGAACCAGGAGGAGTTCGAGTTGATGCGTGCCCACACGACCGATGGGCGCAATATCCTGATGGCGCATCGCGATGCGCCGTACGGATCGGTCGATGTCGCCTATGCCCACCACGAGTCACTCGATGGCACCGGCTATCCGCGCAAGCTCAAAGCCGCGGGCATCTCGGACATGACGCGTATCGTCACGATCTGTGATGTCTACGATGCGATCACCTCGGACCGCTGCTATCGCAGGGGACAGCCGTCATTGCGCGCGCTGGACGTGCTGAACCGCGAGAGTGGCAAGAAGTTCGATGCGCGACTGGTGGAGGAGTTCGTGCGCTGCATGGGACTCTATCCGACCGGCAGCGTGGTGGAACTGAAGAACGGCTGTCACGGCATCGTGACCACTACCAATCACCGCAATCGGCATTTGCCGCGGGTGCTGCTGATTCGTGACGAAGCGCACCAGCCATGCGCGGAGCGTATCCTCGATCTCGGCAAGCTTTCCGGGCAGGAAGGCATGGAGGGTTGGCTGATCAAGACCGTGGTGCCGAACGGTGTGCACGGGATACGCGTCGAGGAATACGTCAGACGCGGTCTTCACCTGCAGTAGCTCCACATTGAGTTTTTACCACGACCATCTGTTGCCTCATTTGCTCGATCTTGCGTGCGGCACCTCGCCGATTGCCCGGCAACGGGCCAAGATCGTGCCGCTCGCGAGCGGGCGGGTGCTGGAGGTGGGCATGGGCTCGGGTCACAACCTGTCGTTCTACGATCCTGCGCGGGTTGAGTTCGTGTGGGGCCTGGAGCCAAGCCATGCGATGCGGGCGCGCGCCGAGAGCAGGCTTGCGCGCTCGCCGGTCGAGGTTCATTGGCTGGACCTTCCGGGCGAGCGCATCCCGCTCGCGGATCACAGCGTCGATACCATCGTGCTGACTTATACCCTGTGCACGATTCCCGATATCGGTGCCGCACTGGCGCAGATGAGGCGGGTTCTGAAACCCGATGGGCGCCTGTTGTTCTGCGAGCACGGTGCGGCTCCCGATGCCGCGGTGCGTCGTTGGCAGGATCGGGTCAACAGGCCGTGGCGGTGCGTATTCGGCGGCTGCAATCTCAACCGCGATGTGCCGCTGCTGCTGACCGAGGGCGGCTTTGGTATCACCGGCATCGATACGATGTATTTGCCCGGTACGCCGCGCTTTGCCGGGTTCAATTGCTGGGGTGAGGCACGGCCTGCGGCGGATTGATCGGCTGGGTGCCGGCCTTGCGGTAACCGGCGGTCATCGCGGCATTGATTTCGGCGGGTGTGTGTCCCTTGGCGGCGCATTGCTCCATCGTACTGTACATCCTGCCGGTAGGGAGCTTGCAGCGGTTGTCGTTGCGGCTGAACTCCTTGGTGCATTCCGCCCAGGTCTGGGTTCGTTTGGCGAGTTCGGTGAGACAGCTCGGTTTGAACAGTGCCATCGCCGTGGCTTGCAGCGGCAACAGCAGCAAGGCGAAACAGCCGGCGCATACACTCTGGCGGAGAAAGCTAATCATCCGGAACGGCCTGTGCCATGAATCCCCGTTGATTATAGACGAAGCCCGGAGGCGGGTCGGCGAATCCTCGCCCGACCCGGTGCGGGTGCCCCCAGAGCTTGCCGAATTCGCGATCCAGATCGAAACGGCGCGAGGTGACGTAGGCCTCGATGCCCTGGATGCGGCGCTCGATCCGCGCCAGCCGCTCGCGCCCTGTCAGCCGGGCAGCAGTCCGCGCTCGCGCAGGAAATCCCTGAGCAAGCCGCCCAGCCCCGGCTGTTCCAGCTCCGCGTACTCGTAACGCGCCCGTAGCACGGGCTTGCGCACCTTCAGCAATGACGCGAGGTCGATCGGCGTGCCGCTCACCACGAACTCGGCGTCGCAACGCTCGATCGTCGCGCCAAGTTCCTGCAACTGGGCATCGTAGTAGCCAAGCGCCGGCAATACCGATCCGATGTGCGGGTAGCGCTCGTAGACTGCCTGCAGTTCGGGACCGGCCCATGGACGCGGGTCGATCACGATCGCACCGGCGCTGATCGCGGCACGCCAGCCGGCCCCGTGGGGCATGCCGCCATGGGTTATGGTCGGCCCGTCCTCGACCACCAGCACGCGGTGGCCGCGCAAGCGGTGCGCCTGCTCGAGCGTGACCGGAGAGGCGCCGCGAACGATCGTTGCCGCGGGGTTCATGCGGAGCACGCTGTCGTTGAGCTGCGCAAGCTGTGCGGCGTTCGCGGTATCGGCCTTGGCGATCAATGTGATGTCGGCCATGCGCAGCACCGCCTCGCCGGGATGATAAGTCCGTTCGTGACCGGCACGCATCGGATCGAGCAGCACGATGTGCAGGTCGGGCCGCAGGAACGGGAAATCGTTGTTGCCGCCATCCCATACGATGACCGCGCATTCCCGCTGGGCAAGGGCAAGTATCGCGGCATAATCGACACCCGCGTAGACGATGGCACCGCGCTCGATATGGGGCTCGTACTCCTCGCGCTCCTCGATAGTGCAATGCGCCAGATCGAGATCCGCGCGGGTGGCGAAGCGCTGCACCCGTTGTGCCTCGAGATCACCGTAGGGCATCGGGTGGCGGATCACCGCGCAGCCGAGGCCGAGTTCCCCGAGCTGCCCGACCAGCCAGCGCGCCACCTGCGATTTGCCGCAACCGGTGCGCACCGCGGATACCGCCAGCACCGGTCGCTGGGCGTGGAGCATCGTGTTGCGCGGTCCGAGAAAGGTGAAATTCGCACCGCTCGCCAGCACCCGGGAGGCGGCGTGCATGGTATCGAGATGACTGATGTCGCTGTAGGAAAAGACCACTTCATCGATGGCGCGTTCGCAGATCAGTTGCTCGAGAAACTGCTCGTCGATGATGGCGATCCCTTCGGGGTAGAGCGGTCCTGCCAGCGATGCCGGGAAGCGGCGCGAGGCGATACCGGGGATCTGCGCCGCGGTAAACGCCACTACCTCGACCTGCGGTTCATCGCGAAATACGCACAGGAAATTATGAAAGTCGCGGCCCGCCGCGCCCATGATCGCGACACGCTTCTTTCCTGGCGCCATGTTCGTTCCCCGCTTTCCAGGCAGCCTGCAACATAAGGCCTGCAACGCGCGGCTTGAAGCACGGACCGGACAATCGTTGATTCCGGTCAATTTTGCCCTGCTGTGGGGCCGTGTTGCATTGCCGGGTAGCGCTCGGCAAGATGCCTGCCAATCGCGTGCCGGCACCCTGCGGGCACCGGACAGCGGATGGATCAGCGTGGAAGACAGCATCGTCATCGAGGGCGCGCGGCAGAACAACCTGAAGAACCTCACCCTGCGTCTGCCGCTCGGCGAGTTACTGGTGGTGACAGGCGTCAGCGGCTCGGGCAAGTCCTCGCTGGCTTTCGACACCATTTACGCGGAAGGTCAGCGCCGCTATGTCGAGACCTTCTCGCCCTATGCGCGGCAGTTTCTCGAGCGCATGGACAAGCCCCAGGTCGACGCGATACGCGGCATTCCGCCGGCGATCGCGATCGACCAGACCAACCCGGTGCGCACCTCGCGCTCGACAGTCGGCACCATGACCGAGCTCAACGATTATCTGAAGCTGTTGTTCGCGCGGGCCGCGCACCTTCACTGCCGCCGGTGCGATCAGCTGGTGAAGCGCGACAGCGCCGACAGCGTGGCGGAGACGCTGATGCGCGAGGCAGGCTCGGAGCCGGTTGCGCTGATCAGCTTTGCCGTGGAGCTGCTGCCCGGGATGAGCGCGGAGGAGCTCACGCAGCTGTTGCAGGCGCAGGGTTATACCAGGGTCAGCGTCCTTGGCGATGCGCTGATGGTGATCCAGGACCGCTTGCGGCTGCGGGAGGCAAACCGCTCGCGCCTCGGCGAGAGTCTCGAGACCGCGTTCCGGCTGGGGCGGGGCAAGCTGACGGTACAATTGCAGGACGGAGATGATGCGGCGCGCGAGTTGCGCTTCTCCAGCGGATTGCACTGCGCCGGGTGCGATATCGCCTACCAGGAACCCACGCCAAACACGTTTTCCTTCAATTCTCCGATCGGCGCCTGCGAGACCTGCCGTGGATTCGGGCGCACCATCGGTATCGATTACCGCCTGGTGATACCGGATCCGGCACGCACCCTGCGCGAGGGCGCGGTCAAGCCCTGGCAGACCGAGAGTTTCAGCGAATGCCAGCACGACCTGGAGCGTTATGCGCGCCAGCGCAGGATCAGGCTCGATGTGCCCTGGCAGGATATGAGCCCGGAGCAGCGCGCATGGGTGATCGAGGGCGAAGGCGAGATCGACACCGGTGTCTGGTACGGGGTGCGACGCTTCTTCGCCTGGCTCGAATCGAAGAGTTACCGGATGCATATCCGGGTGCTGTTGGCGAAATACCGCAGCTACGATAGGTGCAGCGACTGCCACGGTGCGCGGCTCAAGCCCGATGCGTTGCTGTGGCGCCTGGAGAGCGCGGCCGATGACGCCGGAACCGGGCGGAATTTCCCCGCGCTTGGTGCCCTGCCGATCGAGCGGGTGGAAGCATTTTTTGCCGCCATCCGCTTGCCCGCGGGGTTCGACGAAGCCAGCTCGATGGTGCTGACCGAGATCCGTTCGCGGCTGCGTTTCCTGGTCGAGGTAGGGGTCGGGTACCTGGCGCTGGATCGCCAGTCGCGCACGCTGAGCGGTGGCGAGGTGCAGCGGATCAACCTGACCACGGCGCTCGGCACCTCGCTGGTGAATACCCTGTTCGTGCTCGACGAGCCGAGCATCGGATTGCATCCGCGTGACGTGTCGAAGGTGGTGTCGGTGCTGCGCCGTCTGCGTGATGCCGGGAATTCGCTGCTGGTGGTCGAGCACGACCCGCAGCTGATGCTGGCCGCCGACCGGATTCTCGATATGGGCCCCGGCCCGGGGCATGCCGGCGGGGAGCTGGTGTTTTTCGGCGAGGCCTCCGCGATCCACGATGCGCCGGGCTCGTTGACCGCCGCCTGGCTGCGGGGCGAGCGCCGTATCGCACGCGTGCCGCGACCACCCGACGAGGATGGCGCAGCGCTGGAACTGCACGGTGTCAGCGAACACAATCTCAAGGCCATCGATGTACGCATTCCGCTCCGGCAACTGGTGTGCGTGACCGGGATCAGCGGCTCCGGCAAATCGACACTGGTCGGCGATGTGCTGGTCAACGCGGCGCGCCAGGCGCTCGGCAAACCCGGTGATGCCCCCGGGCGCCATGATGTGCTGCGCGGCATGGAGTACTTGACGGATGTGGTGCTGGTGGACCAGGCGCCGATCGGCAAGAGCGCGCGCTCCAACCCGGCCAGCTACGTCGGTGCCTGGGGTGCGATACGCCAGCTGTTCTGTGCCGCGCCGCTGGCACGCGAGCGCGGCTACACCCCGGGAACCTTCAGCTTCAATGCCGGGGATGGCCGCTGTCCGGTCTGCAACGGCAGTGGTTTCGAACACGTCGAGATGCAATTCCTGAGCGATGTGTACCTGCGTTGTCCGGAGTGTGACGGGCGGCGCTTTCGTGCCGAAGTGCTGGAGGTCAGACTCGCGAACGGCCACTCGATTGCCGAAGTGCTGGAACTCACCGTTGCCCAGGCGATCGCGTGTTTCGCGGCGGAGCACGCGGTGCTGGCCGGGCTCGCGCCGCTGGCGCAGGTCGGTCTCGATTATCTCGCGCTGGGGCAACCCGTGCCGACACTCAGCGGCGGCGAGGCCCAGCGGCTGAAGCTCGCCGGGCATCTCGCCAAATCGAATGCCAGCCGCGCCGGGCACACTCTGCTGGTGTTCGACGAACCGACCACGGGCCTGCATTTCGAGGATATATCGCGGCTGCTCGGGGCCTTCGACACCCTGCTCGATTCGGGTCACTCGCTGCTGGTGATCGAGCACAACCTCGACGTGATCGACTGTGCGGACTGGTTGATCGATCTCGGCCCCGAGGGCGGTGAGGCGGGTGGCGAGCTGGTGTTCTGCGGTACCCCGGATGCCATCGTGCGTGAACCGGGCAGTCACACGGGCGTGGCGCTGAAGACCTATCGCCGTGATCGCGGCAAGCGCATGAGGGTAATGGACAGACCGCAAAAGCGGGCGGCTGTGCGCAACTGCATCGATATTCATCGTGCGCGCGAACACAATCTGAAAGACCTGGATCTCTCCATTCCGCGCGATGCGTTCACGGTGATCACCGGCATCAGCGGCAGCGGCAAGAGCACCGTGGCGTTCGATATCCTGTTCGCGGAAGGACAGCGTCGCTATCTCGAATCGCTGAATGCCTATGCGCGCCAGTTCGTGCAACCGGCGGCACGCCCCGATGTCGATTCCATCCGCGGCATCCCGCCGGCGGTTGCGGTGGAGCAGCGCACCAGTCGCGGCGGACGCAAGAGCACGGTCTCGACCATGACCGAGATCCATCATTTTCTGCGCCTGTTGTTCGTGAAGCTCGGGGTGCAATATTGTCCGGATTGCACGATCCCGATCGATGCGCAGCCGGTGGAGGTCATCCACGAGCGCTTGATGCGCGACTTTCGCGGCACCCGCGTGCAGTTGCTGGCACCCCTGATCATGGCGCGCAAGGGTTATTACACCGAGCTGGCGAAATGGGCCGCGAGGCAGGGACACGAGCGGTTGCGGGTCGACGGCGAGATGCTGCCGGTCGAGCCGTGGCCGCGACTCGATCGCTACCGCGAACACACGATCGAGCTGCCGCTGGCAACGATCGATGTGCGGGCGCGTTCGGCGGGCGTGCTGCGCGAGGCGCTGGCGGTGGCGCTCGCGGCCGGCAATGGCATGGTCACCGCGCTCGGCATCGAGGGGCGCGCGCAGGGCGTGCAGCACGGCTATTCCACGCGGCGCGCCTGCCCGCGTTGCCAGCGAAGCTTTGCCGAGCTCGATCCGCGGCTGTTCTCCTATAATTCGGTGCATGGCTGGTGCGGCGGCTGCTTTGGCACCGGTCTGCGCATGGAGGGTTTCGATGCCGGGCAGAGCGGTGAAGAGCAGTTGTGGAATGCCTGGTGGCAGGGGAACGAGAGTGAATGCCCGCAATGCGCGGGACAGCGCCTGAAGCCGGAGGCACTGGCGGTGCGGTTGTGGGATCGCGGCATCGCCGATTTCAGTACGTTGACGGTGCTCGAGGCCGAGCAGTGCTTCGGGACTCTCAAGCTCGCCGGGCGCGAACGCGAGATCGCCCGTGACATCCTGCCCGAACTGTGCGCGCGGCTCGGCTTCCTGCGCGAAGTCGGTCTCGGCTATCTCGGCCTGCAGCGCTCGGCGCCGAGCCTGAGCGGTGGCGAGGCGCAACGCATCCGCCTCGCCGCGCAACTCGGCTCCAATCTGCGCGGGGCGTGCTACATCCTCGACGAACCCACCATCGGCCTGCACCCGAGAGACAACCGCATGCTGCTCGATACGCTCGAGCGGCTGCGCGCCAAGGGCAATACCGTGGTGGTGGTCGAGCATGACGAGGACACCATCCGGCGCGCGGATTTCCTGGTCGATCTGGGCCCGGGTGCCGGTCGCCTCGGTGGCGAAGTGGTCGCCTGCGGCAGTGTTGCGCAGGTGTTGCGCAACCCGCAGTCGGTTACCGCGCGTTGCCTGCGCGATCCGCTGCCGCATCCCATGCGCGGTGTCCGGCGCGCGGTGCCCGCCGATGGTGCGATGCTCACGGTGCGCGGCGCGAAGCTGCATAACCTGCGCGGGCTGGATGTTTCGATTCCGCTGGCGCGGCTGGTGTGCCTGAGCGGGGTGAGCGGCAGCGGCAAGAGCACGCTGATGCGCGAGGTGCTGGAGCCGAATCTGCGCGAACGGATCGCCGGGCGCGCGCAGCGCAAGAAGCACCGCACGCAATGGATGGCATGCACCGGCATCGAGGGCTGGGAAACCATCACCCGGGTGCTGGAAGTCGATCAGACACCGATCGGCAAGACGCCCCGGTCGTGCCCCGCAACCTATGTCGGGATCTGGGATGCGATTCGCAAGCTCTATGCCGCGACGCCCGAGGGACGTCTGCGCGGATTCGGCGCCGGACGGTTTTCCTTCAACACGGCGGGCGGGCGCTGCGAGGGCTGCGAAGGGCAGGGCATGCAGCGCATCGAGATGAGCTTCCTGCCCGATGTAAGCGTGGTGTGCGAGCAGTGTGGTGGCGCGCGTTTCGATGAGGAGACGCTGAAAGTGTGCTATCGCGGGAAACGCATCAGCGATGTACTGGCGATGAGTGTCAGCGATGCCGCTGAATTCTTTGTTTCGCACGCCGCGATACAGCGCCCGCTGCAACTGCTGATCGATGTCGGCCTGGGCTATCTGCGGCTCGGGCAGCCCAGTCCCACCCTGAGCGGCGGCGAGGCACAACGCATCAAGCTGGTCACCGAACTGGCTCGGGTCAAGAGCGACGGGAGCATGCGTGGTGGCGGGCAATCTCTCTACCTGCTCGATGAACCGACCGTGGGTCTGCACATGGCGGATGTGGAAAAGCTGCTCGAAGTGCTGCATCGACTGGTCGATGGGGGATCGACGGTACTGGTGATCGAGCACAATCTCGATGTGCTCGCCGAGGCCGACTGGGTGATCGACCTGGGGCCGGAAGGAGGGGATGCCGGCGGGCGGGTGGTTGCCGAGGGAACGCCCGAGCGTCTGGCACGCCGGAGCCGGAGTTCGCATACCGGTGCCGCGCTGTCACCGTTTCTGGGTTCGCGTAGCGCAGCGCAGCGGCAAACGGCAAATACACCTGGCGCGGGTGGCAAACCGCCCGGAGTCAAAATCAGGAGGGCGCGATGACAGAACGAGCCGAACCCCTGAGCGAACGCTGGCGCGAGGAGTTGGTGGCGCGTCTGCGCGCCATTCTCGGGCAGCTGAAAAATGGTGACGACGCGCCCCCCGCGCAACGCTTCAAGGCCGAAGGATTTGCCGAGGCCGGGTTGGCGCTTGGTCTGGCGGATGCGGCCGGGCTTGCCGAGTTGCTGGACCAGGTGTACGTGGAATTTCACGGCGCGCGCGTCGCCGAGCTGTTTCCGTTTCGCGCCGCGCGCTGCATCGAGACCGAATCGTGCCGGTTCAGGCTGCCACTGCTGATGCGGCGTGCGCCGGTGTACCCGGGAAGCACGGATGCGGCATAGGGCCCGGGCGTGTTGTTGACGGGGCTGGCACCGATCGCCGGGCAGGGTGCGCGCATCCTGATCCTGGGCTCTATGCCAGGTGCGGCATCGCTCGCGCAACAGAGCTATTACGCGCATCCGGCCAATGCGTTCTGGTCCCTGCTCGGGGAGGTTCTGGACTGCGAGTTTCCATCCGGGATGCCGGCACGGGCAAGGCTGCTGATCCGCCGGCGAATTGCGTTGTGGGATGTGGTGCACCGCTGCCGGCGCAGCGGCAGCCTCGACAGCGCGATCGAACGCGCATCAGTGGAACCGAACGATCTGCCGCGGCTGTTGCAGCAATATCCTTCGATCGGGCAGGTGTTTTTCAATGGTGCCGCGGCGGAAGCGCTTTACCGGCGCATTCTTCGGGTACACGTTGACGCGGCTCGCCCCGGGCTTTGTTACCAGCGATTGCCTTCCAGCAGCCCGGCCAATGCGTCATGGACGCGGGCACGCAAGTTGGCGGCGTGGCGTGCGATTGGCATCGCGCTAGACAGCGCCTGATGCAATTGGGAGGCACGCGACGACGCGGGTGCCATCACGTGTTTTAGGCCATATCGGTGTCTGCGGGGGTGAGTTCATGACCAGTCCGGGCTAGAAATCCGCTTCGCTGTGCCCGTGGGCACGCAGCGCGGCGCGAATCCTGGTCGCTTCATCGGCCAGGCGCGGCGCATCCGCCGAGCGTGCCCTGGCGAACGACAGATCGCCCAGATCATCGATCGGTACCAGGTGCAGATGGGTGTGCGCTACTTCCAGGCCCGCGATCATCATGCCGATGCGCCGGCACGGAAACACGTCTTTCAACGCGCGTGCGATACGTTGCGACACCACCATCAGATGCGCGGCCAGGGCTTCCGGCAAATCGTCCCAATGATCGATCTCGGCTCGCGGAATGACCATGAGGTGGCCCTCGCGCACCGGCTGGATGGTCATGAATGCGACCGCCTGTTCATCCTTCCAGACAAAATGTCCGGGGAATTCGCCGTCGATGATACGGGTGAAAATGCTTGGCATGAGGGTCCTCTCCTGCTTGTCAGGTGGGTTTCAGAGTGGCAGACGGATCTGCTCGTCGCGCTCCAGGTACTGTACGAGATTGCGCGGTCGATAGCGCTTGTCACGCAAATAACGCTGTTCGGCGCTGCTGTGCAGGGTCTCGTCGGCATTGCCGGTGCCGATCGGGCGGTCCGCGGTTCCGAACAGGCGCATCGCCGGGGATATTGCGGAGTGCACCACTGCCTCGCGACGCTGCGCGCTGATCCGCTCGATCAGCTCGTGGTCCACGGCCAGGCCCGATTGCCGCGCCTGCTCCGCCATCCAGCGCAGACTGGGATGCGAGAGCCCCGCCTCGTGATGCCCGCCGCCGATATCGAGGTGCGAGCCGCTGAACCAGGCCTGCTCCGTGCGGGTCCGGTCGCTGCGGGTGTTCCACAGTGTGGGCGCAAAGGGCTTGCGTCGCTCGTCGATCGCCAGTGCGTGACAGGCATGCTCGACGATGCGGCTGAGCGTGGTGTCGTGGAAGTTGTAGCGATCGGCATCGAAGCCCGCGAACAGATCGAGCGGGATGCCGAGCGCGCCAACCGTATCCCAGACGCCGAGAAAGCGCACCCGGACCGCGCGCGAGTGAGCTTCGCGGAATCGCAGCGCGTTGTCGGCATCGGCGTGCCACTTGGTGCGGTAGACATGATAGGCCCGGGGAACAAGTGCCTCGTGCTCCTTGCGCAGCAGCCAGGCATTGCGCAGCATCCCGACCAGGCTGCGCACGAGGTACGCGCCGCGGCTGAAACCGAACAGGAACAACTCGTCTCCCTTGCTGTAGTTGTGAACCAGGAAGCGGTACAGGCACTGGATATCGCGGTTGATGCCATCGCCGAGCGCCCCCGCGCCGAGGCCTTGCAGGGCGGCGCCATTGCCCTGACCCTCATGGTAGAACGTGATTTGTTCGATTCCCTCGGCGGATCGCGCCAGGATTGCGCGCGCGAGCTGCACCACATTGCCGCTGCGTGCGCCGTCGCCACCGAGCCAGGTTCCGTCACACAGGAGTACAAGTCGCTTCATGATTGCGCCACGAGCAGGGTGCCGAGTCCGGTTACAGTTTAACGAACCCGTCCGCAGTTGAGTAAACTGCATTTCCGATCGCTGCTGCGGGAGACCCTCATGAGCCGCTTACGTTCGTTGCTTTTCACCACGCTGCTGGGTGGGCTGGCAGTGATCCTGCCGCTGCTTCTGTTTGTGGCCCTGGTGCGCTGGCTGGTCGGATTGTTACGCTCACTTGCCGAACCACTCACCGGCCTGCTGGCGGATCATATCGGTGCCGCGGCCCCGTTACTGTTCCTGATCACGGTTGCCGCATTGGTGGCCGCGTGCTTCGTGACCGGACTGGTGGTGCGCACGCGCTTCGGCGCGCTGCTGCATGAGCATTTCGAAACCTGGCTGGGGCGGATCGCACCAGGTTATCGCATGGTGCGCGATACCGTGGTGCAGTTGCTCGGCACCGGGGATCGCAATGCGCTGCGTGGCGAAGTGGCGCTGGTGCGGTTGTACGGTGCACAAGCCCCCGCGGCCCAGATCGCAATCGTTACCGCGCGCCATGCCGGCGGCGGGTTCACGGTCTATGTGCCGACCGCACCACTGCCGACCCAGGGCTTCGTGTATCACCTGCCCGGCGAATGCGTGCAGCTACTACCGCAGGTGCGCATCGAAGTCGCGATGCGGATGGTGTTTGCCTGTGGCGCGGGTGCGGCGGAGATGTTCGCCAATGTATCGACAGAGGAGGGGCAGCCCTTTCCAATCAAGCGCTGAGCGTGACCGGGTGAGGTAAAGCCACCAGGCGGCAGGTTTTGCAAGCCTGCATGAGCTGCCACAGCTACCGTTCCTTGCTGAAGTGTTCGACGGGACGTTCGAGGAGATCCAGTACACGCTCCGAAGGCCGGCATAGACGAGCCCCGTTGTCGGTCACGACGATGGGGCGATTTATCAGGATCGGATGCGCCATCATCGCGTCGATCAATTGATCATCGCTCAGGGCGGGATCGTCGAGCCCCAACTCGGCGTAAGGCGTCTCCTTGCGCCGAAGGAGTTCGCGCGGCGTGATCTGCATCATCGCAAGCAACGCTACCAATCGCTCACGACTGGGCGGAGTCTTGAGATATTCGATGACTTCAGGCGTTTCACCCGAGGCTTTGATCATTGCCAGCGTATTGCGCGATGTGCCACAGCCAGGGTTGTGATAAATCAGCGGTTGCATAGGGTGCCTCAGGATTCGTTTGCTCGGGCAGGTATACCCGGTTGTCTTGCGCTCTCACCAGCAGAAAGCCTCTGTTGCCCTTGACGAACCAGGCGCCGGAACGCTTCCAGCCGAGTCTCCTGGGAGCGCGTGCCAAGACCCCGTACTGCCGTTGATATTTCCACAGGTTCATTGGTACGGAAATAACAGGCGATAGTCAACAGTTGCGTTTTTCGAGGCAAACAGAACGATCCTGGCTGATCGTAACGACAGCGCTGACAGCAAGCAGGTGCTCCGGATACCCAAAATTTCGATTCGAAATATATTGACAACAGAGGCAGCTTCAATTTGTAATGCGAATCGTTCGCATTACCAATCTGGAGCTATCGATGACATTATTTCCGCGTACTGTCGCGAATCTGACAGTGTGTCTGTTGCTGATCGTGCCACCCGCAATGGCAGCCGAATATCCCATCGGTGTGCCCGAACAGCGTTACGGCATGGAAATCGCCGCGGTCTATCTGCAGCCGGTGCGTATGGAACCGGAAGGCATGATGCGGCCTGCGGAGCAGTCGGATGTCCATATGGAGGCTGACATCCGCGCGCTGGATATCAATGCCAACGGTTTTGCGGAAGGCGATTGGATTCCCTACCTGCACGTCAAATATGAAGTAACGAAGGAGGGGGACGCCAATCCGGTCAGCGGGGATTTCATGCCCATGGTGGCCAACGACGGGCCGCACTATGGCGACAACGTCAAGTTGATGGGGCCCGGCAAATACCATGTCAAATACACTATCTATCCGCCCAATGCGCCTGAAAATCCTGGTGGCAAGCATTTTGGCCGCCATACCGATCGCTTGACCGGTGTGCGTCCCTGGTTCGAGACCTTCAGCGTGGAGTATGACTTCATATTTGCCGGGATCGGCAAGCGCGGCGGGTACTGAACATGGCGAGGCATGCTGCACTGGTACGCCGCAGGGCGCAGATAGGGATGTTTATGGCTATTTCCGTGGGCACCGCCTCAATCGTGCTGGCCGCAACGGATACGGATGCGGAGATCCTGCGCAGGCTGGCGGATATGGAACAGCGAATCGAAAAGCTGGAGGCAGAAAAGGCCGAACTGCAGCGCTCCCTGCATGAATCCTATATCAGCGCCGAGGAGCCGGAAATCGCAGCACGCCTGAAGGCGGTGGAAGCGCAGGCCAACAGCTACCGGCAGGCGGCCCGTACCGTTGAGAGTCTGCAGGGTATCAGTGCCGGGATGGGATTCACGCAGATGGCGCAGGGTCTCTCGGGTTCCCCGTCTGATGACAAGGACAGAGAGCTCAATTACCGTGCCGATGCCACGGTCAGTCTGCCGGCGGGCAGTCTGGGCAATGCCGAAGGATTTATCTTCACCCACTTCCGGATGGGCCAGGGCCTGGGGCTGGAAAATCCGGGCAGTGCCTTTTCTTCGGTCAATGCCAGCAGCTTCCAGCGTCCCGGCTCGGAATCATCGGACAGCACGGTACTGCTGGCGCAAGCCTGGTATCAGCTCGATGTGCCGCTGCCCCTGGGTGGCAACCCCGGCTTGTCGCGCCGCCATATCGAGTTCAACTTCGGCAAGATAGATCCCTTCGTGTTCTTCGATCAGAATGCGATCGCCGACGATGAGACTCGCGGCTTTGTCAACCAGGCCTTTGTGCACAACCCGCTGCTGGATGTGGGCGGCGACGTGGGCGTGGACGAGTTCGGTTTTACGCCCGGTCTGCGGCTGGCCTATGTCGATGACTTCTACAAACCGCAGCAGTACGCAGTCTCGCTGGGGGTGTTCGGCTCCGGCAACGGTGCGAGTTACGATGACTCGCTGAATTCACCCTTCGTGATCCTGCAGGCGGAGACCGAACAGCGGTTCTTCAGCGGACTGGCGGGCAATTATCGGCTCTATGCCTGGCGCAATGGCCGCGGTACCGATTTTGATGGCAGGATCACGGCGCACAGCGGTGTCGGTTTGAGCCTGAATCAGCAGGTGGCGGACTATACGACGGTGTTTGGCCGATATGGCTACCAGGCCGAGGGCGAAGCGACGTTTGACCAGACCCTGAGCATTGGTGCCGAGTTTGGTGGCAGCTACTGGGGAAGAGGTGCGGATGCCCTGGGTGCGGCGTTGGGCTGGCTGTGGATCGCGGATGATTTTCGGCAGGAGTCGCTCACCCTCGATGTCGATGCCGATGGCACCGCCGATTATGGTTATCGTGCCCAAGGCAGCGAGCAGGTGGCAGAACTCTATTACCGGTATCGACTGAATAGCCAGTTCGAACTGTCCCCCAACCTGCTGTATGTTCGCAACCCGGGAGGCGACGACGCGGCCTCCGACGTCAAGGCCTTGGGCGTGCGGGCGCAGTTGAGCTTCTGAGACGTCGATCAGAGGCAGCGAAATGATCCGGGTTCCGGGAGCGGTGGTATGAACATGAGCGGAAGGCATGCGTAGTGGAACAATGAATCGACGTCGCAACCGCCTGTGTGTGCTGTTGCTGTCGATAGTCGGCCTATGCGCGGGTGGCGCATGCCGAGCCGGGGATTTATTGGCCTTCTCGCTGAACATCGAGAACGGTCATTTTGATCCAGAGATCATCGAGGTACCGGCGCAGACACGGTTCAAGCTCGTGATTACCAATCACGGTCCCGGACCGGAGGAATTCGAGAGCAGGGAACTGCGCAAGGAAACCGTGCTGGCACCCGGGGTAACACGCGCGGTGGTGTTTGCGCCGCTGAAACCGGGTACCTATTCGTTCTTTGGTGAATTTCATCCTGATACTGCCCAAGGGCAGATCATCGTCAAGTAACGCAGTGATCACTATGGGTAATGTTGTTTTCATCGTCTGGCGCGAGAGTGTCGAGGCGATGCTGGTGATCGGCATTCTGTATGCCTGGTTGCGTGGACGCGAGGAAGCCGCGCAGGGACGGCGGTTCCTCTGGGGCGGTGTGCTGGCCGGTCTCGGTCTGGCGCTGGGGCTGGCGGGCATCATGTTCAAGATGCAGAGTGAGCTGGCCGGTGTGACGCTGGATTATTTCCAGATTGGCATCATTCTGGCGGCGGCAGCCCTGATTGTGCAAATGGTGCTATGGATGCGCCAGCACGGTCGCACTCTCAAGCGTGAGCTCGAGTCTGGCATGGAACGCGCCACGGAGGAGGCGAACTGGTGGGCCATGGCAACGCTGGCGGCACTGGCGGTAGGGCGTGAGGGTGCGGAGACGGTAGTGTTCCTCTACGGTGCGGGAATGGCCCGGAGCGGCATGGACCAGATACAGTTTGCGGCTGACGCGCTGCTGGGTTTCGCTCTGGCCCTGCTGACATTCTGGTTGCTGTCGCGCAGCAGTCGCTTCCTCTCGTGGAAGGTGTTTTTTCGTTTCAGCGAGATCGTCTTGTTGCTGCTCGCGAGCGCATTATTGGTCGACGGCATCGATCGCATGATCGGTATGGGTTGGTTGCCGCCCCTGGTCGATCCGGCATGGGACAGCACATTTCTCCTGGACGACAGTACGCGATTTGGCGGCCTGGTGGCTTCTCTTACCGGTTATCGAGCGCGTCCGGCCTTGTTGCTGCTGTTGGTCGACGCCGCCTACTGGATCATGATCGTTGTCATGCTGCGCCGGACGTCCGTCGTTCGGCGGGATGCTTGCGCAAGTCCTCCGCTACCATGAATGAGATCGCTGAACAACTGGGCACGACATCGTTGCGGACGCTGCTCGCAGCACTGGGCGATGCCATGGCACGGCATCGCGCTGTCATCCAGGGTATACAGTGGCTCGTCGTGCTGTTTTATTTCAGCCTGCTGATCTACCCGGCGTTTCTGCCGCTACCGACGGAATACGTCCACTTTTACGAAAACCTTATCCTGTTCGCCCAATTTATTTTCTGGGGTATCTGGTGGCCCTTCGTCATGCTCAGCATGATGCTGTTGGGACGGGTCTGGTGCGGGGTGTTCTGTCCGGAAGGTGCGCTGACGGAATGGGCGAGTCGGCGTGGCCTGGGACGTGCGATTCCGCGCTGGATGCGCTGGTCCGGCTGGCCGTTCGTGGCCTTTGCCATGACCACGATCTACGGGCAGCTGGTCAGCGTCTACGAATATCCGAAGGCCGCATTGCTGGTATTGGGCGGCTCGACGGTGGCGGCGATGATCGTCGGCTTTATCTACGGCCGCGGCAAACGCGTCTGGTGCCGGCATCTGTGTCCGGCCAATGGTGTTTTCGCCATTCTGTCGCGCCTGGCACCCATTCATCTGCATGTGGATCGTGACGCTTGGCGTGCGGCCCCGCATCGGATCGCGGCGGTCGACTGCGCCCCCTTGATCAATATCCGCAAGATGACCGGCAATAGCGCCTGCCATATGTGTGGTCGCTGCAGCGGCCACCGCGATGCCGTCACTCTCGGTCTTCGGTCTCCCAACCAGGAATTGCTGACGCTGCCAGCGCATGAAGTGACACGCTGGGAAGTGGCGACACTGGTATTTGGCGTGCTCGGTATTGCAATCGGGGCCTTTCAATGGTCCGCCTCGCCCTGGTTCATTGCGCTGAAACAACTGCTGGCGGCCTGGTTGATCAATCAAAATGCCTTCGTGCTGCTGCAGGACAACGCCCCCTGGTGGCTGCTTACTCATTACCCGGAGGTCAATGATGTCTTCAGCTGGCTGGATGGCCTGTGCATCCTGGCTTATATCGGTGCGACGACACTGGTTTTGGGAGGTGCCATCCTGGCCATGTTATGGTTGGCGCAATGGCTGCTGGGCGCTCAGGGCGCCATGTGGCGGCTGGCCTACGGTCTTACACCATTGGCCGGGGTCAGCGTATTCCTTGGTTTGTCCGGGCTGACAGTCAGCATGCTCACGGCTGAGCACCTGAATATGAACTGGGTGCCGGGTGCGCGTATCGTACTACTTGCCCTCGGAGTGAGCTGGAGTGGCTGGTTGGTGTGGCGCATGATTGAATCGCTTGCCACACCATTTTGGAATCGATTGATGGCAACTTTGCTGGTCATGGTTGGCACCATTCCCGTGGTGGCGTCCTGGCTGTTCATGTATTTTCTGTGGTGATGCCGCAATTGTGCACAATTCTGTTTGGCGGCAATTCCGGGGTTCGCACATGAACGATCTGTACGACAGAATGGGTCACCAATTCGCCGCTCTGATCGAGGATGAACAGGATTTCATCGCCAACTGCGCCAATTGCAGTGCCTTGCTGATGAGTGAGGTCGAGGGCCTGAACTGGGCGGGATTTTATTTCGCGCGTGATGGCGAACTGGTGCTCGGTCCATTCCAGGGAATGCCAGCCTGTACGCGCATTGCCTGGGGAGAGGGTGTATGCGGCACCGCGGCCGAGATCGGGGAAAGCATCCTCGTACCGGATGTGCACGCCTTTCCCGGTCATATCGCCTGCAATGCGGCTTCTCGCTCGGAGTTGGTGGTGCCGATGCTGTGGCAGGGACAGGTGCTCGGGGTGCTCGATCTCGACAGCCCGCAGCAGGATCGTTTCCAGGCCGAGGACCGCGAAGGGCTCGAGGCGCTGGTGGCCATCCTGCTGGGTGGCTCGGATTTGTGGAGCGCGTTCGGCAGCTCGGGGTAGCGGCTCGATGGAGTAGGATATGCGCGTTCGATGCGCAATTGACGGGGGTTCATGATGTCGCGTTTTATGGTGCCGGTATGGTTGCTGCTGCTGGGGATGTTTGCGCTGGCTGTGCGTGCGGACACCGAGCATGGACTGGACTACAACCTTGTGCGTCTCGATGCCGAGGCAGTGGCCGAGGTGCCCAATGACCAGATGCGCGTGCTGTTGGCGGTGGAGCACGACTCGCGTGATGCCGGCGCGCTTCCCGCGCTGGTCAACGCGGATATGCGCTGGGCGCTGGATGCTGCGAAAAAACATCCCGCGGTGCGTGCCGAGACCGGTGAATACACGACACAACCCGAATACGCATCGACGCGCATCGTGGGCTGGCGCGCGATTCAGCAGTTGCAGCTCGAGGGTGAGGATTTCGGCGAGGTCACGGCGCTGGTCACCGAGCTGCAGCAGAAATTGCAGGTACGCTCGATGGAGTTCATGCCGACGCGCGATACCCGCAAGCGGGTCGAGAACGAACTGACCACGCAGGCACTGAAGGCATTTGCCGCGCGGGCGCAATTGATCGCCGGGGCAATGGGATCGAGCCGTTACGAGGTGGTGGAGCTTGCGGTGGGCAGTGCGCCGCGACCCTACCAGCCTCGTGTGCGTGGCATGGAAATGATGGCGATGAAAGCGGACGCCGCGCCGCCGGTAGCGGTGGAGGCGGGGACCGCGACGCTGACGGTCACGGTGAGCGGGCAAATCCAGCTACGCTGAGCGAATGATTTGCTCGCCACGGCCGGAGCTCGCCGGTCGCGGCGGCGGCGTGCAGCATGCGGACATGAACGCGCTCAGCCCAGCGTGTGCTCCGCGGCCTGCACGGTCTGGAATATCAGCGTATTGATCGTCATCGGTCCGACTCCGCCCGGTACCGGCGTGTACGCGGCAACGCGTTGTGCGAGCGGCGCGAGCTCGATATCGCCGATCCCTCCAGGGTGATATCCGGCATCCACCACGATGGCTCCGTCCTTGATCCAGTCGGCGCGGATGAACTCCGGTTTGCCGACCGCGCCGACCACGATATCGGCCTGGCGCACCAGCGCGGACAGATCGCGCGTGCGTGAATGGCAGATGGTCACGGTGCAGTGCGCGTTGAGCAGCATCAAGGCCATCGGTTTGCCGAGAATCGGACTGCGCCCGACCACGACCGCATGGCGTCCGCTCAGCGCTATCTCGTAGGCTGCCAGCAGGCGCATGATGCCGGCCGGTGTCGCCGATCCCCAGGCGTGCTCACCCATGGCCATGCGGCCAAAGCCGAGACAGGTCACCCCATCGACATCCTTGTCCAGCGCAATGGCGTCGAAGCAGGCACGCTCATCGATCTGCGAGGGTACCGGGTGTTGCAGGAGGATGCCATGGCAGCGCGGATTGGCATTGAGCTCCGCGATTTTCGCCAGCAGTTCAGCGGTGGTGGTGGCAGAGGACATCTCGACCGCGAGCGACTCCATGCCGACGCGCTTGCAGGCGTTTTGTTTCATCCGCACATAGGTGGCGGAAGCAGGGTCGTCGCCGACCAGGATAGTGGCGAGAATCGGAGTCAGACCGCCACTGCGGTCGTGGATCGCGGCGACGCGCTTGGCGAGTTCCGCTTCGGTCTGCTGCGAAAGGGTCTTTCCATCAAGAACTATGGCTGGCATGTGGGAGGCTCTGGGATCCGTGAACGGCGGCGTATTCTGGCATCCCGCTGCAATTTGGGCAAAGACGCGCGAAATTCACCGCCGTTGCGATTGACGCTGTCAGGAGCCGCCTTTAATATCCCGCTCCCGTGAGGGGATGCATCGGGGTATAGCGCAGTCTGGTAGCGCGCCTGCTTTGGGAGCAGGATGTCGGGGGTTCGAATCCCTCTACCCCGACCAATCACGCCAAGTCGGTTTTTCAGTGGTGGCCGTAGCTCAGTTGGTAGAGCACAGGATTGTGGCTCCTGATGTCGCGGGTTCGATTCCCGTCGGTCACCCCACCCGATTGCGCCATCGATTTGCATAACGCCATGCAGTTTTCCGCGCGCCGCAGGCAATCGGTGCCGCCATATTCCTCAAAGCCATTCCCGGCATCGAGCCATGCTTCGATACCGGGAATCGCGGTGATGGCGCTCAGATTGCCTCGTAGCTGAATTTTTGCCCGCCCACGCTTGCTTCGTACATCAGGCCGCCCTTGGCGACCGTGAAGGTTGCCATGCCCTTGTAGTAACCTGGCGCAACCGTGGTGGCGTCCTTCTTGCCACCACTCGCGCCGGCCGAGCTGCCGGAGGTACTGGTGGAGGCCGAAGCTGCCGCGGTGATTGCCACCGCCGTGGCTTGCGCGCCGAACTCGAAATTGCCGCTGGTGAATTCATCCAGCGCCCGCTTGTCCTCGAAGAAGATCACCTGGCTGAAGGCCTGGCCGCCGAGCTGCAATCCAACCGTGAGCTGGGTCATGGTGGTGTTTCCGACATGCCGGCCACCGACATAGACCCGCCCCTTGCCGCGCGCACCGCCGATTCCTATTCCGCCTTTGCCAATGGTCGGGAACAGCGCGTAGGCGTAGGCGTGGTTGAAGAACTTCGAACTCTCGCCAGCGCCCTTGAAAATTTCCACGGTGTCGGAATATTCATCCGCGACCGCGCTTGCGGTGGCGCAGAGTAGCAGGAGCAGCAGTGTTGCGTTGCGTGCGAGTAGATTCATGATCAGGATTTCCAAAGTGTGATGAATGGAGAGATCGAGCGCCGGTCTTGCAAAGTCCGCGCTTGTCACGAGCGAGCCCGGTTCGCGGGGGCATAATGGAATGGGGCGCCATCGCAGTCAAGCATTGGCCTGTCATCAGGAACGCCATGCTCGATATAGACAGGTAGCTTGTACTAAATCAATTGAAAGTGATACATTTGAACAGCGGCAGGCTGTTGACGAATTTCCTTGCTCCCGGAGCCAGGCTTTGCAACACCTGATTGTTTGAGAGCCTCACATTTGGATGCAGGAGACAGTGATGGATTTCCGCTTCACCCCGGAAGAACAGGACTTCCGCATGTCAGTGCGCCAGTTCGTCAAGGATGAGATTCCCGACATTATCAAAGGGGTTGAAGAGATTCACTCGTCTCATATCGAATTGGAGATGGAAGTCGTACGGAAAATTGCGGCCAAGGGCTGGCTGGGCGCTGCCTATCCCAAAAAGTATGGCGGACGCGGTGAAAACAATGTCCCCATGACCGAGTACATACTGCTTGACGAATTGCATCATGGTCGTGCGGCAGGAATATCACTCACCATCACCTATCTGGTATCGATTATTGGCAATACGCTGCTGAACATCGCTTCCGAGACCCTGAAGCAGCGCTTTATTCCGCGAATTCTCAACGCGGATATTCGTTTTGCGATCAGCTACAGCGAGCCGGACTCGGGTAACGATATCGCCAGCATCAGATCTACCGCGATTCCGGAGGGTGATGAATACGTGGTAAACGGCACCAAACGTTTTATCACCTGTGCTGATACTTCTGACTACCTTTGGTCGCTGGTACGTACCGAGAAAGGCTCCAGGCGCCACAAGGGCTTGAGCATAATGCTCATCAAGACAGACTCACCCGGTATTACCATCATTCCTTTCGCGATGATGAACGGCATCGAGACCTGCGAGGTCATCATGGAAGAGGTTCGGGTTCCCAGGGAAAATCTGGTCGGTGAAGAAGGGCAGGGCTGGTCTCACCTGATGGAAGCGCTGAGTCGCGAACGCTTTACCATGATCAACTTCAAGGGGGTTTCCGGGCCCTTCGATCGCTTTGTGCAGTGGGTGCGCAGTGCCGAAATTGATGGTGAGCGTCTGGTGGACGACCCGGTTATCCGGCAGAAGCTGGCGCGCCAACATCTGGACATGGTCGGTGGCAAAATGATGCAGCTGATCGCAGGCTCGCGAACAATGCACAAGAATTACGTTCCCACTGTGGAAGCGGCGGCATCCAAGAGTTGGCGGGCAATGCAAAGTTGGCCGAAAGCGGACCTGGCAATTGACATCATGCGCAACTACGGCCTGATGACGGAGGACTGCCCCGGTGCACCCATCGACGGCTTGTGGGCCGCCGAGTACTGCTGGGCCGGACACGAGCTGTCCGGGGCAGGTGGACTGGACCTCAACCGGAAAATTATTGCCCAGCAGGGTCTCGGTTTGCCCCGTTGGTCCAACTGATACATCTTGGTAAAAGGCTTTGAGTCTATGAACCTTGAATTTTCTGAAGAGCAGCGGATGCTCATGGACAGCGCCCGGGGTTTTCTCGAGAAAGCCTGCCCTCTGGATAAAGTACGCCAATGGGAATTGTTGCCAGAGGGTTATCCCGGCCATATCTGGTCGAAAATGGTGGAGATGGGGTGGACCGGTATCGTCTACCCCGAGGAGTATGAGGGCCTGAACCTATCCAACCTTGATGCCACACTTTTGATGCGCGAAATGGGCCGTGTGGCATTGTCTACGCCCTTTCTGTCCACTGTTCTGTTAAGCGGCCGAGCGGTTCTCGAAGGCGGCAGTGATGAGCAGAAGAGGGACGTCCTGCCCGCCATTATTTCCGGTGAACGACTGGTGTCCTTTGCCTTGTCCGAGGCGAGCGCGAGGCCCAATGCGGCAACCGTCAAGAGCACAGCCCGCGTGGACGGCACCGGCTATGTATTGAATGGCAGCAAACATTTCGTGGAATTTGCCGAACAAGCTGAGCAGATCCTGGTCGTGGCTCGTACCAGCGACAGCGAGGATCCGGAGTTCGGCCTGACCATGTTCCTGCTGGATGCCAAAGCCGCGGGCATTCATTACGAGACCCTGAGGATCATGGCTCTGCAGCCTCAAGCCAAAGTCACCCTGGATAATGTGCGTGTCGAGGCCAGTAGTGTAGTAGGTGAGGTCGACCAGGCATGGTCGGTGCTGAATCCGGTGCTTCAGGCGGCCACCGCGATACTCTGTGGCTATATGACCGGCCTTGCCGAGCGGGCACTCGATATGGCCATCAATTATTCACAAGAGCGGATCCAGTATGGACAACCCATAGGTGCCTTCCAGGCGATCCAGAATTACCTTGCCACGGCCTGGACCAAAACCTCCATGGGTGAGTACATGGCGTACTACGCGGCTTGGCTCATCGACAACGATATACCCAGCCGCGAGGCGGTAGCTACCGCCAAGGCCTTTGTTGGCTACGCCTGCGTGGAAGCTACCCAGTTGGCCACCCAACTACACGGCGGGCTCGGCGCGACAGTAGACGCACGTACCACGCCATTTCTCAAATGGGCCAAGCAGTTGCAGCATACGCTTGGCAGCAGCAGTTATCACGAAACCGTTGTTGCCCAAGAGATCCTGGACAAAGATCCCCTGGGGCTGGACGTAACACATTCTGTCGCACTGACCTGAGTCCAGCGGTTCGTAACGATTGAATCGGGAGTGATGCTCTTGGATGCATCGAAATGCTTCCAATTCACAGGTTCAGCTTTTTGGTTTTGCTGACGGATATATCGCATGAGCTTTCACTTGAGGTCAGCTCAGCTTGTAACACTCACGTCCGACATGCCGTGGGAGCAGGCCCGCCAACCGATCCTCCGTGAAGCGCTCGCTCCAACGCGCGATAAAGCTATCGGTGCAATCGAAGTCGGAGTGAATTGCCGCCCATCAGCCAGTAGCAGAATCAACCGATCATGTCGGGTTTGAACATTCAGGAGACAGTTGTCATGTCACTACCAGAAGTAAAGGATACCCACTACGAAGATGTGGAGGTGGGCGAGAATATTCCGTCGATCAGTATTGGCCCGCTCAGCCATACTCATTTCGTCTTTATCGCGTCGTCACACCATGACTGGTACCCCGGCCACCACGATGTGGAGTATGCCCGCAAACAGGGTCTGCCGGACATCTTCATGAACGCTACCTGGCAACACGCCCTGATCCAGCGCCTGGTCTGCTCCTGGGCCGGACCCAACTGCATCCCCCGCAAGATCAAGTACCGGATGGGGATGCCGATCGTCCGTTACGAGACCATTACTGTCAGAGGCATCATCACCGGCAAGCGGGTTGAAAATGGCGAGCACCTGGCTGACCTGGATGTCTGGTTTGACAAGGAAGACGGCGAAGGCAATGTACACGAAAAAATTACTGTCGGTAGCGCCATTGTTGTACTTCAAAGTACAGGCTAAACGAATCTGTTGACCGATATTCAACGAAATTCATCAGGAGGGAAGATGGCCGAGCGAAAGATTGAGACTGATCCATCCGGTCTGGTTTACGTCATCGGTACCCAAGAGGAAGGCATGGGCTGGATCGGTCGTGAGTCCGATACAGCGGAAGAGGCTTATCCCGTAGAGACAAGAGCTATCGAGCACTTTGTCGAGGGTATCGAGGATCCCAATCCCCTCTACTGGAGTGACGAGTTTGGCAAGCAGACCCGGTGGGGTGGGCGAATCGCTCCCTGGGGTGTGATCGTACTGTGCAAGGAACACCAGGTGTGGCGACCCGACTGGATGGGTACCCACGAGGGGCAGATCACCTTCCACTGCCGGACACCGCTGCCCGGTAATCGGCTGCTGGCCACTGACTACGAGATCGAGTGCTACCAGCCGTTCTATCCGGGGGACAGAATGTTTATCAACGAAAAGCTGATCAATATCGTCCCCAAGTCCTTCAGTATTGGTAAAGGCCATCATATAACTGTTGAAAATTTCTTCCGCAATCAGGATGGCGACCTGTGCTACAAGGATAGCCGGACGGTATTCCGTTACCGGGTGGATGCCTGAGAATCACGGGAAAAAAACATGACTGATCAACCAAGGCGCAAAGCCGCCATCGTTGGCATTGGGGCCACGGAGTTTTCCACCAACTCGGGCCGCAGTGAGCAACGGCTGGCGGTGGAAGCCATTCTGGAAGCACTGGGAGACGCAGGGCTGAGCCCGGATGATATCGACGGCATCATCAACTCGGATTACGAGCCCACCAACCATATCGATGTGGTCAATGCGATGGGGCTTCGCAATATTCGCGCCTACGCTACTATCCCTCACGGCGGAGGCTCACCCTGTGGCACCATTGCCCAGGCTGCGATGATGGTGGCATCCGGTGAGTGCAAGTGTGTTCTTGCCTACCGTTCCATGAATGAGCGTTCCGGACATCGCTATGGCTCGCCGGAGATTCCCGCAACCTTCGACGGGGTCTACGGTCTGCACGCGCCCTACGGCCTGATCGTTCCCGGCGAGTGGGTTGCCATGCACGCCCGCCGCCGCATGATCGAGTTCGGTGAAACGCGTGAGCAGTGGGCAAACATCCCCCTGACCTTCCGTAAACACGCCAATCGCAATCCCAGGGCCATATTCCACGAGAAAGAAATGACGCTGGAGGATTATCTCCGCGCACCGATGTTAGCCGACCCACTCTGCCGTCTGGATTACTGCCTGGAGACGGACGGCGCAGTGGCTTATATTGTGACCTCTGCCGAAAGAGCCAGAACGCTGGGTTCCATACCTGCCTATATTCACGCGACGGCACAGGCCATGGGCTACCCCATTTGGTACCAGTCGAATTACTACCGTGAATCGCTGACCACCGCATCGGAAATGGTTGCTACCGCGAAAATTCTTTGGAAGAAAAGTGGGCTGACGCCCCGGGACATCGACGTGGCCCAGATCTACGACCACTTCACCCCCGCCGTGCTCACCGCTCTGGAAGATATGGGTTTTTGCGAGAAGGGCGAAGCCGGCGAGTTTGTCGGTGAAGGTCGGATCGGAGTTGATGGCGACCTGCCCATGAATACCGCCGGGGGCCTGCTCTCCGAAGGCTATATCCACGGCTGGAACCTGATTCTCGAAGCGGTACGCCAGGTGCGTGGCACATCGACGGCCCAGGTCAAGGACGTGGAATTCTCCCTGGTCACCAGCTGCGTGGGGGCTCCCACCAGCGCAGCGATTCTCTCCAGGTAACAGGATATGTCACAGGAAATCCGGAAAATGCCGCGCCCTGTTCCCAAACTCAACGCCGATACCGAGGCATGGTGGGCCGGGCTCCGTCGACACGAACTGCTGGTACAGGAGTGTGCAAGCTGCGGGCATCTGCTGCACCCGCCCGGCCCCATGTGCCCCGAGTGCCGCTCACTGGACCGCGGTTGGCGCAAGAGCGACGGTAGCGGCAAGGTCTACAGCTGGGTTGTAGTGAACAGGCCCATGCACCCCTATTTTTTTGACAAGGCGCCTTTTCCGGTTGTCCTGGTGGAAATGAAGGAAGGGTTTCGCGTGGTTGGTGCCATCGACTGCGAGATAGATCGCTTGTGTGATGGCCTGCCGGTTGAAGTTGATTTCGAGGATGTGAACGACAGCTTTAGCATGCTGTTGTTCCGCGTTATTCAATGATACTCACCCTGACAAGTGCCAGAGTCGGCGTGTCAATTTTCCCATCGAGTCCTGAAAAATCCGCTTGGACTGCAAGTCCCCGATGAAACCCATCAGCCTGTGCTCGATCATTTCCGGTACAGCAGGGTGAGGAGACTTGTCCCTACACCTGGATCACTGCCGCCCCGAAACCCGATTTTTTGTGCAAGCTTGGCTATACGATTATCAGGAGAAAACAATGGCTGGTTTGGAAGGACTGCGGATCCTGGATATCAGCACCGGGATATCCGGACCCTTTTGCGCGAGGTTACTTGCGGACGGCGGAGCGCATACCATCAAGATCGAAGACCCGGCGGGAGGCGATCCGACGCGACAGGAAGGGGTCGTAACAGGGCAAGGTGGTGATCACCAAACCAGTCCCCTCTACGTTTTTCTCAACCAGAACAAGCAAGGTCTCTCGCTGGATATTAGCTGCAGCTCAGGTCAGGAGATATTCAAAAAGCTGGTAGCGAAATCGGACGTAGTCGTCGAATCCTTCAAACCCGGGACAATGGAGCAACTGGGGCTGGGCTATAGCGATCTGACGGCAGTTAATCCGGGAATTATTCTGGCCTCCATTACCCAGTATGGTCAAACAGGACCCTATCGGCAGTACCAGGGTGACCACCTGGCGATTTCTGCGCTGGGCGGCTGGTCATTCAGCTTTGGCGAACAGGATCGGGAGCCGCTGCAACCCGGTTTTCCGGTTATGTATTACATGGCTGGCACTTACGGTGCAATCGGGATCCTCGCGGCGATCAGAGGGCGGCGGGAAGACGGCAGAGGACAGCATGTTGATGTGTCCGCACAGGAAGCCTGCCTCAATATGCTTGCTTACCCGCAAGTGCTGGCGCAGTACAACTGTCCGGTGCCGGTGAGAAGTTTTACCGCTTCGATGCAATCCTTTTATGTCAAGGCCAAAGACGGCTGGGTGGCACTCAACCATCTGTCGGCGTTGGAGTGGGAAAACCTGTGCGCACTGATTGGCGCTTTCCATCTGGCGGAAGATCCGACCTTGCTCTACGACATACAAAGGAAGCGCTCTATTTTGCCCGAGCTCCTCGGCATTGCCGCCGAGTGGGCAAAGGACAAGACCAGTAACGAGGTCTTTCATGCCGCCCAGGAATTGCGGGTACCCGCCGGCATTCCCTACACACCAAAAGAGATGCTTTGTTCCGATCAATTCATCGCACGCGACTTTTTCCGTAAGGTAACCCAGCCAGGATTGGGCGAGTTTTCCCAGCCGCGCAACCCTTTTAAATCCATTTCCTGGAAAACTGACTGGCAGGGTGCTCCGGATGCGGGACAGGACAACGAAGACGTTCTGGGGAGTATCGGATTGCAGCAAGAAGATCTGCGTGAACTTCGGAATGCCGGTGTCATTTAGGAGAAACCGAAGGAACATATGATGAAAAAGGAATTACTCAAGGATGTCCGGGTTGCTGACCTTACACACTATCGTTCAGGCCCTTCCGGAACAACCCTTCTCGGCGGCATGGGCGCTGACGTGGTGAAGGTTGAAGCCATCCAGAGACTGGACGGTTTTCGCGCTTTCAATACACTGAACCCCCGGGACCCGGACTTTTACGAAATGGGCGCCTATTTCAACGGCTGCAACACCAACAAGCGAGGAATAACCCTTGACCTGAATTCGACCAAGGGCAGAGAACTGTTTCTTGGATTGCTGAGAAAAAGCGATGTGGTAATCGATAATTTTTCGGCCCGTGTCATGGATAGCCTGGGTCTTGGCTATGAGCAGCTCAAGGAGATCAATCCTGGACTCATCATGGTCTCCATGACCTGCTTCGGACAGACTGGCCCCTGGCGGGAATATGTAGGTTTTGGCTATGTTTTCGACCAGATTGGCGGCGCCTCGGCTGTCAGCGGTTATGAAGACAGCCCGCCGACTCATATATCCGCGGCCTCGGATGTGATATCCGGCATCATGGCGGTATACGCCATCCTCCTCGCACTCGAGGAGCGGGAGCGAACCGGGCGCGGCCAGTACATCGATATGTCCCAGGTTGAGACACTTGCCTTTCTGATGGGTCCCAATATCATCGACTATCAACTTACCGGGAAAATTCAGCCGCGGACGGGAAACCGGCATCCCGTCTTTGCACCCCACAACATTTACCGCTGCAAGGGTGAGGAAGAGTGGGTGAGCATTTCAGTCGAGTCCGACCAGCAGTGGTCGGCGCTGGCTGTGGCGATGGGCAGGGCGGAATGGGTAGACGATGAGCGATTCGCGACCTCGCTGGCACGGAAACAGAATGAATACGACCTGGATAAAGCTGTTACAGAGTGGACTCGTGGACAGGAAAATCGCGTGGTAATGGAGTTGCTCCAGTCTCTCGGCATTGCTTCCGGCATGGTTCTCAATGGACTGGAGCTGCTTGATGATCCCCATCTCCAAGACAGGAGAATGCACAAAAAACTGGAACGCCAATTCACCGGCGAACATCTTTATCCCCAATTTCCAATCCGTTATTCCAATGCAATATGCGAGCAGCGAAGACCCGCCCCGACGCTGGGGCAGGACAATGAAGATGTACTGGCAGGATTGCTTGGACTCACGCCCAACGAAATGGAAAAACTGCGCGAGGAGAAAGTCATCGGAGAAAAACTGTTACAAAAGTCGCGCGGCCCAGCTTGAACCGAGCCCGGGAACCAGCGGTTGCAACAACTGATTGTTCGAGAAATTTTCCATTCAGGAGATAGTGATGGATTTTCCTAAAACCAAACCCATACCCGAATCCCACCAGTACATTTTGACGGATCTGCCTATCGGGCATATGGCTACCATTCGCGCCGATGGATTGATATCCGTAAACCCCGTTAGTCTTATTTGGGACGGAGAATACGTTCGAGTGAGCACTGTCAAGACACGAATGAAATACAGGAATCTATTGAAGGATCCCCGTGTATCCATCTCCATACCCCATCGAAACAATCCGAATATTTATATCGAGATCCGGGGTGTCGCCGAGTTGACAGATGACCCTGATCGCAATTTCGTGAATTCCGTCGCTCGCCATTACATGAATGTAGACGTGTATCCCTTTGATGCACCAGGAGACGAGCGCGCGACCATTACGATCCATGCCCAGCAAGTATCCGCGCCCCCAATCCCCCTGGCGGAGAAGCCGCCGGGAGCGCCTGATCATGAGTTTCAGATCAGCAAGAAAGACACAAAATGATCCAAAATGTAAATAGAGTATTGCCATGAAAACAGACGTGTTGCAGGCAACGATCCAGAAACTCAATGATGTCAATGACCTCAAGCAGCTCAAGGCACGCTATTGTCACCTTGTCGATTCGAAGGACTGGGATGAACTTGAAACCCTTTGGACTGAAGACGCCATTTGTGATTATGGTTTTTTCGGGGCTTTCAATGGCAGGGAGGATATTATCAACGGCTTCTTTCGTGGACTGGTAGCCAACGCTTCATCCTTCAGCGCACACATGATACACAATCCCATCATTGAGGTTGACGGTGATTCCGCGTCGGCTTGCTGGTATGTAACTGCCCATACAACGCTTCAACCCCACAATCAGGCCATCTGGATGATGGGGCTGTATCATGATCGGTACAAACGTATTGACGGCAAATGGAAAATTTCCTCGCTCAAAGTGGATTTCAAGTACTTTTCGCCCTTCGAGGAAGGGTGGGCCAAGACCCCGATCTGGGAAATACCCTCCTGATCAGGCAAGGCCAAGGCAATGGCGGCGGATAGCCCGCTGGTGATCGATGATCTGGACACAAATTCAGCGCTAATGCGGAAGTTCACATCGGGAGAGGTCGTGTGGAATCCAAATTCAGAGCTGCTTGATCCAGTAAACCGATTATCATGGGTATAATCAGCGGCAAACCGGAGGAATAGAAGAATAATGGCGCGAAGAGGGAAATTGACCCAGGAAGACCTCGATTTCTATAAATCGAACAATATAGGTCAGGCATTGATAGAAGTAGCCCGTGATTACCAGAAAAGCGCGCTTGATGCATACGCAAAGGTCGGACACGGCAAGCTTCAGGCATCCCATCAATCGTTACTTCTTCATCTGGGTCTGGAGGGTGCCAGGATGACTGATCTGGCTGAACGAGCAGGTGTCAGCAAGCAGACCATGGGGCAGATTATCGATGAAGTTGAAGCCCTGGGTTATGTAGAACGCACTCCCGCCCCCTACGATCGCAGAGCGAAAATCATAAAGTTTACCGATAAAGGCATAGATCTTATTAAGATTGGTACGATAATCGGGGAGAATATCCAGCAACGTTATGCACAGTATATAGGCCCCAAGATGGTGACCTTGCTCCATAAAATACTGGTTGAACTGCGCAGCAATATCCATAAACACTCGAGTTAGCCCGGATTTCATCGTATCCGGTGTGCGAACCGCAGGGGCCTGTCTCGTTTCTGAAGGGATTTTTCACCGCCCACGGCAACCTGTAATACATGCCTGCAGCCTGCGCCGGGCATGACAGTGATTTAAGCTGTGACTATCCGCGGCCACGTGTATTCTTGGGTTTTCGCCAACCGAGGTTGCACTGATGTCTTTCATCACTGTCGAGCGGCCGCGATCGCAGATCGCGCTGGTAACGCTGAACCGTCCCGAGCGGATGAACGCAATGGCCTTCGATGTGATGGTGCCGCTGCGTGATGCGCTCGAGGAAATCAGTTTCGACAATGGCGTGCGGGTCGTGGTGCTGACCGGCGCGGGCGAGGGCTTCTGCTCGGGGGCGGACCTTGTCGATCCGGGGTATCTGCCGATTTTCGACGGACTGACCATGCCCGGCATCGCACGCCGCGCCATGCGGGTGCTCGACAATGTGATCATGACGATACGCGAGATGCACCAGCCGGTGATCGCTGCGGTCAACGGGCCGGCTATCGGAGGCGGCTTCTGCCTGGCCATGGCCACCGATATCCGCGTGGCTGCCGACCATGCGTATTTTCGTGCGGCCGGGATCAACAATGGATTGACTGCGGCGGAGCTGGGTCTCAGCTTCACGCTGCCGCGTGCGATCGGATCCGCGCGCGCTTTCGAGTTGATGCTGACGGGGCGCGATCTGGGCGCGGAGGAGGCCGAGCGCATCGGGATGATCGCGGCTCGCTGCCCCCGCGGGCAACTGCTGGACCACTGCTACACGATGGCCGATCGCATCATTGGCCTCAGTCAACTCGGCGTGGAACTCACCAAACAGATGCTGTGGGCGGGGCTCGAAGCCGGCAGCATGCACACGCACATGAATCACGAAGGTCATGCGCAACTGTTCGTACGCATGACCACACGCAACTTCGAGGAAGCGATAACGGCGCGCAAGGAACAGCGCAGACCCGATTTCAAGGACTGAAGCGGCCTGATTGCAGGGAAAAAGGGCGCACCGGCAAACGAGCGGGAGCGAATGCTACGCGGCTTTGCGACGTTTCGCGCTGCCGTGGCGCGGCGCGGCCTGGCCGTTGAGACGCGCATGTTCCTGTTGCTTGAAATCGCGGCGGATGCGATCGAGGGTTCGACTGATCCTGGTGCAGACGCGGATCGTTTCGATTTTTGGCCAGGTCGAGCGTTTGCCTTCCATCATCAGTTCGATGACCTCGCTCTCGCTCAGATGCGACAGGAGCTTGGTCGGATCGAAATAGCGGAATCCCGGGAAAATATTGATGTCTGCCGTATAGGTCTGGACCGCGATGGAAGTCGCCATGCTCAACAACATGTTGAATCGCGGTAGTTGCCGCGAGTAGCGCTGCGCAGATTTCTGCGCCGAGCGGATGCTTTCCCTGGCGAGGCTGCGCACGAGCCCCATGGCGGCACTCCCGAGCCCGTCGGAAGCACCGGGATCCCTGATGAACGGCAGCACCACCGGGTTGATCTGGCTCGCGACGTAGTGGTTCACACCGTACAGGCGTCCGAGGCGCTTGGCCGGCAGGTCGTCACTCACCGAACCATCGATCCATTTCAGCGAAGGCAGATACGGTTGGCTGTCTCCGTGCACGTTCTTCGCGGCCAGCGAGACCGCGGGGAACACTCCCGGCACTGCGCACGAGGCCATGACTGCCTTGCGGACAAAAACATTCGGCGAAGTTATTGCATTCAGCAGCCGCGATGCCTGTTGCAGTTCGGCCGGCGCTATCGAGATATTGATGCTCACGCCGGTGCGGGCATAGGCCTCGGCAAAGGTGAGGTCGGGCACCAGTCGCGCCACGAGTTCCTCGAGCTCATGCACGTCTATCTGTGCCGTGCGGTGACCAAGGATATTGTCCAGGAAGCGAGCTTCCTCCGCCGCCTCCCTGGCAAAGTGCGTGGGCTCGAACAGGCGCTGCAGTTCCGCGGGAGTGCTGCAACCTATGACCGCAGCATTTATCGAACCCGCACTCGACCCCGATATGATGCTGGGGAGGATGTCGTGTTCGACCAGTGACTGGACCACGCCGGCATGGAAATGACCGAGCGCACCGCCGCCGCTCAACATCAACGCGGTGCGTCCATAACAGTGGCTGGCGCGTTTGAAGAAGTCGAGCTTTTCGGAAAACGGTATCACTGCTTCGTCGACGTTCGCGATCAACTCCAATGCATCGCATATCTCGTAGGTATAGTCCTGCACCAGCTGCTTGGTTCCGAAGCGCGCTCGCGCATGCAGCGAGGCCTTGCCCATTCCGCCAATATTGCCGTGAATGCCCTCGTTGAGCGAGAACAAAAGGCCATGGTAGTCATGCCGGGCGCGGTGCGCGCGCAGGCGATCGAGCCGGGCACGGATTGCCACGTGATCGTACATATGGGTCTGGTCCATCTGCTTCCAGCGCGTCATGCCGCTCAGGTCGTCATGGGTGCGCGCAGCTTCGCTCCAGGCCTCGTAGCTCTGCGCTTCGCGCATCTCGCGCTCGCAGGCTTTGAGTTTGGCACGTTTGGTCCTGATCATTGCGTTTGCTCTCCCTGCCGATCCGGCTTATGTGCTCTGCGCTGGAGTTTCAGCCATATTTATAGAGCATGTAATCTGACTTCGCCCGATTCAGCCGCGCTTTTGCGGTTGATTGATCAATGTCAGCGAGCAGCGGCCGATCATATGCGCCCGCTACCAGTCCCTTCGCCAGAGAATGTTTCACGGTTGCGGATCTGCTCGACTGACGTCCGGGTTTGCCGCTGAACTGCGCCGCCAAGGCGACTGCTGATTTGTCAGGGGCGCGCGAATTTTCCTTGTTCCTGCACCGTGGGCCACGATCATTGTAACTCGCGCCGATGGGCCTCTTCGGCCAGCGTCTTGATTTCTTTGGCCGCAAGAGTGCGGTCATAGATACGAACCTCGTCGATATATCCGTCGAACTCGCCCACGCTGTCATTGATGTCGGATCCGTTCAGCTCGGCCCCGATAATCAGGGGACGACTCATGCTTTCAGGATCCAGACGAATCTCGCCCGGGCTCGTTTCGCGGGTGCCGAGGAGCTCGCCGTTGACATACAACGCCATGATGCCGGTATCCCCGTCATAGGTGCCGGCCAGGCATGTCCATTGCTCCACGGGCGGCGCTTGCTGTTCCTGCGGCAGACGATACAGGCTCGCATCATCATCGTCCGTCACGCCAACGTGCCATTTGTAGTTGAGGACATTCTTCTTGGGACCAAAACCGAGATAGAACAGGTCGGGATGGATCGTTTCTCGCCACTGGCGTTGAACGATCGCAATATACCCGGATTTTGCGGGCGCGGATTCCCAGAATGCCCAGGCCCGCTTGGGCGCCCACAGCGATCGTGGATAGATATGCGCAATGACCGTAATGTGCTTTTTCAGTCCGCTGCCGTCAAGGGAGGGCGATGCGGGGATCCTGATGTGCTGATCCCTGCCGCCGCTGAGGGATACGGACCCGGCAAATTCACCCGAGCCCCACGGCGAGTGCTGCGGATCGGCGCCGACGATCACCCCGTCGTTATGGTTGCCGGACGAATCTGCCACCGCGTTGCCCGAGCCTTCCCCGAATTGCCATCGTGCGACCAGTCCGTCATCGCCTCCCGGTGCCGCGCTGGCCATCGAGATGCCGAACAGGGCGCGCATCAAACACAACGCCAGCAGACGAGGGAAGGCGCCGCGATGGCTGTGTTTCATGAGTTCGATATTTCCGGAAATGGTTGAATCGATATCGCTGCCTGAGCGGAAACCTTGGATATCATCCAGAAACACCCGCCCGCGCCATGCGAAATTTGCCCAGCTGGCATGCAGGTTCTCATAGGTCCATCAGGTACCCGACCAGCGCAGCACGCTCTTTTTCGTCCTGGATCCCCAGGGCGTCCATGGCCGTGCCCGGTGCGAATTCACGCGGCGAGCGCAGGAACGCATCCAGTTGCGATGCTGTCCAGCGTTGATCGCGCAGCCTGCCGAGTGCGGCAGAGTATTGGAAGCCGGGCAGTGAGGCAATCTTGCGCTTGCCGATGCCACGCAGAGCGGGGGCGACACCGCGCTGCGTCGGGTCGTCACCCAGGTAATGGCAACCCTCGCACCGGGCGATCAATCGCTCGCCTTCGCTGGCCGGATCGGTGGGTGTCAGCGCGACAATGGCCCGTGACTGATCACACCAAAGCAGCAAGGCGCCGTCCCGGGTCTGCAAAATATCGCGTATCCGGCATCCGACCGGAATGGTTTCAAAATAAACCACTCGCTGTTCGGCATAACGCAGGCGCCAGATGCTGTTGTTTGCCAGCGAGCTCACCAGCAGATCATCCTGCCAAAGCGCGAATGCGCGACCGTTGCTGCGCACCAGATTCGAAACGCCGATGGACGGAACCCACGAAAAAACCGGAAGAATGTAACCGTCGTGGCGACCGGGTGTCCTGCTCGGTGGCCAGTCGGTCCTGTCGTAGGCCCTGCCATATGTAACGCTCGGCCAGCCATAGTCGCCATTGGCCACGATGATGTTCAATTCATCCCCGCCATTGGGGCCGTGCTCCGTCGACCAGATCGTGCCCCCCGAATCGACGAAGAGGCCCTCCGGATTGCGATGACCCGATGAGAAGATCTCGCTCTTGCCGCTGTCGATGGATATCTTTATGGTCTTGCCGTACGAGTTGTCCATTTTCAGCGGCAGGGCGGGTTCGGCGTAGTAGCCATCGAACTGATGATCACCAAACGTGAGCAGCAATGTGTTGTCGTCGATGAGTGCCATCCGCCCGCCGTTCTGGATGCCGCCAAACGGGGAAACGCGGTCCTTGAGTGGCAGACAGGGCGTGGTCTCGAAAACATCCTTCCATTCGAAAGTCGTTGCTGGTTGGCTGAACGTCTCCGTACGGCCCTCGACATAGGACACGCGCATGGTTGAACATTTGTCCGCGCTGTTCCATACGTGGTAGGAGGCGAAGAGGCGCGTCTTGTTGCCCACCTGCTGCGCCAGGACATCGGCAACACGAAACGTGGACCTGTCGACGGAGTCGCCGATCGCTGCAATGAATTCCTCGGTATTGACCGGGACCCTGAGGTCGAGCCTGGTCATGTCCAGGCGTTCCATGGAACTCGTCCAGTCAAAAACAAAAATTCTGCCGTCACCGGTCGCCAGCAGGTAACGGTCGCCGATCGCTGTGAGTGCTCCACCACGGCGGACTTCGTTGTCGATGCCTCCAGGAGCGGCAAATCGGGGTGCCTGCACGATATTGCTGAACCGGGTCAGCTTCACCTTGTAAAGCGCCGTTGACAGATTGCGTGATTTGGCGAGCTGGGCGGTCTTGCCCTCGTTGCCGATTGTCAGGAGATCCCTGCTGTCTCCCAGGGCGATCAATGCAAGAAGGGATAATGCGCCGATGGCGAGGCAGGTTGTGCGCCATCTCCTGGCCAGGACATCGAGCAGCAGCATGTAGAGCGTGGCAGCAATGCCGCTTGTCAGCAACGAAGGAGCGGCACTGGATTCAGCGATGAAAAAGAACGGCAAGGAAAGCATCGCGTAAACAGCCAGCGCAATGCATATCGCGGCACCTGGCGGCGTTGCGGGTGCGAAAAAGATCCGACGCGCGCGATCCAGCGCGATGAACAACCCGTATCCGGCCGCCAGGAGCAGCAGCAGAGCCGCCTCCCGCTTCGACAATCTGTCGATTGAAATGCCGAGTACAAGCAGTCCGCTGGTCAGCACAAATGCGATGGCGATGAGGTGACGCAGTGCAGCCATTGTGGTCGAGCGCAATCCCCGGATCTCCATGCAGGTTGTCGTGCCGAGTGGCGGCCCAGCCGCAACGCTCAATTCGTGGCGCGATTCCCGTTACCCAAGCCCACGCGGGTAAAATCCGGCTGGCACGGTAATAGCCGTTCGATCGTCATTCGCCTCGGCTGGAAAGAATAGCATCTCAACCTTGCTGGCGCGCGCCACTGCCACGGCGACAGCGTGTAAATCGCGCGCGGACGTTAGCTGGCAGCGAACGGTGTCGAAGCGGCATACAGTTGCACGACGCGGGAGGAAAAATCCGCCAGCGCAAATGCCTGTGCAGACCGGTTGGCCGCAACGCCCATTTGCTGGCGCCGGGTTTCGTCACTCAACGCGGTATTCATGGCCTGCGCCAGGGCGGCCGGATCGTTTGGTGGTACCAGCCAGCCGGTTGCACCGTCCTCGATCATTTCGGGTATGCCACCGGTATCGGAGCCGATAACGGGAACTCCACAGGCCATCGCTTCCAGAACGACCACGCCCTGCGGCTCGAACAGGGACGGCACCACGACGACCCTGGCCTGGCGGATCAGTTGCGGCAATCGATCGTTCGCGACCCATCTGGCAAACCGCACCCGTGATCCGCACTCTGCCTGCAGCCGTTTGCGCAGCGGTCCGTCGCCTGCTATCACCACTTCCAGCGGGCGCGTCTGCAAGCGCAGGGCATCGAGCAATGTACGCAGGCCTTTCTCGATGGAGAGTCGACCGACATACAGGATGTCTATCTTTTTTTCTTCCGTCGGCGCGGGCACAAAGCGCCCGGTATCAATTGGATTGTGGACAACCGTGATCCGGTTCGGGGTGACGTCCTGCGCGAGCAGCAGTCGTTCCAGATAGCGCGATACCGGGACACATCGCACGGGTTGCCGAAAAACACAGCGCTCCGCCGCGCGATAGAAGCGCAGCGTCAACGCATCATCGCGGTAGACGCCCATCGTGGATTGCTCCTGCGCGAGGCCATGGATGACGAATGTCGCGGGAATTCCGTGAGCGGCAGTGACACGACACGCGGCACGCAGAAGCGAAGCCTTGTGGCAAACCACCAGTCCTACGTTGTGTTGCGCGACGAGCCTGGACAGCGCCCGGGATGCGAGCTTGGCATACAACGGTTCGCCTGGCAGCCGGTAACGCAGTCCACGCAGCGCCCGGGGCCAGATGTTGACCAGCCCGAACCGATCGGGAAACCGCAGCGCAAGCGGGTCAGTGGAGTGCGCGTCCGAAATCACGGTCACGTTGTTCCCCGCCTGCAGCAGTGCTTCGACTTCATGTCGAGCGCGATTTGCGACTGCCCCGACATCCTGAAAACCGATCAGGATCTGCACGATCATGGCCGTTTCCCTATTCGCACATTCCAGCTTCATCATCCATCGGATACCCTTCGAGTGACCGATTCAGGAAATCTCCCCGGCGGCGTGCCGCAATGTGCGCGCCGAACGTGGTTGCCGCAGTCCGGTGCTTCGTACGATGGGTGGATTCATGCGGCAGAACCGGTTCGCGTCCGGCCGTTGCCGCAGGTCGCGATGAAGTATAGCAACTGCTCTTCCGTGCCGCCGGGCGCTGACACAATGGGCGATTTGCAGGAGGATGGGCGCCGTCTGCCATTCTCTCGGGGTCGACAGCGAGTGGCATCGGCATCGCGAGTCTCTACGGACTCGAGATCGGCTGGTCCGCACGCAAGGAGCGGTTGCGTGCAAACACCGGGGAGTTGATCGAGCGCGCTCCAGAGTTTTCTCGAATACCCCGTACCTGTTCGGGATAAATCATTCGACAAATCCCGGCGTTGCCGGGATAGCGTTCAACAATCCGCGTGATCGATCAGGCGATGGGCGGGCGACGCTCCGCCCAGGGTGCGGCCACTTCGAGCTGCGCAGCGAGCTTCAGCAGCGTGAGCTCGTCGCCAAAGCGCGCGGCGAACTGCGAGCCGATCGGCAGACCCTGGGTATTCCAGAACAAGGGTACCGACATCGCCGGATGACCGCTGATATTGTAGGGTGACGTGAAGGGGCTGGCATCGGCCGCGACCTGCATGAAGCGCTCGTAAGGCTGATCCAGCGACAGTTCGCCGAGCTTCGGCGGCGGTATCGGCATGACCGGCGACAGCAGCACGTCGTAGCGTGTCAGGAACTCGTCCAGGATGCGCCCGACGCGATCGAAGGTCGTACGCGCACGGTAGAGGCGCTCGGCATCGTATTTTGTGGCTTCCTGGATATTGTGCCAGGTTACTTGCTCCAGGTCCTGCTCGGTCACGGCGCGCCCAAGCACCTTCTCACGGTCCCGGATCGTCACCAGCACACCCGTGCCGACCATGGTGCCGAGCGCGGTGAATGCCTCCATCACCGGCAGTTCAGGCGCAGCCGGCTCGACGTGATGGCCGAGCGACTCGCAGAGTTTCGCCGCGTGCGCAAGTGCTGCCTTGCAGTCCTCGTGCACCGGCCGCCCGAAGGGATTCGTTTCCCAGAGTGCGATGCGCAGACGCTTCGGCGCGCCACCGAGCTGCGCCGCGTACGATGGCTCCGGTTGCAGGGGCACGACGCGGCTGCCGGGCTCGGGTCCCTGCGCGATGTCGAGAAGTACCGCAGAGTCACGTACCGTGCGCGTGATCGCATGCATCGTCGAGAGACCCATCCAGTTCTCGATTGATTTCGGGCCGAAAGGCACCCGCCCGCGGCTGGGCTTCAGCCCGAAGAGCCCACAGTTGGCCGAGGGAATGCGGATCGAGCCGCCACCGTCGCTGGCGTGCGCTGCGGGCAGGATGCCGGCGGCTACCGCCGCTGCGGCCCCGCCCGAGGAACCTCCCGCGCTGTAGTCCCGATTCCAGGGGTTGCGCGTCAAGCCCCAGAGCTTTGATTCCGTCGTGGCCGTCTGACCGAGTTCGGGACTCGCGCTCTTGCCGAAAATCACGAGGCCGGCGGCCCGGTAGCGGCTGACGAACGTGCTGTCATAATCGGCGACCGCGTCGCGGAAAAAGACCGAGCCATTGCTGGTCACCGTACCACGCAGTTGCAGGCCCAGATCCTTCAGCAGCATTGGTACACCGGCAAGCGGCCCGGCGGGCAGACCGGCCCGTACCGCTTCGCGCGCGAGCTCGTAGTGTTTCAGCACCACGGCATTCAATGCCGGATTCACGGCCTCGGCACGTGCGATCGCGGCTTCCAGCACTTCGGCGGCACTGACTTCGCGCTTGCGCACGAGTTCGGCGAGCCCGGTGGCGTCATGGCGGGCGTAGTCGGCGAAAGCCAGGGGTGCCGCCTGCGCGCCGCGGGCAACCCCGCCGAGGAGCGCGACGGCCGCCGCACTCGCCGTAGTCTGGAGGAAGCGGCGGCGCTCATCGTCGGCGCATTTGTTGTCTGCCGGTGGTTCATGTGACAGTTCTGACATACGAGACTCCGTTTCAGGTTGAGCGTGAGCGTCGTTCGCGCGACTCGAGCAGCGCGCTGACGCGATTCCAGCGGGCGTCCGGGGAGCGGTTCCATCGAGTGATACCACAACCCGGTGCCCACGATACATCGTTACGTATCAGAGTGCGGTCCAGGGGCTGACGACCTGCTCCTGCAGGATGATCCCCATGGTGCG
Source organism: Gammaproteobacteria bacterium (assembly GCA_016705365.1). Lineage (NCBI taxonomy): Bacteria > Pseudomonadati > Pseudomonadota > Gammaproteobacteria > Gammaproteobacteria bacterium. The sequence continues at coordinate 375,088 of JADIYI010000002.1, read as the reverse complement.
CTGGTAATCCTGCCAGCCCGCTTCCAGCGACCGAAAAATTTCGGGATGTTGGGTAGACAAATCGTGTGTTTCACCGGGATCACGTGCCAGATCATACAACGCCCACTCGCCGGAGCCGTTGGGCTGACTCACAAAGACGAGCTTCCAGTCGCCGCGACGAATGGCACGCTGGCCAAACAGCTCCCAGCCGAAAACCTCATCGGCATCATGGACGGTATCGGATTGGCGCATCAAGTAGGGCAACAGGGAACGGCCGCCGAAGGCCTCGGGTTCTTTGGTCTGCTCCACGCCTGCCAGTGACAATAGGGTAGGGACGATATCCAGTGCAGTGGCAAAGCGCTTTTCGATGCTGCCCTGGCGCGCAAATCCGGGGTAGCGGAGGATGAGCGGGCTCAGCAGGCCACCCTCGGTGATCACGGATTTATACAAGCGGTGCGGTGCCGTGCCAGTCTGCGCCCAGCTCGGGCCATAGGAGAGCATGGAGTCGACCCCACCCCAGTCCTCTGGCCGGCCTTCGTCGATGGGAGGGAAGCCGGGCACCTTTTCGGCAAGGCTCGACAGCGTGTCGCCGGCGGCCCCGTTGTCGGACATGAAGATCACCACGGTGTTGTCCAACTGGCCTGACTTGCCGAGCTGGTCGATGACGCGACCGATGTTCCAGTCCATGCGCTCGACCATCGCCGCGTAAATTTCCATTTTCCGCGCATAACCTTGTTGTTCAGGCTTGCTGAAACTCTCCCATTTCCGCTGGGTTGCCGGTGGCTCCAGGTTGATATCAGCGGGCAGGATACCCAGGGCCTTCTGGCGTTCCAGCCGTTCACGCCGCAGGACATCCCAGCCGGCATCGTAGCGTCCCTGGTAGTGCGCGATGCTTTCCTTTGGTGCCTGCAGGGGCCAGTGCGGTGCGCTGAAAGGAAGGTAGGCGAAGAACGGCTTGTCCGTGGGCCGGGACAGGTATCCGAGCAGCTTGTCAGTGAAATAATCCGATGAGTAAAAGTCATCGGGTATCGCTACTGACTGGCCGTTCTCCGTATAGTGTGCACCGCCGAGTGAGGACGGCGGCAGGTTTGGTTTGCCGAAATGGTTGTGACCGGCCTCGAGCAGCGCGAACACCTCCTCGAATCCCCGGCTTGCCGGATCGAACGCCGGCTCGACACCCAGGTGCCACTTGCCACTCATGATGGTGTGATAACCCGCCGTGCGCAGGCGCTCGGCGACCGTCGGCACATTGAGGTCGAGATGCCCGAGATAGCCGGGATGGCCCTGCTGCGCAGGAGTAATCAGCTCCTGCATGTTGGCCAGACCCGCGCGATGGTGATCCACCCCGGTCATCAACATGGCGCGCGTGGGGGAACAGGTGGCTGCCACGTGGAAGCCGGTCATGCGCAGACCGTCGGCGGCCAACCGGTCAATGTGGGGTGTGGCGATTTCGCCACCGAAAGCACCGACATCGGAAAAGCCCATATCGTCGGCCACGATCAACAGTATATTGGGGCGCGCAGCCGTGGCTGCGGCATTGCACACAGCCGGCAGGGCTAACAGGAGTGCGCACAGAATGCGCCGGTAATGCCGGCGAAATGTGAATCTACGCACGGTGAATCCTTTGCATTTTTTCCGCTTGAAACTCGATTATATATGCAGCCGGCGTTGTGCGCCGGCTCCCGCACGTGCGACAGTCGAGCGTACCGCTGTGTGGACTGGCCATGCCGGCCAGGTATCGAAAGAGGTCGTCAACCTGATAGGCGATCTCGGCACCCCTGACGCACCGCAAATGTAAACTGCCTGTGGCAGATCCTCAGATCACCTTGGTTTTATCGCGATCGCTGAACTTGCAGTCTTCGAAGGCGCCTGGCGAGCCGTACCGGACATGGGCTTCACACAGGCTCTCCTGGACCATCCACTCGCCTTTTTCGTCGGCATACGACGCCTTCGGCATTTCCACTTCGCTGCCCGCATAGCACTCGTAGATGGTGACGCTGGCCGGCTGCACGCCAATGCTCCGCAGATGGTTGCAGACGCTGCAGAAGGTGTCGCCGAACCAGTCTCTGGTCAGCTCCTCCGGATCTTCAAAGATCCGGTAGCTGGCGTGGTAGGTATAGGGGATGTCCTTGTTGTATCTGGACCCAAACAGGCGTTCGAGTAACTTCACCGGACTCCTCCAATGCTGGACGCTTTCTCACTGTACAAGCCCGGTCAGGCCATGTGGTTGATCTGAATCAGAATCCTGCTGCATTCATCACCAGCGGATTCTCGAAGTCGATCAGCACGCTCGTGTGAGCGAGAGCGGCTCAGGCACCACCCGCGGGTATGGCTTGAAGTACAGGTGGTTGACGCGGCGCGCTGCGTCGGGGGAAAGCTCGCACAGGGCCATGGCGCCTCACTATACTGTCACTGCGTCAACTCGATAACTGCCAGCATAACTGCCAGCAGATTGTAACGAGGAAATCGGGAAGTCGCAGAAAGTGCTTGTTTCAAGACACGCGCCCGTAGCTCAGTTGGATAGAGCAGCGGCCTTCTAAGCCGTTGGTCGGGGGTTCGACTCCCTCCGGGCGCGCCAATCAAGCAGAATGAGTTGCGGTGAATCATGCATCCCGTCGCACTTCGCAAGTGCCTGGCAAGTACAGTGGAGTGCATGCAGTCGGTAAGTGCAGCGGCGCCGCAACTGCCGCAATCGCATGCGGCATTCACCTGCCTGTGCCTGATACGGCGCCGGTCGACTTACTCGTTGGCGAGATAGTCCGCGAACGGAATCAATTCAAGCTGGTCCTGAGCCTTGCGCGCTGCGGCAAGATCTTCCTCGGTCGTTGCGAGAAAGCGATAGACCAGCCATACCTTGTTTGATGTGGCCTCGATTATCGGCAGACGTGTGCGATCGCCAGTGAATCCCGGGGGAACGAGCAATGCAGCCGTCGCGTGGCCCTTGCCGTGCGTACGTGAGCCAAGGTAGCCGAATACGTCGCTTCGATCGTCCATCATCTGCACGTTCCAGTATTTGTCAAAAGCCGGTACATACACGACGACAGGTCCATTGTGCAGATCGATCACAGCGGATGAATAGAGCGTATCCCGGTTGGGCTTGACGACATCACGTGCACTGGCGGTGGCGAGCTCACGCATATGGTAGAACTTGTTCCAGGCACCGGTGTTTCGCACTTGCATGTTCTGGATGAGAAAAATCAAACCACTCGGAAAGACAAGGACCAACAGGCTCGTCGTCAATGCGCAACTGATCAGGGTGAGTGACAGAAGCTTCCACAGCCTGGAGATGCTGCTCATCATGGCGCCCCATCGAGTTGTGTGATCGTGGGCAGCGTTGTGGTCTCCGGCGCATCCAGTACCGCACGCGATGCCCCGTAGTAACGCAATAACAAGCTGAAGTTTCCCGAGGGCGGGGCTGACAGCCAGTTGGCTTCTCGGAGGGGGCATCACGCGAGACCACGATATCGAAGGAGCCCTCGGCATTCCTGCGCAGCGGGATGCCGTTGCTTAGCGAATAATGTTCGGCGGGGTTGCGGGACAGCTTGTCCTCCTCGTCGTAGAGCGTCAGGCTCCAGAACTCGCTGACATCGGGTTCGCCGCTGAAGTGGACGACATAATTCCTTGAAGAGTGCAGCGCCGCATCCCGAGAAGTACGGGCGGCATGCCAATAAATCGCTTCGTCGATGGTATTGGAACCGACGGCGTAGCGCGCAATCGCCGCTCGTACCAAGGGGCTGCTGTCGGCGCTGCCGGCGTCTGGATGCATGCTCCAGGGACCATTGCGGATGCCTGTGTGGTTATAGGCCGTGCGCGTATCAATTCCGTAACCGGCACGCCAAGAAGCATGCCGACCAATATGGCCAAGGCCATGAAACGCTTCTTCAATGGTGCGTTGGTCACGAGAATCGTTCCTTATCCAGCGGCGCTTGGTCCCCGTTGCTTGGTGTAAGCCTGCTCGACTTCAAGCACCCGCCTGATGACCGGTTCTTCCCTGATGCTCCCCAGATAGCGCACCAGTGCTGGCCAGCGTCTTGCGTCCGGTCGAAAGTCGGCCATTTCAGCATTGATAAAGCCGGTGAGAATCGAGATATCGGCAATGCTGAAGTGTCCGCCCAACAGATAGTGCCGCTCGCCGACCAGCTCCTCCAGATAGTTGAACATGGGCGGTAGAAAGTGTTCGATGATTTTCGTCACACGATCTTCATCGGTGGGCTGTTTGTACACCAGAGGTTTTATCATGCGCTCCAGGCACACACCGCGCAGCAGCCCGTCCTGCAATGCCGTGTCGGCGTACTCCTCGATCCAGAGGGCGTGTGCGCGGTACACAGGGTCCTGCGGGTAGAAGGCAGGCTCGGGGTAACGACTCGCGAGATAGTCGCAGATGACGGATGAGTCGCAAAGTGTCACATCGCCATCACGAAATGCGGGTATCTTGCCCAGCGGACTCATGCGGACAAACCCTGCATCCTTGTCGTGGGGCAGCACATCGACGATCTCGCACGGCAAGCCCTTGTGCTGCAGCGTGACGTAGACTTTGCGCGCATAGGGCGACAGGACGTTGCCATAAACTCTGATTGTCACGGAGGCTCCTCGGGCTCGGGTCAACAGCGTATCGCGCGGGCGAGCGAAGCTGTCGTCATCGCAACGTGTGTCGATAGTATCCGCATTGAACCCGGATCGTATGCATCTCTGTCCTGATAAACAGGCCATGGTCCGGTAGCATATGCCAAAAGGCCGTTGAAATTTTCATATTTGGGAGTTGGCAATGAACGAAGCATGGATCATAGACGCATGCCGCACGCCGCGCGGCATTGGCAAGGCCGGCAAAGGCGCGCTCGCGGGTATGCATCCGCAGCAGCTTGGCGCCACCGTGCTGAAGGCACTCGCAGCGCGCAACTCGATCGACACGGCCGAGGTCGACGACATCGTCTGGGGTACCAGCATGCAGCGCGGTATCCAGGGCGGCGATCTCGGGCGCATGGCGGCGCTGGATGCGGGTTATGACGTCCGTTCGAGCGCGGTCACGCTGGACCGTTTCTGCGGTTCGGGGATCACCAGCGTCAGTATGGCGGCCAGCTCGATCATGGCGGGGATGGAGGATCTGGTGATCGCCGGTGGCACCGAGATGATGTCCACCTTCGGCCAGGGCGGCGGCGAGCAATCGCCGTTCATGGACAACGGCAATTTGCGGCTGCGTGCCGTTCATCCGCAACCGCACCAGGGCGTGTGCGCCGATGCCATCGCCACGCTGGAAGGCATCGGCCGCGAAACGCTGGATCGACTGGCCCTGCTCAGCCAGCAACGTGCCGCGCACGCGATCGCCAACGGTTACTTCGCGCGCAGCCTGATACCCGTCCATCATGAGGACGGACACCTGGCTCTCGACCGGGAGGAGTTCCCGCGCACGGATACCACGCTCGAGTCGCTCGCGCAGCTGAAACCGTCTTTCGCCGGGCTGGCCGACTACGCGCTCGACGAGCGGGGCACCACTTTTGCCAGCCTGGTGCGCATGAAGTACCCGGAGCTGAGGATCGAGCACGTGCACCACGCCGGCAATTCCTCCGGCGTGGTCGACGGCGCCGCCGCGTTGTTGCTGGCCTCGCCGGATTATGCGAAGAAGCGGGGCTGGAAGCCGCGCGCGCGTGTCGTGGCGATGGCGAACATGGGCGACTCCCCGACACTGATGCTGAACGCACCGGTGCCTGCGGCACGCAAGGTATTGCAAAAGGCCGGACTGACGCTTGCCGATATCGACCTGTTCGAGATCAACGAAGCGTTTGCGGTGGTCGCGGAAAAATTCATCCGCGACCTCGGGCTCGATCGTGACCGGGTCAACGTGAACGGCGGCGCCATGGCGCTCGGTCATCCGATAGGTGCTACCGGCGCGATCCTGATCGGGACGTTGCTCGACGAACTCGAACGGCGCGGCCTGCAACGGGGCCTGGTCACCATGTGCGCGGGGGGAGGCATGGCGCCGGCGATCATTATCGAGCGGATATGATCTGCGTACCGCCGGTGTGCTTACAGCAATCGCGGCACAAAGATCACCGCGGTGCCGGCCACATAGCCGAGCAGGGCAAGACCGCCGATATTGCGCGCATACCAGAAGAAATTGATCCGTTCCATGCCCATCGCGGCCACACCCGCGGCCGAGCCGATGATCAGGCAGCTGCCACCCGTGCCGGCCGCGAAAGCCAGGAACTCCCAGATCGAGGCATCCATCGGGTAGACGCTGAGGTCATACATCCCCATCGCGGCAGCAACCAGCGGCACGTTGTCGACGACCGCGGACAGCAGCCCGATCAGGAACACGATGATGCTGATATTGCCGACCGACTGATCGAGCAGGCTTGCGGCCTGGCCGAGCAGGCCGGATGCCTGCAGCGCGGATACGGCGGTCAGTATGCCGAGGAAGAACAGTACGCTGGGGGTATCGATGCGACGTATGATTTTCAGTATATGGGTGCCGGATTCCATGGCCGATTCCCGATCGTCGTGCAACAGCTCGGAGGTGACCCACAGCACGCCGAGGCTGAACAGCATGCCCATGAACGGCGGCAGATGCGTCACGGTCTTGAATACGGGCACGAACAGCAGCCCGCCCATGCCCAGGGCAAAGATGATGTTGCGATGAGAGCGTGAAATGACGTGCGAGGTGGTATCACCGTTCGCCTCGGGCGTGGTGATGCGCTGACCATGCAGGCGCCATGACAGCCACAGCAGCGGCACGGCAAGACAGGCCACCGCGGGCAGGAACAAGCCCTGGATGATTTTCACCGTGGATATCTGACCACCGATCCAGAGCATGGTGGTCGTCACGTCGCCGATCGGCGACCAGGCACCACCGGCGTTGGCCGCGATCACGATGATCCCGGCGAAAAAATAGCGGTCCGACTGCTCCTTGATCAGCTTGCGGATCAGGGAAATCATCACGATGGTGGTCGTCAGGTTGTCGAGTGCCGCTGACAGGAAGAACGTCACCAGGCCGATGGTCCACAACAGCGTCACGGTCTTGGTCGAACGGATACGATCGGTAATGATCGAGAAGCCACCGTAGGTATCGACCATCTCCACGATGGTCATCGCGCCGAGCAGGAAGAACAGGATGCTCGCGGTCTCGGCAAAGCCTTCCAGCAACTGATGGTGGCTAACCCAGGAGATGGCGGTCTCCGCGGCTTCCTTGCCCGAATGTTCGTCCAGGAAAGCCTGCGGCAGTGCGCTCAGGTCCACCAGGTGGGGCGCCGCGAGCACATAAACCGTCCAGCACAGCACCCCGGTGAGCACCGCCGAGGCGGCCTTGTCGACGTGGATGTTGTGCTCGAGAACGATACAGCTATAGCCGATGATGAAGATCGCGACGATGGCTAACAGGGGCAATGGCATGAACGGGCTCCAGGCTGGGGCAGGGGTTGGGGTGTCTCATCAGCTGCAAAAAGCGGCGGCACATTCGCATGATCGGTGGGGGCCGCGCAAGGGGAAAAGGCGCGGATGTGGAATCGTGCCACAAGGTGTGCGTGGCCGGTGCTTCGGAGCCGGCGCAGACCGTCCGCGACCGTCCGGGACTTGCGCTGCACGTGCAGACAAGGCTACTTTTAGCCTTGCGTGATTCGGATTTGCGGCTCGGTGGCTGATCGCGCTGAAAATATCTATAAATGTATATATCCCGAGGACTACAAGATGAAGACATTCCGCGCTTCGCGCAATACCCTTGCCTTGTCCATTTCCGTGACACTCTCATGTCCGGTGGCACTTGCCCAGGAAAGCGGTTTCGCTCTCGAGGAGATCGTGGTCACCGCCCGAAAACGCGAGGAGAACCTGCAGCAGACACCGATCGCGGTGTCGGCTTTTTCGGGTGAACAGCTGGCACGCAGCGGAATCTTCAATATTTCCGACTTCAACAAGGCCGTTCCCGGCATGGAAGTGCAGGCAGGCAACGGCGTCGCCGGTGTCGCCAATATCTATATACGCGGCGTCGGGCAACGCAACACGGAGCCGAACGTCGACTCCGGGGTGGGCATCTACCTCGATGGCGTCTATATCTCGCGCGCGGACGGCGCCTTGCTGGACATGAACGATGTCGGCTCGGTGCAGGTGCTGCGCGGACCGCAGGGCACGCTGTTCGGCAAGAACACCACCGGTGGCGCGCTGCTGATCGAGACCAACCGGCCGAGCGAGGAGCTGGAAGGCAAGGTCAGCGTGACGCTCGGCAATTACAACCAGCTCGACGGCGCGCTGGTCGTGAACCTGCCGTTGATCGACGACACGCTGTACACCCGGCTGTCGCTGATGTCGATCAATCGTGACGGCTATATCCACAACACCACGCTCGGTACCGATTACAACGATGCGGACCGCATGAGCGGTATCTGGCAGTTGCGCTGGCTGGCGAGCGAGAACCTGAGCGCCGACCTCAACCTCAATTACGCGAAGACCCGGCAGCGCCCGCGCGGTCTGCAGTGCTCGCCCTCATCGGAGAACTTCGGCAGTGGCTGGCTGGCGACCCTGCAGAACGGTGCGATCAAGCCCTCGCACGGCGGCAAATCGGTGGAAGACCTGTGTCTGGATTCGGCGGCCACCGACAAGGACACCATCATCCAGGATCTCGGTGGCGGTTATGACGCCGAGAACAAGGGGGCCTCGGTTACCCTGGACTGGGATCTCGGCGACAACATGGGGCTGAAGAGCATCTCGGCGTGGCGCAACACGGTGGCCGGTCAGGCCGATGACCTGGACCCGCTGGCAATACCCTTTCAGCACCGCAGTAACCAGTTTCCGTTTGCCAGGGATCGTGACACCGACCAGTACAGTCAGGAGTTCGACTTCACCGGCGAAACCGGGGCGCTCACCTATATCGCGGGCCTCTATTACTTCAAGGAAGAGACCACCGACTCGCGCACGGTGGGAATCACCGGACCCTTCTTTATCGTGAACCCGGCCATTCCGGCGATCTTTGATGCGGTGTCCTACACCGCCAATGCCACCGGCCTGGCGACCGATAACGAGTCCTACGCGGCTTTCCTGCAGAGCGACTGGGCATTCGGCGAAAAATGGAAACTGACCACCGGCATCCGCTACACCAAGGAAACCCGCGAACTCGAGCGCACCTCGTATCTGCCCGTCATCAGCACAATTTCCACCACCGGCACGGTGATTCCCACCAGCGGAATCTTCCTGATGCCCAAGGGTACCTTCAATCCTGATCATGACTACGAGCAGAGCGATTATGACCGCGACGATGTGGACGATGACGCATGGACACCGCTGGCCAGCCTTAGCTACCAACTGGACGGGACGGGCTTTATCGAGACCGGCTCCGCCTACATCACCCTGAGCAAGGGTTTCCGTTCCGGTGGGCTATCGGAGTCCCCGACCGCCGATCTCGAGGAGTTCGATCCCGAGGAAGTGGTTTCCGCCGAACTCGGTCTCAAGTTCGATGCGCTCGACAGCCGCCTGCGGGTGAACATGGCGCTGTTCGATCTGCAGTACGACGACCGTCAGCTGACCACGATTGTGGTCTCGCCGCAGGGACGAATCGCGGGCGCGACCGTCAACGCCGACAAGTCCAGTGTGCGGGGCCTGGAGATCGAGAGCACGATCCTGCCGGTCGACAACTTGCAGATCACCGTCAATGCCGCGTGGTACGACGGCGAGATCGAGAAATGGGAGGATGTACAGCTCAGTCTGAATACCTCGGGCCTGGTTCCGGGCGCGGGAAACGACGTGGCTCCGGTTCCCAGCGGGCCGAGTTGCGAAATCTCGGCGACCGTAGTCGAGAATGTCGGTGCGGTGGAGTCCTGTGTCATCGACCGTTCGGACGAGAATCTGCCGCGTCTGCCGGAGAAGGCCTTCACGGTTGCCGCGCAGTATTTCTTCGATACCTCGGTCGGTACCGTGATCCCGCGGCTGCAGTACAGCAAGAAATTCGAGATCGATGCCTGTTTCGATCGCATCAGTTGCACCTCGGGCGATTTCCTGTCCGATCACGAAGACCTCAGCGCGCGCCTCACCTGGGTGGACAGGGGGCAGAACTGGTCGGTGTCGGCGTACGTCAACAACATCACCGAGGAGGATTACGTGATCGGCGGCCAGCCGCTGTACGACGCCTGGGGCTTTGGCGGTTATGTGTATGCGCCACCGCGCATGTACGGCGCGGAGTTCAGCTTCAACTGGTAATCGTCCGCAACACCCGGCAACGCCGGCGGAATCGCCGGCGTTGCCGTTTCGGAGGCGGGCGGATCAGCGCGATTTGGCGATGATGTTTTCCGCGTACCAGTTGATCTCCCCGAGCTTGTGCTCGAGGCTGGTGTCGGGCGCCTTGGCGTAGGCGTCGCGGAAGGCCACGATCGATTCATGCACGCCGATATCCTCGAGGCGTTTCACGCCATCGGTCGAGTAGGCCTCGGCGGTCATCGCGTGGTATTCGAACGGCAGCTTGTCGCGACCGTATTCGGCTCGATACGCATTGATCTTGCGCTGGTATTCGACATAGCCGGCCAGGTCCGTACCGGCGCTGATCCAGCCATCTCCGAGCCGTCCGGCGCGTTTGAGAGCGACATCGGCATGTCCACCGATCAGGATCGGCACCGGCTGAGTGGGTACCGGGCAGATCTTGAGCGGATCGATCTGGAAAACCTCGCCCTCGTAGCCGAAATAGTCACCGCTCATCAGGCCGCGAATGATGTCGATTATTTCGTCCATGCGCTTGCCGCGCCCTTCCCACGGCACCTGGCAGGCGGCGAAGTCCTCCGGCCAGGGGCTGAGACCCACCCCGAGGGCGATGCGATTATTGCTCAGCACGGCCAGGCTGGACAGTTGCTTGGCCACGATCAGCGGTTGCCGGATTGCCAGCTTGACCACCGAGGTTGTCATGCGCAGGCGGGTGGTTACCGCCGCTGCCGCCGCCATCGCGATGAATGTTTCGATAAACGGTACACCGTCGAGGAATTCGCGGCTGCCATCATCGTTGTACGGATACTTGGTGCTGGTTTGCTGCGGATAGCAGATGCCATCGGGAAAAGTGAAGCTGTCGAACCCCGCCGCTTCGACGGCGCGGGCCAGCGGGATATATTGATCGGGTGCGCACATCGAGGCGTGGTAGGCGAAACGCATGGAAATTTCCTCTGTCGGTTTGAATCCAGGTAAATCGGTACAATCCCTTGTAGCGGCCGGGAACCCGTGGATCCCGTAGAACTTGATACGCGGGGCGGAGCAGATTGGATCGGTTGCTAAAATAACCCATATCGCGGCGCGGCGGTAACGCGATTTGCGTCATGAGCGGATGACAATTGCGTTCAGCCCTCGATTGCCGCTCAGCCATTGGCGGGGCTCGCTCGCGCGAAGCGGCCCAGGGGTTCGGCGCGCAGAGGCAGCCGGACGGTGCTGCGCAGGCCCACGATGTGATCATCGATGCGACGGAAACTGCCGAGTCGATGCGCCAATGCGCGAGGCTACCAAACCGTAATTGCGGGGCGGTCGGGGATCACCGATACTCCCGCCCGAATCCGGACCGGTTGCGATGGGAGAAGGAGCATGATTCTCGGTGTGAACCACGTTGCGATAGCGGTGGCCGATATGCGGGGCGCGCTCGATTTCTATTGCGGGGTGCTGGGATTTGGCGTGGTCATGGAGGCAGAACTGCCGCCCGGGGTCGAGACGCTCAACCGCGCATTGGGCATCGTCAATGCGGCCTGCAAGGTGCGGATGGTGCGCAAGGGGAATTCCTGCATCGAGTTGTTCGAGTTCGCCGAGGGCGAGGAAGGTGATTCCGCCCGTCCGGTGAACCGTCAGGGGATTACCCACCTGGCGCTGGCGAGCGACGATTTCCAAACGGACTACGATCGCCTTGCCGCCCATGGCGTCGTGTTCAATGCGGCACCATTTGGCGCGTCACCGCAGCGCTTTGCCTACGGGCGCGATCCGTTCGGCAACGTGATCGAGTTGCTCGAGCATGCATCCGATGATGCCATCGCTCTGCGCTATGCCGATTGAGCTTGCGGGCGTTGCCCTGCTGACGCGGTGCCGATATGCTGAACACGAATTCCTGACGGGTACCCGAGGTGAAAGTGGAACGATTCTGCGCACCGCAGACGATCGATGAGGCCGTGGCCCTGCTGGCCGCGCAGCGGGGGAGCTTCGCGCTTGGCGGTGGCACCGATTTGCTGGTCCAGATGCGCAGCCGCGCGAAAGATCCGCGTGCCATCATCGACCTGAAACGCATCGCCGGGATGCAGGGCGTGGAAATCACGGCCACCGGCGCGCACATCGGCGCGGCAACCAGCTGCCATACACTGGGTTCGAATGCCGAGCTGGCACGCATCTGGCCGGGCCTGATGGAGGCCGCGACCCTGATCGGTTCGAAACAGGTGCAGGGTCGGGCCAGCCTCGGCGGCAATCTGTGCAACGCCTCACCGGCCGCGGATTCGGTGCCGGCGCTGGTTGTCAATCGCGCCACGGCGCAGATCGCCGGGCCGGACGGGACGCGCAGCGTCGCGGTGGAGGACTTCTGCACGGCGCCCGGCCAAACGGTGCTTGGAGCTGGCGAATTGGTGCACGCGTTGTTGCTGCCGCTGCCGGCGGCGCGGTCCGCCGATGCCTATCTGCGCTTCATTCCGCGCAGTGAAATGGACATTGCCGTGGTCGGCGCCGCGGTGTCGCTGACGCTCGACGGGAGCGGACGCTGCGTGGCTGCGCGCGTCGCGCTGGGTGCGGTGGCCCCGACCGTGCTGCTGGTGCCTGCGGCGGCGGCCGCCCTGGTTGGCTCGTCTCTGGAGGGCGAGGCGCTCGCGGCGTGTGTGGCGGCGGTTCGTGCCGCGGCACGTCCAATCACGGACCGGCGCGGAACCGCCGATTTTCGTCGTCATGTGGCGGGCGTGCTGGTGCGCCGCGCCATCGCTATCGCGGCGCGGCGCGTAGCCGCGCGATCCTGAATCCGGAGAAGAATCGATGGCAATGCATATACGCAGCACCGTGAACCGCGAGAGCGTGGAGTTCCTGTGCGATCCCGATCAGAGCGCACTCGAGGTGCTGCGCGATGTGCTTGGTCTGACCGGCACCAAGGAAGGCTGCAATTCGGGTGATTGCGGCGCTTGTTCGGTGCTGCTCGATGGCACACTGGTGTGTGCCTGCCTGGTCCTCGGGGCGGAGCTCGAGGGCCGCAGCGTCACGACTATCGAGGGGGTTGCCGATGGTCCGCAGCTGCATCCGCTGCAGCAGAAGCTGCTAGAGCACAATGCGCTGCAGTGCGGGATCTGTATCCCCGGAATCGTGATCGCCGCCAAAGCCCTGCTGGAACGCAATCCCGATCCCAGTGAAACCGAGTTGCGCTTCGGCCTGGCCGGAAATCTCTGTCGCTGTACCGGTTATGACAAGATCATCCGCGCGGTGCTCGATGCCGCGAGCAGCATGCGGGCGGAGGCATCCGCGACATGAATGAGCAGCAAACCGGCGCGATGCGTTATGTAGGCACCCGTCCACCGCGTCCCGACGGTGCCGACAAGGTCAGCGGTCGTGCACTCTTTGGTGCCGATGTCTCGTTACCCGGCATGGTGTGGGGCGCGGTGCTGCGCAGTCCGCACGCCCATGCTCGCATACTCGGGATCGATGCCGGTGCTGCGCTGCGGATGCCGGGTGTGCTCGCGGTAGTGACCGCGGAAGATTTCCTTGCTTCCCCCGAGGGCGAAGCGGCGGGGGGTGAAGCGCAAGTTTCGCTGGCGGATCTCAGCCGCAACGTGCTGGCACGCGAGAAAGTGCTGTATCACGGCCATGCTGTCGCGGCGGTTGCGGCGACCACGCAGCGTCTGGCACGCGCCGCCCTCGATGCGATCAGGGTCGAATATCAACCGCTTGGCGCGGTGCTGGACCTCGACAGCGCGATGGCGCCTGATGCGTCGCTGGTGCACGAGGAGATGCTCACGCAGGGCGCGGAGCCCGCGGCCACGCAGCCGTCGAACATCGCCTCGCGCATGGCGATGCAGAAGGGCGATGTGGAGCAAGGTTTCGCCGAAGCCGAAGTGGTGCTGGAGCGCACCTACAGCTGTTCGATGGTCCACCAGGGCTATATCGAGCCGCATGCCTGCCTGGCCACGGCGAACGCCGATGGGCAGGTCGATTTGTGGTGCTGCACCCAGGGCCAGTTTGCGGTGCGGGCCAATGTCGCTGCGCTGCTGGGGATGGATGAGGCGGATGTACGAGTCATTCCGACCGAGATCGGCGGGGGTTTCGGCGGCAAGACCACGGTGTACCTGGAACCGGTGGCAGTCGCACTGGCGCGCAAATGCGGGCGTCCGGTCAAGATGCAGATGAGTCGCGAGGAGGTGTTCCGTGCCACCGGGCCGGCCTCGGCTACGCGGGTATGGGTGAAGATCGGGGCGCGCCGCGACGGAACGCTGACCGCGATGGACGCGCGGCTGGAATACGAGGCCGGCGCATTCAAGGGTTCGCCCGCGATACCCGGCGCAATGACGGTGTTTGCCTCCTACGATGTGGCGCATCAGCGCGTGGAGGCTTTCGATGTGGTGGTGAACAAGCCCAAGGTGGCGGCCTATCGCGCTCCCGGGGCGCCACAGGCCATACTGGCGTCGGAGTGCCTGATCAACGAGCTGGCCACCGAACTCGGCATCGATCCGCTGGAGTTGCGGCTGCGCAATGCGGCGGATGAAGGGACGTGCACGATCTATGGCGCGCCCTTCCAGGCGATTGGTCTGCGCGAGTGCCTGCGCCGGGCGCAAGCGCACCCGCATTATTCGGCGCCGCTGGCGCCGAACCAGGGACGTGGCGTCGCGATCGGTTTCTGGTTCAACGTGGGGTTGCAGTCGAGTGCTTCGGTGAATCTCACCGAAAACGGCAAGGTGCTCCTCGAAGAAGGCAATCCCGATATCGGTGGCTCGCGTGCCTCGCTGGCGCTGATGGCGGCCGAGACCCTGGGTGTGCCCTACGAGAATGTGCGACCGGCGGTGATGGATACCGCGAGTATCGGCTACAGTGATCTGACCGGCGGCAGCCGCACCACCTACGCGACCGGCTATGCGGTGATCGAGGCTTGCAGGGACCTGATCGGCAAACTCGTTGCACGCGCGGCGCAGATCTGGGAAGTGGAGCCAGCGCGTATCAATTGGCGCGACGGCGCGGCTTGGCACCCGGAAAAGGGTGGTGAAAAGCTCGGGATCGGCGAACTGGCGCGGCTTGGTGAACGCACCGGCGGACCGTTGAGCGGGCAGGGCGCGGTGAACCTGCAAGGCGCGGCGCCCGGTTTCGCGGTGAACATCGCCGATGTCGAGGTGGATCCGGAAACCGGTCGCAGCCGGGTGACGCGCTTCACCGCGATCCAGGACGCAGGCCGTGCCATTCACCCGGATTTTGTCGAAGGCCAGATGCAGGGTGGTGCCGCCCAGGGTATCGGCTGGGCGCTGAACGAAGCGTTCTGTTTCGATCGTAACGGGGTGCTCGAGAATCCCGGATTTCTCGATTACCGGATGCCGGTGGCATCCGATCTGCCAATGATCGATACGGTGATCGTGGAGGTGCCGCATCCCGGTCACCCGCTCGGGGTGCGCGGCGTCGGCGAGACACCGATCTGTGCGCCGATGGCGGCGGTCGTCACCGCCTTGAATGCCGCCGCCGGTATCCGTCTCACCGAGGTGCCGTTGACTCCCTCGCGCGTGCTCGAGGCGATTCTCGCCCGAGGCTGAGATGGCGCGGATCGTGTTTCTCTCCGGCCAGCGGGCCTGGACCGGCGGCGTCGCCGAGATCGAGGTGGATGCGGCGAATTTCCGCGCTGTCGTGGCCGCGATCCGGCAGCGGTTTCCGTCGTTTCCGGAACAGGAACTGTGGCGTTGTGCGGTGGCCATCGACGGCGAGATCGTGGCAAAACCACTGCTCGAGCCGTTGAGTCCAAGCAGCGAACTGATCCTGATGCGACGCATTGCTGCCGGATGAGTCGGATGAGTGCGCTGCAGGACACGCTGGGCTCGCTGATACCCGGGAGGCCGGAAAATTGAAATTTGCGGTGATCGCGCTGAGCCTGCTCCTCGCGCTCGGTAGCGGCTGCGCCGCGACTACGGTTCCCGGGCAGCAGGGGGACGAGACGATCGATCGGCGCATTGCCGAGTGTTTTCGTATCGATGGCGTGAACAACTGGCGGGTGATCGACAAGCGGCAGCTGATCGTTTACGGGCCGGGGCGCAACGACGCCTGGCACCTGACGCTGTTCGCCAACTGCGAAGGGCTCGACTTCACCGAGGTGCTGGCGTTTCGTGCTCGCGGGAGCACCCTGATCTGTGGTGATCCGGGCGACGAGATCCTGTTTCGCGATCAGCGCTGCAGCATTGTGGCGGTGCGTGCGATCTCGCCGGCCGAAGCGGAGCTCCTGCGCAATCCCGGGTTGCACGATGATATCGGCAAGTTGCCACCTTCTGACACAACGCGATCCGGAGACGAGAGCGAATGACGGTTGAATTCGAATTGAACGGCGCACCGGCCAGTTGTGATGCTGATCCGCAGACACCGCTGCTGTGGGTGTTGCGCGAGGATCTCGCCTTGACGGGCACCAAGTTCGGTTGTGGCAAGGGTCTGTGCGGAGCCTGCACGGTGCATCTCGACGGCACGCCGGTGCGTTCCTGCACGCTGCCTGTTGCGCTGGTGACGGGAAAGGCGGTCACCACCATCGAAGGCCTGGGGCAGCAGGGCATTCATCCGTTGCAGCAGGCGTGGATCGAAGCGAATGCGCCGCAGTGCGGTTATTGCCAGTCCGGCCAGATAATGTCGGCCGCGGCGCTGCTCGCCACCAACCCCCAGCCATCGGATGCGGATATCGATGGCGCCATGTCCGGAAACATCTGCCGCTGCGGTACCTATCCGCGGATCCGGCGGGCGATTCATCGGGCCGCCGAGCTGCTGCAGGCTGATGCCGCGCAGCCGGTGGAGGTCGCGACATGAGCGCGCTGTCGCGCCGCGATTTTCTGCGGGTGGTGTCGCTTGCCGGCGGCGGCATCGCGCTTGGCATCGGCCTTGGTGGCTGCGCGGGCGAGCCCGCGCCGTGGCCCAATGCGCGCAGCGGAGTGTTTCAGCCCAATGCCTTCCTGCAGCTGGGCAGCGACGGGACGCTGACGCTGGCGATTCACAAGGCAGAGATGGGCCAGGGCGTCATGACGGGTCTTGCCACGCTGGTGGCCGAGGAGCTGGCGATCGATCCGCGCACCCTGCGCTTCGAGTTTGCCCTACCACATCCCGATTACCGCGGCGACGATGCCGTCATGGTCACGGGCGGCAGCGCCTCGATTGCCAGCAGTTTCGACACTCTGCGGCAGGCTGGCGCGGTCCTGCGCGAGTTGCTGACGCAGGCGGCGGCAAACGCGTGGCAGGCGAAGCCCGGCGACTGCGTTGCCGAGGACGGCATGATCCGGCTGCGTGATGGTTCGCGCGCGCTTGGCTACGGGGCGCTTGCCGAGGCTGCCGCGCGACTGCCGGTACCCGCGTCCGTGGCCTTGAAGGAGCGCGCCGATTGGCGCCTGATCGGCCGTTACGATGCGCGGGTCGATGCGGCCGCGAAGGTCGATGGCAGTGCGCAATTCTCGATCGACGTGCAGTTGCCGGGGATGCTGGTCGCGGTGCTTCTGCGCTGCCCGCATTTTGGCGGTTCGTTGCGCCGCTTCGATGCCGAAGCTGCCAAGGCCGTGCCTGGTGTGCGTCATGTGCTCACGGTCGATGGGGCGATCGCGGTGCTTGCCGATGGATACTGGCAGGCGCGCCGGGCGGCGGACCTGGTGCTGCCCGAGTGGGACAAGGGACCACATGCCGCGCTCGATTCCGCCGTGCTCGTCACCCGGCAGCAGCAGCTGCTCGACCAAGAAAGCGGAAAGATCGTGCGTGAGCAGGGCGAGCAACCCGCAGGGAACGCGACGAAGGTTGTAGAGGCAGAGTACCGGGTGCCGTACCTCGCGCATGCGACCATGGAGCCGATGAACGCAGTCGCCCGGGTCGGTGCGGCAAGTGCCGAGATCTGGGCTGGAAACCAGGCGCCGGATGTGTTGCAAGGACTCGTGGCGCGCGCGCTGGAGGTGCCGACTGCCAACGTGATTGTCCACTCGACCTATCTGGGTGGTGGGTTCGGGCGGCGCGTCGCGATGGATTTTGCGGTCGAGGCGGCGCTGGTGGCCAGGGCGGTAGGCGCGCCGGTAAAGCTGGTGTGGTCGCGCGAAGACGATATTCGGCATGATCTCTACCGGCCGGCGGCGTTGTCGCGGCTGCGCGCGGAAATCGATGTTAGCGGTACGCTGGTTTCGTGGCAGCACCGGATCGTCGCGCCGAGCATCATGGCGCTTGCGATGCCGGCGATGGGGCTGGCGATGTTGCCACAGTGGGTGCCGAACGGGGTGATGCGCCCGGTCGGGATGATGATCAGGGGCAGCGACGGGACTTCCGTCGAGGGGGCGAAGGAACTGCCCTATGAAATACCCCACCTCAGCGTGGAATACCTGCACCATGATCCGGGCGTGCCGATTGGCTTCTGGCGCTCGGTGGGTCACTCGCAGAACGCCTTTTTCGTCGAGTCGTTTGTCGATGAGGTAGCGCAG
Organism: Gammaproteobacteria bacterium; assembly: GCA_016705365.1. Lineage (NCBI taxonomy): Bacteria > Pseudomonadati > Pseudomonadota > Gammaproteobacteria > Gammaproteobacteria bacterium. Next base: position 356,540 of record JADIYI010000002.1, on the reverse strand, counting down.
GCGATGGGCGAGGATCCTTGCGCGTTCCGGCTCGATCGGCTTCCCGCGGGCTCGCGCCAGGCCGCGGTATTGCGCCGTGCCGCGGACGAGGCGGGCTGGGGCAAGGCGCCGGAGGGCAGATTCCAGGGGCTTGCGGTGCATGAAAGTTTCGACACCGTGGTGGCCGAAGTGGTGGAGATTTCCGTGGCCTCGGGCAAGCCGCGAGTCCACCGGGTGGTCTGCGCCGTGGACTGCGGCACGGTGGTCAATCCGGACGTGGTGCGGATGCAGCTCGAAAGCGCAGTGGTGTTTGCGCTGTCGGCAGCGCTCTATGGCGAGATCACCCTGCGTGATGGCGCCGTGGAGCAGGGCAATTTCGACGATTACCCGGTGCTGCGCATGAGCGAGTGTCCGCAGATCGAGGTACATATGCTTGCCAGCGATGCGCCACCGAGCGGCATCGGCGAACCCGGGACGCCACCGCTCGCCCCTGCGCTTGCCAACGCCATATTCGCTGCCACCGGGCAACGCCTGCGCAGTCTGCCATTGAGGCTTGCCTGATATGCCGAAGTTCAGTCTTCTCGACGATCCGGGTTCATCCGTCGCTGACCGTGGTGATGTTCCGTAACTGTTCCATCCGCATGCCGGTGATACGGATCTCGCACTCGCGTAACGCAGACTGCACTTGTTCGAACAGCTGGTTTGGCCGTGATTAAAGGGGGGGGAGGGAGCATGAACAAGCGACTGGAACGGCGGGTGGCGGTGGTCACTGGTGCGGGGCAGGGAGTCGGACGCGGAATTGCGCGTCGCCTGGCGCTCGAAGGTGCGACGGTGGTGGTCGCTGAAATCAATCGGCAAAGCGGTGAGCAAGTTGCCGGCGAGTGCAGCGAGCTTGGCGGGCGCGGAGTGTTCATCCACACCGATGTGCTCAGCAAGGAATCGGTGGAGCAATGTATCGCACACTCGATCGAGAGCCTCGGCACGCTCGATATCCTGGTCAACAATGCCTACGCCGCGGGCCCGCCGCAGCGCCTCCAGGCAAAGCCGGAAGCCGATTTCCGCCTCGCGATGGATGCCTGCTTTTTTGCCGCACTGTGGTCGATGCAGGCCGCTTTCGGCACGATGCGCACGCAACGGCGCGGGCGCATCATCAACCTGTGCACGCTGAACGGCGTCAACGCACACCTGCATTCGGCGGACTACAACACCGCCAAGGAGGCGCTGCGCGCGCTGACGCGCTCTGCGGCGCGTGAATGGGCGGAGCATGGCATCACCGTGAACGCTATCTGTCCGGCGGCGGTCACGCCGGCCTACGAGCGCTTTCGCAGCGCGGCGCCGGAGCTGGCAAAGCGCATGCTCGAGCAGAATCCGATGGGCTATATGGGCGATGCCGAGCAGGATATCGGCGGGGTGGCGGCCTTCCTGGCCTGCGACGATGCGCGCTACCTGACCGGCAACACACTCTTCGTGGACGGTGGCAGTCATATCAACGGCGTGCAGTGGGCTCCGCCGCTGCCACCGGAATGACTGCGCCGGCGGCAAGTTCGCGGATGTGGGCGCAGAAATCCGGATCCTCTCCGATCAACAGGGCCTCCAGCACGTCGCGGAAATCCTCGCGTGCGCACCACTCGCGCATATAGTCCTCCCACGAGCGCCAACGCCGCAGTTTCGAGCCGCTCAAACCGTCCTGGTAGAGCAACAGGTAGGCGCGCTCGAACAGTGACACGAGCATGCCGAAAATCACCATCACGCGCTCCTGCTGTTCGTCGCTCAGCGCGGGTGTCCTGTTCATCGAGAACAGGTGCAGATCGGGATGCTCCAGCATCACCCGCAGGAACTCCTGGTAATTGTCGGAAATCGATTCGTAAACGGCATCCTGTTCGTTCAGGCGCTCCTTGCGCTGCTCGAACACGAATACCGCGATCGCGAGCGGCAGGCCCACCACGGTCACCACGTAACTCAACAACTCCCAGGTTTCGAGGCTCATCACGGCTACCTGCACACGGATTCTCGGGTGGTGTGGACGATGATACCGGAAGCGGCAGTGGCGCGGTTTGCCGATCGTTCATTTGCCATCGTCGCCAGCGCGTCGAATAATGCTCGCTCGCCGTCCCGCACAAGGAACCTTGCTTGAAAAACGAATTGCAGTATCCCTTCACGGAGCTTCCCGCGCCCGGTGGCGTGGTGCGGATCCAGGAAGGCGTGTTGTGGGTACGCATGCCGTTGCCCATGAAGCTCGATCACATCAACCTGTACCTGCTGGAGGACGATCGCGGCTGGTGGATCGTCGATACCGGTTTGCGGGGCGAGCGCACCCGCGCGCTCTGGGAGCAGGTATTCGCCGGCGCCCTCGGCGGCAAGCCGGTGATCGGACTGATCTGTACCCATTGCCATCCCGATCATATCGGGCAGGCGGGTTGGCTCAACGAACGCTGGAAGGCGCCGTTGTGGATGAGTTACGGCGAGTATTACACCGGACGTGTGTTTGCCAGCGCGGGCAAGGACGGGCCGGTGTGGGAAGCGCTGGATTTCTATGCCCGCGCCGGTGTGTCGCGCGAGTTTCTCGATGCGTTTGCGAAACATACGGGCGGGTTCCTCAAGCTTGTCGAACCGTTGCCGCGCACGTTCCGGCGCGTGGCGCAGGGCGATGTGCTGCATATCGGGGGATCGGGATGGGAGGCGGTGATGGGCCACGGCCATTCGCCGGAGCATCTGTGCCTGCTCAACCGTGAACGCAAGCTGATGCTCTCGGGAGACCAGGTGATTCCGATCATCACGTCGAACGTGAGCGTGATGGCGGTGGAACCGGAGGCAAATCCGCTGCGCCAATGGCTCGAGTCGCTGCAACGCTTCCGCGGGCTGCCTGATGACCTGCTGGTGCTTCCGGCGCACAACACGCCGTTCCGTGGTCTGCATCGGCGTCTCGAAGCACTGATCGAACACCACGAGGATCATCTGCTGGCGCTGGAGGAGGCCTGCGTCGAACCGCGCACGACCATGGAGTTGCTGCCGGTGATGTTTCGCCGCAAGCTCGACTCCGAGCAGATTGGGCTGGCGCTCGGCGAATGCATCGCGCATCTGAACCTGTTGCTCGAACGCAAACTGCTGGTGCGCGAGCTGGGTGAGGACGGGCTCTATCGTTATCGCTCGATCGACGCCACGCTGCCGAGCAGGGCGCGGCCCGGCAAGCATCGCCTCGATGACGATCCGATCATGGAGTTCGAGGGCGCGCCGATATAGCCGTCAGTGGTACCCGCAGGATGCGATCGCCGGCGTAGGAACCGAGGTACAGTGCATCTCCTGCCTGCTGGGCCACCGTGGCGGCTCCCATCGGGGCGCCGGCGTGGCGGAAAACGGTGCGGGACTGCATGCTCTGCGGATCGATTTCGACAATCGCGAATGCTGCCGGGCAGGCGCCCTCGGTCACCAGGTAGCAGCCCCGCGACTCGCTGTAACCACCGATGTGGGAAGCAACCAGCAGGCGCCCGTCGGCGTCCCACTGGATGTTGTCCGGGGCATCGACCTTGGCGATGCCCAGCAAGCGCCCGTCCGGATAGGAAATCTTGCGCACCTCGCCTGCCAGGTAGCCGTCCACGTACATGGTGCGACCGTCGCGCGCCAGCTGGATGCCGTTCGGAAATGCGGTCTCGGTGCCCGCAACCGCGTTGCAGCCGCCGTTATCGCAGTGCACGACGTGGCCAGTTGCAAAGCCGAGCATGCCTTTCAGCATATGCAGGTTGATCGAGCGCAACGTCGGTCCGCTTTTGGGGAACATGTGGGTGGCGAGGAAGCCGCCCTCGGGCAATGCGACCACATCGTTCAGGTACGAATCGGGCGGTGGCAGTACGCAACCGCGCCACTCGAGATGATGGCCGGCCGAGTCATCGGACAATTCGAAATACTCGACGCTCTCGCGTCCGCCATGGTTGACCGCCAGCACCTGCCAGCGGCCGTCCGCGCGCCGCGAGAGATGGATGCCATGGGGCGAGAACGCCGTCCCGGGTGGCGTGGTACAGCTGGGTTGCCCCCAGTATTCATCACTGGGCTCGGTAAACTGGGGCAGGCGGGTGATGGTTTCGCTGCGGGTGTCGAACAATACCAGGGAGCCGGGACTGTTGGTTTGCGGTGAACCCATCTCGCTGATCAGCAAGGTGCGCGAATCCCCGAGCAGTTCCATGTCCTCGGGGCGTGAAAAGCCGCATACCGGCGCGAGCTCACCGAGCGCCGCGCAACCGGTGATGCGCTCGCGCGGCGAGCCACAGCCACCCAGCAATACCATACCCAGCAGCAGCACGATCGCGCGCATGGTTGTCATCTCCCCTGGTCCGCAAGGCTATGGTAGTGTGCCGGGGCATTGACGGCCAGCCTCCCCGGACGGACCGCTCGCGCGTCATCGACAGATCATCAACAGGAGCGAGAATGGCGGCGGAATTGACTCATTTGAATGAGGCGGGCGAAGCGCGCATGGTCGACGTTGGCAGCAAGCCGGTGAGCGAGCGCGAGGCGGTCGCGGAGGCGCTGGTACGGATGCGTCCGGCAACGCTGGCGTTGATCCTGAGCGGCGGCCACCACAAGGGCGATGTGTTTGCGGTGGCCCGTATCGCGGGCATCCAGGCAGCCAAACGCTGTGCGGATCTCATACCACTATGCCATCCGCTGGGGCTCGATGCGGTCGAGATGCACCTCGAGGCGCTCGCAGCGCAATCGACGGTTCGGATCGTGGCCCATTGCCGGCTGCACGGGCGAACCGGGGTGGAGATGGAGGCATTGACCGCCGTCTCGGTGGCGGCTCTCACGGTATACGATATGTGCAAGGCGGTCGATCGTGCGATGGTGATCGAGGGCGTGCGACTGGTGGAAAAGCGTGGCGGGCGCTCCGGGCATTGGCGGGCAGGAGACTGAGGTGGAACTGCAACTGCGATTTTTTGCCAGTATCCGCGAACACATCGGCACTGCGCAGTTGCGCCAGTCCTTTGCCGGCGAGGGAGTCAGCGTTGCAGCCCTGGTGCAGTCTCTCGACCAGGGTCCGCTGCCGGGCTGTGCCCGCTGGCTGCTGGCCGACAACACGATAATAGCGGTGAACCGGGTCGTGGCGCACCCGGACCAGGCATTGTGTGACGGGGATGAAGTCGCTTTCTACCCGCCGGTCACGGGGGGCTGAGGTGGAGATGGCAACACGCGCGGAAGTGGAGATCCGGCAGGCGGATTTCAGCCTCGAAGAAGAGTACCGCGCGTTGCTCGCGGGTGCGGAGGGCGTTGGCGCCTGCGTGCTGTTCAGCGGTCTGGTACGCGATACCGGCGCAGCGGGCTCGTTGCAGGCGCTCGAGCTCGAGCATTATCCGGGGATGAGCGAGTCGAGCATCGCGGATATCATCGCCGAGGCCCGCACGCGCTGGACGATTGCACGGGTGCGGGTGATTCATCGCGTGGGACGCCTCGAGCCAGCTGCACAGATCGTGCTGGTCGGTGTTACCAGCGCGCACCGTGCGGATGCCTTTGCGGCCTGCAGTTTCATCATGGATTACCTTAAAACGCGGGCGCCGTTCTGGAAGAAGGAGATCGGCGCCAGGGGTGAGCACTGGGTCGAGCATCGCGCCTGCGACGGTGAGGCCGCGGCGCGCTGGGCGAAGAATTGATGTCAGCACGAGAGAATTCATGAGCTTTGACGATCTGCAGTTTCGGCAGGCGCTGGGGCGTTTCGCCACTGGAGTGTGTGTCATCACCGCGAACCCGGAGGGGCACGTGCCGTTCGGCCTCACCGTAAATTCCTTTGCCTCGCTGTCACTGACGCCGCCGCTGGTGCTGTGGAGCCTGCAGAAAACTTCCGATACGATGGATGCGTTCCGGGCGGCGAAGCGCTATTGCGCCAATGTGTTGTCGAGCGATCAGCGGGCGATGTCGGGGCGCTTTTCCCGCAAGGGCGAGCATGCGCTCCATGGCGATCAGTATTTCGAGGGTGCCACCGGGTTACCGGTGCTGCATGGCTGTCTGGCCGCGTTCGAGTGCGATATCGAGGCCCGGCATGACGGGGGCGATCACATCATCCTGATCGGCCGGGTGCTGGAGCTCCAGGCGAAGCCCGGCGGACGCGCGCTGCTTTACTACGAAGGCGGATACCGGGAAATCAAATAGCACATGAAATTCTGCAGCAGCTGTGGTCGGGAGCTTGCGCGGCGCGTGCCCGCAAACGATGACCGCGAGCGGCTGGTTTGCGATCACTGCGCGATCGTTCACTACCAGAATCCGCGTATCGTGGTCGGCTGTCTGCCGGTCTGGGAGGAGCGGGTACTGCTGTGCCGGCGCTCCATTGCGCCGCGCCTCGGCTACTGGACGCTGCCGGCGGGGTTCATGGAGAACTGCGAGTCGACCCTCGAGGGGGCGCTGCGCGAGACCTGGGAGGAGGCTCGTGCGCGGGTGCGGGGAGAGAGCCTGTACACGATTTTCGATCTGCCGCACATCAGCCAGGTGTACATGTTCTACCGGGCCGAGCTCAGCGCACCGGAATATTCCGCCGGGCCCGAGAGCTCCGCGGTGGAATTGTTCGCCGAGCATGAAATTCCGTGGGACGAGCTCGCGTTTCCGGTCATCAACGTGACGCTCGAACGTTTTTTCGAGGATCGGCGCCGCGGCGCATTCCCCGTTCACAGCGCGGTCCTGCGTCCGCAGGACTGGCGCCGCAAGGGCTGAAGGGAGCCATTGCCGCGCAGCGATCTTCTATACTTCGGGCGCCGCCTTGCCCAGGTTGACCGTTGTGCCCGATTTGGCCCGATTCACTGATTTGCTGCCGGCCGCGATTGTCGGTGCGCTGTTTGCAGGTGTGCTGGCGCTGATGCTGGGCATGCTTGCGCGGCGCAGTGCCGCGCGGGCGCGCCGCCGGGAATTCGAGGTGATGCAGCAAGTGGCGACCGCGGAGTCTGTGGCTTGCCACATGCGCCAGGAACTGGATGCCGCACGCATCGAGCGGCTCGAGGGTGAACTGCGGCGTCGCGAGGCGCGAATCGATCAATTGCAGCAGAGCCTTGCCCGCGAACAGAATGAACACGCCGCGCTGCGCGCGCGCCAGCAGGAACAGCAGCGTGCCGCGGCCGAGAAGATGCACTTGCTCGAGCAGGCGCGGGCGCAGCTTTCGGTCGAGTTCACTGCGCTGGCCAACCGCATTTTCCAGGAAAAGACAGACCGCTTCGCACGCGAGAGCAAGACCACGCTCGATCTGACGCTGACGCCGCTGCGCGAACAGCTCGCGGAGTTCCGCCGTCGCGTCGACGAGGTCTACACCGGGGATAGCGAGGGGCGGGTCAAACTGCTGCACGAGATCGGCGCGCTGAAGGAGCTGAACCGTCAGATGAGTGACGAGGCGCTGAACCTCACCCGCGCCCTGAAAGGCGACAGCAAGATGCAGGGAGGTTGGGGCGAGGTGATCCTCGAGCGGGTGCTCGAGGAGTCGGGGCTGCACAAGGGCCGCGAGTACGATACCCAGGTGACAATCCGCGATGCCGAGGGTCAGCGGCGCATACCGGACGTGATCGTGCGCCTGCCGGAGGGCCGCGACGTGGTGATCGATGCCAAGGTGTCGCTGCGCGATTACGAGCGCTACTGCTCGGCAACCGACGAGGACCTGCGCAGCGCGGCGCTCAGGGCGCATGTGGGCGCATTGCGAAATCACATCGAGACACTCAGCGTCAAGGACTACCAGGACCTCGAGGGCCTGCGCACGCTCGATTTCGTGCTGGTGTTCGTGCCGATCGAGGCGGCGTTCATCACCGCGCTCGAGCAGGAGCCGGCCTTGTTCCGCCGTGCCTACGACCGCAATATCATCATGGTCAGTCCGACCACGCTGCTCGCGACGCTGCGCACGGTGCAGAGCATCTGGCGCTATGAGCGGCAAAGTCGCAACGCCGAGGAAATCGCACGCGGGGCGGGTGCGTTGCATGATCAGTTCGCGCGGGTGCTGGAGTCGCTCGATGATCTGGGGCGGCACCTGGCACGTACCCAGGGTGCATTCGAGCAGACTCTCGATCGCCTGGCACGGGGTCGCGGTAACCTGGTGAGCCGGGTCGTAAAGCTCGAGAAACTCGGCGCCAGGACCCGCAAACAATTACCCGCGCAGATCCTTGCGATTGCGCAACTGGACGAAGATGCGGATGATGATTCCGTGGACTTGGATGAGCCCTGAGCCGCGGGATCCACGAACGAATGGTCCATATACGTCAGGAGACACGCTATGGCATTTCCGAAAATCGGCAATCTCGCACCGCTGTTCAGCCTGCCCAACCAGGACGGGCGGATCATCAGCCTGAAGGATTTCAGGGACAGGAAGACCGTGGTGCTGTATTTCTATCCCGCTGCCATGACACCCGGCTGTACCACCCAGGCCTGCGGTTTGCGTGACAGCGCCGCCCAGCTCGCAAAGCTCGATGCGGTGGTGCTCGGAGTGAGCAAGGACCTTCCGGCGAAGCTGCTGCGATTTCGCGAGCGCGACCAGCTGGATTTCGACCTGTTGTCGGACCCCGATCACGCAGTCTGCGGGAAATACGGTGCATGGGGGCCGAAGAAATTCATGGGGCGTACCTTCGACGGTATCCTGCGCACGACGTTCATAATCGGCAAGGACGGACGGCTGCTCCACGTGATGGACAAGGTCAAGACCAGGACGCACCACGAGGATGTGCTGGCGTTGCTGCGCAACCGCGCTTGATATTACCGTCGCGTAACAGGGAAATTTTGCGCATGACAGGGTGGCGCGACGCCATCTAGAATCCCGTTTTTCGGCCAAAATCAGTCAGTTGGCCCTTTTTATCCTGCGCGGAAAAGCCTTGATGAAGAAACCCATGGTCCTGATGATCATCGCACTGGTGGTGGTGTTCGGTGCGATTTTTGGCTTTATCGAGGGACGCCAGCTGATGATCGAGCGCTACCTGGCGGATTTCAAGCCACCGCCGGTCAGCGTTTCCGCGCAGGCCGCGCGGCAGCAGACCTGGGAGCGCGGCATTACCGCAGTGGGAACGCTGAAAGCGGTGCAGGGAATCGATGTTTCCACCGAGACGTCGGGGGTGGTCAGCAGGATCCATTTCAGCGCGGGCGAGGAGCTGCAGAGCGGAGCGGAACTGGTCAGCCTCGAGGATCAGGTCGAAGTGGCCACTCTTAAAAGCCTCAATGCACAGCGGCGTCTCGCGGAGATCAATTTCGAACGCGATCAGCGTCTGCTCGGCAGCAAGGCGATATCGCGTACCGATTTCGACAAGACCGAGTCGCTGCTGAAGGATATCAGCGCGCAGGTCGAGAAGACCCAGGCGATCATCGCGCGCAAGCATCTGCGGGCGCCCTTTGCCGGGCGCATCGGCATTCCCCTGGTGGAGCCCGGACAATATCTGAACGAAGGGCAGGCGGTGGTCACGCTGCAGGCGCTCGATACGCTGGAAGTCGATTTTTCACTGCCCGAGCAACAGCTGCCGTTGCTGTCCGTGGGGCAGGTCGTGCGTTGCAGCGTGCAGGCCTACCCGGATCAGCGATTCGATGGATCGATCGCGGCAATCGATGCCAAGATCAATGGAAGCACCCGCAACGTGCTGGTGCGCGCGCGTATTCCCAATACCGAGCTGGCGCTGCTGCCTGGAATGTTCGTAAGCGTCGAGGTGGTCATCGATGCCAACGTGGTGGTGGTCACGGTCCCCGAAACCGCGATCAGCTACAACCTGTACGGCGATTCGATATTCGTGATCAAGGAGCGGCAAAACCCGGCCGGCGCGGCAGAGCTGTTCGTCGAGCGTCGTTACGTCGATGTCGGTGACCGGCGCGATGGACGTATCGCGGTGCTCGATGGCATCGCCGTGGGGGATCAGGTGGTGGTTGCCGGCGCGCTGAAACTCGATGCCGGTGCCGCGGTAGCCATCAACAACACGATCGATCTCGGTCGATGAACATTACCGATATCTTCATCCGCCGGCCGGTGCTGGCCACCGTGCTCAGTCTGCTGCTGGTGTTTCTCGGGCTGCGGGCTTATGGCAGCCTCAGCCTGCGCCAGTATCCGGAGATAACCTACCCGGTGATCAACGTGATTACGGTCTACCCGGGAGCCAACGCCGAGTTGATGCAGGGCTTTATCACGCGGCCCCTCCAGCGCGCACTCGCCACCGCCGAGGGTATCGATTATCTCGAATCGCACAGCGAGGACGGGATATCTAATATTTCCGCACACCTGCAAGCCGGTTATAGCGTTGATGCCGCGTTCGCCGACATCAGCGCGAAGGTGCAGCAGGAACGCAAGCAGCTGCCGCGCGATGCCGAAGATCCGATCGTGCAGAAAGAAGCCGGGATGTTCAGCAGCACGTTGTTCTATCTCAGTTTCACGAGCACGGAGCTGTCACGCCAGCAGATCACCGATTATATCGATCGTGTGGTGCAGCCCGTTTTGAGTACGGTGAAAGGGGTTGGCAGTGTAGAGATCCACGGGCGGCGAGATTTTGCGATGCGCATCTGGCTCGATCCCGCGCGCCTCGCAGCCTTTGATCTCACCGCCGAGGATGTCACCGTCGCGGTTACCCGCAACAATGTGCAGAGCGCGGCCGGCACCGTGCGCGGCGAATACCTGCAGTTCTATCTCAATCCGCAGACCAGTATCCGCGACGCCGAAGGCTTTCGCCAACTCGTGGTGCGCCGCGACGCCGGTTCGATCGTGCGCCTCGGTGATGTGGCACGGGTGGAGCTCGGCGCACAGAACTATGACTGGCACGTCAGCGACAACGGTACCGGCGCGGTGTTCATCGCGCTCGGTGCGGCGATCAGTGCCAATCCACTGGAAGTCGGTGAACGTGTCAAGGCGATCCTTCCGCGGATCATCGCGCAATTGCCCGATGGCATGAACGGATCGATTGTCTTCGATGCCACCAGCACCATCCGCCAGTCGATCAACGAAGTCGTCAAGACCCTGGTCGAGGCGAGTCTGATCGTCATCGTGATCATCTTCCTGTTTCTCGGCTCGCTGCGCTCGGTGATCATTCCGGTGATCACGATTCCGCTGTCGCTGATCGGCGTACTCTCGGTGATGCTGTGGCTGGGCTTCTCGGTGAACCTGCTGACCATGCTGGCCATGGTGATTGCCATCGGCCTGGTGGTCGATGATGCGATCGTGGTGGTGGAGAACATCCAGCGTCATATCGAGGAGGGGTCGACGCCGCTCGAGGCGTCATACCAGGGCGCGCGCGAGATCGCCTTTCCGGTAATCGCAATGACCCTGACGCTCGCGGCGGTGTACGCACCGATCGGATTTCTCGGCGGACTCACCGGGAAACTGTTTGTCGAGTTCGCGTTCACGCTGGCCGGTGCGGTGGTGGTGTCGGGTTTGGTTGCGCTTACGCTGTCGCCGATGATGTGTTCGCGCCTGCTGCGACCGGAACCCGCCGGGCAGGGCTTCGCGGGATTTGTGGACCGCAATTTCGAGAGCCTGAAGCGCCGCTACGGCAAACTGCTGCGGCACACCCTCGATAACCGCCGGGTGGTATTTGTTTTTGCGGCAACCGTCCTGGTCAGCATTTTCTTTCTGTTCCGTGCAATACCCCAGGAACTGGCGCCGACCGAGGATACCGGCGAGGTGTATATCATGGGCCAGGGCCCACTCAATACCACGGTCGAATATACCCTGATGTTCGTGGCCCAGGTCGAGCAGGTGCTCGAAGCAGTGCCGGAACATGTCCGGCATTTCCTGGTGAGTGGTGCGATGGGGCAGAACACGTTTTTCGGGATGCTGATGCTGGATCCGTGGTCCGAGCGCGAGCGCAGTGCGATGGATGTGCAGCAGTCCCTGATGGACGAACTGGGTCATATCACCGGGATGCGGGTCAATACGTTCAACTTTCCATCGATTCCCGGTGCTTCCGCGGATTTGCCGCTGAAGTTCGTGGTTTCCTCGACCGGCTCCTACGCACTGGTATATCAGGTTGCCAAAGAGATCGAGGCCAAGGCACGCGCCAGCGGCCTGTTCGTGTACGTGGAATCGGAGCTGCGCTTCGACAAGCCCGAAGTGCGCCTCGATATCGATCGCGACAAGGCCGCTCGACTCGGCATGAATGTGCAGCAGATCGGCGCCATGCTGGCGACCTTTCTCGGTGGCAATGAGACCTCCCGGTTCAGCCTCGACAGCCGCAGCTATGAAGTCATCCTGCAACTCGAGCAGGAGTACCGGCTTTCGCCCGAGCGCCTCGATACCTATTATCTGCGCACCGGCACGGGCGAGCTGGTGCCACTCTCGGCGGTGGTCACCCGTTCGCGCGAGAACCGTCCCAACCGGCTGACCGAGTTCCAGCAGCTCAATTCCGCGACCATCGGCGCGATGATGAGCCCCGGCGTTTCGCTGGGGCAGGGGATTTCCTGGTTCAATGAGCAGGCGCGCGCCCTGCTGCCCGATGGCTTCAGTGCCGACTATGTCGGGCAGTCGCGGCAGTTCATCGCCGAGGGCAGTGTGCTGATCTATACGTTCCTGTTTTCCTTTGTGCTCATTTACCTGGTGCTGGCCGCGCAGTTCGAGAGTTTCAGCGATCCGCTCACGGTACTGGTGAGCGTGCCGTTATCGGTCTGCGGAGCGCTGGTGCCGCTCGCGCTCGGTATGGCAACCATGAATATCTACACCCAGGTCGGACTGCTGACGCTGATCGGCCTGATCAGCAAGCATGGCATCCTGATCGTGGATTTTGCCAAGCGGCTCCAGGAGCGCGAAGGGCTCTGTGCGAGCGAGGCTGTACTCGAAGCCGCGACGGTACGTCTGCGGCCGATCCTGATGACCACCGCGGCAATGGTGTTCGGGGTGATGCCCTTGCTGATCGCCAGCGGCGCCGGTGCCCAGGCACGCATCTCGATCGGCATCGTGATCACCTTCGGCATGCTGGTCGGAACGTTGTTCACCCTGTTCGTGGTGCCCGTGATCTACAGCGTGGTGGCGCGTCGGCGCAGTATCGAGACCGCGCACCCTGCCTGAAGCGCGGTCAGGAGGCGCTTCGCAGCGAGGGATTGTGCGTGGAGCCGCCTTCCTGTTGCTGCAGCGCAGCGAGGTACCAGCTGATGAACTTGATGCTGATTTGCTCGAATTCCGGGTGATACGGGCCGGGTTCGTAGAAGCGGGAGTTGGCGCCCTCGCTGTTGCGCTTGATGATGAACTCGTCCTCGAGCGTGGTGTTGTGCCATAGCCAGATCAACTCCTCCTTCCGGTAATCGCGTCCCTCCACGGCATTGCCGTTCACGAACCACACGATTTCCATGTCGGTCGCGGTGAGCGAGCGTGGTGTGAACCGGTACAGCACGCAATGGTCCGGATAATTCAGCATGAAACACAGCGGCCCGAACTGGAAATCGCCGGCGCCGCCGTCGTAGCCCTTGAAGGCACCCATCAGCGGCGCGACCGGTTTGCCGTCGCGGCTGCCGGTCACGAAACCCTCGTACAGCGCGTAGCGGCTGCAATAGGCGCAGGCGCCGAAGCCGGGGGCGGCAGCATAGATCTGTTCGAAGTCGCGGGTGAGATCGCGGACGCCGGTTTGCTGCTCCGAGCGCTCGTACAGCGCAGCGCGCAGGTGCGCAATGTTGATGCCGAGCTCCTTGATCGTATGCATGCGGGCATAGCTGCGGTGCGAGGTCGCGCAGTGATAGCACTCGACGTAGTTCTCCAGTGCGAACTTCCAGTTGGCGTCGACCTTGTAGACCTGGCGATGGGCCACGCGCGCGCTGCCCAGATCGTAGGCGGCGAGCGCATGCTCGACACCGTCGAGCGAATGATTGAAATCGAAAGCCTGCGGATCGCAGTTCATGAAGATCATTCCGTGGCGCAGCACCACGCGGACTTCCCGCAGGCCGAACTGCTCGGCCTTGAAAGCGGGCAGGCGGTCCATGTGGCGTGCGCTGCGCAAGCCGCCGCCGCAATCGTAGGTCCAGCCGTGGTAGGGGCAGACAAAGGTCTTGCGGTTGCCTTCGGGATCGGCGCAGACGCGCGCGCCGCGATGACGGCAGCTGTTGACGAGTGCATGCACTTTGCCGTCCGCGTCGCGGCTGATGATGAACGCGTCCTCGCCGACCTCGTACTGGAAGAAATCACCCGGGTTCGGAATCTGGCTCTCGTGCCCCGCATACAACCAGCTGCGGAAGACCATCGACTCGAGCTCATGGCGATAGGTCACGTGTGAACGATAGAAATACCGGTCGATGGAGTAGCCGGGCTTCTGTTGCTGGGCCCTGGCCATCGCGCGCATCCGCGTGACGCTGTCCTCGACGTCGGTGGCAATGCTGTACATCGGTTTTTCCTCCCGTCAGCGGCCGATCAGAAGCGGATCCAGGCCGACTTTTCCTGTGTGTATGAACGCACGCTGTCCATGCAATTGTCCTTGGCGTTGCCCGACTGCTTGTAACCGCCGAAGGGTTGCGTCATGTCACCGTCGTCGAAGGTGTTGACCCACACCACGCCCGCCTGGATTTCGCGGATGAAGCGGTGGGCAGTGCCCAGATCGCGGGTCCAGATGCTCGCGGCCAGGCCGTAGATCGTGTCGTTGGCGATGCCGAGCGCCTCGTCGATGTCATCGAAGGCGATCACGCTCGCAACCGGACCGAAGATTTCCTCGCGCGCAATGCGCATATTGCTGTGCACGTCGGTGAACAGCGTGGGGTTGACGAATGCGCCCTCGCCGAGCGCGGAGGGGGTGTCGCCGCCCAGCATCAGGCGTGCACCCTCGCTGCTGCCGCTTGCGATGTATTCGAGCACCCGCCGCTGCGCCTCGCGATCCACCAGCGGTCCCATGGTGGTGGCGGGATCGAGCGGGTCGCCCGGCTGGAACAGCCCGGGCGCGCGGGTGATGAAACGCTGCACGAACTCCTCGTGGATGCTGCGTGCCACCAGCAGCCGCGAACCGGCATTGCATACCTCGCCCTGGTTCGAATAGATGCCGCGGCAGGCGGCCTCCACCGCACGGTCGATGTCGGGCAGGTCGGCAAGAAATATCTGCGGCGATTTGCCGCCGCATTCAAGGGCCACCTTCTTCATGTTCGACTGGCCGGCGTAGACCAGCATCAGTTTGCCGACCGCGGTCGAGCCGGTGAAGCTGATCTTGTCGACGTCCGCATGCAACGCGAGCGCCTTGCCGGCAATTTCGCCGATGCCGTTCACCACGTTCAGAACGCCCGCCGGGCCACCGGCTTCGACAAACAGCTGCGCCAGCAGCAGGCAGCTGAGCGGGGCCTGTTCTGCGGGTTTGAGTACCACCGAGTTACCGGCCGCCAGCGCCGGCGCGATCTTCCAGGTTGCCATCAGCAGCGGGTAGTTCCACGGCGAAATTGCCGCCACCACCCCGTAGGGCTCGCGCGCCACGAAATGCAGCGCATCCGCTTCCGTGCTGGTGACCCTGCCATCGATCTTGTCGATGCATTCGGCGCAGAAACGGATGAAATTGATCACGCTCGGCAGATCGCCTGTCACCACGTCGCCGATGGGTTTGCCCATGTCGAGTGTTTCGAGAACGCACAGGCGATCGGCATTGGCGTCGATCAGGTCGGCCCAGCGCTGCATGATCGCCATGCGCGCGCGCGGCGCGCTTTTTGACCATGTACCGCCCCGGAACGCGCTGCGTGCGGCGCGCACCGCGCGCTCGATATCCTCCTGGCTTCCCGCGTGCACGTCGGCGAGAATCTCGCCGCTGGCCGGATTTACCGACTGGAAGCGCAGCCCGGAATGGCTGTTGCAGTAATCCCCGCCGATGAACAGGCGGGTGTCGGTGTTGGCGATGCTGCGTTCTGCGAGCAGGCGCCATTGCTCATGATCGAGCAATGAGGCGGAATCGAGACTCATGGCACGGTTCCCTGTCTTAAGGAGTGTCAGGCGACGATTATATGTTTGTATAGTATATTGAATGAGCATTGAATCAGCAATATCCAGGCACCGGCCTGCACGAGGTGGCAATGGCGATCACACCAAAAGAAAATTCACAGGCACTGCAGCAGGAACGAAAGCGGCTGCTGATCGATGCGACCATGACCTCGATCGCCCGCCAGGGCTTTTCGAACCTCACGCTGTCGCGGATCGCCGGGCATGCGGGACTCACCGCGGGGATAGTCAATTTTTATTTCAACAGCAAGGAAGCCCTGTTGCTGGAGACGCTGAAAAGCGTCGCGGAGGAATTCGATCACACGGTCTATTCGGCGCTCGATCGCGCCGGATCGTCGCCGGCAGAGCGTCTGCGCGCCGTGGTGCTCGCCTCGCTGGCACCCGAGATCACGGAGCCGCGCAAGGTCGCGGTGTGGTATGCGTTCATGTCGGAGGGGCATGCGCGCGCCGACTACCAGGAAATCTGCGGGCATCGGGATCAGCGCTATTTCACCGAGATCCATGGCTTGTGCCGCGAAGTCATCGCGCTGGCGAACCCTCGCCCGGCGATCAGCGCCAGCGCCATCGCGCACGCGATTTGCGGCCTGATCGACGAGTTCTGGCAGGACGTGCTGTTCATCGGCGCCGACTTCGAGCGCGAACGCGCCAGCAACCAGTGCCTGGCCTTCCTCGCCAGTGTGTTTCCCTGGGCTTACCAGATGCCGGAGGGCGAAGGCGCCGATCCGCAGCACCCGGGCGCAGGCGTCCGCAAACCGGCCATTCGCCGCGCGTCCACCGATGATCTGTCCGAGGTGGCGCGCTTGTTCGACCTGTATCGGCAGTTCTACCAGCAGCCGGCGAACCGGCGCGGTGCCGGTGTCTACCTCGACCAGCGCTTCGCGGCCGAGGATTCGGTGATATTTCTTGCCGAAGACGAAAGCGGGCGTGCGATAGGCTTCACGCAGATGTATCCGGCCCTGTGCTCGGTCGCGATGGCGCGCTATTGGGTGCTGTACGATCTGTTCGTCGATCGCGCGGCGCGCGGCGCGGGTGTCGGACGGATGCTGATGGAGCGTGCCCGCGCCCATGCCGTGGAGAGCGGTGCGCTGCGCATCGATCTGGAAACTGCCGTGGACAACACCATCGGACAGGCGCTGTACGAATCGCTGGGTTATGTACGCGAGACGCAATTTCACAAATACTCGCTGAACCTCGGCTGAACGAGGCCGCGGCAATGCAGGAGAGAGCGTCAGAGCGGCTCAGACGGTTCGCAGGTACCAGCTGAAATCCCGGTCGCTGATCTCGGCATGAAAACGGTCGCATTCGCTGCGCCGATTGATCTCGTAATGCCGGCAATAGCGCTCGCCGAGATAAGAGCGCAGGACCGATGCGCCGGTGAATCGATCGAGCGCGGCGTCCCAGCGATAAGGCACGGTGATCGGCGGGTCCTCGACGAAGGTACCGGATTCGATCATCGGTCCCGGATCGCAGGCGTTCACGATGCCGTGATGGATGCCGGCCAGCACGCAGGCCACGACCAGGTAGGGGTTGGCATCGGCACCGGCCGAGCGGTGCTCCACCCGCATGTTGGGCGGGTCGCAGATCGGGATCCGCAGCGAAACCGCGCGGTGGTTGTAACCCCAGTTCGGGGTCAGCGGCACGAAGGCACCGGGGACGATGCGGCGATACGAGTTCGCGTTGGGCGCAAACACCGCCATGCCCTCGGCCATGGTGGCGGCGAGGCCGCCAATGGCATGGCGCAGCAACGGGGCATGCGCCGGCGCGGCCGCACCGGAAGGGTCCGCAAACACATTGTTGCGGTTGCCATCGTACAGACTCGTATGGATATGCAGACCGCTGCCGGCGTGTTCGGCGAAAGGCTTGGCCATGAACGTCGCGGTCAGCCCGTGGCGCGCGGCGACTCCCTTGATCAGGCGTTTGAGCAGCACCGCGTGATCGCAGGCCAGAACCGGGTCATCGACGTGGTGCAGGTTGATCTCGTACTGACCGGATGCGAATTCCGACAGCGTGGCACCGGCCGGCAGGCCTTGCGCCTCGCAGGCCGCGTACACGTCGGCGAGAAAATCGTCCAGTTCCCACAGGTCCTCGAGCATCGCGTATTGCACGCCGTCCTGACGACGGCTGGTATTGCCGACTCGTGACAGGCGCGGCTGGAGGGTTCCCGCGGCATCCTCCTCGACCAGGTAGAACTCGAGCTCGGTGGCCACCACCGCGTGGTAGCCGAGTTCCGCGAGTCGCGCGACCACGTTGCGCACGATATGGCGCGGATCGCTGGCACAGGGCGTGCCGTCGAGTTCGTCGAGACTCATCAGCACCTGTGCCGGACACGAGGGCAGCCAGGGCACCGGCGCCAGCGAGCCCGGCACGGGCAGTGCAATGCAATCGGGGTCTCCATCGCGTGAACCCAGTCCGAGTTCGGCCACGGTGCTGCCTTTCACGTCGAGCAGGGTGCTGGCGCGGCAGACCTTGAGGCCCTTGTCGTAGAGGGTGCGAAATTCATCGCGGGCGATGCGCTTGCCGCGCAGGATGCCATGGGCATCGACATTGAGCGTCTCGATCATCCGCGTCCCGGGATGACGCTGCAGGAATTCATCCAGTTCCACAGGCGCGACCGTATTGCTCATTCAAGGTTCTCCGTGCTCGATTGGCGCCAGGCAAGGGCGGCTCTCAGGCCCTCGACCTGCAGGATCTCGTTGAAGCGTTGCGACTCGGGTGTTGTGCTGGATTCGATCTCGGCATCGATTTCCAGCGCCTGGTCCAACGCGGTGCGCAGGCCCATGATATCGATGCTGCGGTTGATCGCGCGCTTGGTCAGGCGCACCGCCCGGGTGTCGTTGGCGGCGATCGAACGCGCCAGCGCGAGGCTTTGGGTGTCGAGCTGCCCGCGCTCGACCACGCGGTTCACCAGCCCCATTGCCAGCGCCCGCGCCGGCTCGATGTGGTCATCGCCGCTGAGCAGCATTTCCTTCGCGAATTTCGGCCCGATCAGCCACGGCAGGATCAGGCATACGATACCGCTGCCGTATTTGACTTCCGGAGCGCCGAAGCGCGCGTCATCGGCCGCCAGCGTGATATCGCAGGCCACCGCCATTTCCATCGCGCTGCCGAGGCAGTAGCCGTGCACCGCGGCGATGGTCGGCTTGGGGGAGTCCCAGAAGCGCATGATGATGTCGAGATCGCGCCGCAGTTCCGCGCGCCAGTAGGCGAGGTCTCCGGCGCCGGCATCGAGATCGAAACCGGCCGAAAAGGCCCTCCCGTTGCCGGCGAGCAGCACCACGCGCACCGCGGGGTCGTGTTCGGCACGATCGAGCGCCGCATGCAGTCCGGTGATCATGTGGGCATCGATCGCGTTCAGTTTGTCCGGTCGGTCCAGCGTGATGCGGGCGACCGCGCCATCGCGCTGGTAGCGAACAGTCGATTCGCGAGCGGATTCATCCATGCTGCTGGCTCCTGGTCGCGTCACGCATGCTCTCGAGCGCCGGCACGATGAGCGCATCGAGCCCGATGCAGCCGCTGGGCAAAACCAGCAGCGGATTGATATCGACCTCGCCGATGTGCTCGCGACAGGCATCGGCCAGCACCGAGAGCCGCGAGGCGACACGGCAGAACGCCGCGACGTCGACCGCGGGCGCACCCCGCAGGCCATCGAGCAGCGCACGCATGCGCAGCCTGCCGAGCGCGCGCAGCGCATCGGCCTCGTCGAAGGGCGGCAACAGTACCGTCACATCCTCCAGGAGTTCCGCGTGTACACCGCCAAAGCCCAGCACCACCAGGGGGCCAAACTGCGCATCGCGCGTGATGCCGAGAATCATTTCCACGCCCTCGTCCTCGATCATCTGTACCAGCAGCACGCGCGGTCCGAGACGTTCGCTGATGCGGGCGTAGGCTGCGCGCAGCGCGGCCCGGTCGCGGATGCCGAGCACCACGCCCCCGACATCGCTCTTGTGATGGATCCCGGGCGCAGCCGTCTTCAATACCAGCGGAAAATCCATTTCCGCGGCGCACGCGAGCAGGCTCGCCTCGCTGTCCACCGCACAGACCTCGGGCATCGGGATGCCGATGGCCGCAAGCAATACACAGGCTTGCGCCTCGGTGACCGGCGTCGGATCGTCCAGGCGCTGACGCCAGCGCTGCAGGCTTGCCGCATCCAGCGGCGGGATCGCGCTCCGCTGGCGCTTCCGATGATCGCGATGACCGAGCATGCAGCGCGCACCGGCGAGGAAGCCCGCGACACCGTCGAGCACCGGAAATCCCTCGCGGGTGAGTTGCAGCGCGAGCGGGTCGCTGCCGGAACCTTGGCGCGCTGCGACCAGGAATGCCGGTTTGCCCGAAGCGGCATGGCCGGCGCGCAGATAATCCGCGTAGGCAGGATAGATACGGCTCAGCGGCCCGCGTGCGTGTACCACCGCGCCGAGCGCGGCGCCGGGGTCCGCCAGCAGCGTGGCGAAGCAACGCTGCATCCGGATATTGAAATCCGCGCCGCCGGTGCTCCACGCATCGAGCGGATTCACCGGTGGCAGGCCCGGATCGAGAACCTCCTCGAGATCGCGCGTCGCGGTGGCACCGAGTTCGGTCAGGGCAACGCCAGCGCCGTGGGCAAGATCGATCAGCAGTTGCCGCTCTCCGCCCGAATCGTGCAGGGTCACGATGCCACCTTCACCTGGTGTATGAGGTTGTGCAAACATGATCAGTGCAGTGGCCAGTTCGTCCATGTCGTTGACGCGTTGCACCCCGTAACGATCGAATACTGCCTGGTACGCGGCATCCGCACCGGTCAGCGCCCCGGAATGGGACAGCGCCATCCGGGCGCTGAACTCGGTGCGGCCAACCTTGAGAATGACCAGCGGAATGCCGCGCGCATTGGCTTTTTCGAGACAGGCGATGAACTGCGCCGGCTTGCGCGTGGTTTCGAGAAACAGGCCGACCACGCGGGTGGCCGGCTGATCCAGCACATAATCCAGGTAGTCCTCGATGCTGACCACCAGTTCCTGCCCGGTGGAGGCGGCGAAACTGAAGGCGATGCGCTCCTCGCAATCGAGTATCGCGGACATGCCCGAGCCGGACTGGCTGAGCAGCACCACGTTGCCATCGCGGTGGTGGTCGCGGGTGTCGAAGCCGCAGGCCCACACACCATCGCTGAAGTTGTAAAAGCCCATGCCGTTGCCGCCGGCCAGCAACAGTCCGGCCTCCAGGGCGCGCGCGCGGATACGCTCGCTGAGCACCGGTGTGGTGTCGTCCTCGAGCAGCAGCGTGGAGTAGATCATTGCAGCTCGCGCTCCGTGCCGGATGGCCTCCTCGAGCGCGGCTTCGATGCGGGTGTCGGCAACCGCGAAGATCACCAGTTCCGCGCGCGCGGGCAGTTCGTCGAGCGTGGCGTGGCAGGGCACATCCAGCACCCTGTCGTAGCGCGGATTGACCGCGTGGATGCGACCGGGGTATTGGCCCCGGCGCAGGTTGCGCAGAACCTCGTTGCCCACCGAGGCCGGCCGGGTGCTGGCGCCATAGACCGCGATGGAAGCAGGCCGGATCAGCGCGCGCAGACGATGCTCCATGGCCGGGTGCTCGCTCAGCAGGAGGGCGCCGGGGTCATGCGCCGGCGCTCGGGATCGAATACCGGATCGGTGATCACGCGGCACGTCGCCATCAGCCTGGTCCATTTCAGCTCGCGGTTGTAGTAGATCTCGGCGCTGAGCCGGTGCTCGGGCAATCCCCAGGGCATTTCCAGCGAGGCGAATGCGATATTGGTTTTCGCGCTCGGGCACCAGGCCGCCGAGGTGACGGTTCCCACCACCTGTTTGCGCGCATTGAATATGAACGAATGTTCGGCGGGCTTGTTGCCTTCCACGTCGAGCTTCACGAAGCGATAGCGCGAGCCGTTCTTCTGTTCCGCGAGCAAGGCCTTGCGACCGGTGAAGTGTGGCTTGTCGAAGTCGACCAGCCAGCCGAGCCCGAGTTCGAATGGCGAGCGGGCGCGGCCGGGGCGGATCGTCTGTTCGGCAGGCACGAAGTCGACGCCCGCCTGGATGAAGCCGGCTTCGATGCGCGCAATATTCAGCGCTTCCGAGCCGACCGCGCGGATCAGGTGGTCACGGCCTGCTTCGAACAACGCATCCCACAGCGGCAACGCGAGATCGGGCGTGGTCCACACCTCGTATCCCAGGTCGCCGGTAAAACCGGTGCGCGAGATCATGACTTCACCGTTGGCAAACGGAAAATTGCGCATCCCGAACGGCTTCAGCATTTCGATGCCGTCAAAGCCCATCGCGCGCAGGGTGGCGCAGGAAGTGGGGCCCTGCACCGCGAGCGCGGCGATAGCGGCGGTTTCATCGGTGATCCGCACATCGAAACCGAGTGCCGCCCAACAGAGCCAGTCGAGACAGCGTTCCTGCGAACACAGTCGATAGACGGTGTCGGCCAGATGGAACACCGTGCCGTCGTCCTGGACCTGCCCCTGGTCATCGCACCACACGCTGTAGCCGACACGCCCGACTTTCAGCTTGCTGATGTCCCGGGTCATCAGGCGGTTCAGATAGGCTTCGGAATCCGGACCCTCGATACGGTACTTGGTCATGGGGCAGAGGTCGAATACCGCGGTGGCGTTGCGTATCGCGAAATATTCGAACTCCACCACCTCGTAGCTCGAGGGTGAGGTGTAGCCTTTCCAGTCATACCAGGAATTGCTTTGGTTCAGTGCCTGCACACGATCGTGGAACGCGGTGCGCAGCATCATCGGCGCAGCGTGGCGGATCTTTTCCGGGGTGTTGTGCGAATGGTTCATGCTGCGTTTCCCAGGCGAATGATCTCGCGTGCCGCGTTGCGCCCGGCGAGCCCCATCACTCCGCCACCGGGATGCGCGCCGGCACCGCACAGATAAAGACCGTCGATCGGCATGGCATATTGCGCCGCGAGTGGCACCGGACGCAGCATCAGCAACTGGTCGACCGCGATCTCGCCGTGATGCCAGTGCCCGCCCTCCATGCCGAACTCGCGCTCGAGGTCCACCGGTGTCAGCAGTTCGCGCGCCACGATCTGCTCGCGAATGCGTGGCGCGCACATGGCCAGCTTGTTCAATACCAGCTCGATGAACCCCTCGCGCGAGTTGCCCCAGCCACCCTCAAGGGTATAGGGAGCATATTGCACGATTGCCGAGAGCACATGCTTGCCGGCGGGAGCCAATGAGGGATCGTGCAGGGTCGGGACGCAAAACTCGATAACCGGTTCCGCGGAATGCTGGCGGTACTTCGCCGGATTGAATGCCCGTTCCATATAACCGAGATCGGGCGCGAACAGCAGTCGCTGGCCGAGTTGCGCGGTGTCGAGCCCGGTGAACTCCGGTAGCCCGTCAAGCGCCAGGTGCAGCTTGGCGGTGACTCCGCGCATGCGGATGCCCTCGATGCGCCGTACGAATCCGGTATCGAGTTGCGGGTAACCAACGAGCGTTTTCATGGTGGTGCGCGGATCGGCGTTGGAAACCACGATCCTTGCCTTCAGGCATTCGCCGCTCTCGAGCACCACTCCGCTGGCGCGTCCGGCGTCGGTCTCTACGCGTACCACCCGGGCGCCGCAATTGATGCTGACGCCACGTGCTTTCGCCTCGGCTGCCAGCGCGGCACCTACCGCGCCCATGCCGCCCGCCGGCAGGGCCGCGCCGTTGTAGCCAAACACATCGCCGACCCGGCGATAGAGATAGCTCATGACCGTGTTGGGTGAACGCGGTCCCATCGCGGTGCCGAGAACGCCGTCCATCGCAATCGCGGCGCGCAGCAGTTCGCTTTCGAAACGATCCGTGGCGAGATCGTGGATGTTCATCAGGCCGACCCGCATCAGTTCACGCATGCTGTCGCGTCCCAGCCGGCGGATATCCCAGCCGAGTTTGAGCAGGCTGAGCTTATCGCTGAAATCGTTGTCGACCAGGCGCGGAGCGCGGCGCTGGAAGGCGCCGGCAAGTATCGCGGAAAAGCGCAGCATTTCGCGGTGGAAATCCGCGTATTCGGTCCGGTCCGTGGTGCTGAGTCCGGTGCCTTCGCAATTTCCCCCCGCCAGTGTCAGCTGTTCGCCGCGGCCATTCAGCGCCACCGTGTGCAGATCGCGCGCTGCAAAACGCAGGCCGTGACTGGCCAGCTTCAACTCCTCGATGATGCTCTTGTGCAGCATCGTGAGCAGGTGTGCAGCGGAGGAAACCGAGTAGCCATCCGCAAAACCGCGGGTGCGCGCGGCACCGCCGACGTGTTCCGAAGCCTCCAGGACCAGCACCCGCCGCCCGCTTGCGGCAAGATAATTGGCGCAGATCAACCCGTTGTGGCCGGCTCCGACGATGATCGCATCAAAGGTATCAGTCATCGGCGTAACTCCCGGGAACCAGTGCAGGTCGTTTGAGGTCGAGCAGGATCTCGCGAGCGCAATTGGCGCCGGGCGCGGCCATCACGCCTCCTCCCGGATGGCTGCCCGAGCCGCACAGGTACATGCCCTGAACCGGCCCGCGATATTGTGCATAGCCGGGGAACGGCCGGTTGAACAACAGTTGATCGAAGGTCAGCTCCCCCATGAAGATATTGCCCTCGGTGAGGCCCACCTCTTCCTCGAGTTCGCGCGGTGTGCGCACCTCGGCGTGCAGGATCAGATCCTTGAAATCGGGGCTGTATTCGGCAATCTGATCGATCACGGTCTTGCCGAAGGCATCGCGATCGGCATCGGTCCAGTCACCGCCGGCGAGTGTCGGCGGACAATACTGCACGAACACCGTCATCATGTGCTTGCCCGGCGGCGCCATGGTCGGGTCGACCTGGGTGGGGATCAGCATGTCGACATAGGGGTCGGCTGACCAGGTGCCGGCTTTCCAGTCATCGTAGGCGCGCTCCATCCGCTCCAGCGAATCGATGAAATGCATGTCGCCGAGCATCAGCGGGCTGCGCTGGTCGAGCCCGTTGAAATGCGGCAGCCCGTCGAGCGCGATATTCAGTTTTCCCGAGGAGCCGCGGATCTTGAAATTCCTTGCGGCGGTGACCAGCTTCGGCGGCAAATCGGCCGGATCCATGATTTTGGTGAAGGTGCGGCGCGGATCGAGGCTCGAGACCACCACCGGTGCGTGGATCTCGTCACCGTTTTCGAGCGCCACGCCCTGAATCTGGCCGCTCCTGACGATGATCTGCGCGACGGCGGCGTCGGCGCGGATTTCTCCGCCGAACGAGAGGAATGATTTTGCAAGCGCCGCCGATACCGCGCCCATGCCGCCGCGTGCAAAGCCCCAGGCACCCACGTTGCCGTCGACATCGCCCATGTAGTGATGCAGGAGCACATAGGCGGTCCCCGGTGAATAGACACCCAGCGCGGTACCGATGATGCCGCTGCCGGCGAGGTGGCATTTGAGCAGATCGGTTTCGAAATATTCATCCAGAAAATCGCCGATGCTCTTGGTCCAGAAGCGCAGGGCATCGGCCAGCCCTTCCTCGCCGAGTTCGGTGAAGGCACGCGCGAAAGTCATCAGTTCGCGCAGGTCGCGCGGCTTGAACGAAGTCGGATCGGGGGGGGTGCGCAGCAGGAACGGCCGAATCAGGCGGGTCTGGCGGATCACGTCGGCCGAGTAACGCTCGTAGGCGTTGGCATCGCGCATCGAGTGCCGGCACATCTCGCGATACTGGCGCTCGTGATCGGCGTAGTTGCCGAAATATTCGCCGTTGCGCGAAAAGGTCACTCCACCGCCGTAGGGGACTACCTGCAGCCCGTGGCGTGGCAACTCCAGGTCGCGGGTGATCTCGGGTCGCAACAGGCTGCAGACGTAGGAACAATTGGAGTATTTCCAGCCCTGGTGCAACTCGCGCGACACGGTTGCGCCGCCGATATACGGGTTGCGCTCGAGCACCACGGTGCGCAGTCCCGATTTGGCAAGATAGGCGGCGCTGGTCAGACCGTTGTGACCGGCGCCGATCACGATCGCATCATAGTGGTTCAATTCGCCGTTCCTCCTGCCTCGCGAATCCTGCCTGCGGCATCCGGCCCTATCCTGTCGAGCGTGGCATCCACCGCCTGCGCGAATCGTTCCAGCGTGACGTCGAGACAGCCCTCGTCATGGGCGGCCGAGACGAACCACGGCTCCCGGGCATCGGGTTCCACGATGATCCCGAGATCATGAAGCTCAGGGGCGAGCGTTTCGTAGAAGGAATAATCATTGCGCACCCAGTCGCGGTAGCTGGTGGGTGGCCTGGAGGAGAAAAACATTCCGCCCATTGCCGGGTGTCCGACAAAGCTGTGGGCAATTCCACGCGCATCGAGAATGCGGGCGAAACCCTGCTGCATGCGGCTTCCGTAGCGTGCGATATCGTCGAGAGCGCTGGTGTTCTCGAGAATGTCGAGGGTCTTGTCGGCCGCTGCCAGCGAGACCGAGTGCGCGGTTTAGGTGCCACCGTGAACAACGCCGTTGCCGATATGGTTCATCAACTCGGCGCGGCCGCAGACCGCTGCAATCGGGTAGCCATTGCCCATGGCCTTGGCGAAGGTGCAGAGATCGGCGCGAAAGCCCAGCAACTCCTGCACTCCGCCGCGGGCCACACGAAATCCGGTTTTGACTTCATCGACGATCATCACCACGCCGTACTGGTCGCACAGGCGACGCGCATCGCGCAGGAATTCACGGCTTGCGGTGATTGCGCAGCAGTTACCCATCATCGGCTCGATCAGAAAAGTACCGATGCGATCGCCATGGCGACGCAGCAGGTCCTCGAGGCGGTTGCTGTCGTTCATCGGCACCAGGTGCACGTGCTGGCGTGCCGACTCCGGCACCCCGTTGCTGAATGGCAGCATCCTGGGTTCGCGTCCGAGCTGGGGGGTCCAGCCTTCCTCGATTTCACTGTACCAGAGCACCGAATCGAAGACGCCGTGATAACCGCCCTCGACCATGATGAAGCCGTCCTTGCCGGTGTGCGCGCGCGAGATTCGCAATGCCGCCATCACCGCTTCGGTACCGGAATTGGAGAATCGCACCCGTTCGGCGGCAGGCACCATGCGGCTGATGCGCTCGGCCACCGCGAGCTCCATTTCGGTACCGAACGCAAAAACCCCGCCGACATCGATTCCGCGACGTGCTGCCGCGTCGACCTCGTCATTGGCGTAACCGAGGATCGTCGGGCCGTAGGCCAGCCGGTAATCGATGTACTCGTTGTCGTCGATGTCCCACAGCCGCGCACCTTTGCCGCGCGCGATATACAGGGTTGCTTCGTCTCCCCAGTAGCGGAAACTGGAGGAAACGCCGAGCGGCAGGCGGGCGGAGGCCTTCCTGAAGTGGGCGTTGGAGCGGGTCAGGGTGCGGCGCATGATGATGATCTCGGGTTATTTCGCGGGGATGCTGCCACAACCACAGGCATCGTGTCCAATTTCAATGAATGAATGATCATTCATTAAATGTTGTTTGTTGGATGCGCTGGTGCTACGGTATGGCCGGCTTGCAACGGGGATTTCGGGTTTTTTGGCGGGCGGCGGTGTCCGTCCCGGGAGTAGCAAAGGCATGGCAGTTGGCGCAGCGGACATCGCTGCCGTCCCCAGCGACGGAGTCGGCGGCAATTCATTGACTCGCGGTGCAGGCAAACGCGATGCGGCGCGCGAACGCCGGCGGAGCCAGCTCATTGCCGCAACCATCAAGTGCATCTCGCGCAGCGGACTGGCCGGCGTCACGATGCAGGAAATCACCCGCGAAGCCGGGCTGAGTCTCGGTATCGTCAACCTGCATTTCGACACCAAGCAGAAACTGCTGATCGAAACGCTGCGCAGCATCGCCGAGGAGTACCGTGCCGGCTGGCGGCGTATACTCGATGGCGATCGCTCGGCCGCCGAGCGGCTGGCGGCGCTGGTGGACTTCGATTTCAGCACCAGGGTGGTGCAGCGCGGGAAGCTGTCGGTATGGTTCGCGTTCTGGGGCGAGACCAAGACCCGGCCAACCTACCGCAGGATCTGCGCCGAGGTCGATCGCGCGATAGACGAGGAACTGTGCGGGTTGTGCACGCAACTGGTTGCCGAGGGTGGTTACAGCGACGTCGAACCAAAGCTGGTGGCGGTGACCTATTCGGCGCTGACCAACGGTTTGTGGCTCGATATACTGGTTTGCCCCGAGGAAATGGATCGCAAGGGTGCGCGGCGGATCTGCCTCGAGTATCTTGCACGGATCTTTCCGCGCCACTTCGATCGCGGCAGCTGATCGCGACGGGAGCGCGGTTCGAGGGTCAATCAACGGAGAACAATAAATGGATGTCATGCTCAACGAATCGGCTTCCACCTGGCGCGACCGCGCGCGCGCCTTTGTCGACGAGGAACTGATCCCGTGGGAGGTGCACGCGGAAATGCACGCGGGCGAACTGCCGCGGGAAATTGCCGCGCGCCACGCGCGAATCGCGGTGGAGCTTGGCCTGCCGCGCATGGACATCGCGCTCGAGCATGGCGGTCTCGGGCTTGGTATCGAGGAGCAGTGCGCGGTCTGGGAACAGCTGGGGCGCGTCACCAATGCCCTGTGCTGGTGTTTTTCCGAGGCGCAGCACTGGATGTTCGAGGCCTGTTCCGCCGCACAGATCGAGCGTTATATCCGCCCGCTGATGGCGGGCACCATGCGCGAGTGCTACGCAATCACCGAAGCGGAATCCGGGTCGTGGGAGAGCATCGACAGCACGGCCACGCGCTGCGAAGGTGGCTATCTCATCAACGGCGAGAAATGGTTCGTGACCTCGGCAAACCTGGCGGATTTCTTCTTTCTGCAGGCAAAGCTCGCCAACGGCGAGCACGCGTTGTTTTTCATGCCGATCGATGCACCCGGCGTAACGATGGTGCGCTCACCCCTGTTCACCCACACTTTTGCCTCGCACCATCCGACCTATCGCTTCGACAATGTATTCGTGGCCTCGGCGGAGCGCATCGGCGAGGAAGGGGCCGGGATGGGCTATACCCGCAGCTGGTTCCGTCACGAGCGCCTGATGATTGCCGCGCGCTGCTGCGGTGCCGCGGCGCGCCTGATCGAGGAGGCTTCCGCCTTCGCGCGCACGCGGATGGTCAATGGCGAACCGCTGGGGCAGCAGCAGGTCATCCAGTTCATGTTCGCCGACAGTGTCACCGAGCTGTGGGCCGCGCGCCTGATGCTCTACGAGGCGGCGCGCGCACATGATCGCGGCGAGGATCTGAAATCGCTGCACACGCGCTGTTCGATGGTGAAGCTCTATTGCTCGGAAATGGCCAACCGGGTGGCCGATCGGGCGGTGCAGATCTTCGGCGGTCGCGGTTATATGCGCGAGTATGCCGCGGAGCGGTTTTTTCGCGAGTTGCGGGTCGACCGTATCTGGGAGGGAACCAGCGAGATCCAGCGCATGATCATCGCCAGCAGTCTCGAAAAGCGTGGCCTCGAGGGCATGTAGGGCGTGAGCCGCTCGCTGTGCGGATCCCTCGCGGGACTGCTGCTCGGATGTTCTGTTCCGGGCATTGGCCTGGCGGCCGAGCAACCGTTGCTCAACATCTACAATTGGGCCGATTACATCGCGCCCGATACGCTCGCCAATTTCGAGCGCGAGACCGGCATCAAGGTCAATTACGATATCTATGATTCGAGCGAGATCGTCGACACCAAGCTGATGGCCGGCGGCACCGGCTACGATATCGTGTTCCACTCCGCCTCGTTCACGGCCCGCCTGATTCCGGTAGGCATCATGCAGCCGCTGGACAAGACGAAGCTCGACAACTGGCACAATCTCGATCCGCGCATTCTTGCCACCTACGGGGAATTCGATCCCGGACTGCGCTACGGTGTGCCTTATACCTGGGGCACCACGGGCTTTACCTACAACAGGCGCAAGATTCTTCAGCGCATGCCGGACGCGCCGGTGAACAGTGCGGACCTGGTGTTCCGGCCCGATGTCGTCTCGCGTTTCGCCGACTGCGGAGTCACGCTGCTGGATTCCCCGACCGATGTGCTGCCAATGGCCTTGATCTATCTTGGTCACGATGCGAATTCGGTACAGCCCGAGGAACTGCGTGCCGCCGAGGATCTGCTGAAGGCGATCCGCCCCTATATCCGCTACTTCAGCAGCCAGAAAATGCTGATCGACCTGCCGAGCGAGGAGGTCTGCATTGCGATGAGCTGGTCGGGCGATTATTCGGTGGCGAAGACGCGTGCGCGCGAGGCGGGTCTCGATGTCGATCTGGCTTTTGATATGCCGATCGAGGGTATGCCGGCCTGGTTCGATGCAGCCTATATACCTGTCGATGCACGCCACCCCGACAATGCGCACCGGTTCCTCAATTACCTGTTGCGACCCGAGGTCATTGCCGCCGTGACAAATTTTGTGGGCTATGCGAATGCCAATGCCGCGGCGACGCCGCTGGTCGATGAGCGCCTGCGCAATGACCCGGCTGTCTACCCGGACGCCAAGGTGATGCAACGCCTGCACACCACGCACGTGCTGCCGCCCAAGATCGAGCGCTTGCGTTCGCGCAGCTGGTCACGGGTAAAAACCGGAATGGCGGCGGGCGCTCCATGATTTCCACCACGGCGATGCCGGACGGGGACGCTGCAGCGGGACAGCAGGAAGTAATCCGTCTCGAGGGGCTCGGGAAGCGCTTTGGCGAGATCAGCGCGGTGGAGGATGTGAATCTCTCCATCCGCCGCGGCGAGATATTCGTGATCCTCGGAGGCTCGGGGTGCGGGAAATCCACCTTGCTGCGGATGCTCGCGGGCTTCGAGAAACCGAGCAACGGGCGCATCCTGATCGATGGTATCGACATGACCACCACGCCGCCCTATGAGCGGCCGGTGAACATGATGTTCCAATCCTATGCGGTGTTTCCGCACATGAACGTGGAGCAGAACATCGCCTACGGCCTGAAGAAGGAGGGTCTTGCGAAGGCCGCCATCGCCGAGCGGGTTGCGGAGATGCTGGCGCTGGTGCAGCTCGGGACTCTCGCGCGCCGCAAACCCGACCAGTTGTCCGGAGGCCAGCGTCAGCGTGTGGCACTGGCGCGCGCGCTGATCAAGCGTCCGCAGGTATTGCTGCTCGACGAACCGCTGGCGGCACTCGACAAGAAGCTGCGCGAGCACACCCAGTTCGAACTGATGAACATCCAGTACCAGCTCGGCACGACCTTTCTCGTGGTGACCCATGACCAGGAGGAGGCGATGACGCTCGCCTCGCGCATCGCGGTGATGGATCGCGGCCGGCTGGTGCAGGTGGACACGCCGCTCAGGGTCTACGAATACCCGACAAATCGTTTCGTGGCGGATTTCGTCGGTACCACCAACATGTTCGAATGCCGCGTCAGCGAGTGCGGGAACGGCAGGTTGCTGCTCGATTGTACCCAGACGGCAACCCGATTCGAAGCGCGCGAGACGCAAGGCGTGGTCCAGGGAGATCGGGTGTGGATGGCGGTGCGCCCCGAGAAAATCCGCATCAGCAAGGAGCCCCCGGGTGACGACGGGCACTGTGTGCTTGCCGGTGTAGTAGAGGATTTCGCGTACTACGGCGGACAGTCCGTCTACCGTGTGCGTTGCGCTGCCGGTCATATGCTGCAGGTCAGTGCGCAAAACCGGGTACGTGCCGCCGAGCGGGTGCTCGAATGGGACCAGCAGGTGTACCTGTCCTGGGATCGCGGCAGTTCGGTGGTGCTTCGCGAATGAATCCATCCGCGCTGCGCCCGGGGCGGCGAGCCTACCGTGCGTTCGTGATCCTGCTGCCGATGGCATGGCTGCTGGTGTTTTTCCTGGCGCCGTTCGGACTGGTTTTCAAGATCAGCTTTTCCGACCCGCTGATCGCACAACCGCCGTTCACGGCGCTTTTCGGACGCGGTGCCGATGGCGCGCTCACGCTGGGCGCGACCCTCGACAACTATCGCGCGCTGTTCCAGGACGAGCTCTACCTGCTCAGTTACGTCGGTTCGCTGCGCATCGCTTTTTTCTCCACGCTGGCGTGCCTGCTGATCGGCTATCCGATGGCCTACGCCATAGCGCAGGCGCGGGGAGCCTGGCGCAACATCCTGCTGCTGCTGGTGATACTGCCGTTCTGGACCTCGTTTCTGCTGCGTGTCTATGCCTGGATGGGCATGCTTGGCACGCATGGAGCGATCAACTCGCTGTTGCTCTCGCTGGGTCTGATCGAACGGCCGCTGGCGCTGATGTATACCGATTTCGCGGTTTATATCGGCATTGTGTACACCTATCTGCCGTTCATGATCCTGCCGCTCTATGCGGTACTGGAAAAGCTGGATATCGAGTTGCGCGAGGCTGCCGAGGATCTCGGGGGGCGTCCGCTGGCGGTGTTCCGTGATGTGACCTTGCCGCTGTCGCTGCCGGGAATCATGGCCGGTTCGCTGCTGGTGTTCATCCCGGCGCTCGGCGAGTTCGTGATCCCGAGCCTGCTGGGGGGGCTCGACACGCTGATGATCGGGCGTACGCTGTATGACGAGTTCTTCATCAATCGCGACTGGCCGCTGGCAGCGGCCGTCGCGACGATGCTGCTGCTGATCGTGGTGGTGCCGTTCATGCTGTTCCAGCGCAGCCAGTTGCGGGAGCCCTCGTGAGGCGCCGCGCGTTGACGCTGTATGGCGCGCTGGCGTTTGGCTACGCCTTTTTGTACCTCCCGATCGTGCTGCTGGTACTGAACTCTTTCAATGCCTCGCGGATAAGCAGCACCTGGGGTGGGTTTTCGTGGCGCTGGTATGCGGCGCTGCTGGACAACGACCAGGTGATCGAGGCCGCGCTGCTCAGTGTGCGCATCGCGGTGATCAGCGCCAGTGCCGCGACGGTGCTGGGCGCGCTGGCGGCGCTGGCGCTGGCACGGGTCGGGCGATTTGCCGGGCGCACCCTGTTCACCGGCATGATCGTGGCGCCGCTGGTGATGCCCGAAGTGATCACCGGCCTGTCCTTGCTGCTGTTGTTCGTGAGTATGCAGGCCGTTATCGGTTGGCCGGATGCGCGCGGGGCGATGACGATCACGATCGCCCACACCACCTTCTGCATGGCCTATGTCGCGGTGATCGTGCAGTCACGGCTCGCGGATCGTGATTCATCGCTCGAGGAGGCGGCGATGGATCTCGGTGGCCGGCCGTTCCGGGTCCTGTTCGATATCACCATTCCGGGTATTGCACCGGCCCTGGTGTCGGGCTGGTTGCTGGCATTCACCCTGTCGCTCGATGACCTGGTGATTGCCAGTTTTGTCAGCGGTCCGGGCGCCAATACGCTGCCGATGCTGATTTTCTCCAAGGTGAAGCTTGGCGTCACACCGGATATCAACGCGCTTGCCTCGATCATCATCGGGGTGGTTGCGCTCGGTGCAGTGCTGGCTGGCGTGCTGATGTTGCGCCAGGAACGGCACGCAGGCGCAGCGAGGCGCGAACCGAGCGGCAGGGAATGACTTCCTAGGGAGCGGCTTCCCCGGCTTGCATGCCACGTCCGCGCTGCGCTCGTTTTTCCTTCATGGCGCGGCGCTCCTGTTCCCACTTGGCATATTGCGTGTCGTCCAGCACCTTGCGCAGCTCCTGGTCATGCTGTTCCATCAGCTTGCGGACCGCTTCACGACGTGCCTGTCGCACTTCCTCGGGTTCGCGCAGCGCACGCATCTGCTCCGCAAAGCGGTTGTTTATCTCGGTCACCGAACTGATCTGTTCCGGCGACAGATCGAGGTCCCTGCTCATGCGCTCGGTGTGTTGCTCGGGGCTCATATGGCGCCGGTGAGGCCCATCGGGCGGCATCTGGCCTGGATCCGTCTGCGCCGTGACCGGCAAGGCAGAGCCGATCAGGGCTGTCAGCAGCAGTGATTTCAGTGTCGTGTTCATCGGCATCTCCTCATGGTGGGTTGCTGGTTTGACGGAGCACGCCGGCGGTTTCCTTCGCTTTTTTCTCGTCGCATAGAAACATTCCCCTGCAGCACCTATGATTAGCACGGTCGAACAACCAATAATCACGGGACGCCGAAGGCGCCTGCCACCGGAGAACACCATGAACAAACGATTTGCTCCGCTGCTGATGGTTGCCGCGGTACAGTGTGCGCAGGCACAGCTCATCGAGGAGGTGCTGGTTACCGCACAGAAGCGCGCGGAAAACGTGATGGACGTGCCGATCGCGATCACTGCGTACACGGGTGAGGCGCTCGGTCAGCTGGGGACTCGCTCGCTATCCGATGTCGGGCGCTTCACGGCCGGGGTGGACATGAACAACGACAAGAGCCTGCAGCCGACCTACAGCATCCGCGGCATCGAGACCAACGACTGGACGATCGGCTCCGACCCGGCGATTGCGGTGTATGTGGACGGGGTCTACGCCGCGCGCGGTGCCGGCGCCGAGGCAGCGCTGATCGATATCGAGCGCATCGAGATCCTGAAAGGACCGCAGGGTACGCTGTTCGGGCGCAACGCCACCGGTGGTGCGATCCACATCATCACTCCGAAACCCTCCTTCGAGACCGAGGGCGAGGTCACGCTGAGGGCCGGCAACTACGACCGCGCCGATGCCGAGCTGATCTACAACACCCCGCTCGGCGAGAGCGTGGCCATGCGTCTCAGCGCCAGCCTGCGCAGCCGTGATGGCTACATGGATAATCTCCACGGCGATGATCTGAACAACGAGGACAAGAAGAATGTCCGGGTGGCATTGCTCTGGAATGCCAGCGATACGACCGAAGTTATCCTGCGCACGGGCTACGAGGACATGGACCAGGAGTCCGGCGTCCTGCATACCACCAATGCCGCGGTCTGGGAGGCAGCGAACCCGGGACACAAACATGACAATTTCGGCGACGTGGCCTATGACGCACCCAAGCAACAGGAAAAGCGCGAACTGTACACGGCGAGCGTCGAGATCAATCACGAGATCGGCGACATGCTGTTTACCTCGATCACCGGTTGGCGCGAGTTCCAGACCGAGTTGCTCGAAGACCTCGACGGATCGAACAACGTGGATTTCTATTTCGCCTCATCAAATCCCGAAGACAGTGAATTCTTTTCCCAGGAGTTCCGCCTGACCGGCGCCAACGAGCGGGTGAAGTGGACCGTCGGCGCGGGATACACCAACGAAAAGGTCACGCATACCACGGATGCGAATTTCATGATGACGACTTTCGAGAGCTTTGCGCTGCCGCCGGTATTTGATCAGCTCGGGATGGTGATTCTGCCGGAGGAAATCCCGGCGTTTCGTGCCAGTGCGCGCACCGGTACCAATCCGACCCTGAACGCGCTGAACCCGCTGCTGAATGCGCTTTACGGCGTGAACTGCGTGGGCCAGAACTGCGACGGCATTGCGGCATCGTTCTTTATTTCGAGCCTGCCCGGTGTCACGCAGACGGTAGGCGAGCTTCTGACCGCGCTGCAACCGCGCATCATGGCAGGTTATGCCGATCCGTGGACCGAGACAGTCGACAGCAAGGGCGACTACACCAGCATGGCCGTCTACGGTGACACGACCTGGAGTCTCAACGATCGCAGCAATCTCTCGGTCGGCATGCGCTACACCTACGATGACAAGACTTTCGATCTCTATACGGCCTATCAGAACGAGCTGGTACCGGGTGTTCCGTTCGGCATCGCGTTCTTCAACGGCGGTCAACCGTTGCTCGACGAGACCGAAAGCGACAACTGGGGTTCGGTGTCGGGTCGGGTGGTGCTGGATTACCATTTCACGGATGAGGTCATGGGCTATGCCAGCGTCGCGACAGGCTTCAAATCCGGTGGCTTCAACAGCCTGAATTTCGGTCCGGACATCTCGACTTCCTACGATTCGGAGGAAGTCATCAATTACGAGCTCGGGATGAAGGGAACGGTGCTCGACGGGGCGATGCAGTTCAGTTCCGCCGTGTTCTATTACGATTACCAGAACCTGCAGACGCTCGAGCTGATCGGCCAGCCGATCCCGAGTTACAACCTGCGCAATGCCGATGCCGATGCCTACGGCTTCGAAACCGAGATGGCATGGATGATCAACGACAGCTGGATGCTCGCCGGCAATTACGCTTACCTCGACACCGAGTTCACCAAGTACGAAATCATTCCGGCAGCGGGCGAGACCCCCGAGGACGATCTGACCGGTGAGCCGCGTGCCGAGAGCCCCAAGCACAAATACAACCTGAGCCTGCAATACAGCAAGACGCTCGGTGAGATGGGAGAGCTGCAGGCGCGGGTCGACTACACATGGAGCGACGACCGCATCGATGTCACTCGCGGCGAGGTGCCCGACTACGCGCTGACCAACGCGCGCCTCAGCTGGTTCAGCAGCGATACGAGCTGGGAGCTTGCCTTGTGGGGTTCCAACCTGAGCGATGAGGAAGTGCTCACGGTGTTTGGCAACGGTTCAGCGGTCAATTCGACGCCCGCCTGGCGCATCCCGCCGCGCATGTACGGCGTGGATGTTGCGTACAACTTCTAGAAAGCCATTTGAAGGGCGGCTGGAATCGGGGGGCAGGCAAGCGGATTTCCCGGCAGGAGTTGTGGATCAGTCAGGCTGTCCCGCGGCATCCTGAATTGAATAAACTGTCACCGGTTCCCGATGGCATTCCGGAGCATTCGATGCACAAGCAGTTTATTCCCGCGCTGCCTGCCACCGGCATCGGCGGCCTGGCCTTGGCGATATTCTTGGCGATCTCGCCAAGCTTGCACGCGCAGGTGTGCGCATTCAGCCAGGAGCAGGAGCAGGCGGTACTGCAGAACGCCAACACGCGATATCCCGGTGGCGTGCTCGCCAGGGAAAAACGCGAGGTGAATTGGGCGTTGCCGGACGGGGGCAGTACCACGTTTGGCTATGGTGGCTGCGACCATCTCGGTTCGCTTGCGTTCCGCTCGGTTCGAGCTCCGGCTGCGCTTGGGCAAGAGGAGGTCATTGCGGCCGGCCGCGAGCTGGCCGAGCAGTTCTGGAATGCCCGGATTCTCGGCGATAGCCTGGCCCTCGATACGCTTGTATCCGGGCTCGATCGCAAGGATTTCATCGTGGAACTGTCGCGTGGAAAAACATTCATCAACGTGCGGGATGCGGCGTTCGCCGAGTTGTATATCGAGCACAGTTACGAGAACGGCTTTGACAGCGTTGGCATCGTCTGGCAAAAGCAACCGTAGTTTCGCAGGGCACGGCAAAAAAAAAGAAGGCAGATATTCAACCCCGCGTGCCCAAAGCGCTCAGCTGATGTCATGTTTCCGACGGGTTCTCGAAAGCCCTTCATTTCAATAGAAATATTCGCTTAAAAAACAATAAACTATGGCTCCTAATTAAAGTCATTAATACATGGCATTGTTTTTGAATTGCAAGAGTGCTTAGCCATCCGGAAGACAATTCAATGACACCAGAAGTTCTTCAGCCGCTGCACAACGTCATCATCTGGGCGAGCCACTGCGCGGACCCGATCGTATGGCAGGAGGCTGCGCGCCGCTATGTCGTCGTCGATCAGGAGATCGGTTTGCGCGACGCGAACGAACGTCAGGCACTCGAGGAGAGCGTCTTTCGCATGCTTCCCAGCGACTGGCCGCTGTGGATGGAGAGTTGCCGCTTTCCGAACGCCGGCCTCAATCGCCTGCCAGGGGCCGTACTTCAAAACTGACACCGGCGCGCTGGTTCGACCATTGAATCCGGATCCGCGAACGAGACTGGCGCGGATCGGCAGTGCCGTCCGGCGTGCCGGACTGGTCGCCGGTCCGCTCGCGATGACGGCTTTCGTGCTGCTGGCGGGGCAGGGCATCGGTACGGATGCGCGTGTGGTTCTCGGAATGGCGCTGTGGATGGCTCTGTGGTGGATGAGCGAGGCAGTTCCGCTCGCCGTCACTTCGCTGTTGCCGTTGGTGATCCTGCCATTGTTCACCTCGCTCGGTTTTGCCGCCGCGTCGGCCCCTTATGCCAGCAACGTCGTGTATTTGTTCATGGGGGGGTTCATGCTCGGGCTGGCGATGCAGCGCTGGGGGCTGCATCGACGCATCGCCCTGGCGATGCTCGTCGCGATGGGCTCGGGACAGCGGCAGTTGATCGCGGGCTTCATGCTGGCAACCGCCTTGCTGTCGATGTGGCTGTCCAACACCGCCACCATGATGATGCTCGCCCCAATCGGTCTCAGCGTGGTGCAGACCTGGCGCGAGGAGCGCGCGCCGGCGAACGCAACCGATGGCTTTGCCGCGGCGCTGATGCTGGGCATTGCCTATGCGGCATCGATTGGCGGTATGGCGACACCGATCGGGACGCCGCCGAACCTGGTGATGGCGGGCTTCATGCGTGCCCATTACTCCATGGATATCACGATGCTGCAATGGCTGCGCGTGGGGCTTCCGGTGGTGCTGATATTGCTGCCGCTCACCTGGCTGTGGTTGTGCTTTGGCGCCTTTCGCCTGGGCAACGGGCAATTTGCCGGGGGCAGGCAGGCGCTGCGGATCAGGCTGCGTGATCTTGGTCCGGCCGGTAGTGCCGAGTGGCGCGTCGGAGCGGTGTTTGCCCTGGTTGCCGGTGGCTGGGTGCTGCGACCACAACTGGCTTTGTGGCTGAACCTGCCGGGACTCGATGATGCGCTGATCGCATTGCTCGGTGC
This sequence comes from Gammaproteobacteria bacterium, assembly GCA_016705365.1. Taxonomy (NCBI): domain Bacteria; kingdom Pseudomonadati; phylum Pseudomonadota; class Gammaproteobacteria; species Gammaproteobacteria bacterium. The sequence continues at coordinate 318,206 of JADIYI010000002.1, read as the reverse complement.
GATGGCATTGTTCATTCTGCCCGCAGGGGATGCAGACGGAACGCGCTTGCTCGACTGGAATACCGCGCGGGGTCTGCCGTGGGATATCCTGCTGCTGTTCGGAGGTGGCCTCAGTCTGGCGGCCGCGATCACGAGTTCGGGCGCTGACGTACCGATTGCTGCGCTGATCGGGAAGCTCGGTGAACTCGGCCCGGGCTCGATGATGGTGCTGCTGGCTGCCGTGATCGTGTTTTCCGGCGAACTCACCAGCAACACCGCGGCGGCAAGTGCAATCATGCCGATACTCGCGGTCGTCTGCACTGCCAGCGGCCTCGAGCCGCTGCCGGTATTCATGGTCGCAACCCTCTCCGCAAGCTGCGGTTTCATGTTGCCGGTGGCGACACCGCCCAACGCCATCGCCTACGGCAGCGGTTGCGTACCGTTGGGCGCGATGATCCGTGCCGGCTTTGGACTCAATCTTCTTGGCATCCTGGTGGTAGTTGGCTATGTCTGGTTCATCGCATTCTGAGGCAGCGCAGATCCCGGCCTGGGAGCGCTTCCCGCCGTTGCTGATGGGTGCGGATGGCAGTGCCTTCGAGGTGCTCGATCAAACCGTACTGCCGTTTACGGTGCGGTTTCTGACGGTCGACAGCGTGAGCGCGTGCGCCCGCGTGATCCGCGACATGCAGGTACGCGGGGCTCCGTTGATCGGTGTTGCCGCAGCGGCGGGAATGGCGCTCGCGGCGCATGCCGATGCCGGTGACGTTGCGCTGCGCAGTGCCGCGAGCGAACTGCTGGCGAGTCGCCCGACGGCCGTCAACCTGCGCTGGGCGGTGGCCGGGATGTTGCGCCTGCTCGAGGCTTTGCCACTCGCAGCGCGCGCCGATGCCGCGCTCGTTCATGCCCGCGCCCTGCAAAACGCGGAGCACCGGTGCTGCGAGCGCATCGGCGAGCAGGGCTTCGAGTTGTTGCGCGTCGCGGCGCACTCGCCGCGCGCGCGCGCCCGCGGGCGTCTCGATGTGCTGACCCACTGCAATGCCGGCTGGCTTGCCACCGGTGCCTGGGGTACCGCGCTCGCGCCGTTGTATCGGGCCGCTGCCGCGGGCATGGAGTTGCATGTCTGGGTCGATGAAACGCGCCCGCGCAACCAGGGTGCCCGGCTCACGGCCTGGGAACTCGGACAGGCGGGGATCGCGCACAGTATCGTGGTCGACAATTGTGCTGCGCACCTGATGCAGCGCGGCATGGTCGATCTTTGCCTGGTCGGCAGCGATCGCACCACCGGCAGCGGTGATGTGTGCAACAAGATCGGCACCTATGCCAAGGCGCTGGCCGCGGTCGACAACGGGGTGCCGTTCTATGTCGCGCTGCCGTGCTCGACCATCGACTGGGAACTCGACAACGGCGTCGCGGAAATCGAAATCGAGGCCCGCGATGGCGCCGAAGTGCTGATGCACGAAGGCGCCGGCGCCGATGGCAGCCTGCAGCGGGTGCGTGCAGCGCCTCCCGGCAGCGCGGCGGTGAATTTCGCGTTCGACGTGACGCCTGCCCGCCTGGTCAGCGCACTGATCTGCGAGCACGGGATATTTGCCCCCGACCAGGCCGGGATGAGTCGCCTGCGCGCGATGGCGAGCAGCGCGCCGGAACGGGTATAGTGCTTCGCACAGACGTTTATCGGATCATTTGATGGACTACAGCGATGGATTGACAGGATTGGTGGGCAACACGCCGCTGGTACGGTTGCGCCACGCCTCAAAGCTCACCGGCTGCGAGATCCTGGGCAAGGCGGAATTCCTCAATCCGGGTGGCTCGGTAAAGGATCGCACCGCGCTTGGCATCATCCGCGACGCCGAGCGCCGCGGCGTGCTTCGCCCCGGTGGCCGGATCGTGGAGGGAACGGCCGGCAACACCGGTATCGGGTTGTGCCTGCTGGGCAATGCGCTCGGTTACCGCACCACGATCGTGATACCGGAAACCCAGAGCCCGGAAAAAATCGACATGCTGATGCTGTGCGGGGCCGATGTGAAGCTGGTACCCGCGGCGCCGTCGAGCGATCCCAATCACTATGTGAAAGTCTCGGGACGCCTTGCCGGGGAACTCGCCGGGCGCGAGGAGCACGGCGCAGTGTGGGCCAACCAGTTCGACAACACCGCCAACCGTGACATGCATCGCGACACCACCGGCGCCGAAATCTGGCGGCAAACGGCCGGCAAGGTCGACGGCTTCATCTGCTCGGTGGGTACCGGTGGCACGCTGGCCGGAGTGGCCAATTGCCTGAAGAGCCACAATCCCGCGGTGCGGATCGGCTTGGCCGATCCGATGGGCGCGGCGTTGTACAACTATTACACCAATGGCGAACTGCGCGGCGAGGGTGATTCGATCACCGAGGGGATCGGCCAGACGCGGATCACCGCCAATCTCGAAGGCGCGCAGATCGATTTTGCCTGCCAGGTGCCGGATGCCGAAGCGCTGCCCTATATTTTCGATCTGCTGCAGCACGAGGGTTTGTGTCTCGGCGGTTCCTCGGCGATCAATATTGCCGGGGCCGTGCGGCTGGCGCACGAACTCGGGCCCGGGCATACGATCGTCACCATCCTGTGCGATTATGGCACCCGCTACCAGAGCAGGCTCTTCAACCCCTCGTTCCTGCGCCGCAAGAACCTGCCGGTACCCGGCTGGCTGGATTGAGACACCGCTCTCTCTTCCAGGCTTTCGTTCAGACGCCGGGAAAACTGGCCGCAGGCAATCCAAGGATCAACGATACAAGCGCAACGGTTCCTCGTCGAGCGCAGCTAGCTGTTCGCGCAGTTCGAGTACGTGTTCCGACCAGTAACGCGGCGTGTTGAACCAGGGAAAATATTTCGGAAATGCCGGATCGTGCCAGCGCGCCGCGAGCCAGGCCGCGTAGTGCATCAGGCGCAGCGTGCGCAGCGGCTCGATCAGGGGCAGTTCGGAGGCGGGAAAGTCGTGGAACTCCTCGTAGCCGTCCACGATCTCGGTCAATTGCGCCATGCGCTCGGGTCGCTCACCGGACAGCAGCATCCAGATGTCCTGCATCGCGGGCGCGCTGCGGCAATCGTCGAGATCCACCAGGCACAAGGCGCCGTCACGGCAGAGAATATTGCCCGGGTGCAGGTCGCCGTGGCTGCGGATCAGGGTGAGTTGCTCGGGACGATACAGTTCACGCAGGCGTCCCAGCAGCGATTCGCACAGCGTGACATAGGAGGTCTTCAGCTCGGCAGGAATGAAGTGCTGCTCGATCAGCTCGAAGCTCGCCTGCGCGTAACTCTCGATATCGACCCGGGGGCGCGCGCTGAACGCACGACTCGCGCCGATCGCGTGCATGCGCCCGAGGATGCGCCCCAATGACAGCAACTGTTCCGGCTGGTCGAGTTCGGGAACGTGTCCGCCGATCCGCGGAAACAGCGTGAAACGAAAACCGGCGAAATCCAGCAGCGTCTGTCCATTGTCATCCACCAGCGGCGCAATCACCGGCAGTTCGGCATCCAGCAATTCACGACTGAAGGCATGTTCCTCGAGGATCGATGCGTCGCTCCAGCGCCCGGGACGGTAGAACTTCACGATCAACGGCGCCTCGCCCTCGATACCAACCTGGTAGACACGGTTTTCATAACTGTTGAGCGCGAAGATACGCAGGTCGCTCAAGCGACCGGTGCTTTCGATGGCGTCGATCACGGTATCCGGGGTCAGTGCATCGAAAGGGTGCTCGGTGCTCATCGAAGTCTGCCTTGCGCGGGGTACACAGGGTACGGTTCAGCGCCGCCGGGAACAAGTGCACCGCAACGGAAAAACATTGTGGCGCGATTATTTTTTGACGCCGGCAAGCCGTGGTTCAGGCGATGAAGCAGCCCGGGGCACGGGTGGATCGCGCTGTCACGCTGTCGCAGCTAGGCCCGCGACGTTGCCGCGATGCGAAACAGCAGCGCATACAGTGTCGGCACCACGATCAGCGTCAGCACCGTCGCAAAGCCGAGACCGGCCATGATGGTGATGGCCATGTTGACGAAGAACACATCCGGAAGCAGCGGGATCAGCCCGAGGATGGTGGTGACGGCTGCCAGCAGCACCGGACGCATGCGGCTGACCGCGGAATCCAGTATCGCTTCGAGTCCATCCTTGCCCGATTCAATCTGCTGATCGATCTCCTCGATCAGCACGATGGCGTTCTTGATCAACAGTCCGACCAGTGACAGGGCACCGAGCAAGGACATGAAGTCGAAGGCGCCATCAGCGCCCAGGAGGCCGGCGGTAATGCCGATGATGGCGAGCGGCACGGTCAGCCAGATGATCAAGGGCTGGCGCAACTTGCCAAACAACAGGATGCTGGTAAGGATCATCAGCAGGAAGCCCATCGGCAAGGCCCCCGAAAGGCCCTGGCTGGCTTTTTGCGAATCTTCGTGTTCGCCGCCCCAGGCGAGCGCGTATCCGGGTGGCAGTTCGACCTGCTCGATGCGTTCGCGCAGGCGCTCGAACAGGTCCGCACCGGGTTCTCCGCTCGGGTTGCAGGAGGCGATGATCGTCAGCTGGCGGTTGCGGCTGCGCAACAGCGAATTTTCCCAGCTTGTTTCGAATCCCGATACTACCTGCGACACCGGCACCGATTGCGCGAGTATCGGGCTCCAGACGCGGATATCGCGCAGGTTGCTGATATCGCCACGCTCTGCCTCGGGTGCGCGCATCAGTATCGGCAGCAGGTGCACACCGTCACGGTAGAGGCCAACCTGGGTGCCGTCGAAGGCATACTGCAGGGAACCCGCCACGGCCTCGCGGCTGATGCCGAGCTGGCGTCCGATCTGCTCGTTGAACAGCGGGCGAACCACCTTGACCGGCGCCCGCCAGTCGTCGCGTATTTCCTTCGCCTCGGGGTCCGCGCGCATGATCGCCTTGGCCTGCTCCGACAAATCGCGTAACACCAGCGGATCGGGTCCGCTGAAGCGTGCCTCGATCTTGCTGTCGCGTCCGGGACCGATCCGCAGCGGCTTGATGATCGGGTCGGTCCAGGGCAACTCCTCGCGCAGGAAGCGGTCGGCTTTCGCCCAAACTGCTTCGATGCGCTCCCGGCTGTCGGTCTGGACGACGATCTGTGCATAGGCGCGTGAGGGTTCCTTCGCGTCGTAAACGAGAGTGAAGCGCTGGTGCCCACCGCCGATCACCGCCGAGGCACGGAGCACGCCTTCCTGTTGTTGCAAAAAGCGGCTGACTTGCAGTGCGTCACGCCGCGTCATGCGAATGTCGCTGCCTTCCGGCTCCCAGATGTCGACAAAGAACAGCGAGGCGTTTGCATCGGGGAAGAACCCGTGCTTTACCGAGCCAAAGCCGATCAGTGCCACGAAGAACAGGCCGCCGACGAGCCCCAGTGTCGCCCAGCGATGCTTGATTGCCAGCGCGACGCTCGCGCGGTAGACACGAAAGAAAATGCTGCCGTAGGGGGCGGTGCCGGCGTTGGCGGGCGTTCCCGCACGCAACAGCCATGCGCACAGCAGGGGAGTGGTGCTGATTGCGGTCAGCCATGACAACGACAGCGAGATCAGGATCACCCAGAAGAGAGAGCCTGCGAATTCACCGGTTGAATCCGGTGAGAGTCCGATGGCAGAGAACGCCAGGATCCCGATCGCGGTGCCGCCAAGCAGGGGCCAGATGGTTTTGCCGACGCATTCGCGCGCAGCGGCAGTCGCGGACATGCCCGCCTGCATGCGCACCAGCATTCCCTCGGCCACCACGATCGCGTTGTCGACCAGCATGCCGAGTGCGATCACGAGCGCACCGAGCGAAACGCGCTGCAATTCAATGCCGTTGAGATGCATCAGGAACAGCGTGCCGCTCACGGTGATCAGCAATACCGCGCCGATGACGATCCCGGTGCGCAGCCCCATGAACAACAGCAGCACCACCAGCACGATCGCGACCGCCTGCGCAACGCCGAGCATGAATCCTCTGACCGATCCCGCCACTTCCCGCGGCTGGTCATAGATCGGGGTAATCTCCATGCCTACCGGAATGATGGTGGTCATGGCGTCGAAGCGGGCCTGCAACTGCTCGCCAATGGCGACCACGTTTTCGCCGCCAAGCATGGAAATTCCGAGCGTGAGCCCGGGTTTGCCGTTGACGTAATACATCTTCCCCGGAATGTCTTCGTAGGCACGGGTGATGGTTGCGATGTCGCGCAGGAAAACCAGCCGCTGCTCGCCGGAACTGATCAGCACGTCGCCGATGGATGCCACGGATGCAAATTCGCCGCTCGGCTCGATGCGCAGCAGTTCGTCGCCGATCCGTACCCTTCCGGCATCGGCGACCACATTCTGGGATTGCAGCACTGCGGCGATCTGGGTGGGTGAAACACCCAGCTCGCCGAGTCGCGCACGCGAGATATCGACGTAGACCACTTCGCGTTGCTCGCCTTCGATCACGACCTTGCGCACACCCGGCACCAGCACCAGTTCGCGCTTGATGCGATCGGCGGTGTCCCACAGGTCGCGCCAGCTGTAGCCCTCGCCGGTGAGCACGACATAGACACCGTAGACGTCACCGAAATCGTCGATCACCTGCGGTTCGGCGGCGCCGGGCGGGAGGCGTCCGCGCACATCGACCAGCTTGCGGCGCAATTCGTTGTAGATGTCGGGAAAATCCTGCGCGCGATACTTGTCCTTGAATTCGATCTGGATATCGGACAGGCCCGGGCGCGATACCGTCATTTTTATGTTTTTCACCTGCTCCATGCGCTGAATCGCATCCTCGAGGTGATAGGTGACTTCCTGCTGTACCTGCTCGGCCGATGCGCCGGGATAGCGGGTCATGATCTTGGCCAGCTTGATGGTGAAGGCGGGGTCCTCGAGCTTGCCCATGCGCTCGAATCCCCAGATCCCGCCCCCCACCATAACCACGATCAGCAGCCACGACACGACCTTGTTGTGAACGGAGTACTCGCCGATATTCATGGGCGGATCAACGCGGGTCGTCCGCGCGCGGCACTGCCTGCTCGCTCTGCTTCATGCGCGAGACTTTCATGCCCTGCGCCATGTAGCTCGCACCGACCGCGACGATTTCCTCGCCACCTTGGAGTCCGCCGGTGATGGCGATGCGATCGCCCTGCAGATCGCCTACCTGTACCGGGCGCTTGCTCACCGTGAGCGATACCGGATCCAGCAGCCAGACATGGGGGGAGAGGGTCGCATCCGCGACTACCGCTGCTGCCGGCAGCCAGATCAGCTCGACCACTGCGGATATCCGTGAAAAATCGATGGTGACGGTGGCGGTCATGCCGGGCAGTACCACCATGGATTTGGGGTTCGGCATGCTGAAGGTGGCTTCGAAAGTCTGGGTCCGTGGGTCAGCCCGGGTCGATACCTCCTTCACGGTCAGTGCAAAACGCTGCTCGGGCATGCCCTCGAACTCGGCCCATGCCTCGGTTTGTGGTTGCGCGGCGTCGGGAACCTCGGCGCGTTCGGCACGAATGGTGCGCACCAGTGCTTCCGGCACGTCGATTTTCACGTCGAGTGCGTCGCTTTGTTGCAGGCTGACCACGCTCATCTTGGCCATGACTTCCTCGAAACGCTCGACATAGCGCTTGGCAAGACGGCCGGCGAAAGGGGCCTTCAATTCCGTGTAGGCGAGGTCCTGGCGCGCCTGCTTGAGCGCGGCCTCGGTGGATTTGAAATTCGCTTCCATGCGGTCGAAGTCGAGCTTGGAGATATTGCCGGCCCCGATCAGTTCGTTGGCCCGTCTGAAATTGCGCTGCGCATTGTCGAACACCGCCTGGCGATCCGCCAGCACGATCCTGAAATCGGTGGGATCGAGGCGGGCGATGGTGGCGCCTTCGGGTACGTTGTCGCCTTCCTTGAACAGCAACTCCTTGACCGTCCCTGACACGCGGAAGCCCAGTTCGGCACGCCGCGCAGCTTCGATGCGCGCCGGAAAACTGCGGCGCACATCGGCCGAGCCGCCGCTGACCGTGACCGTCTTTACCGGGCGAACGGCTGCGACGGGCGCTGGCGGCCCCGGGTCAGCACCACAACCCGCGAGGAAAAACAGCAACATCGCAAACGGCAACGCGGCACCGGCGAGTCTTGGCATGGGGCGGTATCCTGGGCACGAGTCGCGACGGCGCATGCTAGCATCGCGCCCGATGCGATGACAAAATCCGCCGTGCAGCGCCCGCAACGAAGTTCGGCGATGGACACGAGCGCCTGCAGCGACGAAAATTCCGCTTCGCCGTCATGCGGACGGCACTGGCAAACGGAGAATTGACATGTCCGATGAAGTCTTACTCAGCGAATCAGACGGTGTACTGACCGTCACGATCAACCGCCCGGCGGCAAAGAACGCCATCAATCTTGCGGTTGCGCAGGGCATTGCGGCCGCCATGGACAGGCTGGACGGGCGCGCCGATCTGCGGGTCGGCGTGCTGACCGGGGCGGGCGGCACGTTTTGTTCGGGCATGGACCTCAAGTCGTTTCTGACCGGTGAGTTTCCGGAGATCGAGGAGCGTGGTTTTGGTGGGCTCACCGAGGCGCCACCGCAAAAGCCGCTGATCGCGGCCGTGGAGGGGTACGCGCTCGCCGGCGGATTCGAATTGATGCTGGCCTGCGACCTGACCGTAACCGGAGACAACGCCCGTTTCGGCATACCCGAGGCCAAGCGCGGCTTGGTGGCAGCGGCTGGCGGACTGGTTCGCCTGCCACGTGTCGCACCCTACCGGGTAGCGATGGAAATGGCGCTCACCGGCGAGTTCATCAGCGCTGCGCGCGCGTATGAGCTCGGCCTGGTAAACCGGGTGGTGCCTGCGGGCGCGGCGCTGGAGGGCGCCATGACTCTCGCCAGGGCGATCGTTGCCAACGGTCCACTCGCTACCGCTGCGAGCAAGCAGGTCATTCGGGATTCGGCGAGCTGGTCCGAGGCCGAATTGTGGTCCAGACAAAAGGCGATCACGGTACCGATTTTTGCCTCGGAGGATGCGCGCGAGGGTGCCGCGGCGTTCGCCGAAAAGCGCGCTCCGAACTGGAAAGGCAAATAGTTCCCACGGATTTTTCACTTCCACACACCCCGCAACAGGAGCAGGCACAGCATGGATATTTCGGGAAAGACGGCAATCATCACCGGTGGCGCATCGGGCCTGGGCGAGGCTACCGTGCGGCGCCTCGCGCGCATGGGCGCGAAGGTCGCGATCTTCGATCTCAACGAACAGCGCGGCACGGCGCTGGCGACGGAACTCGGCGCGAACGTGCGGTACCTGAACGTCAACGTCACCAGCGAGGAATCGGTGCAGGCCGGCATCGCCGCGGTGATCGAGCGCTTCGCCGCGGTGCATATCTGCTGCAATTACGCCGGTATCGGCAACGCGGTCAAGACGCTCGGCAAGAACGGTGCGTTTCCGCTCGCGGATTTCACCAAGGTGATCAATATCAACCTGATCGGCACCTTCAACGTGTTGCGCCTTGCGGCCGAGCAGATGGCGAAGAACGAACCCGTCAACAGCGATGGTGTGCGCGGCGTGATCATCAACACCGCCTCGGTTGCAGCCTATGAAGGACAGATCGGACAGGCCGCCTACAGCGCCAGCAAGGGCGGGATCGTCGGGCTGACGCTGCCGGTTGCACGCGACCTCGCCTCCTATGGCATACGCTGCAATACCATCGTGCCCGGGCTGATCGATACTCCGCTGTTCCAGGGCCTGCCCGCGCCCGCGGTCAAGGCACTCAGCGAATCGGTGCTGTTTCCGAAGCGCCTCGGCAATACCGATGAAATCGCCCATCTGGCGGTGGCGATCATCGAGAACGACTACATCAACGGCGAGTGTATCCGCATGGATGGCGGTATCCGCATGCAGCCGCGCTGATCGGGGCAGCAAGGCTCCGTCCGCAATCACGCGATAAAAGACCGCGCGGCCGAGCACGTCGGTGCCCCCGGCAGCAGCGCCGCACTTGGCGAAGGGCGCGGAGCGGCGGTCACGCCACGCCTGGTCGACGCGCTAAACTGGCCACCCAAGGGTTAGCGCTGATGCCGTGCAGGATGACGCTGAGCAAAACGGTGCAGATGACCGTCGCCAGCAGGGTTTTCGTGGCTTGCAGTGGGACGTCCATGATCATTACCGCAAACACGATGCTGGCCAGCCCGCGCGGACCGAACCAGCCGACAAACAGACGCGTTTCACGTGGGAGATTGGTGCCGAGCAGACTGAGATAGACCGGCACCATGCGAATCAGCGTCAGGCTCAGCAGCGCATAGAGCCAGATGCCCGGGGTAAAGCTGCTCCAGGCCAGCGGCAACACATAGGCGCCGAAAATCAGCCACGTGAGTACGGAGAACAGGCTGGCGAGTTCTTCACTGGCGTCCAGCAAGTGATGTTTTTGCTCGTTGAGCAAATGGCCGCTGAGCAAGCCGCCGACGAAGGCGGCAATGAAGCCGCTCCCGCCGAGCGCCTGCGCGAGGGCAAAACAGAGCAAAGCCAAACCCGGCAGAGTCAGTTGTGACCAGCGTGGCAGTTGCCAGCCGTGCTTGGCCGACAGCCGCAGCAGTTGCCATGCAATCAGCGCCATGCTCACGCCGACCATGGCACCAATGCCCAGTTCCTCGCTGATAAAGGCCAATGCGAGGTTGAGGGGGGCATGGGATTCGATATCCACCGTCAACGCTATCAGCACCAACAGGACCGGCACGCAGATGCCGTCATTCAGGCCGCTTTCTATGTTCAAGCTTTCGCGCACCGCCGCCGGGACTTGCGGGTTGCTGACCACGGCCTTGCCCAGGGCGGCATCGGTGGGTGCCAGCATGGTGGCCAGCAAGGCGAGCTCCAGCAGCGGTATTTGCGGAAACAGCCAATAGCCAACCAATCCACCACCGATCAAGGTGAGTGGCAGGCCGATCAGCAGTAGCCGCAACGGTAAGCCGTCATTGGCGCGTAACACCTTGAGGTTGGCGGTGGCCGCATCACTGAACAGCACGATGGCCAAGGTGAGTTCGGCCAGCAGCTTGATCGCCTCCTTGGTGACATCGAGGTGCAGCAAGCCAAGCGCCGCCGGGCCGAGCAGCAAGCCCGCCAGCATGAACATGGCCGGGCCGTTGAGCAGGCGCGACTCAAAGCGCCCGGCAAAGATGCTGTAAACCAGAAGAAAGGCTGCGAAAACAGCAAGATTTTGATACATGACAGCAACCAGTGAAGGAAAGCTGAACTCTGCCGCGCCTGGGCAGGCAGCGCAAGACGACCGCGTCGATTGGCGATCCAGCGTGGCCCTGCTTGCGCAGATCGACTACACCCCTTCCTCATGCAAGCGCAGCTGCTACGCTTCAGCCCGCACTATTCATGAATTCGCCAGCTCCCTGGCTTTATGCCTGGGCGCCAAGCTCGAGCGGCAGCGCCGGATCGGCGACCCACTCCATCATCGAGCCGTCGTAGACGGCGATGTCGGGATGCCCGGCGAGCGTCAGCGCGAGCGCGTTCATCGTCGCCGAGATCCCGCCCCCGCAATAGCAGATGACGCGCGGCTTGCCGAAGGCGCCGACCGAGTCGAACAGCGGCTTCAGGCGCGCGGCGGGCAGGAGGGTGCCGTCTGCCGGGTCGAGGAGGCAGTCGTAGAAGACATTGACACTGCCCGGGATGTGGCCGGGGCGGCCATACATGTTCTTCTCGCCGCTGTAGACCGCCGGCGACAGCGCATTGATCGTGCAGACACCGCTGTCGTTCATCGCCGCGAGCATCGCATCACGATCGGCCCACAGAGCCGGTTGCGCCTTCGACGTCAGGCGCGCCGGCGTTGGCGGCGCCACGTTGACCGTGACGGGCCGTCCTTCGCGCTGCCATTTGGGCAGGCCGCCATTGAGCACCGCGCACTGATCGAAGCCAACGGAGCGGAACATCCACCACAGCCGGGTCGCCCACATCGGGCTGCCGCTGCTGTAGACGACGACCCGGCTGTCGTCGCCCACGCCCAGCGCGCCGGCGAGCTCGCAGAAGCGGGGCGGGGACGGCATCGTGAAGCGGACCGCGGACGTCTGATCCGAGAAGACTTCGATCAGATCGACGAACTGTGCACCGGGGAGGTGCCCGGCGTCGAACTTCGCGCGGCCGCTTTCGGTGGTGTAACCGGGGCCGTCGGTATTGACGTGCAGGAAGACGGTCGCATCGAGGATGCGAAGATCGGTCGCGCCAAGCTGGTCGTTGAGCCAGGCAGTGTCGACGAGAAAACCGGGCAGAGTCATCGTCTAGCCTCCTTGGTGAGTCAATTGGCCGGATCCGAGGATTGACACTCGAGTCACGCGCTCAGTACGGTCGGATGCAATACAAACCCAATCGAGGCGTCCATGCAAGCACACCTGCGGGTCGGCGCGCTCGACGACGCGCTGGGGCGGAAACCGGCAAGCTGCAGGGGCCGCTGCACGGCATTCCGGTGCTGCTGAAAGACAATATCGACACGGCGAACCTCCCGACGAGCGACGGTAATGTCGCCTTCATGAACCATCATCCAGCCCGCGACGCGACGGTGGTCTCGCGCCTGAAGGCAGCAGGCGCCATCGTGATCGGCAAGACCACGCTGCCCGATTTCGCGACCTCATGGTGGGGCTATTTCTCGCGCAGCGGCGAAACGCGCAACTCCTGCGACCTCACGCACGATCCGGGCGGCTCGCGTGCGGGGACCGGCGCGGGCGAGGCCTTGCTCAGCTGTCCTGCCAGCAGGCAGGACGCTTGTGGAAAAATGCGTCGATGCCTTCCCGCGCGTCGTTGGACTGCATGTTGCGCACCATCACCGCGGCGCAATGGCGATACGCTTCCTCGAGACTCATTTCGGCCTGCGCGTAGAAGGCTTCCTTGCCCACCGCCAGCGTATGCGAGGACTTCGAGGCGATGCGTTGCGCGAATTCCGCCACGCTGGCATCGAGTTGGCCGGCCTCGACCACGCGGTTGAGCAGCCCCATGCGCCAGGCGTCGTGGGCATTTACCAGGTCTCCGATCAGCAGCATTTCCATTGCATGCTTGGGCCCGAGATTGCGCGACAGCGCCACCATGGGCGTGCTGCAGAACAGGCCGATATTGACGCCAGGGGTGGCAAAGTGTGCGCTGTCGGCCGCGACCGCGAGATCGCAGGAGGCAACCAGCTGACAGCCGGCGGCAGTGGCGATGGCGTGCACCCGCGCGATCACCGGCTTGGGACAGCGCACGATCGCCAGCATCAGGGCCACACACTGATCCATCAGCCTGGCATGAAATACCGGATCGCTGTTGCCGCGCATCTCCTTCAGATCGTGCCCGGCGCAGAACGCCGGCCCGTTCGCCGCGAGGATCACCACCCGCACCGCGGGCTCTGCGGCAGCCGCCACGAACGCCTCGTGCAGCAACGCCATCATGGTGCCGGAGAGCGCGTTGCGCGCCGCCGGGTTGTTCAGCGTCAGGGTGCGGATACCGTCACGGTCCTCGCACAGGAGAATGGGTTCGCTCATCGCCGGTTTCCTCGCAGGTTGTTTGCAGTGGATCACACCCGACTCCGTGGTGCGTATTCAGATCAATGATGCGCTGATCCATTCGGGACCTGGCCGATCATACCCCCTGGCGGGTTTGTTGTGGGAGGACCGCATCCGATGCGACAGAAACCCCCGCCAGACAAGGGCGATTCAGGAGCATTGCCGACGCAATTATTCGCGCATAATGGCGGACGTCGATGGAACACCCTGCCGCGATGCGGCGGTGATTGCGATCGCGCAGGCTCCCGGGCTTCGGCCAGCGCTGCCGGACGCAGACAAAAGAGCAATCAAACCGTAGCGCTTGATAGTGGAGGATCTGGTCATGGGAAGTGCTGCGATAATCCTGTTCAACCGGCGGCGGGTATTGGCCCCGGAGCCGCGCTGAATGAGCGAGACGGTTGCCGGATTCTGGAAACGCAAGACCTTGGCGCAACTCGATCCCGTGGAATGGGAGGCGGTGTGCGATGGTTGCGGCCTGTGCTGTCTGCAGAAGCTCGAGCACGAGCACGATGGCTCTGTGTTCTACACCGATGTGGCCTGCAAGCTGCTCGATCTGCAGAGTTGCCGCTGCACCGGTTACCCGACGCGGCGCGAGCAGGTACCCGATTGCATCCAGCTGACCCCGGCACAGGTCCAGGGCTATACCTGGCTGCCGCCCACCTGTGGCTATCGATTGCTGAGCGAGGGCAAGGATCTGCCGAGCTGGCACCACCTGGAATGTGGTGATCGCGCGGCAGTGCACCGCCTCGGGATGTCACGCGCGGGGCGGATGACGAGCGAAACGACGGTAGCCGAGGACGACTGGGAGGATCACATCATTTTCCGCTGCCGCTAGGCGGCGGGGTTGCGCGCGTGGGCGGTTGCGACCACGCGCGGCTCGTCTCAGGCGTTGCGGGTGCCTTTCTTGGCTTTTTTCTCGGCCCGCTTTTCCTTCATGGTCTTTTCCGACTTCTTCTTGGTTTCCTTTTTCTTGTCCATGCCCTTGCTCATGACGCCCACTCCTGGCTGATGGTGATTCGGTGCGGTGGCGAACCCGCGTGCAATCCGCCAGTCGAAGTCTAGTCCGCATCCCGTGCGAACACTAGCAAGCTGTCAGGCAGCAATCACCACCGTCGTATGTATATCAGCGGGCATGTGCTGCTCGATCGGCGCCACTATCGAGAGCATCGCCAGCAGCGGAAAACTCCCGCCCATCAGCTCGCGAGACACCGCGCCGCCCCCGCACAATGCCGTTGTTCTCATCCCTTGGTAGTGCTCCGCTCACGCAACTGTTGCAGCTTGTGCCGGAGGCTCATGCCTCGTCCCCCTCGATCACCAACGCCGCGCTGCACAGCCCGCGATCGAAGTTGATCATGCCGTAGCCGCTGGCGAGGGCATGACAGGCGCCGGGCACCTGGTTGCCGTGCGCGGTGCCGGTTACCTGGCGCAGCGCTTCGACGACACCCATGAATCCCGCGGCCGATCCGGCCTGTCCGGCCGAGAGCTGTCCACCGCAGGTATTGTGCGCGAGTTCGTCACCATCGAAAGTGAGTGGCGTTTCGCGCACGAAGCGTGGCGCCTCGCCGCGCTGGCAGAAGCCGAGTCCTTCCATCTGCAGCATCGCGATTACCGGGCAATCGTCGCAGGTCTGCAGCACATCGATTTCCGCCGGTGCGATTCCCGCGGCATTGTAGAGCCGGGTGGCAAAACTCTCCCAACCCGCGCGCAGTTGCACCGGGTCGGGCGCAAAGGCATTGTGCAATTCCTCCGCCGCGAGCACCCGCGCATAGGGCAGATCGAGCCGGCGCGCGCGCTCCTCGCTCATCATCAGGAAGCCCTCGCCGCCGGCGCAGGGCATCACGCAGTCATACAGGTGCAGCGGGCCGGCCACCGCGCGTGCACCGAGATAGCTGGCCATGTCGAGCGGCTTGTTGCCGAACAGCGCGTTGGGATAGTGCTGCGCGTTGTAACGCTGGCTGATGCAAAGGCGCCCGAAGTCCTCGTGGGTCGCGCCATGCTCCTCCATGTAGCGCTGCGTGATCAGCGAGAATGCCGTATTCGGTCCTTCCGCCCCGCAGGGATGGCTGGCATCGACGCTGGAGCTGCTGGTATTTTCTCCCGGCTCGCGAAAGCCATCGGGCCGGTTGGTGTCGCCACCGATGCAGGCCACGATATTGGCATCGCCCGCCTGTACCGCGCGTGCCGCGCGGCGCAGCGCGAGCACACCGGCGGCGCCGCCGAAGGGCAGTTGCTCGAGCCAGCGGGCGCTCATGTCGAAATACCGGGTGAGGCTGAGCACCGAATCGGGAGCCAGGCTAAAGCTCGCCACGGCCAGGCCATCGATGTCTTTCTTTTTCAGGCCGCTTGCCCGCAGCATCTCGCGCAGCACGCTGCCGATGAACCACGGCGCGTCGTGTTCGCTGTAGCGTGTGTATGGCAGGCTGACCGGTGCGGTGATCACCACACCCTGGTAATTGGCATGCGAAGGCATCAGTAGAACTCCGGGTGGCGTTGCAATCGACGCAGATCGAAACAGCGGGGGCTGCCGAGCCATTTGGCGGCAATTGGCCAGCTGCTGGTACGAGGCAATGTACACGAAAGGAATCGATTTGGATGCAAACCGGCAATAGGTAGCGCGGGTTCAGCGGCGATGGAATTCCTCGGGAGTAATGGGGTGCCAGCTCGA
Organism: Gammaproteobacteria bacterium; assembly: GCA_016705365.1. Taxonomy (NCBI): domain Bacteria; kingdom Pseudomonadati; phylum Pseudomonadota; class Gammaproteobacteria; species Gammaproteobacteria bacterium. The sequence goes on along the minus strand of JADIYI010000002.1, from coordinate 302,092 downwards.
GAGCTGACCCCGCCTGGCCGCCTTGCGATCGAGATGTCGCCACCAGAACCTCAGGACGGCCTGATCGGCGCGGTGAGACCAGGGCAGGCCGAGGCCGGGCCAGGGGTTGAACGGGTTGCAGCGGCTGTAGGCCCACAGTTCGAGACGCGCTGCGCCCGGCATGGCTGGACCGCGACGATGGATACCGAAGGTATTGGCGATGACCAGGGTATTGGCGGGGACCTCGAGTTGCCGCGGCGGCGGCAGACCGAGTGCCTCGAGGTCCCGGGGCTCGAAACGAAACGAACCCTTTTCGCTGTAGCCATCGGCGAGATCCGCGGCAACGATGCTGCGCCGGTATTCCCAGCGGATACGCGCGAGACTGAGGCGGTTCGAGCCCGGCACATAGGTGAACGGGCCACGCGCGCTGTCCACGTCCTCGAGAAAGAACCAGGCTTTCATGCTCGGATGGAAGGTGTCCGAGTGGAGATTTTTCTGCGGGTCGGGGGCGGCCTCGCGGACCCCGTTGCGGATCGCCTGGATATAGAAGAGCGGCAGGTGGTTCTTGGCCGCCGCATAGCGCATCGGGCCGGTGATGTGCGGATCGCCGAGCAGGCGGCGCGTCACCGGCAGGGACGCGAGCGTCGCCTGGTCGAGCAGCACGCGGTGGGTGAGAGTGTCGCCCTGGATGCACTCGCGAGGCGCGCCACGCGCGCCGCTAATCTCCTGTCTGAGCGCTGCAAATTCCGCCGGGGTCAGCACGTCGCGCACCACCAGAAAACCATCGCGATGGAACACGGCGCGGTCGGCAGGACTCATCAGTGGCGTCAGCATCCACCAGCGAAACCGGGTGACGGCGTGCGCGATCAGCAGGCGCAGCACATGCAGGCCGCAGCGATTGAGCCAGTGCGAGCCGATCACCGGGTTGGCATGGAAATCGTGCTTCTGCGTCAGCGGGGAGAGCAGCCACCACGGCCATCGCAACAACTTGAGCCAACGCGCGGGAGCCTGTCGTGATGGTTTGAGCATGGTGGAAGAGTGCACAAAATTGCGCCTGCTGTCGATACCACCACGGATTTCGCGCGATCGAGTCAAGGCTTGACACTGCTTCCCCGCGCCACTTACAACAGGGCGCTTGGCGGAGCAGGACAGCCCAAGCTCGATGAAACCTAAGCAGCATCAAGGCGCAAGCCCGGCGCAACTCCTTCCCGACGAATCGCCGCTGGATCGCTCCGTGGCCGTGTTGCGGGCACGCTTTGGCATTGCCGACTGGCAGGTAATTCCCGGAGTGCTGAGGGCACGCAAATCGAGCGTGGTACGGCTGCGCTCGCCGGGCAGCGGTCACTGTGCCGCGCTCAAGCAATACCATGACGCGCTGGCGGCGGGTTTGCAGGCCGCCGCACTGCGCGCCACCCGCCCGCTGCTGGATTGCGCCGGCAGCGGTTTCGATGTGCCCGAGCTATACGCCTGTTTCGAACAGGAGAATGCGCTGCTGGTGGAATGGATCGATGCGCGCCCGCTCGAACAGGTGCTGGTACGGGCAGCGCTGCGGCCCGCCGCGCACTGGCGTGCGGTGATGCTGGCAGGCAACTGGTTGCGGCGCTTTCACGAGAGTTCCGGCATCACGCAGGCGCCGTTCGATACGCAGCGCTACCGCAACCTGCTGGCGACCCGCATCGCCGCGGCACCGGCCGCATGCGCATTGCTGTCGGCGGATCCCCTGTGGATCGCCGCGCTGCGTCGTTTCGAGCAACAGGCAACGGTTCTCGAGGGCAGACCCGTTGGCAGCACGCTGACCCACGGAGACTTTACGTCGACCAACCTGCTGCTCGGAGCGGGGCGTGTCACTGGAATCGATCTGTGGGCGCATCGCCGCAGCCCGGCTGTGGACGACCTCGCGCGGATGTTCGTGTATCTCGCGATGGGTGATCCGCTGCCGTTCACGGCGCGGTTGCGCCCGGTGCCGCTGGAGGCGCGGCGCGCGATGCAGGCGCTGTTCGAGGGCTACGGTGCGGACCTGGCGGCGGAGCTGGATCGCGAGGTCTGGCGTCACGTGGTTCTCTACGAGACGCTGGCGCGTTGGGTTGCGCTGGCCGGGCGGCTTGCGCAACGGGCCAGTTTCACCGAAAGCTGGAAGCGTGGTGGGCTGCGCGCGTTGGTGCGGACAATACTGGATGACTGAGACGCCCTCGGACTCCTGGCGCAACCCATTTGACCACCCGGACCGACAACGCTTAGGCTGCCATTGACCCGCGGAAGAGCAACTCCATGCCCAGAATCACCTACATCGCACACAATGGTGCCGAGCACGAGGTCGATGCGCCGATCGGCGACAGCGTGATGATGGCCGCGCTCGCCAACAACGTGCCCGGAATCGATGCGGATTGCGGTGGAGCCTGCGCCTGCGGCACCTGTCACGTGATGGTCGATCCGGCCTGGATGGCCAGGGTCGGTGTGCCGGGTGCGATGGAGGAGGGGATGCTCGGTTTCGTGCCCGCAAGGGAACCCAACTCGCGGCTTTCGTGTCAGATCATGGTGACCGAACAGCTCGACGGACTGGTGCTCAGGCTTCCTGCCTTCCAGATGTGAGCGCGATGCAACACCACGATAACGGAAGCCGGCGATGACAGAACCCGCAATTACCCATGGCGCCAATGTCCTCGATATCGATCCCTGGAGCATCCCGCTCGAACGGATCGATGTCAGCAATCCGGATCTGTTCCTCCATGACGCATGGCGACCCTACTTCAAGCGTCTGCGCGCCGAAGCCCCGGTTCATTACTGTACGCAAAGCCTGTTCGGCCCTTATTGGTCGGTGACCCGCTTCAAGGACATCCAGCACGTCGATACCAACCACCAGATTTTCTCCTCGCAACCGACCATCGTGCTCGGCGATGCGCCGGAGGACTTCCTGTTGAACCCGGGATTTATCGCGATGGATCCGCCCGGACACGACGAACAGCGCCAAACCGTGCAATCGGTGGTGGCGCCCGCGAACCTGATGCGGTTGGAGCCGCTGATCCGCGAGCGCGTCAGCGCGATTCTCGATCAGCTTCCGCTCGGCGAGGAGTTCGACTGGGTCGACCGGGTGTCGATCGAGCTGACGACCCAGATGCTCGCCACGCTGTTTGATTTTCCGTGGGAGGATCGACGCAAGCTCACCTGCTGGTCGGATATGGCGACCGCCGGGCCGCGCCAGTCGGGGGCTGGGAACATCAGCGAGGAGCAGTGGCGTTCAACCATGATGGAGTGCCTGGATTATTTCACGGTGCTGTGGAACGAGCGGGTCAACAAGGTGCCGGGCGAGCGTCTCGACCTGATCACGATGCTGGCGCATGGCGAGGCCACCCGCAACATGACGCCGCTCGAATATCTCGGCAACCTGATCCTGCTGATCGTGGGCGGCAACGACACCACCCGCAATTCGATTTCCGGAGGGGTGCTGGCACTGAACGAGAATCCGGCGCAATACGCAAAGCTGCGTGCCGATCCCGCGCTGATTCCGAACATGGTTTCGGAAATCATCCGCTGGCAGACCCCGCTGGCCTATATGCGCCGTACCGCGAACTGCGATACCGGGCTCGGCGGCCAGAGGATCCGCAAGGGTGACAAGGTCGTGATGTGGTATGTCTCGGGCAACCGCGACGAGGAGGTGATCGAGCACGCTGATGAATTCATCATCGATCGGGCGCGGGCACGTCACCACATCTCCTTCGGTTTCGGCATCCATCGCTGCATGGGCAACCGGCTCGCCGAGATGCAGTTGCGGATCGTCTGGGAGGAGATACTCGCGCGTTTCCACACGGTCGAGGTGAGCGGCGCCCCACAGCGTGTGCGCTCGAGCTTCGTGCGTGGTTACGAAAGACTGCCGGTGCGCCTGCACGCGCGCAAGTGACAACTACCCGATCCTGCTCGCGCGCTGCCACGCGCGCCGTGCCGGTCACCGCTTCGGTTTGCTAGATTTCTCGATCGCCCACCACAGCAGCCCCGGGAACAGACGACGCCACAGCACCATGAAACCGGCGCTGCCCGGACGCACCACCCACTTGCCCTGTTCGATCGCGGTTTCAATCGCATCGATGATGAATTCGGGGCTGACCATGCGGCCCGCTTCGCGCGACTCCACCAGGCCCGCCGGGCCGTGTGCGATCGCCTGTTCGATCAGCGGCGTGTTGACCATCGGCGGGCACACCAGCAGCAGGCGCAATGGACCGCCCTTGTTTTCACGCGCCAGCACCTCGGCAAAGGTGTTGGTCGCGGATTTGGTCGCGCAATAGGCACCGAGATTCAAGGCCAGCACATCGCCGGCCATCGAGCCGAACATGATGATATCGCCGCGTCCGCGCCGTTCCATCAGCGGCATCACGCTCTTGACCATGTTCACGGTACCGCCGTAATTGATGCTCATCATCCGGGTGATGCTGGCGGCCGGCATATCGCGCAACGATTGCCCGGGCATGATCGCCGCGCAATGGGTGAGCCGGTCGATCGGGCCGATCCCGGATTCGACCTGTGCGACCAGCGCCTCTACGGCCTCGAGATTGCTGACATCGCAGACGTGGGTATGGATATTCGCCGACTCGCAGGCGAGTCGCTCGAGCGCTCGGGGGTCGAGATCCACCGCCGCGACTTTTGCGCCTGCGTTCGCGAGCCGCAATGCCGCGACCCGACCCATGCCGCTCGCGGCGCCCGTTACCAGTGCCACCTTGCCGTGAAATGCCATGTTGTTCGCCTGCTCTGTTGTGGGGTTATCGGGCCTGTTCCTGCTGCGCGCGTAGTTACTCCGGCGGCGGCAGTCCACGTATTGCCGCCAGGGTCTGGGTGACTGCATTGTTGCGCTCGAGCAGCGGACAATATTCCGCCGGCAATGTCCCATCGAACACCAGGCGCTGCATCAGGCGCAACATCACGATGCCAAAACGCAGTCCGGCAAATACCTGGTAGTAGAGCGAGTGCCGCACCGGGCGCCCGATCATCGCGCCATAGCGCTCGACGCTTTCCTCGTGCGAGGGCAATCCCTCGAGGCGCGGGCGTACATACGCATCGCCGAGACCGCCACCGGCCATCGTCACCTTGTCCACGAACAGCCACCAGCCGAGGTCGATCTCGGGGCTGCCAATCGCGACCATCTCCCAGTCGATGATCGCGACCACCTTGAAATCGTCGAAAATCTGGTTGCCTACCCGCGCATCACCCCAGGAAATGGCCTCGGGCTCGCCCACCGGTTTGTTCCGCTTCAGCCATTCGAGCGTGGATTCGAGCAGCGGTTGCTCACGCCCCGCGGATGCCCATTCGAGGTCCTGCTCGCACTTGGCAAGATAATGGTCGATGGCACTGCGTCCATCGTCTGGCCAGGCGAGAAACCCCAGCCCCGCCTTTTTCCAGTCCAGCCGGTGCAGCCGGGCCATGGCCTCGAGGCCGCTCCACCACATTGCCTCGCGTTGCGCCGGGCTGGCGTCCTTCACGAAGCCCTCGGTCGGGTAGGGCGGGTTGTCGCTCGGGATCTGGCCCTCGATGTGTTCCATCACGTAGAACACCTCGCCGAAGATCGCGGTGTCGAGCTCCTTCCACAGCATTCTCGGCACCGGCACATCGGAACTCTCACCGAGTGCCTTCATCACATCGTACTGCAGCGGGATATCGTAGCTTCTGAATACCGGGTAGCTGTCTCGCGATGCAGGGGCGATGCGGATCACGATCCGGCGCGTGATTGCCTCGCCGTGCTGGCGGTAGCTGAGCGTGGTGAACAACGTGGCATTGGAGAATCCCGAGGCTCCGGGAGCCGTGAACTCGCTGAGTCGCAGATCGTCGACCTCACCGAGGCGCTCCTGCACCCAGAGATGGAACTTTTGCTGGCATGCCCTCAGCGATTCCTCGGTTTCTTTCATGTTCTACCTGTCGTTGCTGGCGGATTCCGCGCCCTCGGCGTCAGAGCATACGGTGCTGTCGTTTCACGATAGCACGGCGAATTTGCGCGAGTGATTACAATCTGGCGAGCTTCTGGCGGGTTCCGGCATCAAAGGTGCGTTGCACGGCGGATACCCGATCATTCAGGGCAGACTACCCCGGGACTCCCCGAGTGATGGCGGCCCCTTCAGTTCGACGGTGTTTCCTTCCGGATCCTCTATATAGATCGAGGGACCCGTACCCTGCGCACCATAGCGCATTGCGACGTCCCCGACCTCGATACCGAGCGCCCCGAGATGCCGGCGAATCGCGGGCTCATCGAACGGCTCGATGCGCAAGCAGAAGTGATCGAGGTTGCGACCGCCGCGCCCGGGCGGGCTGCCTCCCGCCGCACCGAGCTTGCCGTCGACCGGCACCAGGTCGATCAGCGAGCGACCGGCACGCAGCTGAACCAGGCCGATTTCATCGACCTGGCGTTCGATGGTGCAGCCCAGCCCATCGCAGTAGAAGCGCAGCATTGTTCCGAGATCGATGACACGCAGCACCAGGTGATCGATATCACAAATCCTGATCATGTCCGTTTCCGTCGCTTGTCCAGCCCGAACCGGAATCTACTATCGGCGTCCCGCGCAGGCAAGCGCGCCGGCGCTGGTTGACGTCTGTGGTCACGACGTCTTTCAATTCGCGATGAGCGGCCGGGAGAATGCAGAGCATGAACGGGTTGAACACCGCGAAGATGCTGTTGCTGCGGGGCAACAGCGGCGCCGAAGTGCGGGAACTGAAGACCGCACTGCAGCGGGCGCTGGGCGAACACGCGGCCATCGAATACGGACTGGTGCTCGATGAGCAGTTCGATGCGGCCACCGAGAGCGCCCTGCGCGCATGGCAGGCAAGCGCGGGACTGGTGGCCGATGGCATTGCCGGACCGCGCACGCGCGCCGCGCTGGGTTGCCCGAGTGCGGCAAAACAGGCGCTGCGGGTCGATGCCAGCCTGGTCAGCCGGCTTTTTCCTTTCACCGGCTCCGCCAGCGTCGCGCTGAATCTTCCGTATGTAAGCAGCGCACTGGCGGAATTCGGACTGACCGAGGAGCGGCTGGTTTATGCCGCGCTGGCAACGATCCGTGCCGAAGCCGAGGGCTTCGTGCCGATTGCCGAGCAACCCTCGCCATTCAATACCCGGCCGGGCCAGGAAGCATTCGGCGTCTACGACGGCAGGCTCGGCAACCGCCTGCCGGGCGACGGCGCCCGCTATCGTGGCCGCGGTTATGTGCAATTGACCGGCCGCCACAACTACGCAAGGTTTGGCGCGATGCTCGGGATACCGCTGCTCGACAACCCGGACAGCGCCTGCTCTCCCGAGGTCGCTGCCTGTCTGCTGGCTGCCTACCTGGATGCCAACCGCGCGCGTTTGTGCGCGGCGCTGGACACAGAGCACGAAGACCTGGTTGCCGCCCGGCGGGTGGTCAACGGCGGCAGCCACGGACTGCAACGATTCAGGGAAACCTACACCCGGGCCAAGGAACTGCTTGCAAGCTTCGGCGGTCGCTTGTTCGATACGGCTGCGCCGCAGGACGGCCCGGACGATCAGGTCTGAGAGAGAGCAAAAGGGTCGTAGTGGCATCCTCGTCGAGGATGGCACTGGCCATCGATCAATCGAAAATCTCCCCGCTGGCAGCATCGGCCAGTGTCTCGCGGCGGATGATGCCGAGCACCGAATGCAAAGCCAGCGGCTCGATCACGCAGGCCACATCCGCCGCACCTTCCTGCAGTCGTTGCCAGGCCTCGCCGAGCGACGACTGGGCCGGCACATCGCAACAGGGACGGGCGAATTCGATCGCGCGTTCCCGCAAATCACCGGCGTCGACGCCTTCCAGCAAGGCACACAATGCCGCGCGATCGGCAAGCCAATGCATCCTGTCGCGGCTGAACACGGCCCAGCGATTGGTTGCGGCCCGCAGCCGCTCCAGACCCTCGGCACTGTCCGGCTCACCCTCGAGCACGAGCACATCCCGGTCCATCAGGCTGACCACGCCGCTGCGCTCGAGCGAGCGGCGCAGCGGATCGCGGGTGATCGATACCCCCATCGCCTCGAGCGTATTGCGGGAGGTCGATACCTGCCCGAACAGCACCCGGCAGACGAGGTTGGCCACGATTACCGCCACCATGCCCGGGAGCATCGCCGAGGTGCTGCCACTGAGTTCCATCACCGCGGTCAGCGCGGCCATCGGCGCATTGAGCGTGGCACCCATCATCGCCACCATGCCCAGCAACACGTAGAGACTTTCCGCGCCGTGGAAGGAGAGCGAAGCGATGCCGAGCAGCTTGCAGATCGCGCCGCCGATGCAGCCACCGATCAGCAGCGTTGGTCCGATGATGCCGATTGGCATGCCGAGGCCGCTGACGGTGGCGCTGAGCAGCAGCTTGGTGATCGCGAGCAATACCAGCGTCAGCAGGCCGAGTTCGCCGATCAGCGCCGCGTTCAGCGAATCGTAGCCGACCCCCATCGCCTCGGGAACGGCGAGTATCGCGAGTGCGCTGATCAACCCACCGATCGCGATGCGGGTAAACGGCAATCCGCTGCGCACCCGAAGTGCCCGGGCCTGCACCGCGACGAACAGTGCCGAGGCAGTGCCGGCGGCGAGGCCGAGCAACACGATCGCGGGCATTTCCGCGAGGCTGTGGGGCTGTATCGGTGCGATGGAAAACAGCAGGGTCTCGCCGAAGATGCTGCGGGCCACGGTGGCACCGGCAGCAGCCGCCAGGATGATCGGGACGAAGCCGGAAATGGTGTATTCCATCATTACCACTTCCATCGCGAAAACCACCCCGGCGAGTGGTGTGTCGAAGGCCGCGGCGATCGAGGCGGCGGTGCCGCACCCGACCAGGATCTGGATGCTGTTGTTCGGCAGCTTGAGGTAGTTGCCGGCGATGCTGCTGACCGCGGCGCCGATGTGCACCGTGGGCCCTTCGCGCCCCGCTGCCTGCCCGGTGATCAGGCACAGCATGCCGCCGCAGAACTGCCAGGCGAGATTGCCCTTTGGCATCGAGCCGCTGTGGCGATTGAAGCGATCGATCACGTGCGCCACTCCGACCGCGCGCCAGCGGGGCGGAATCAGCTGGGCGATCAGCCCGAGCAGCAGCGCGCCACCCAGTACCAGCACGAAGCGCAGGCTCGGGTCGAGCGCCTCGAAATTCTCCGGATCGCCACCCGGCAGCATGGCACCGAGCGAGGATTCGACGATGAAACGGTACACCACGATCGAGAGACCGGCGAGCACACCCGCCAGCAGCCCGAGCACGGAAAAGTGCAATAGCGAATCGGGGTCCGCGAGCCGCGTCCTGAAACCCTCGGCCGCAACGGCGCGGCGAATCCTTGCAAGCAACGCTGAGTGCCCCCCGGCATGGTAATGGTTCCAGTCACACGAGCGCGATCAGCGCGCGCACCGCAGCATGCGCACCCGATGCCCTGCGGGCAATACGCTTCAATAGTGGCGCGCATTATTGCACACTGTCGCGCTCGATCATCGGACACAGGGAGAACGCGCGACCATGAAAATTCTTCGCACCCCGGATGCGCGCTTCGCCGCGTTGCCGGATTTTGCATTCGAGCCGCGCTACGTCGAGGTGCGCGATCCGCAACTGGGTGTATTACGCATGCATTATGTGGATGAGGGGCCGCGCAGCGCGCCACCGGTTTTGATGCTGCACGGCGAGCCGAGCTGGAGCTTCGCATGGCGCCACGTGATTTCAGGCATCGTTGGCGCCGGCTTTCGCGCCGTTGCACCGGATCACATCGGCTTCGGGCGTTCCGACAAACCCGCCGCGCGCGGTGATTACAGTTACGCACGATTCGTGGACTGGATGAGCAGTTTTGTCGGGACGCTCGATCTGCAGCACATCACCTTGCTGTGCCAGGACTGGGGCGGACCGATCGGGCTCAGCGTGCTGGCGCGCATGCCGCAGCGCTTCGCGGCGGTGGTGGCGGGCAATACCCTGTTGCCGGGATGCGAGGCGCCGCCACGCGGCGTTGCTCCGTGGCCAGGCAGGCAGATCGAGGACTGGGTCGGGTTGTGTGCCGCGGCGGAGGATTTGCCGGTGGGCGAAATCGTCTCGGGCAGTGGTGTGCAGGCGCTCGGGGATGCGGTCAAGGCCGCGTATGACGCGCCGTTCCCGGATGCCAGCTACAAGGCTGGTGTGCTGGCTTTCCCTGGCTTGATCCCGCTCCACGAGCAGATGCCCGGGGCCATGGAAAACCGCGCGGTGTGGCGCGTGCTCGAACAGTGGAACAAACCCTTCGTGTGCGCCTTCAGCGATGCGGATCCTTCCACCCGCGACTGGGCTGCGGTGTTTCGCCAGCGTATTCCCGGCGCGCGCAATGCGCTGCACACCACCATCGAGAATGCCGGGCATTTCCTGCAGGAGGAGCAGGGCGCGGCGCTGGCGGCGGCGGTGTTGCGGGTGTTGAACACGCGCACCTGAGCGGTACCCGGCACGTCCAGCCAGCAACGCGGATCAGCGCCCGGGCAGGAAGGTGGAAATATAGTCCTCGAAGGCGTGCCCGATGGTGGCATCATCGAGACCGAATTCCTCGGCGCTGTAGCGGTGGGTCGGGTTGCGCGCCGCGGGACGCTGCTCGGTCCAGTGCCTCACCGCCTGCCGGCTGTGGCGATCGAAGGGCATTGCAAAGCGTCGATAGATGCCCTCGATACAGCCCATCGGATCGCGTTGCAGATCCTCCATCCGTAAATCGTGCACCTGCAGTTGTGGATTGTCGCGGCGCAGCGCGGCGAGATTGTTCAGCACCCGTGCCCACTGCCGTAACTGCTGCCGACCGACTTCGTGCTTCTCGAGCGCGGGCTCGAACATCCGGCGCGCGTTGTATACCAGGCTGCTGACCGAGGGAATCAATTCACGCGGGTGGCGATGGGTCTGCACGATGCAGGCATCGGGGAAGGTCTGCAGCAAGGCGCGCGGCGCCCACAGATGGCTGGGATCCTTCAGGATCCAGCGCGCCTCGTTGCCGAGCCCGATGAGACGCAGGTTGTCACGATAGCGGCGGTATACCGGCGCGAAATCGGCACCGTACAGCCATTCCTCGTACTCCGGAACGCGGGCATTGGACTGCAGCGTCACATTGGCAAAGCTCTGCAGCAGCAGTAGCCGGCATTCGTCGGCTTCATCCGCCGCCATTTCATGGATCGCCATCAGCTGCGGCGCCAGCCCAGCATACTGCGCGAGCCCGGCGCGGCACTCCGTGAACTCCGGCAGCGACGGCCACAGGTTGCGCCCAGGACGCGGCATCGGCGTCTGTCCGAGCCAGTATTCCAGCCCCTGGTGTTGCGGATCCGCCGTGAGGATCCGGTGCAATGCGCTGGTGCCGCTGCGGGGCAGGCCGACGATGAACAGCGGGCGCGTGATCTGCTGCGCGGCGTATTCCGGATGCAGTCTCTTGTAGTGCTCGCTGTAGAGACGCCCGCGCAGATGGCCGACGATACCCTGCGCCAGCATCGTTTCTCCCTGTACCGAAAGCCGGGCCCCCTGATCGAGCGAACGCGTGTACTGCTCGAGCGCCACCCGGTACTCGTTGCCACCGAAATCGTCCCAGCCGCAGCTGTCGATCGCCTGCTGATGGAACTCGGCGAGACGCGCGGCAAAACGGGTCTGGCTCACGACGCAGGCTCCGGACCGAGCTCCGTGAGCTTGAGACGGCGCACCGGCGGGGGTTGCTGCACCGGCGCTCCGACCCAGCGCAATGCGATCACGCCGCGTCGGTGGCCCTGGGTGTCGAGCCAGTTCGGCAGACCGGGATCGCGCTGGCTCACCACCACGTGGACCGATCCGTCCGCGCGCACGCGGGCATTGGCAAGATTGATCGAGGAGGGGATGTCGGGATTGTCGAGCGATTCCATCCAGTGGTTGGCGAGCTGGATATTCCAGTATTCGCAGGCGGGCGGTTGCAACCGGATCGACAGGGCCTCGTCATCGGCGAGATCGAAATATCCGTAGCTGTAGCGGGAGTTGGGATCACCGCGGGCGCGCCCCAGCAGCTCGTCCCTGATCGGGTGAATCTCGTTGGGACGCTGGCGAAAATCACGGGTCCAGCCGATGAACTGGCGCACGATGCCGTGCACGGTCTTCGCGCTCATGTCGAGGCTGTGATCGAGTTGCTCCGCATCGAGGGGCGCGAGCGGCGCGCGGGCATCGCCCTCGATGATCTCCACGCTCAGCGCGGCGGGAGCGTCCCGGCCCGGATTCAGGATGGTCTGGCGTACCAGCAGCTGGGTAGATTCGGGGCACAGCTGCAGCCAGTTTCCGGGATGCCTGGTTTGGCTGGCGATGATCACGAACTGTCCGTCGGTATCCGTGTGCAGGGCGGAGGAGGCGAGAAAGCCGCTGCATTGCAGCCCCTGCGCACTGCCGAGGCTGCCATGGTAGGCGCCGATATTGAAATTCCAGGCGTCGTTGGCGCGGCCGCGGATACGATAGCTGCAGGCGGCGCTGATGCGGCAGGCTCCGTACATGAAATCGGGATTGTTGGCGCCGATCTTCGGCGCATCGTAATTGAAGGCCGGTGCGGACAGCGCCGCGGAAGAAAAGCTGGTGCGCAGGCCGTGCGCGGTCAGCCGCGCGAGATAACGGAAACCTTCGGCGCACTCGAGTTCGTCGGCGGCGGAGTCGTGCAGGATATCCCTGCCCGCTGCCTTGAGGGCATCGCAGAACGCATCCCATGTTTGTCCGCTCAACACTTTTTCCTTTGCCGATATCATCGATGTACCTCTGCTACGGCTGGTTGGTCCGGAACAATCCGGGTGGACGCCAGCACGGCGTCGCGACCCGCGACCGCGCTCACGACGGTCGGCCCAGGTAAAAATCCACGGCCTCGGCGATTGCCAGCGCCGTTGCCCGCGGGCGCCATTGCAGCTCCGTGCGGGCCCTGGTGGCATCGGCATCCGGCAGCAGGCTGGCGCATTGCAGCGAGGCTACCGAAAAGAAACTGTCGGTGCGGGTGAAGCGGCAGTAAACATCACACGCGAAGGTCGCGGCATACATTAGCGACATCGGCACCCTGACGGCGGGCGGCGCGCGTCCGGCCGCGCGTGCCGCGACGGCGAACAACTCCCGGTAATCGAACCAGCGATCGCTCAGGATATAGCGTTCACCAACGCGGCCGAGGCGTTCGGCCGCAATCATTCCACTGGCGGCATCCTCGATTCCGAGACATGGAGCACCACCGTCCCAGTACACCGGTATCCTGCCGAGCGCCACGTTCCGGATCAAGGCGCCATGGGGCGTGGGCGCGATATCCCCGGCACCGTAGGTATTGGCCACGCAACAGGCGATGCCAGGCAGGCCGCGTTCGCGGCAATACTCGAAGAATCGCTGCTCGGCGGCCACGCGGCATTTGACGTAGTGTGGTGCCTTGTCGGGCCAGTTGAAGATATCCGCTTCGCTGGAGGCGCCGGAGGGATTGCGCCCCAGCGTGGCGTAGGTGCTGGTGAATACGAAACGCTGCACTCCGGCCGCCAGCGAGGCATCCATCGCGTTGACCAGGCCGTCGACATTGACCCGGTACAGCGGCTGCGGGTCGCGCAGCCAGGCGCGCGTATCGACGATGCAGTGGAACACCCCGTCGCAGCCGCCGATCGCGCGCGCGAGGGACGCGCGATCCAGCGCGTCGCCATGAACGCGCTCGATATCCAGGTCATCGGTTGCCGAGGTGTCGCTGTCGGGGCGGGTCAGGATGCGTACCTCGCGCCCCGCGGCGACCAGCGCGCGCACGACATGACTTCCGAGGAAACCACTCGCGCCGAGTACGATCGTTCTACTCATGGCGGTGCGGTCGCAGCAGCCGGCGCAACACCAGGTGCGTCGGATAGAACAACACCAGCGGGTAGGCCAGCATCATCACCAGAAACACGCCGGAGGGCGGCACGTAATCCTGGTGGACCCCAAATGGTCGCCACAACCAGTTGATGTTGAGCTGCGGCTCGGTAACGAGAAAAGTCACGGGCAACAGCACCCAGATGAGCAGTGTCTGCACGACCCAACCCGAGCGGTGATAGCCGGTTCGCCGCAGGCTCCAGATCAACAGCGCTGGCATGACCAGGTGAAACAGCGACATCGCGCGCAACAGCAAGGGCAGCGAGGTATCGAACATGTATTCGGTGCCGCCCACGAGATGGCGCCCGCACAGCAAAGCGCCCAGGAAGTCCGCGCTCCAGACGATCTGTACGATCAGCACCCCTGCCGCCTGCGATGACAGCAACAATGGACTCTCCCGCCACAGCCCGAACAACACCACGATGCCGGCGACGTCACACATCCACAACTGGTTCTGCGGACCGTAGTGATTCCAGTAGAGCGGCAGCCACAACAGCACCCACAACAGGTACAGCACTTTCAGTGCGATCGGAATGCCGCGGTCTGCTGCGTTCATGCGCGTCGGTCTGCTTCGCTCGCTCGCCATTCGGGGCAACAGTGTAGTCAATCGCAAGATCGTGCAGAAACTCCGGGGACGGCAGCGCGCACGCGCCGAGTACGCGTGGAATCGGGGAGGTCTCAGGGGGCGATCGCCCCCGGATCGTGCTGCGCCGAATTCAGGTAGAGGCGAATCGGCAGGGTTTCCTTGCGCCCGAGGTAGATCACCAGCCCGTAGTAGTCGTGATCGTAGTCATTCACGAAACGGTGTGGCACCGATTGCAGCAGTTCCACCAGGTTCGTGGATTCGGGCCGCTTCCCCATGACCACCACCTCGTCGATGGGGCCGCTGGTACGCGGTACGGCGAGCAGTATCTGCTGGGTCTGCGCCGTCTCGTCAGGGGTGATCTTATCGACCCTGACCCCGCTCTGCGGATCGACATACCCTTCCTGCAGTTCGAGATCGGCGGTGGTTTCGGCGCCGAGGACGCCGAGCGGAAACAGCGCGGCGAATGCCAGCGCCGTGAGGATTGCGGTAACACGTGGGCGGATCATGGATTTGCTCCGGACAGAAATGCCAGTGAGCATACACAATTGCGTGGCGGAAAAAAGCTGCCATGACATGTGTCAAGGAGTGCGGACGCCGATTCCGGCCGGTAGCCAGTGCAAAGCTGACCGTGTTTCGCTGCACCCCGATCCAGCCCTGCGAACCCGGGCGGTCACCGTCCACGGCCGTGCATATGCGATGGCTCTGGATTTTCAGAATTATACGAACGTATAATGAAGTTGAACAATCGGTTAAAACGCAGGGGCAGCATGTGCAGCGACACGCTACGCGAGGAAGCGCCTCGCGCGCGCCGGTCCGGGGGACGCGAGGCGCGCAAGGCGGCACGCGCCGGGGGAGCGGCGAAACGCGCCATATGGCCGGGAATGAGCGGCGGTCAATATCGTCCGCTCAGCGAATCCGACATCCGGCGTATCAATGATACCGCGCTGATGATTCTCGAGAACATCGGCATCGGTGACCCGAGCCAGGACTTGCTGGAGGTGGCGATCCCCGCGGGTTGTATCCATGACCGTGAGCACAACCGGATTCGCTTTCCGCGCGCCCTGGTCGAGGACCTGATCGCGGTGGCCGCCACGGAGTACGTGATGTACGGGGTCGATCCCCGCCACGACCAGGAGATCAAGGGCGAGCGGGTGATCTTCAGCACCTCCGGCGAGGCCATCAGCATCCTGGATTTCGCATCCGGGCACTACCGTCCATCGACCCTGGTGGACCTCTATGATGCCGCGCGCCTCGCCGATCATCTCGAGAACATCCACGCTTTTGGCCAGACTTTCATTGCCTCGGAGCTGAGCGGGGACGTGCCATTGCACGACATCAACATCGCCTACGCGCAACTCGCGGGCACCAGCAAGCCTTTCGCGCTGGGCATCGCGATGGCCGACAACGTGGATACGATCATCGCGATGTTCGACACCTTTCGCGGCCGCGAGGGCGCCTTCCTCGAACGGCCTTTCTGCACTTTCGGTGGCTGCCCGATCGTCTCGCCGCTGCGCTTCGGGAGTGACAACCTCGAGGTGCTGATCAAGACGGCAAGACTTGGGCTGACGGGCGATATCGCGGTCGCGGCGCAAGCCGGCGCAACCGCACCGGCCGCGCTTGCCGGTGCCCTGGCACAGACTTTTGCCGAGACCCTCGGCTGCCTGTGTGTGACGAACCTGATCCGCCCGGGGAGTGCGCTCAACTTCGGCATGTGGCCGTTCATATCGGACCTGCGCACCGGTGCGTTCAGCGGGGGTAGCGGTGAGGAGGCGCTGGTAATCGCGGCCGCTGCCCAGATCTGCAACCACTACGGCCTGATCACCTCGATGCCCTCCGGCATGAGCGACTCCAAGCTGATGGATGCGCAGGCCGGCTACGAAAAAGGCATCACCACGCTGGCCGCGGCACTCGCGGGCAGCAACATGGTGTGCCACTATCCCGGCATGCTCGGCAGCCTGATCGGCATGTCGTTCGAGGGGATGGTGATCGACGATGACATGGCCGGCAACGTGATGCGTGTGCTGCGGGGTATCGAGGTGAACGATGCGACCCTGTCCTACGATGTGATTCACGACACCGTGTTCGGCGCCGGTCATTTCCTGGGCAGCGCGCAGACCCTGGAACTGATGGAATCGGAGTACCTGTACCCCCACACGGCCGATCGGCGCACGCCGGGGGAGTGGGAGCACAGCGGCAAGCAGGACATCCTGGAACTCGCGCACGGCAGGACCCGGCGCATCCTGTCGACGCACTATCCCGAGCACATGGACCCGGCGGTGGACGCCAGCATCCGCTCGCGTTTTCCGATCCGGCTGGAGCGGGCGGATATGGCGCCAGGCTGCCGTCGCTGGTCCTAGAAGCGCAATCGTTCAGTAATGCGGCGGCGTTTCGATGGGCGGCGCTGCACCCTCGCGCTCGTCGAGATGCTGCACCCGTTGCTCGAGGCGCTCCATCAGCTGGGTCAGGCGGTCGATCGTGGCCCACTGCGCACACACCACCTCGTTCAGCTTGTCGATGGTTGCATCCTGGTGGGCGATGCGGCTCTCGAGATCGTCGAGGCGCGCGGCGCTGTCTTGTTCGGCAGTCGTGTTCATCGGTTCGTTCCCGTTTCGTGCGCGGCGTCAGTAGCGGCCCCGCGATGGCGGCAACTCACAGCGCCATGAGTCTGCCGGACCTGTACCGATCCTGAACCGAGGCCACCGCGGTCAACCCATTCGATCACTGCGCACTGATTTCACGGTACAGGTTGAGCGCCATGCGCGCCAGCATCAGTACCGCGGCGATCAGGACCGACCACAGCAGGTAGCGTTGCCAGGGGATTGGCGGTGCCGCCGCGCGCAGCGCCGCCGCGCCGCCCAGGGTGTGACGCGGGCCAAGCGTGGCGTCCATGATCAGTGCGGCACGCTGCGCGTCATCGAAACCGGCGAGCAGCGAATCAACACCAGGTCCCGGATCGCTGCGCTCGAGTGCGCCGACCGCGAGCTGGAACGGTGGTTCGCCGCGGGCCATGAACCGCAGCTCATCGGGCTGCCAGCCCAGCTCGAGCCGCGGTTTTCGTCCAAGTGCGGCGGCATCGCCATCGACCACTTCCACCCGCCAGTAGCGGTCACGACGGGTGCCCAGTGCCAGATCGGGGCTGATCAGGGACGTGCCGTCGAGGTTCAGTCGATAAGCCACCGCGCTGCCGTGGTCGTGCCACAGCGCGCCGGGCGCGTTGCGCGAATACCAGCGCAACTGCACCAGTGTATTGTCCTGGTCGAGGACGATGCGCACACGGTTCACCGGCAGTGCCGCCAGCGCGTCGAAGCGAAATCCGCGCTCCGGGTCCGGCGCCGCTTCGCCGCTCACACCGGACCACTGTTCGGCGGGCACCGGCTCGAGCGCCTGCAGGCGGGCGTGAACCGAAGCGAGCGCCATATCGTCGTGGCCTGCGGGCCAGTCGATGCGCAGATAGCGCTCGAGTGGCTGTAGCAGTTCGATATGGCGCTGCTGCAGCCGATGCCCGCCATGATCGAGATCGGCCAGCGTGGCGCTGCCCACCGCACGCCAGGCGCCAAGATCGCTGCTGCTGCTCACGGCAACCGTGCCAAGAAAGCCTGCTGCGGGCCGTAGCCATTCGAGATCCAGACCGGCGATCGACGCCGTGCTCTGGCCGGTATCCACGATATAGGCGCGCAAGCGCTCGCTGTCGTCAGGGGGCGTTTTCAGATCGACGATCGATCCGTCCGCGGCAATGGCGATATGCACCGTGCCGCCGGCGCCGTGGTCGCTATTTTCGTAAAGCGGGTAGAAGGGCAATGTTTGCTGGCCGAGCGGCGAGGCCTTGCGCGATCCGGAGCGCAGCAGCGAATGCGGAACCGCCTCGCCGCTGCCGTTGAATACCCGCAGGTCTCCGAGGTCGGCGTGCCGCGCGCTGCGGTAAACCTCTTCGCCGAGGGTGAGGCGATACACCGCGGCGCCGGCGGGTGCATCGATCGAAAACCCGTCGGCAAATTGCCGCGGGTCGAGTTCGGCGAAGCCCGCGAGTGGGGCGAGCAGCAGTGCTCCGGATACCAGAAACCGCTTCATGGGCGATGCTCCGCAGGGGCGACGGGTGGCGCAGGCGACAGGTACCCGATCAGCACCATCAGCCCTCCAGCCGCCATGAACGAGACGATGCGTGCCACGGTACCGCTGCCCGCAAGATCGATGAAGAACAGCTTGAGCACCAGCAACGCCAGCAGTGCCGCGCCACTCAGCCACAACCGGCGTTGCGCGCTGCGCGTGGCCGCCACCATCAGCGCCAGCGCGCTGAGGCCCCACAGCACCGAGATGCTGCCCTGAAATACCGCGGAGTGTCGCAACGCCTGCGGCGTGTAGCTCACCGCCGCGAAAAAATGCACCGTGCGCGCGGTGGCAGCGTTCAGCCACAGGAAAGTGATGCTACCGACGAGCGCCGGTACCAGGAAAGCGGGCAGCGGGCGCAGCAGCAGCCGGGGCTCATCGCGCACGGCAAGCCACCAGCGCAGCACCAGCAACAGGCTGGTGGCCTGGGCCAGATCGAGCGGGTTCAGCAGTGGCAGGAAATCGAGCGGGTACGGATCACCGGCGCGCAGGCAGGCGCCGAGCACCCACACCAGCACCGCGCCGGCCACCGGCAATTGCGCATTGGCGATATACAGGGTGCGAAAGCGCTGCAGCGGCCACTTCACACGATCCTCGAGGCGCAATATCAGCACCAGCATCAGCGCCGGCACCACGCCCCATACAGCGAATGCCCAACTGCCGGCGTGCGGCATGGCGATGCCGATCGACCAGTCCAGGCCCCAGCACACGAGCAGCAATCCGCTCCACCACAGCAATGCATGGCCCACGCCCAGTACGGAATCCGCGTGGATTGGCTCGGCGCGCCGCAGCACCAGGCACGCTGTCCCCGCAGCGCACAACCACCCCAGCCAGCGCAATCCGGCAAGCGGACCGGCAGCGGCGCTGTCGTGGAACTGTGAAAGCGCCAGCAATGCAAAGGCTGGCAGCCACAACAGGGTTACGCGGGTTGCGGGCAGCCAGTCGAGACGTGCCGCGGCTTGCGCCAGCGCCCCCGCACTCAGCGAAAGGAACAGCAGCAGCGCGGCGGTTTCGAATCGCGGCGCGATATGCAGCCCGATTTCGTGGTTGCCCGCGCCAAGCCACCAGAGCACACCCCATGCCAGCAACACGATGCTCAGCGCTCGTTCCCCGGCACGTAGCGTTTTGCGTGCATCCCACAGCAGAAAGCTCGCCAGCAATGCGCCCAGCGCGATGAACAGGCTGCCGAGGAAGCGTGCGTTCAGCACCATGATTTCGTCGTCGCCACCGTGCGAATGAATCACCAGGAATGCCGCACCGGCCGCGAGTTGCAGCAGCGAACCGAAGGCACGCGCCAGAACCCGTTGCTGGCGAATCCCGATCCACACGAGTCCGACACCCTCCAGCGCCCAGGCCGTCGCCGTGATGTGCCCGTCGAAGGCGAACGGAATTGCCAGGCTCAGCGCCACCACTCCGAGCGCCAGCAGCGACTCGATCAGCATCCGCATATGCGCTATGTTGCGGTTCCACAACCAGCGTGCCGCCGCGAGATAGACCAACCCCATCCCGAGTGCGCTCCACGCGCGTCCGAAAGCGATATCGCGCACCAGCGCTGCCTGCAGCGCGAGGAACACCAGCGGCAGCCCGAACACAAGGGTGCCGTCCACGTAACCGCGCAGACGCGGTGGATGACGCTGCGCAAACAGTACCGAAACCGCGAGATAGAACAGGAACGACAGGATCAGGAACGGCTCGGTGCTGGCAAAATGTGCCGGCGTATAAAACCGGTAACCCCAGGCCGCGCCGATCACGAAGGTGAACATGAATCCCACCCAGTTCAGGATTCGCCAGGCCTTGAACCAGGCAATGCCGACGATGCCGAGATTGAGCAGGGCGTAATAGCTGAACAGCGCGACATGATTGCCGCTGCCGGTCGAGGTCAGTATCGGCGCCAGGAAGCCACCGACGGTGCCCAGCGTGGCAAGCGCGCGCGAGTCCTGCACCACCGCGAGAAATGCGGAAAGTCCCACCAGTGCGAGCAACAGCAGCAGGGTCAATCCCAGCGGCAGCACCTGGTAGAGGCGTGCCGCCGCGAATATCGTGACGTAGAGAATTCCGACTCCCGCACCCTGCAGGATCAATCCGAAGGCCGCGCGCCGGGCGCGCAGTCGCCACCCGCCAACCAGCAATGCCAGTGCTCCGAGAGCAGTTCCGGCAAGACGCAACTCGATCGACAGCGCATTGCGCTCGACGGCGTATTTCAACAGGAACGAGACGCCGACGAACAGCACCAGCACCCCGACCTTGGCCACCACATTGCCGGTGCTCATATAGCGCTTGAGCCACACGAGCGCGCGTTCGATGATGCCAGGTGCACGGGGGTGGTCTTGCCGGCGCAGGACACTGGCCGCGCGTGGAGCATCGTCCCCGTCCCTTGCGGCGGCGGAGATTGCAACCGCCTTGAGGGCAACAGAGCCAAGGGATTGCGCAGCGGCGGGCGAGGGCGGGTGGCGCTCATCCGCGCACTCGTCCGGAGCCGGAGCTTGTTCGAGTTGCAACTCGAGCCGTCGCAACCGGTCATGAGTGCGCAACTGCAGGCCGAGCAGCAGACCGAAGCCGATTCCGCACAGGAACCCGAAGCCCCCGGCAGCCGCGCCACCATAGGCTGCCAGCACCACGGCGAGAAAAATTGCAATAACGAGATGGTTCATGCAGCAGGTTTTTTGCCAGTACCGAACGCGACGCTCAAAGCCTAGCACAGTGCACCTTGCGCGGCGGTGCGATGCCGCACGGGCGCGGCATTCGCGGCGCTGGATATGAACAGATATTTACGCCGGGAAGTGCATGCGATCAGCTAAACTGTCGCTCCGCCTCAACACAGCAAATGATGCATGAATACCGGACTGTCACCGATTGCGCCGCTCGCGCGGCGCGCGCGGACCACATGGCGGCGTCTTTTGCCGCCGCTGGTGGTGATCGCGGCCTTGCTGATTGCGCTGCTGCTGTACCTCACACGCTCGCAACTGGTGCCGCATACGGTCGAGCGGCCGCCAACCGCGGTGCGTTTTGTCGAGGTTCAGCCGCGCGATATGCGCCTGACGGTCATATCCCAGGGTGAGGTCCAGCCACGCACCGAGTCCGAGCTGATACCGGAAATTTCGGGCACCGTGGTGTGGCTGTCTCCGGCGCTGGCCTCGGGCGGGCGCTTCGCGGCCGGGGAAGTTCTGCTGCGAATCGACGAGCGCGATTACCGCAATGCGCTCGGCAGCGCCGAGGCAGCGTTGGTGCGGGCGCAGGCCGAAGCCGAGTACGCACACTTCGAGAATGAACGGCTCAGCAAGCTCCAGGCGCGTGATCTGACCAGCCGCTCGCAGGCGGAGAATGCGTTGCGCGCAATGCGTGTGACCGCGTCGGCGCGCGAGGAGGCGAAAGTGGCGGTGGAGCGTGCGCGCCTCGATCTGCAGCGCTGTGAAATCCGTGCCCCTTTCAGCGGGCGCGTGCGCAGCAAACGTATCGATATCGGGCAGATGGCGAGTCGCGGCAACAGTGTCGCGACACTCTATGCCGCGGATTATGTCGAGATCCGCCTGCCGATCGCGGACCGCCAGCTCGCATTTCTGGACCCGCAACTGATGCTGAGCGGAACGGTGAGCAGCGCGCAGGCGGCACCGGTGCGGTTGCGCGCGCATTTTGGTGGCCGCGAATTGACCTGGGACGGGCGCATCGTGCGCACCGAGGGCGAGATCGATGCGCGCAGTCGGATGGTGCATGTCGTGGCACGGGTCGAGAACCCCGACGGCGACGGGCAGTTGCCCCTGCCGGTGGGCCTGTTCGTCGATGCCGAGATCCGCGGGCCGTTGGCGAGCGGAGTCATCGAACTGCCACGCACCGCGATGCGCGATGGTAACCGGGTGCTGGTGATCGACGCCGGGCAGCGCCTGCGCTTTCGTCAGGTCGAGGTGCTGCGCATCGAGCACGATTTGGTACTGATCCGCTCCGGGCTTGCGCGCGGCGAGCGGGTTTGCGTTTCCTCGCTGCAGCTGGTGGTGGACGGCATGCCGGTCACCGCGCTGCGTGACGACGCGGAAGCGCAGGAGTAAGTGCGTGCCGCGCCTGATTGCCTGGTTCGTCGACAACCCGGTTGCCGCCAACCTGCTGATGCTGATCCTGGTCGTGGGCGGCCTGCTGATGCTGCCGCAGATTCGCAAGGAGGAATTTCCGAACGTAGATACCGACTATGTGCAGATCACGGTGCCCTATCGTGGCGCAGCGCCCGAAGAGGTCGAAAAGGGTGTCTGCATCCGCATCGAGGAGGCGATTCGGGGCCTCGAAGGCATCAGGAAGATCAATACCGCTGCCATGGAAGGGCTGTGCAATATCAGCGTCGAGCTGTTTCACGATGCGAACAAGAGCAAGGCGCTCGATGATATCAACGCGCGGGTGTATTCGATCAGTACCTTCCCGCGCGAGACTGAACGCCCGGTGGTGACGGAAGTCACCGTAACCAGCACGGTGATGGAAATCACGATTTCGGGCCCCACCGACGAGCGTGCGTTGAAGGAACTTGCCGAGGAGGTACGCGAGGAGCTGACCGAGGATTCGCGCATCAGCCAGGTTGAAGTGCTCTATGCGCGTCCCTACGAGATTTCGATCGAAATTTCCGAGCAACAGCTGCGTCGTCATGGACTGACATTCGAGCGGGTGGCCGAGGCGATTCGTGATGCCAGTCTCGATGTGCCGGGCGGTTCGCTGAAAAGCGATGAAGGCGAAATCCTGTTGCGCAGCAAGGGACAACTCTACGCAGGCCGGGAATTCGAGGATGTGGTGGTGCTCAAGCGTGCCGACGGCACCGCGCTCAGGCTTGGCGAGATTGCCACCGTGGTCGATGGCTTCGAGGATACCGATCTGCGGGTGCGCTTCGACGGCAATCCCGCGGTGATGCTGCGGATTTCGCGGATAGGAGACGAGGATACGCTGGAGATCGCGCGTGCCGTGAAGGCCTATCTGGCACGCAAGCAGGACTCGCTCCCGAGCGGCATTGCCCTGGTGATATCACGCGACGAGTCGCAGGACCTGGTGGATCGGCTCGATGCGCTGCTCGGTAACGCCTTCAGCGGTTTCGTGCTGGTGGTGCTAATCCTGGCGCTGTTTCTGCGCCTGCGGGTTGCGCTGTGGGTGAGTGCCGGAATCCCGATTGCCATCCTCGGGGCGCTGGCACTGTTCCCGGTCGTCGGCCTCACCATCAGTTCGCTGTCGTTGATGGGTTTTCTGCTGGTACTCGGTATCGTGGTCGATGACGCCACGGTGGTGGGCGAGCGCATACACGCCTATCAAACGCAGGGCATGGATGCACGCAGCGCCGCGATACGCGGCACCAGCGAAGTATCCATTCCGGTCATCTTCGGGGTGCTGACCACGATGGCGGCGTTTCTGCCGATCATCACGATTCGCGGCAATCTGGGCTCTTTCTTCGCCGCCGTGGGCGTCACCGTGATTCTCTGCCTGAGCTTCAGCCTGGTTGAATCGCAATTGATTCTGCCCTCGCATCTCGCCCACCGCAGGGCGCGCCGCACGTCCGCGCAGCGCGAGGGCCGGGTTGCCGGGATACAGGATGCGGTGTCGAACTGGCTCGAGCGGCTGATCGCCAATCACTACAACCCGTTGATGCTGAAAGTGGTCGAGTATCGCTACCTGGTCTGTGCCATCGGTCTCGGCTGCATGATCGTGATGGGCGGAATGATTGCAGGTGAACGCATCGTGTTTCAGTATTTTCCCTCGGTGGAAGGTGACCGGCTGTACGCGACACTGACCATGCCGGAGGGTACCTCGGCGGAGGTCACGCAGCGTGCCGCGCGCCGACTGGAATCATCGGCCGAGCGTTTGCGCGAGCGGCTCGATCAGGGTCGGTCTGCGCAAGAGTCGGTGGTGCTCCACACGATGACATCGGTGGGCAAGCGCATCGGTCGCGGAACATTGGAATTCGGTGGCAGCGAGGGCAGCAATTATGCCGAGGTGCTGATCGAGCTGGCGCCTTATCGCGAGCGTGGTGGAATGAACTCCACCGAGGCCGCAGGGTTATGGCGTGACCTGACAGCGCGGATTCCCGATGCGCTGGAACTGGCATTCACCGCCGAGGCGTTCAGTGCCGGCAAACCGATCGACATCCAGTTGCGCGGGCGCGATGTGGCGCAACTCGGCGCCGCGGCCGCCGAATTGCGGGCAACCCTGCAGAGCTACGACGGGGTGTTCGACCTCAGCGACACCTTCCGTGCCGGCAAGCAGGAAGTGCTGCTGGCGATCCGTCCGGAAGCGGAGTTGCTTGGCCTGTCGCAGCGCGATCTCGGCACCCAGGTGCGCCAGGCATTCTATGGCGAGGAAGCACAGCGCGTGCAGCGCGGTCGTGACGATGTGCGCGTTATGGTGCGATTCCCCGAGGCCGAGCGCGCCTCGCTCGGCGATCTGGAGAACCTGCGCATCCGTACCGCGGAAGGTGCGGAAGTTCCGTCGCTGAGCGTGGCGCGGATGGTGCTGGGGCGCGGCTATTCCACCATCAACCGGGTGGACGGACAGCGTGTCATCAGCGTCAGGGGCGATGTGGACCGCAGTGTCAACACCCCCGAGCGGGTGCTGGCCTCGATTGCCAAAACCGAGTTGCCGCGCATCGCCGAGCGCTACCCGGGAATCAGCTTCGCACTCGCGGGTGAAGCCGAGGATCGTGCCGAAGCGATGAAGGGGCTCGGCGAGATGAGCCTGATGGCATTGCTGATCATCTACGCACTGCTCGCCATCCCGCTGCGTTCCTACCTGCAACCGCTGGTCATCATGAGCGCGATCCCGTTCGGATTCATCGGTGCGCTGCTGGGCCATCTGCTTATGGGAATCGACCTGGTGTTCTTTTCGCTGCTGGGCATCGTCGCACTCTCCGGAGTGGTGGTGAACGCAAGCCTGGTGCTGGTCGACTACGTGAACCAGCAGCGGCGCTCCGGGATGGAATTGGTCCCGGCGGTACTGCGCGCAGGCGCGGTGCGATTTCGGCCGATCCTGCTTACCTCGGCCACCACGTTCTTCGGACTGGCCCCGCTGATGGCGACGGCCAACGTGTCGACGACGTTGTTCGTGCCGATGGCGGTCTCGCTCGGGTTTGGCGTGCTGTTCGCGACCGGTGTCACACTGCTGCTGGTACCGGCGCTGTACCTGATAGTCGATGACTTCCTGCGCTGGGCGCGGCGTCATTTCGCAGCCGACGCCGCTGCCGAGCAGCTGGAGCGCGCAGCGGCAGCACTCGAGGCATCGCCCGGAGAGAATTCCGCCAACTGAGCACGGACGCGCCGGGATTCACACCGACGTCGCGGGCGTGGGCGCGTTGCTTGCGGCTGCAGCCAGTTCCGCTTCCTCATCCAATACCGCTTCGATCTTCGCGCTCGCCAGCACCGTGACCTTCCAGCCGGCCTTGGGCTCGAGCGAGCCGAGTTCGGTGAAGAAGTGAAGCATGCCCTTGTCGCTCAGCGCAAACAGCGGCAACGGCGCATCGTCGAATTGCTCGATGAACTGCTTCCAGCGAAAACTCTCGCTCATGCGCGTGGTGCGCAGCTGCCAGCCCTCGCCAAGGCGCTGGGTGATCAGCGCGTGGGTAATTCCCTTGGCAAAAATGGCCGGTGTCTGCAGTGCCTTGGCATGGGACTGGCGCGGTGCCTCGCCGGTGCCGAGAAGGCGCATGCGCAGCACGTTGTTCTTGGCGAAATCGCCGCGATAGCGCATGCACGCCAGCGAGTTCATCTCGATCCGGGTCGACATCGCGAGCAACCAGCGCATCGAGGACAGGGGCAGTGCAGCCTCCGCGTGCTCGGACACCGGGTTGCCGAAATAGGTGGGGATTCCGGTCATGCGGCATTGGCTGATGCCCTGCCAGTCGTCATCGGCCACCAGTACCGGAATCTCCTGCTTCTGCAGTGCCTGGGCCAGCAGGCGCGGCAATTCGCTGGAGCCGACGATCAGCACGCCGCGCGATTGCGGTTGCACCACGTCCAGCCAGCGTGCTACCCGGGCCGCCGTGACACTTTGCAGCACCACGGTGCCAATGATGATCATGAAGGTCAGCGCCACCAGTTCGTTGGCGCCGCTGATTCCCTGCTCCTCGAGGCGCAGCGCAAACAATGCCGACACCGCGGCGGCGACGATTCCGCGCGGCGAGACATAGGCGACCATGGTGCGCTCGGCGAATTTCAGCGGGCTGAACAGCGTGGACACGTAGACCGACAGCGGACGGATCACCAGTGTCGCCACTGCCAGGATCGCCAGACCGGCCAGGAAGTTGTCAGCCGACGGCCATTCGATGCGTGCCGAGAGCACGATGAACATCATCGAGATCAGGAAGATCGACAGGTTTTCCTTGAAATTCAGGATGTGCTCGACATCGAGGTTGCGGATATTGGCCATCGTGATGCCCATCACCGTGACCGCCAGGAGCCCGGATTCCTCCGCGCACAGGTTGGATATCGCGTAGGTCCCGACCACCGCGGCGAGTACCAGGAAATTGTCGAGAAATTCCGGCACCCACTGCCGGCGCAACAATTCCGCAATCGCGAACCCGGCCGCGAGGCCCAGGGCGGTACCTGCGCCCACCGTCAACAGCAGGAGTTCGCCGGTGTGCTGTTGCGAACCGAGCACGATCGCCTCGAAGGCGAGCAGCGCCAGCATCGCGCCGATCGGGTCGATGATGATGCCTTCCCAGCGCAGCACCTGGGCGATCCTGGCGTTCGGACGCACGGCGCGCAGCAGCGGGATGATCACCGTAGGTCCGCTCACACAGTTGATCGCGCCGAACAGCAGCGCGACAGGCCAGGGCAATCCCGCGAGGTGATGCGCGGCGGCGGCCAGTCCGGCGACCGCGATGGCCGCGCCCACCGTGACCAGCAACACGATTGCCGGCGCGAAACTGCGGATCTCGCGGAAACGCAGCGTCAGCGAGCCCTCGAACAGGATGATCGCCACCCCGATTTCCACCATCGGAAAGAACATCTCGCCGAAGATCTGTTGCGGGTCGATCAGCCCGGTTACCGGCCCGAGCAGCAGTCCGGAGATCAACAGGAACAGGATCGCCGGCAGGCGTGTGCGCCATGCCAGCCACTGGCAACCGAAGCCCAGCAATACCAGTCCGGCCAGCACTGCACTCAATTCCATCCGGCTTCTCCGCGAACCCAAGGTTTGACGATTGCGCCTCCCGAAGAAGCGGCGTGTTGCGAGCGGGTCTGGTCCGCTGGCGCAGGGACCGCCCGCGTGCGCGGTGCGTATTCAGGTACCCGATGCGCGATAAATGCTGGCAATCGATTCATCGAGGAGACTGTTGAACCCGGAATCACTCTGACCAGCCAGCAACCCCTCGCTCAGCGCCCGTGAAAAGCTGGCCACCACGCCGTGGTTGCGGGCCAGGCGCGCGTTGGCATCGGCACGGGTATAGCCGCCCGAAAGCGCGACGACGCGCACGACGCGCGGGTGGTCAACGAACTCGGCGTAGAAGTCGTCGCGCTCCGGTAGCGTGAGTTTCAACATCACCTGCTGTTCGGAGTCGAGCCGATCGAGTTCCTCGAGCAGCACCGTTTTCAACAGATGTTCGGCGCCCGCTTTCTCGGGGCAATGGATATCGACCTCCGGCTCGATGATCGGCACCAGCCCGGCATCGAGAATCTGGCGCGCGATCGTGAACTGCTGAACTACCAGCGCGGCGATTCCGCTCGGGTCGGCCTGTTTGATCACCGAACGCATCTTGGTGCCGAAGATGTTCCTGACCCTGGCCTTGCGCAGCAGCTCCGCCAGGCCTGGCATCGGCGCCATGGGTTGTACACCTTCGGCCTCTGCGGCGAGTCCCTTGTCGATCTTCAGGAACGGCACGATATTCTTGATATTCCACAGATAATCCGCGGTGAGCAGACTATCGATGCGGCGCTCCATGGTGTTCTCGAACAGGATGGCACCGAGGATGCGATCGCCCCCAAACGCGGGGCTGGTGATGATACGGGTACGCATCTGGTGCACGATGTCATACATCTCCCGTTCGTTCGACCATGCCTGCGGGTCGATCCCGTAGAGTTGCAATGCCTTCGGCGTACTGCCGCCACTCTGGTCGAGCGCGGCGATGAAGCCGGCGTGTAATCGCATTTTCTGCAATTGCAGTTCGATGTCGCTCATATCGCACCTCGTCTGATAATCGTGGATGGCGCAATTCTAGCCCAGGTGCCCACACGAAGGCTCGCACCCCTGGGTCGGGGCAGGTCCTAATCGCTCAGCGCGACGGTCTTGACCTGGGCCCACACCGCCATGCCAGGCTGCAATGCCAGGCGTTCGGCCGAGCGCCGGGTCAGGCGCGCAACCAGCGTGGAATTGCCGAATCGCACCTTCACCAGAACGTCTGCCGGGTGCGTGTCGTCGGCGATCTCCTCGACGACGCAGGACAGCTGATTGCCGATGCTGGTGTCAGGCAGCGCACCGAGCGCCAGACTGACATCGCGTGCCAGCACCCGCACCCGGACCGCGCTGCCGCTTGCATGGCCCTGGTCGCGCGTCCACAGCGAGCCGCCATCGACATCCAGGCGAGCCAGTTGCCAGCGCTCATCGCGAAGCGCAACGCGTGCCGGCAGCACCACGCCCGCATCCTCTCCCAGTTGCAGCGGCAGGTCGAGCCGGGACAGCATCTCGACCAGCCCGCCACTGGCGAGCACTCGTCCGGCCTGCATCAGGACCAGTTGATCGGCGAGGCGGGAGACCTCGTCCAGCGCATGACTGACGTAGATTATCGGGATATCGAGTTCCTGGTGGAGTCGCTCGAGACAGGGCAGCACCTCGGCCTTGCGTGCCGCATCCAGCGATGCCAGCGGTTCATCCATCAACAGCAGGCGCGGACTTGTCGCCAGCGCGCGCGCAATTGCCACGCGCTGGCGTTCGCCCCCGGAGAGCGAGCCCGGGCGTCGCTGCAGCAGGGTGCCGATGTCCAGCAACTCGATGGCCCGCTCGAGCGGTACCCGGCGCTCGGCGGGTTTGACCCGACGCATGCCATAGGCCAGGTTTTGCCGTACATCGAGGTGTTCGAACAGGTTCGCGTCCTGGAACACCAGCGCCAGCGAACGCCGGTGCACCGGCACGAATTGCCTGTCATCCTGCCAGACGTGCTCGTCGAGGCGCATCTGTGCGCCAGGCACCCGTTCCAGCCCGGCCAGGCAGCGCAGCAGCGTGGTCTTGCCACAGCCCGAGGGTCCGAACACCGCGCTGACCCCGCGCATCGGTACCCGCAGTTGCGCATCGAGCGTGAAGCCCTCGCGTGTCAGCTGAAATCGCGCTTCAAGCACGCCAGCCACCGCCACCGCGACCGTACATCCACAGCAGCACCAGGAAGCTCGACAACACCAAGCCGCCCGCGAGCCAGTGCGCCGAGGCATACTCGAGGGCCGCGACGCGATCGTATATCTGCACCGAGATCACGCGGGTCCGTCCCGGAATATTGCCGCCGATCATCAGCACCACCCCGAACTCGCCGACCGTGTGTGCAAAACCGAGCACGGTAGCGGTCACCATGCCGGGCCGCGCAAGCGGCAGTGCCACCGTGAAGAAGCGATCCAGCGGACCGGCGCGCAGCGTCGCCGCCGCTTCCAGCGGACGCTGGCCGATGGCTTCGAAGGCGTTGCGCATGGGCTGGACCACGAAGGGCATCGAATAGATCACCGAGGCCACGACCAATCCGCCAAAACTGAACGGCAACAGGCCGATGCCGAGCGCCTGGGTGAGCCGGCCCACGGGTCCCTGCGGCCCCAGCAATAACAGCAGGTAAAAGCCGAGCACGGTCGGCGGCAGCACCAGAGGCAGCGCCACCAGCGCCGCGACCGGCCCCCGCCAGCGCGAACGCGTCTGCGCCAGCCACCATGCGATCGGCGCACCGATCAGCAGCAGCAGGACCGTGACCACGGAGGCAAGCCGAAGCGTGAGCCAGATCGCATCGAAATCGCTTGCATCGAGCATCGTCGCCTCAGATCTCGTAGCCGGAGTCGCGGATCAGCGCGGTCACCGTTGCCGATTGCAGGAACTCCAGCAGTGCCATGGCGGCGGGGTTGTGCTTCGCGGGCAGCAGCAGCACCAGGTCCTGCAGGATCGGCTGGTGCAGGGTCGCCGGTACCAGCCATGACGAGCCGCTGGCGGGCCGCCCGTTTTTGTCGATGACCTGCGACCAGGCAACAAAGCCGAGTTCGGCGTTGCCGGTGGCAACGAACTGGTAGGCCTGGCTGATGTTCTCGCCCTGTACCAGGCGTGACGCCAGCGTCTCGCGCACCCCGAGCGCCGCGATCACTTCGGCCGCGGCCGCTCCATAGGGGGCGAGCTGCGGACTCGCGATCGCGAGATGGCGCCAGCTGGTGTCTTGCAGGATCTCGGGGCCGCCGCCGACCAACTTCGGGTCGGCTGACCACAGGACCAGTCGTCCGCGCGCATAGGTGCGACGGGTGCCGGGGAGAGCCAAACCCTCCGCGAGCAGCGCCGCAGGGATTTTCTGGTCCGCCGACAGCAGAACGTCGAATGGCGCCCCGGCCCTGATCTGGGCATGGAACATGCCGCTGGCGCCGAAGCTGAGTCGGGCACGATGGCCGCTGGCGGCCTCGAAAAGCTCCGCGATGCGACGCATCGGTTCGCTGAAGTTCGCCGCTACCGCGACCTGCACCTCGGCACCGCGCGCGCAGGCACTGGAGAGGATCAGCAGGAATGTCAGCACGAAGCAGGATTTGGCAGACATTCGGTCCCGGCGGTTGGCATGCGTTCGCTGTGCAGTGTATAACACGGCGTGCAATTATGATCGATTGTTCGCCCGCGGCGTTCGACAGACCGGGTCCTCGATCGGGACTTCAATCCAGTATCTGCCCGATCTGCAGGTACAGCGCGCGCTGATCATTCTCGGCAACCCCGACCCCCAGATAGATCGGGCCGATGGGTGAATCGACACCCAGGAACAGGCTGCCGGCGTAGATCAGTTCATCGGCGGCAACATTGTCTTTCTCGAGCCAGACATTGCCGGCCTCGAAGCTTGCACCCACGTACACGGGCAGGTCGATCGGCAGCAGGGATTGCTCGTTCATGCGCCGGTAGTAGAGAAGCGCGCCCTGGCCGAGATAATTGCCGGCCAGCGAGTTACGCGAATACCCCGAAAGGGCCAGGAACCCACCCAGCGTGGAAAGCTGGGTCGCCACGGTCAGGGGTGTGCCGGGATTGTCGAGTTCGAGTTCCTGCCAGCGCAGGAGGCCGGCGAGCGTGTGCTCGCCCCAGCTCGTGGCATGCATCGCGAACACGTTCAGCGAGTCGTATCCGGTTTGCGCGCCCCAGCCCTCCTTGCCGGTCTGGAAGCCAGCGCTCAATCGCGACCCCGAGCCCGGGAAAAACGGCCGATCGAGCGTATCGTAGAGAAGTTGCGCGAAATAACCCGCATCGTTGGCGCTGGAACTTCCCAGTCGCGGATCGCCGATATCGAATTCCGTGTCGGCAGTCTGGGCAAAGGCGCCGACGCGCACCGAGGCCGCGTCTCCGAGGTAGAAACCGGGCGCGATGTCGACGGTGTGGCTGTCGATCTCCGCGCGGGCGATAATGTCGCCGTCGGCAGACAGGTTGACGGTGCGCCGCTTGAAAGAGTAGCCCGTGTCGAAGAAATAACGCTGGTTTACATCGAGCGGTTGGTAGTACTGCGTCTTGAGCACCGAATCGCCACCAATCTGTATTTTTGTATACCACTCGGCGCCAAGCCGGTTGATCCCCTTCTGGCGCCAACTGCCGGCGATACCGAAAGAGTTTTCGCCCTTGGTGTCCTGGTCCAGCGAGAGACCCAGTTTCAGATATTTTTCGCTGTAGGGAATGGCTATTGCGCTGATCGTCAGAACCTGCTCGCCAGCGACGTCGTTGACGACATATTCGACCCGCGAAAACTGGTCCAGACCATATATTTCGGCAATATCCCGCTCGAGTTGCGCCTTGTCGAGCGGGGCACCGATCGGCTGGGTGATCCTGTTGCGCAGCAGTTCGCTCGAAATCTGCGAATCCTGATGAATTTCGATGCGCTGGATAATCGGGGGCTCCGCGCTTCGCGAGACGACCGCCGAGGGCATCGCATTACCGGGGGTGGACAGCGCAGCCAGCTTGTCACCCATGGCCGTTGCTGCCTGGTAGCCGAGCTGTATCGCGAGTTCCGCCTTGTCGAAGGACATGGTCTCCACGCCGGAATCATCGAGGTCCGGAATCAGCAGGATATCCTGTGGTCCCATCAAGGCTATCTGCTCCTCGGAATTGCGCCGCGTCAGGATGGTGGTGAGCTGCCCGATCAGCGAGAACATGTTCGCCATCGATTCGCGCCCGGCAAGCGGGGTTCCGATATCGATGACGATGAGCCGGTCCACGCCCATCGCCTGCACGACATCGACCGGAATGTTCTTGGCGATGCCGCCATCGACCAGCAACTTGCCATCGAGCTCGATCGGGGCAAAAAAAGCCGGGATCGACATGCTCGCACGCATCGCAACCGCCAGGTCGCCCTTGGCAAGGATCACCGGATCGCCGCTCACGATATCGGTCGCGATTGCACGGAACGGGATCGGAAGCTGGTCGAAGTCATGCACATCGGAGACATGCGCAACCAGATCGTGCAACAGCAAATTGAGATGCTGACCCTGCACCAGGCCCAGCGGGATGTTCAGCTTGCCATCCTTGAAGCGCAGTTTCGCGCGCACCAGGAAATCGAAGTCTTCCTGCTTCTGGCGAAAGCTCAGTTGATCGCGCGTGGTCGAATCGTCGAAGGCCGATTTCCAGTCGAGGGTCTGGACGATCCCGGCGATCTGGTCGGCGTTCAGTCCCGAGGCATACAAACCGCCCACGATCGAACCCATGCTGGTGCCGGCGACCGCGCTGATCCGGATGTGGTGTTCCTCGAGATACTTGAGCACGCCGACGTGGGCCAGCCCGCGCGCACCGCCACCCGCGAGCACCAGGCCGATGCGCAGCGGCGGATCTGCCGCAAAGGGAGCGCTTTCGGCAGCGCTGGCTGATGAAATTCCAGTCAGGCAACACGCCACCAGAACCAGCATCACGGACGCTCTTGACAGCGACCCCTTCAATCCGGGATTTCTCATCGAGGTGCTCACAGGTATTTCTCCAGCGGAAGCCTGGCGATCGTCCAGGATTTGAATCGGCGCCACCAGCCGGTATCCGGCTCGTGCCGTGATGTCACGATCTCTCCGGCGCGCTCGGTGCGCCACAGCAGCTTGCCATCGTCGAGCGTCACTGCCCAGCTGCTGTCGGGCGAAGCGGCGCGATCGATGGCTGCAGCGACCTCCTGGGCGATTTCCGGACTTTCGATGATCATCGTGGTCTCGGCATTGAGGTAGGCCGAGCGCAGATTGAGGTTCATCGAGCCGATGGCGACCGTATGGCGGTCGAACACGAAGGTCTTGGAGTGCAGCCCGAGCGTGCGCGGCGCCGCTGCGCAGCCGTTTTCGATCACGATCACCTCGGCGCAATACTCCGCGTCCGGGCGCAGCTCGTGCAGTTCGATGCCACTGTTCACGATCGGCTGCCGTCGCCGGGCATAGGCCGCGTGGTTGGCGGTCACATCGTTGGAGGACAGGGAGTTGGTCAGGGCGATTACCTTGACACCACGGTCGCGCATTGCACGGACCACCTCGAGACTCGCATCGTCCAGCACCAGGTAGGCCGATTCGATCAGGATTTCCCGGCTTGCCGCGCGGGCGAGTTCGGCGAGTGCGCTTGCGGTCGGCTGCACCTTGTCGGTGTCTGCTTCAGCGCCGGGCAGCGGCGGTTCATCATGCACCAGGTGCGCCGGAACATGGCGCATGGCGGTGCGCGATTGCGCCAGATATGCCGCGCTGGCGGCGGCATCAGCCGGCAACGGATAGCCCATCGCACGCAGCTCGACCGCATCCTCGCGCAACGCTTCGTCGAGTTCCGCTGCGGTGCGGGTCCGGATCCGTTCGCTGCTCAGTTCGCTGATCGGAACGCTGTATACGCTGTTCCAGAAATCGTCGAACATCGCGCCGGTCTGGGCCACCACCGGACCCGTTGCGACCACATCCCGGTCACGGAAATTGAATCCTGCATGGGCGTCGAAGTACTCATCGCCGATATTGCGCCCGCCAATGATCGCAACCGCGCCGTCGGCAGTCAGCGATTTGTTGTGCATGCGGCGATTGAGCCGCGAGAAATCGAAGGCGAACTGCAGCAGTTTGCGGGCACCGCGGCGCTGCTCGAAGGGATTGTAGATGCGCAGCTCGATATTCGGATGTGCATCGAGAGTGGCGAGCAGCGCATCACGGCCGGCGGTGTTGATGTCATCGAGCAGCAGTCTCACCCGCACACCCCGGTTCGCGGCCGCGAGCAGGCGCAGCGCGAGATAGCGTCCGGTCAGGTCGCTGTTCCAGATGTAGTACTGCGCGTCGATCGATTGCTCGGCGATATCGATCAGCGCCGCACGCTCCAGAAACGCATCCGCTCCGGTATCGAGTACGCGCACATCGCTCAGCCCGTCAGCGATTGTCAGGCCCATGCGCCCCAGCTTGCTGTGCTCGTCAGCCGGCAGGAAAGTGGAAGCTTGCTTGTGTTCGGAGTCCGGCATCGAAACGCACGCCACCAGCAGCAGCAGGCCGAGTACAGCCAGGCAGAAAACGCGAATGGGGCAGCACCTCAGACTCACCCGTGCTTGCCCCACGCGTCCGGGACGCTCAGTTCGGCTTGGGCGGGAAGGTGGCCAGAACGGTCTCGACCGATTCGCGGATCAGTTTGTCGCGCTCCGCCGAGGTGCGCTTGCTGCTCAGGCGCTTCGATACCAGTCCGCGCCATTGCAGTTCGCGCGACGCGGGATCGATGAAATCGATGAACAGGGTTCCTTCTTCGTAATTCCGCACGTCGACGGTTGTCGCCATGGTGTTGCAGGATATCGACCAGCAGCGCCGGTAGCTGAAGCCGTCGTTGTAGGTGCGGATATCGGTCTTGCTCTGGCTGGTGACAAAGAAGCTCACCAGCATATCCGCCTGGGCTGGCTCCACGACCTTGAAACCGCGCGCAGCCAGGGCTGTCGTGATCGCACTTTCGATGCGATTGCTCAGCAGATCGTTGCTCTGCGCGGCACCGTTGCCCGTGGACGCTTTCCTGACCAGCGCAAAGGAGTGCTTGGCAGAAAAATCGTAAGCGGGGTTGAAGTCGGTGCTGACATTGGGCGTGCTGGTGCACCCGCCGAGAAGCGCCACGAAGGACAATAAACTGAACAGCCTGTACATCGCCGGTATCCTTGATGGTGGGAAAGCCCGCGCAGTCTAGCGGCTTTTTCCGGACTGTGGCAAACGTCGCTACCGGTGCCGGATTGAGCGCCGCTGGCGAGGTCAGGCACCGTTGCCGGGTATCCGTCCCCACGCCTCGGAAAAAGCTCCGGTGAAGTGGCGGGCATGATGCCGCGGTGCCCCGCCATGGGTCCCGCGTCTGCAGTGCGTGATCATCAGGTTGCGGAGGCGGCGTGTTTCGGTGCTCGAATCGCGGGACATCGTCAGCCCCAGTTTGGCGGCCGCTTTTCGGCAAAGGCCGCGATACCCTCGCGTGCATCGGCGGTCTGGCTCATGCGCGAGATCATCAGCTGGGCATATTCGAAACACTCGCCGATGCTCATGTCCTGCATCGCATGAAACGCCTTCTTGCCGAACAGCAACGCCGCCGGCGAATTGCCGAGAATGCGTTCGAGCAGCGCCTCGACCGCGGCATCGAGTTCCTCTGCCGCGACGACCTTGTTCAGCAAGCCGTGAGCGAGCGCCTCGCTGGCGCTGAACGGGTCGGCGGTCATGCACATTTCCAGCAGCCGCCGACGGGGTATCAGGCGCAGCATGTAGCTGAGGATCATCATCGGAAACACCCCGACCCTGGCCTCCGGCGTGCCGAACTTCGCGCTGTCGACCGCAATCGCCAGATCGCACATGCACAGCAATCCAAGTCCGCCGGCCATGACGTGTCCGTTGACGCGCGCAATGAGCGGCTTGTTGCATTGCTCGGCAGCGCGGAACATCTCGATCATCGGGTGTGTATCGCTGTCCGTGGTGAATACACCGCCCCCGCTGCGGTTGGCCTGCTTGAGGTCGGCCCCGGCGCAGAATGCCTGGTTGCCGGCACCGGTGAGCACCAGCGCCCGCACGGTCGG
The DNA here is from genome assembly GCA_016705365.1 of Gammaproteobacteria bacterium. NCBI lineage: Bacteria > Pseudomonadati > Pseudomonadota > Gammaproteobacteria > Gammaproteobacteria bacterium. Next base: position 265,487 of record JADIYI010000002.1, on the reverse strand, counting down.
GTCCGTGGCCGCCCGTTGCAATGCGCCACTGATCCCCGCAATCACTTCGTCATTGATCGCGTTGCGCTGCTCGGGCCGGTTGATCGTGACCCACAACACCCGTCCGCGCACTTCGCACAATACCGAACCCATGCCGTCCGACTCCTGTTTGCCCTCGAGGCGCCGAGTGTGGCCGATCGCTCCGCGATCGTAAAGCGAATCGGCACACCCTGTGCGCACCGCATCATTGTAGAATCGGTGCAGCAATGCTTGTGGAGGTGTTTGATGCGCCAATCGGAGACGTCTGCCCTGGATCCGGCACGGCTGCACAGGATCGGTTCGCGGATCGATGCGGATATCGAAGCGGGGCGCTACGACGGTGCCGCGATCCGTGTGGCGCACCGCGGAACGATCGTGCACCAGGGCGTGCATGGCTGGGCCCATCGTGGCAGCGGGCGGCGCCTGCAGCACGGCGATGTGTTTGTCTCGATGTCGATCGGCAAGCAGTTCACCAATGTGCTGGCGCTCGATCGGGTGGAGCGTGGCCTGCTGAGCCTCGACCTGCACATTGGCGAAGTCCTGCCGGCATTCGCGACGCCCGAGCTGCGCGCCATGACGCTGTTCCATCTGCTCACCCACACCAGCGGTATCCTCGCGGCAGTGCCGTCCGTGCCGCCCGAGGTGCTGATGGACAGTGCGCGGCTGAGCGGGTTCATAGCGGGACTGCGCCCCGAATCGGCACCCGGCGAGCGGGTGAACTATTCGATCATCGCGGCGCATTCCGTTCTCGCCGAGGTGCTCCGGGCAGTCGATGAAGGGCGCCGCGACTTTACCACGATGATCGCGCAGGATCTGTTCACGCCACTCGGGATGATTGACACCAGCCTCGGACCACGCGCGGATCTGCTCGATCGCGTCTGTCCGGTGGTGGCCTGCTACAGGGAGCCCGGATTGTTTGTGCCTGAAGAACTCGAGGGCCTGGGTCAGCTGATCCTCGTCCCCGGCTGCGAGATTCCGGCCGGCGGCTTCCTCACCACGATCGACGATCTGCATCGTTTCGCGCAGATGCTCGCCAATGGTGGCGAACTCGAGGGAACCCGTATCCTGTCGCCACGCACCATCGATTATTGCGCCCGCAATTTTACCGGCAACAAGCCCAATGGCCTGTTCGATTACACGCGCGGGTTTCGCGGCTGGGAGCCATGGCCGGCCAATATCGGCATCGGCTTTTTCGTCCGCGGGGAGGGCCTGACTCCGGGGCCCATCAGCAATTTCTGCTCTCCGCGAACCCTGTGTGGCTGGGGCGCGGGATCGAGCTGCTTCTGGGTCGATCGGGACAACGAACTCAGCTTCTCATTCCTGTCCACCGGCCTGATGGAAGACAGCCATCATATCCAGCGGCTGCAGCGGCTCGGTGACCTGGTCATGGCGTCGATGACGCGTTAGCCGGGCCTTGCCCGCTCATTGTTAGCGTCGAAAAAGCAGGCGTCGCGACGCTCAGTCTTCCCGTAGCGCGAGATCCGCCGCGAGCGTGCGTGACGCCTGCCAGAACAGCAGGCTCGCGGTGCCACCGAGCAGGCCGATCACGAGCATCGAGTAGCGGATCGCGAGCTCGCCATAATGCGGTCCGAACACGTAGTCGTTGAGCACACCCACCGATAGCGGTCCGAGTCCCAGGCCGATCAGGTTCACGACGAAGAGCAGCAGTGCCGACGCCGTCGCGCGCATGCGCAGCGGCACCAGCCCCTGCACCATCGAGAACATCGGACCGACGTACATCGCGCCGAGTGCGTAGAACGGGATGAACGCGAGCAGCGAATACTGCTGAGGCAGCAGCGCGAACCCGAGCACGAACGGCACCCCGGCGATCGACTGCAGCGCCGGCAGACGCATGTACCAGCTTGCGTCGCGCGCCCCAAAGCGGTCCGCGAGCCGGCCGCCGGCATAGGCCCCGAGGCATCCCGCGAGCCCGATGATCCACCCGAGGAACGTTCCGATCTCGGTCCACGGCATCTCGTGTACGCGGTGCAGGAACGTTGGCCCCCAGGTCAGGACTCGGTAGCCTGACAGCGACTGCACCGAGGCGCCGAGCACGATGTACACGAAGGCTCGCCGTCGGAGCAGGTGGCGCAACACCTCGGGGAACGACGGCTGTACGCTGGATTCCACGCGCTGCTCGGAGGCGCCGCGTGGCAGTTCGCGCACGGTCAGCGCGACGATCGCTGCCAGAAACAGCCCCGGTAGCCCGACGACAAAGAACGCCGTCCTCCAGCTGTAATTCGTCACCAGGTAGCCACCGGCGAGGAACGCGATCGCCGAGCCGATGTAGACGCCCCACGCGTAGATCGACAGTGCAGTGGCGCGTTTGTGCGGCGGGAAGTAATCCGCGATGAGCGAGTGCGAGGGCGGGTTGCCGCCCGCCTCGCCGACGCCGACCAGTACGCGCAGCAGCGCGAGTTCGACAAAACTGCGCGCGAGTCCGCAGGCCGCGGTCACCGCACTCCACAGGGTGAGCGCGAGCGCGATGATGCGCGTGCGTGAGCCACGATCGGCCCAGCGCGCGATCGGAATTCCGGCCAGCGTGTAGAGCAGCGCAAACGCAAATCCCGAGAGCAGCCCGAGTGCGGTGTCCGAGACACCGAACTCTTCCTTGATCGGCACGATCAGCATGGCGAGGATCTGGCGGTCGATGAAGTTGACGACATAGACGAGGCTCAGCAGGACGAGAACATAGTTCGCGTAGGCGGGGCTCGGAGTCCGGGAATGCTGCTTGTCGATATCGGTATCCTCTGGCGGGGCGCAGGCCGCGCGCAGTATAGACCGCGGTCCACGCCACGGCACAGGGAGGGTAGCAACTGCATTTGCCGAGGATTCGCAATTGACGGCAAGCCCGATGGACTCTCCCGACTTGAACACGTTGCAATCGCTGTCACCGGACAGCCTGCTTGATCTCGTTGGCGATCTCTAATAAGGGCGGCTCTAGCCGATCCCTGTGGCAGTTTTACCAAACGATTGCGTAGCGTGTTCGTCGTGCGCAACGTCTCGATAACGCTGCATCACAGCGAGGTGCAGGTCTTCGATACCCATGTGATGGCGCGCCCCCTCGCGACACGCCGGGCTGGGGGGAGGTGGGGGGAGGTGGGGGGAGGTGGGGGGAGGTGGGGCTGCGTACCGCAAGCATTCAATGCATGATGATCTCTGGCGCCCGCGTTGATGCAGGATGGTGATATCCGGGAGATGGACGCCGCAGCGGTATGCTGGAGATCGAACTGGTCGCATGGCGCTCGGGGACAAGCTCGCACCGCGCTTTTCGGCCAGAGCCAGCAGCTTTTACCGGGTTCGCGCGGTGGCGGTCATGGAGAAGGGCTCTCTCATGTCCGTGCACCGCGCACGGGCCGGAATCGACTCCTTGGCGTGTTGCGAACGCACCTCAGAGAATCATCTTGACGTCGACACCAAAGCGACGGGGTTCCAGCCAGTACTTGCCGGCAAAGCCCAGCGAGCCGAAATCGATACCATCACCGACGTTGTTCTGGTCGGTCAGGTTATCTCCCCAGACGCCAAGCTCCCAGGTCCCTGTTTCGCCCAAGCGCAACCCGGTCAGGGAGATGCGCGCGCTGAGATTTTCGTGCCCCGGGTCGTGAATCTCCTCGTTGAACGGAGTCTCCCAATCGAGCGGGTGCATATAACGCTCGCTGCTCTGGGCGTAATCGACCCGCGCTCCCAGTTCGCCGAAGGCGAACGGCTCGAACAGGTATTCCGCGCTCACGTTCCAGTTGCTCCTGGTCATCTGGATGAACCTGGCCTGGTCCGACACATCAGTCACTACGCCCGTGACCGGATCGCGGTACAGGTATTCATCGTAGGTGGGGTCCACATAACCCATTGCCGCCGTCAGCGTCAGATTGTCAGTCACGAGGGCGACTACTTCGAGTTCGCCACCGCGAAAGGTCGCTTCACCTGCATTCACGATTGCTGCGCTCGCACCAGCCGCATCGGCGAGGAACTGCTGGATCTGCAGATCGGTGTAGTCCGTAGTGAACAGGGCCAGGTTCGTGCGCAGCCTGTTGTCGAGCCACTGCGCCTTCAGGCCGATCTCATAGGATGTCGCCTCCTCGGGCTCGAAACTCGTCAGCACCGTGGCACGCGGCGAAAAGCCGCCGGCCTTGTAGCCGGTCGACACCCGCGCATAGGCCATCAACTCGTCGGTGAACTGGTAGTCGAGTGAGAACAGCCAGGAGTCGTTGTCGAAATCCTGGTCGCCTTTCTCCGGAAACGCATTCGACCAGAACGTCTTGTTATCCTTGGTATAGCGTCCTCCCACGGTAATCTCGAGCTTGTCCTCGAGCACGGGCGGACGGTAGCCCACCTGGCCGAAGATGGCTTTCGACGTCGTGTCGCCGCCGAACGCGGAGAGCGGTGCAAGGTTGAGCCCCGCCTGTCCGCCAGGCAGCACAAAGGTCAGGCTTTGTTCATTGTGTTCGTCCGCGGTCTCATCAAAGTAGAACAAGCCGCCAACGTATTTCCAGCGTTCCGTACCGCCCACCAGTTGCAGTTCCTGCGAATACTGATTTTGGCGCTGGGGATCGTTGTTGCAGGTGTAGGGCCCGTTGAGGTCCTCGATGCCAACCGGCGCATAGGTGACCGGGTCGAGCACGAAGCCACGCATCACGCCGTTGCCTCCGAGGGCACAGATCGTGTCCTGATTGAAGCCACGCGCCGCACTGATCGATTTGAGCGCAAGTGAATCGCTGAAGTCGTAGGTCAGTGTGAGCGCGCCACCGAATACCTCCCCCTTGCTGTCAAAGCGTCCGTAGTAGGATGACTGTTGGCCCTTGTCGAGCCGCTTGCCGGTAACCACGAACGGCGCGCCGCCATAAGACGGCGACTGCCCGTAGTAATTTCGCAAATCGTCAGTCGCGCCGACCAACTGGAAAAAGACCGGCGCGCCTGTGCGCTTGCCGTAATCGAATGTCAGATCTGCCGTGAAAGCGTCACCAAAATCCCCGTGAATCGCGAGCCAGACCGAATTGTTGTCCAGCGATCCGGGATCCTCGTCGCTACTGGCGAGGGTGTTGTTGAAATAGCCGTCACGCTCCCGGTGCACGTAGGCGAGAGTCGCCTTGATCGAACTGCCGCCGAGCAGTCCCGTATCGATGCGGGCGCGGGTGTACCAGTCGTTGTCACTCCCGTACCCCGCCTTGCCTTCGAAGCCGAACTCGTCAGTGGGCTGCTTGGTGACCAGCTGTACGGCTCCGCCCGTGGTATTGCGGCCGAAGAGTGTGCCCTGCGGACCGCGCAGTACCTCGATGCGTTCGACATCCACGAGATCGAAAATCGCGCCGGCCGTGCGCGCGATGTACACGCCATCGAGATAGAGGCCGACACCTGCTTCCGCGGTGGCGGCGGGTTCGGTCTGGCCGATGCCGCGAATGAAGATCGAGGCAGCGTTCAGACTGGAAGTCTGCTGTACGATGACCAGGTTCGGGGCCAGCTGTCCCAGCTTGGTCACGTCCTGGACGTTGAGCTGATCGAGCAGTTTGCCCGAAACGGCAGTGACCGCGACCGGAGTCTGCTGCAGGCTTTCTTCCTGCCGGCGTGCGGTCACGATGATTTCCTCGAGCTGTCCTGATGCGTGCGCGGACTCGGTCCCCTGCGCAAGAACATCGGGATTGAAACACATGGCAGCAAGGATGGCCGTGCCACCGGCCATGTTGGCACGAGAGCGCTTCTTCATTATCTGAGTCTCCTGAATGAATCGGGTGGTTGTGCTACTGAAAAATGACTGTGGTCTGAATCTCGAGCATGCAGTTATTGTGAACAGTCGCGGCGGCCACACCATCAACCTGCCTGCATTGCGGACAGTTCATCGGTGCTCAGCCGCAGAGTACAGGCGCCTACACTGTCGATGATCTGCTCGGGGTGACTGGCGCCAATGATTGGAATCGTCTGCGCCTTCTGGCACAGCAAATACGCCAGCACCACCTGATTGATCGAGGCGTTGTGTGTTTGTGCCAGCTGCTGCACCAGCTTCAGGCGCCGTCGATTCACGTCATTCAGGTACAAATCGAGCAGTTCCTGACCCAGGCTGCTCTCGCCACCTTGTGCGAGCTTGCTGAAGACCCCGCGGCTTTGACCTGAATAGGGAATCATCGTCAACCCGGCCGCATGGAGCGACTGATAGCCATCTTCGTAGTAGCCGCCGGGGCAGTAGCGCTGCATGGCTTCCCGGTTTGGCTCCGCCAGGCCCCAGAGCGGCTGACAGGCCAGAAAACCTGCATGGCCGATGCGCAGCGCGTAAGCCAGGCCTTCGGCGATGCGCGTCGGCGACCAGTTCGAGCAGCCGAAATACCTGATCCGCCCCGCCTGTTGCTCCTCGATCAGGGCATCGATCAGAGGCTCTACTGGCCGCGACGAGTCATCGCGGTGCAACCAGTACAGATCGACATGATTGCATTGCAGGGCATCGAGGCTGGCGGCGAGGTCTGCGCGCAAATGCGCCGGCGTTACCCGCGGCGCAAAATTGCCGGCGCGATAATCGAACTCACATCCTTTGGTTGCGATGACCAGGCTCGTGCGGTCACGACAGGCCAACAGACGACCGAGCGTGCGTTCACTCGCTCCGCGCGGCGCATCGGGAATCCAGTCACCGTAGGAGCGTGCGGTGTCGATGAAGTTGCCACCAGCGGAGATGAATGCGTCCAGAATTGCCGCTGCTGCGGCATCATCCAGGGCGGTGCCAAACTGATTGGAGCCCAGGCACAAGGGGCTCACAATCAGATCGGAACCCGCAAGCCGCTGCTGTTGCATCATGATCAAGCGACGTTCCTGCGGTATGACAATCCGGGCATCCGTGTGGCCCGTGGGTTTACGATGATCATGCGTTCAATCCTGCCCATGATTCCCGACGCAGGCCTGGTGGATTCTGTGTGTCTCTCCCGGCATTGCTGTCCGCTGGATTTGGTTGTCCACATCAATGACGAGGCGCAGAATAGACCAGTTGTGAGTAATCGATAATCCGTTACAATCAAAACAGGTTGTTCAGCTGAGCCACACAATGGGCGGAGCGGAGTTTACGCAGCTGCGGGCATTCGTCGCAGTGGCAGAGCGTTGCAGTTTTCGTAAAGCGGCCAATCATCTGGGCCTGGCTCCTTCGACTATGAGCCAGACGGTTCGGGCGCTGGAGGACAGGCTGGATGTACGCCTGCTCAATCGCACCACGCGCAGTGTCAGGCTGACTCATGCGGGCGAGTTGCTGCTAGCCCGTGTTCAGCCGCTGCTGCAGGATCTCGCACAGTCGCTGCATCAGGTCAGCAATATGGATACCGGCCGTCTGCGCCTGGTGGCCTCGCGCGCAGCGGCGCGGCTGGCACTGGTGCCAGCGCTCAGCGAATTCTGTCATCAGCACCGCAACATCGAGTTGGAACTGACGGTAGACGATACGATCACCGATATCGTGGCGCGTGGATTCGATGCGGGCGTGCGTATCGGAAGCCTGCTGGAAAAGGATATGGTGGCGCTCCCGCTGACGCCGGACCTGCCGCTCAGCATTGTGGCCTCACCCGATTACCTGCGGCGATATGGCGAGCCGCTGACCACCGATGATCTGCGCGACCACAACTGCCTGCGCGTGGTCCATCCCACCACCGGTCAGTTGTTCCCGTGGCACCTTCAGGACGGCCCGCGGCGATTCGATTTCATACCCTCGGGTAATTTCTCCATCAACGACGATGTCGTGCTGCTGCAAAGTCTGCTCCATGGCGGCGGGATCGGCTGCATGCTGCTGGCTGACGTACAGCCGTATCTCGACAACGGCATGCTGCTGCCGTTATTGCAGGACGAAGTGAGCTCCCTGCCGGGTTTCAATGTCTACTATGTGCGCAACCGGCACATGCCGGCTGCCTTGCGCCAGCTGCTGGATTATCTGAAGGAGCAGCGCAAATGGTGATCCGGCGCTACCCCCCTCGCAGCAGCCCGCCGTGGGCAAAAGCGTGATGCGCGAAACGCGCGCGGCGGTCTGCATCGAGGCGGGTGCACCGTTGCAGTTGCGCACACTGCAGCTGACGCCGCCCGGCCCGGACGAGGTATTGGTCGAGATTCGGGCCAGTGGCTTGTGCCACTCGGATCTGCATCAAATGACCGGCAACAGTACGCCTTACCTGTTTCCGGTGGTACTGGGTCACGAGGGCGCTGGCGTGGTACTAGAGTGTGGCCGCGCGGTGTCCGACCTCCGGGTTGGCGATCATGTGATACCGCTGTCGATTGCAGAGTGCGGCGTATGTCGTAACTGCCTTTCCGGCAAAACCAATCTTTGCGCAGTCTTTCTTCCGACCATCGGCAAGGGAGATTCACATTTCCTCCTCGATGGAGAGCCCATTCCCGCCTACGCCGGACTCGGCACATTCGCCAATCACATGGTGCTCAAAGCCATCAATGTAGCCCGCATTCCCAAGGAAATTCCGTTTGATATTGCCTGTTATGTGGGCTGCGGGGTGAGCACCGGCGTCGGGGCCGTACGGTACACGGCAAGGATGGAAGCGGGTGCAACGGCCGCCATTTTCGGCCTGGGAGGCATTGGCCTCAATGTGGTGCAGGGCGCGAGACTGGCCGGCGCATCACGGATCATCGGCATCGACACGAATCCGCGACGAGAGCCCATGGCGCGTCGGTTCGGGGTGACGGATTACATCGATCCCGCGCAGCCAGGAGACGATCTGGTGGCAAGACTGCGGGCCATGACCGACGGTGGCGTCGACTACAGCTTCGAATGTGTCGGCAGCACCGATCTCATGCGCCAGGCGCTGGACTGCACCCGCCCGGGATGGGGCGTTTCCGTGGTTGTAGGTATCGCCCCGGACGGCGCCGAGCTGCATGCCGATCCCTTTACTCTGCTGCTTGGCAGAACCTGGAAGGGTTCGTTTCTGGGTAACGTCAAAACCCGCAGTCAGCTGCCGCGACTGCTGGATGAATATCTGGCGGGACGGCTGGATCTCGAACGCCTGATCACACATCGTCTGCCGCTTGCCGATATCAATCGGGGGTTTGAACTGATGCGCCAAGGCGATTGCATTCGCACCGTGGTGATCTTTTAACGGCCCGTGGCAGCATCCGGCTCAACGATCGATCGTGATATCCACCCGCTTCACGGTTCCGTTGAACCTGCCCCCATCGTGATACTCGGCACTCACTGGTGTGTCTGCATCGAAGCCGATGTCCATGGTGTCGGTCATCTCGGGGAGCTTGGAGATCGTGCGGAGGATACGTCCACGCCCGATCTCCTTGTCGTCAGCACTGATTTGCATCTCGCCACCGGCGTTACTGCCGCCATCGGATACGAAGCGGTAGCGCAGCACTGATTTGCCCTCTGGCAGCTTGGCACTGGCCGCCACGCGCGACTGATCGCCATCGAGTTGCGAGGCCGCCATCAGCGCAACCGGCGTACCATCGTTTATGAAGAAGCTCCAGCCGCCGAACTTGCTGCCCAGCGCCATGATCACACCATGGGCCTCCTCGGGCACCTCGATATTGGCGGTGACCGTGAAGGAGTGGTTCAGGATCGGTGCGGCACTGACGGCGGGCACGCTGACGCCGGCACCCCAGTAGGTGTAGCTGCGCGCGTTGCGCTGCTGGCTTGCAGCGGCCAGAAAGCGCTCCATCGTCAGACGGTTGTCGAGCGGTAAAACCTGGTTGTGCCGGGCCTCTTCCATGAACAATGCCTGCATCTGCGCCAGCTTCTGCGGCTGCGTCGACGCCAGATCATGCGCCTGCGAGAAATCCGTGCGCAGATCGTAGAGTTCCCATGCGTAATCGCTGGGCAATACGGCTTTGCGGGATGCAATCCATGGCAAGTAGGCTGGCGTGGTGCTCGCCATCCAGCCATCGTGATAGATCGCGCGGTTACCCATCATTTCAAAATACTGCGTGCGATGACGCTCCGGCGCCGCGGGCAAATCGAAGCTGTACGCGAGGCTGACACCGTCGATCGGCTGCTGCTTCACGCCGTTCACCATCTCGGGAGCCGTGATCCCGGCCAGCTCGAATATGGTCGGCGCGATATCGGTGACATGGCTGAACTGCGAACGAATACCGCGCGCCTTGATGCGCTGCGGCCACGACACCACCATGCCGTTGCGGGTGCCCCCCAGATGCGAGGCATACTGCTTGGCGAGCCGGAACGGCGCGTTGGTTGCCCAGGTCCAGCCGTAACCGAAGTTCGGCACGGCGTCCGGTCCGCCAAGCTTGTCCAGGTTGGCAAGAAGGACTTTCTCGTCCTCCTGCGTACCGTTGGCGAAGTTCGACATCGGGTTCATGCTGCCGTGCGCACCCGCTTCCGCGGACGCGCCGTTGTCGCCCTCGATGAAGATCACCAGTGTGTTGTCGCGCAACCTCATGCGTTCGATCTCGTCGAGCAAGCGGCCAACCTGCGCATCCTGGTAGGCGAGCATCGCGGCGTAGACTTCCATCATGCGCGCGTTGATGCGCCGCTGTGCGGGCGTCAGATCTTTCCAGGCGGCGATCTGTTCAGGTCGCGGCGTGTTGACCGCATCGGCGGGTATGATCCCAAGCTTTTTCTGCCGCGCGACGGTATCGGCACGCACCTGGTCATAGCCCGCGTCGAATCGCCCGCGAAACTTCGCGATCCAGTCGGCGGGCGCCTGTAGGGGCGCATGTGCGGTGCCGGTCGCGTAATACATGAAGAAAGGCTTGTCGGGTGCGGCTGCGTTATGCTGGTGCAACCAGTCGATCGCATCGTTCGCCAGCGCCTTGTCGAGCACGCCTTCTTTCAGCGTCGGGAGCGGGGTGATGCCGCGATAGAGCGCGGGCGTGTACTGGTTCGTCTCGGCCGCCATGAAGCCGAAAAAATACTCGAAGCCGAGGCCCGTGGGCCAGAGGTCGAAGGGGCCCGCCGCGGACACCTGCCATTCCGGTGCATTGTGATGCTTGCCGAACATTGCGGTGTTGTAGCCGTTCTGGCGCAGTACCTCGGCAATGGTCGCCGCGCTCTTTGGCAGCAGGTTGTCGTAACCGGGAAATCCGGTCGAAAGGTTCGCCACGATGCCGTTGCCGACCGCATGGTGATTGCGCCCGGTCAGCAGCGCTGCGCGCGTTGGTGAGCACATCGCGGTGGTGTGAAAGCGGTTGTAGCTGAGACCCTGCTCCGCCAGCTGATCGAGATTCGGCGTCGGGATCGGCCCGCCGAAGGTGCTGGCCGCACCGAAGCCGACATCGTCGGTCATGATGAGCACGACATTCGGCGCGCCCGCCGGCGCCTTGACCGGTGTGGGGAACGCCGGGGTGGAATCGGCGTACGTGACGCCGATCTTGCCGGTAAAAGGTTCAGCCGGTGGCGGGAGCACGTTCGGTTGCGCTACCGCCACCGCGGACACCGCCGCAAGCAGTAATGTCGCAAGGCAACGTGCGATCGGATGATCTCTCTCGCACTTTCGCCGGCGCGCAAGCGGCCATGCGGTCTCCACCAAAGCCTGGACGATCATCTTTTATCTCCCGTTACTGCCATCGTCGTCAAGCGACGGTTGCCTCACCACTTGTAGTCGAAGTTCACGCCGTAGGTGCGAGGTACCACCCAGGTGGCGTTCTGGAAGTAGCTGAAGTCGATCGGATTCGCGAGCTGCTTCGAATCAGCGAGATTTCGGACCCACAGTGAGACATTCGCTGCGCCGGGTCCGCCGACACGCATATCAGCCAACGTCAGCCGCGCGTTGATCCGCTCCACACCCGGGATCTCGTTGAGCCTGGCAAGGGTGCCGGCGCCGGCATCGGCCACCGTCAGCGACTTGTTGCTGGCGTAGGCATAGAAATCTGCGGAGTACTGGTACTCGAGCAAGCCACGCAATTGACCCCACTCGGTATCGAGCAGTTTCCCGTCGAGCACCAGGTTCAGCGTGTGCTCGGGAGCATAGGGGAATACGCGGTTATCACCGGTATTGATAAGCGTGGACATGCTGACACCAGCCAGCGCTGCCGTGGCTGCGTTATACGGATAGTCCATGTACTCGTCGAATTCGCCGTGCAGATAACCGTAGCTGCCTTGCAGTTTCCAGTTTTCGCCCAGCAGCACCACGCCCTCGAGTTCGACCCCCTGCATGGTCGCTTCACCTGCATTGCTCAGTATTGAAGCTGTACTCCCCGCCAGCAGTCTCGAAAGCTGCATGTCGGTGATCTCGTTGCGAAACACGGCGGCATTGAACTGCGCGATACCGTCTGCCAGAGTCGACTTGAATCCCAACTCGTAGGTGGTGGACTCCTCTGGATCCACTGGAGTGGTCACACCCGCCACCGTGGGTACTTCACCCGAGAATCCACCAGCGCGGAACCCCTTGGCAAAGCGCGCATAGAGCGTCAGGTCGTCGTTGAAAGCGTAAGTTGCCGCAAAAACAGGCGTGGTGGCGTCCCAGCTCTCGTCAGCCTTGGTCCATGGCAGGATCGTTGCGATAATTGGCCCGCGATAGCCCATGGTGGCGAACTGCGCCGAGTTGTTGCGGCGCTCTTCCGTAGTCCAGCGTAGCCCCGCAGTCAGTGTCAGTGCGTCGGTCAACGCGTAGTCCAACTGACCGAAAACCGCCTTCGCCGTGTCACCCACCTTGTAGGCCACATACTTGGCGTTGGCCGGTGGGGGGCTCAGCATGATCAACTGACCACCGACATTGATGCCGTCTTCCTCGTAATAGTACAGGCCTCCCACATAATTGAGACGCCCTGCCTCACCGATCCATTGAATCTCGTGGGAACTGGAGTCGAGATGACTGTTACGCCCGGTTTTCACTAACTCGACTGGCGTGCCCTCCATATCGACCCGATCTTTCACCCACATATTGCGAATCGATCCGATGTACTTCAGGGTGTTGGTCTCGTTCAGTTCATAGCTGAGCGTGAGCGCCTGACCGTCCACATTCAGCCTCTGGACATTCTCGTTGGAGGTATCGCTTGCCATCGATCCAGGTCGGCTCCGACTGACGTAAGGTGCCATCTGGGGCTCTGCTGCAAGCAGGAAATTGCCGGACTGGACCAGCGACGGGATGCCCAAACGCGTGCCCGTGCCCAGCAGGATGTTGCCCAGATCGCTGATCGAGCCGACACTGCCGCTTGTGCTGTAAAGAGTGCTGGGTGTCTGGGTTTCATCGATGGTTGAATAGTCGTAGGCGTAATCGAGCGTCAGTGCACTGCTGAGATCGAGACGGAGCGCGCCACGAAACGATTGCCGGTCCGTGCTGCCTTCGTCCTTGCCGTTACGATTCGACATCCAGCCGCCCGCTTCCTCGTTGCGTGCGGAGAGATTGACACTGGCAATTCCCCACTTCGGCAGATCCAGAGACAGCTTTTCGATATGGCTGTTATTGTTGCCGATATCCACGGATGCCGAACCGTCCCACTCGCCCGTAGGCTTGCGCGTGATGAAACTGATGGCACCGCCCAACGTGTTGCGCCCGAACAGGGTTCCCTGCGGACCGCGCAACACTTCTACCCGCTCCAGGTCGAGCAAATCGAACATACTCCCCTGAGCCTTGCCGATGTAGACCCCGTCCACATACATGCCGACGGCGGGATCCACATAGATCGCGGTCTGGCCAGTGACGCTACCGCGAATGGATACCTGCGACGTCAGGCTGTTGCCCGGCGCCCTGTTGACCTGCAGATTGGGTGCGAGACTGGACAACGACTCGAGTCCCTCGATTCCGCGCGCCTCCAGCTGCTCGCCGGAAATGGCGGTGATCGAGATGGGTACATCCTGAAGGTTCTGTTCGCGCTTCTGCGCGGTCACGACCATCTCTTCGATCACGGCGCCCTGCGCATATGTCACGGTGGTATGAAGCGTCGATATCAAGCCGAGTGCAAATGCGCAGGACATGGCGCCGGCGAGTGGCTTGCGTGCCACGCAATGAGAGTATGAGTACGTAGTCATCGAGGATGCTCCTGTTATCACGTGTGTGAAGTCGCGTTCATGCCGCGCAATTTGTTGTGTTTCGTCAGGTTCACCACTGGCGTAATCGGGACGCGGCCGCAGAGCCGTGCGAGATTCTAGCGCCAGGTGTTTTATTCATCAAGTGCTCAAACCATATGCTTTGTTGCAAGAACATGACAAAGTCGTTTACGGTACTCGTCCGCAACCCTGAATCGACCCATTGCGAGAGACCGATACCATGCGTACCTCAGGAGTCAACCTACGAAAATGTGGCCGCCAATTTTTTGCGCTGGTCGCTGCACTGGGTATCGCGCAGCCGCTCATCGCGGCAGATGCGACGCCAGCGACACAACCGCAAGCCGCGCCGGTAGTGACGCGCCAACTGCCACCGGCCGGCGCGCCGAATATCGTGGTGGTGCTGCTCGATGACGTGGGCTTCGGCGCCACCAGCACCTTCGGCGGCCCGGTCGCAACGCCGGCGCTGGAGCAACTGGCCAATGATGGCCTTCGCTACAACCGTTTCCACACCACGGCGATCTGCTCGCCGACGCGCGCCGCGCTGCTCACGGGACGCAATTCACACGCCGCGGGTGTGGGCACCGTGATGAACAGCGCGACCACCTACCCGGGGTATCGCGGCGTGCTGCGCGACGATAGCGCCACCATCGCGCGCGTGCTCGGCCAGAACGGCTACGCGACCTCGGCCTGGGGCAAGTGGCACCTGGTGCCGGACTGGGAAGCCACCCAATCCGGCCCGTTCACGCACTGGCCGACCGGTGTGGGCTTCGACACGTTCCATGGTTTCCTCGGTGGCGAGGCGGATCAATACGAGCCCACGCTCTATGACGGCACCACCCCCGTGGTGCGTGAACGGCAAGCGGGTTACCACCTCACCGAGGACATCGCCGAGCACGCCATCTCGTGGATGCAGATGCAGCGTTCGGTGGATCCGGCACGCCCCTTCTTCGTGTACTTCGCACCTGGCGCCACCCACGCCCCGCTGCAGCCGCCTGCAACCTGGGCCGAGCGCTACCGTGGCAAGTTTGACCAGGGCTGGGATCGCCTGCGCGAGGAAACCTTCGCGCGCCAGAAGAAGGCTGGCGTGATCCCGCGCGACGCTCTGCTGACGCCGCGACCCGCCGAGCTGCCGGCCTGGGATTCGCTGACTCCGAAGCAGAAGCGCACCTCGGCGCGCCTGATGGAGCTCTATGCCGCGTTTCTCGCACACACGGACGCGCAGGTCGGCCGGCTGCGCGATGCGCTGAAGGAAATGGGACAGTATGACAACACCTTGTTCGTCTATATCGTCGGCGACAACGGCGCCAGCGCCGAGGGCGGATTGCTCGGCAGCAGCAATTACCTGGGCGATCTGCAGGGACTGCAGTCGAACCTGGCGAGCTTTGCCGACGATCCCCAGGCGCTTCTTGGCGAGAACAGCTACGCGCATTACAACTCCGGCTGGGCCTGGGCCACCGATACCCCGTTCCAGTGGACCAAGCAGGTAGCCTCGCATCTTGGCGGTACACGCAACCCCATGGTCATGACGTGGCCGGCGCGCATCCGTGACCACGGCGGTCTGCGCCAGCAGTTCGCTCACGTGAACGATATCGTGCCGACGATCCTCGAACTCACCGGCATCGAGGCGCCCGCGAGCGTGAACGGCGTGGCGCAGCGCCCGATGGACGGTACGAGCCTCGCGTACACTTTCGCCGACGCGAAGGCTGCCGAGCGCCACACCACGCAGTATTTCGAGGTTTACGGCAACCGCGCGATCTACCACGACGGCTGGATGGCCTCCGCATTCCGGGGTCGTGTGCCCTGGAACGTGATCAGCGCACCGCGCAACACGGATTTCGCCGCCGACCGCTGGGAGCTCTATGATCTGCGCACCGACTTCAGTCAGGGTCGTGACCTCGCGGCGCGCGAACCCGGCAAGCTGCGCGAACTGCAGCAGCTCTTCGATATCCAGGCCGCTGCCAACAACGTGGTGCTGCACAACCCTACCCGCGAGAACACGCAGTTTCCCAATCTCGCCGCCGGGCGCACCCACTTCGAGTACCGGCCCGGCACCATCGGCATTGCCGAGAAGGAGGCGCCGAACACGAAGACACGGTCTCACGTCATCGAAGCCCACATCCGGGTGCCCGAGGGCGGTGCGCACGGTGTGCTGGCCACCCTGGGCGGACGCAGTGCCGGCTGGTCGCTGTACCTGGACGATGCAGGTGTACCGGTCTATCGCCTGCGTATCTTCGACGCCGAGGAAATCACGCTGCGCGGCAAGGCGCCACTCGAGCCCGGTGAGCACGTGCTGCGTTACGAGTTTGCCACCACGGGTGCAGGCCTGGTGCCCGGCGGCACCACGCGGCTCAGCGTGGACGGCAAGGAAGCAGCGAGTGCAACGTTAAGGCGTACCGCCACGATGTACTCGATCGATGAGACCTTCGATATCGGCCTGGATACCGGCTCATCGCCGGCCGATTACCGTGCGCCATATCCCTTTACCGGCGTGATCGAGCGCGTCGTCGTTGAGCTGCTGTAGGAGCAGCGCATGCCGCCACGCCCCCGAACCGACCCGTCGGCGCGAACGCGCAAGCGGATTCTTGATACCGCCGAGCGACTGTTCGGCGAACGTGGTGTCGGCGCCGTGTCGCTGCGCGACATAAACCGCACCGCGGGCATCAGCCAAGGCGTACTGCACTACCACTTCGGCGGGCGGGATATGCTCGTGAAAGCCATTCTGGAACGCTGGTTGCCGTCGATCAACGCCGATCGACGGCGTATGTACGACGCATTGCTCGCTTCAGGTCGAGCGCCGCAGCATCGCGACATCGTGGAGATCCTGTGCCTGCCACTGGCGAAGCTCGCCATCGACCGACAAGCTGCGGGCCGGCGCTTCCTGCGCTGCCTGGCGAAGTTGCACCAGGAACATAACCCCTTACGCTCACAGGTGTCTGACAGATACATTGATGTGCCGATTCTTGAAATGCTGCACGATGTTGCTCCCGGCGCGTCCCGGCCGCTGATCGAATGGTACCTGGGCATGATCATGAACGTCATTCACGCCACGCTGGGCGACATCGGACGCCCGGGTCAGCCGTGGCAGGAAGCGCTCAATGCGACACCGCTGACTCCGCAGGAGCAGGTGAGTGCGTTGGTGGAGTTCATCAGCGATGGTGTGAACGCGCTCTGAGCATGGACCTGACCAGGATCCCGGCGGACGATCCATGCACAGCCCTGCATTTCTGGCTCTGTCGACGGAAAACTCGGGCCTTGTGCAATAGTTGGTTCGCCTCGTCCGGGGTCAGAAACAGCACCCCAGCGACGGTTCCCTCCGGCAGCCCCGGCATTTTTCGCGTCTCGATGCGGCAACTGACCGTCTAGTTGTCCTTGGCGGCGTATACCGAGCCGGGCTTGCCCGGCTGGCCCAACTCAACCGTTACCTTGTCGATGTCACCGGTGAAGCGCCCATCCTTCGTGTAGTCCTCGATCACAGGTGCACCTGTATCGTAGCCAATGTCGAAGGTCTCACCCAGACCGGCACGCAGTACAATGGTGCGCTCGATTCGGCCGTTCGCAACCTGCTTTCCGTCGACCAGGATGCGCATGGTTCCACCCCCTCCCGGCCCGCCACCGTCAAAGTCGAAATCGAAACGGATCGTGGCCTTGCCCGCTGGAATCACGGTGTCCGCCTCGACATGGAACTGGTCCTTGGGCTGCTCCGAGAACGCTTCGTGTGCCACTGGCCGGCCATCCTTCAAATAGAAGACCCACCCGCCAAACCAGCTACCATTGGCGACCAATACACCATTCCCGCCGCCTTGCGGGATCGTAACCTCCGCCGTGATACTGAAAGAGCGCGCAGCCATGGGCGGCGCTGCGTCGTAAGCGACCGTGATGTCGCGGCCCCAGTAGATCCAGTTGGTGCGGTGTGAGCCGTAGTTCACCAGGCTTGCCTGATATCCCACGGGCACGTTCGGCGCGTTCGGGATCATGGGCAGCACGTTGTTGTGTTTTGCTTCCTGCCAGAACAGATCGACCAGCTCAGCCAGCTTCTTTGGTTCCTTGGTTGCCAGGTCATGGGCCTGCGAATAGTCATTTCGCAGATCGTAGAGCTCCCAATGCAGGTCGGTCTCATCCAGATTCGGTGCGCGCAAGCCACCCCAAGGCGTACGCCGTGGCGTCGTGCTGGCGATCCAGCCGTCACGATACATCGCGGCATTGCCATTCAGTTCGAAGTACTGGCTGGTATGGCGGCTGGGTGCGCTCGCCTGCTCCCAGGTGTAGGCGAGGCTGACGCCGTCGATCTTCTGCTGCTCGACACCGTCGACCATGGCCGGGGTCTTCAGTCCCACCGCGTCCAGCAGGGTCGGTGCAATGTCGACAACATGGTGAAACTGGGAGCGTACCTCCCCATGCGCCTCGATGTGCTCTGGCCATGCCACGACCATGCCGTTGCGCGTGCCGCCGAAATGCGAGCCGATCTGTTTGGTCCATTGGAATGGCGTGTTCATTGCCCATGCCCAACCGACAGGATAAAGATCGTAGGTCTTGGGTCCGCCCATCAGCCTCAGTACGCTGCTCAACCAGGACGTGGACTCCGTGACGCCGTTGGCCAGCATACCGATCTCGTTGGTGGTTCCCTGCAGGCTGCCCTCACCACTGCCGCCATTGTCGCCTTCGATGAAGATCACCAAGGTGTGGTCGAGTTCACCCATTCGCTCCAGTTCATCCAGGACCCGACCGAACTGGAAATCCTGATAGGCCAGCATGGCCGCATAGACTTCCATGAAACGGGCTGAAATACGTTTCTGGTCGCGGTTCTGTGAATCCCAGGCATTGATATCGGGTGGTCGTGGCGTCAGCGTGGTGGACGGCGGAATGATTCCGCGCAGCTTCTGTCGTGCGATGCTCTCCTGACGCACTTGATCCCAGCCCTCGTCAAACCTGCCTTTGAAGCGGGCAATCCAGTCGGCAGGTGCTTGATGCGGCGCGTGTGCGATCCCGCTGGCGTAGTAGATGAAGAACGGCTTGGTCGGGTCAGCGGCCTTCTGATTGTGAATCCAGCGGATGCTGTCATCGGCGAGGCGTTCGTCGAGTAGCTTGGCATTACGCGGTGCCGCCGCCTGGTCGATCTCGGTACGTTCGGTCCCGCGGTAGAGCACTGGGTCCCACTGGTCGGCGTCACCACCGATGAATCCATAGAAGTACTCGAAACCCAGCGAAGTCGGCCACTGGGTGAACGGCCCTGCGGCCGAACTCTCCCAAACCGGCACGTTGTGATGCTTGCCGAACATCGCGGTGTTGTAGCCATTGTCGCGCAGCACCCGTGCCACCGTCGCGGCACTGTGTGGAATGGTCGCCCAATAGCCGGGATAGCCGGTGGCGCCGTCGATCACCGTGCCGTTACCGACGGCCTGATGATTGCGTCCGGTCAACAGCGCCGCGCGCGTCGGCGAGCACATGGCGGTCGTATGAAACTGGTTGTAGCGCAGGCCGTGGGCTGCCAGGCGATCGAGGTTGGGCGTCGGGATCGGTCCGCCGAAAGTGCTCGCCGCGCCAAAGCCGACATCGTCAGTCATCACCAGAAGGATGTTTGGAGCATCCGCTGGTGCCGTGACGCGCTTCGGAAAAGCACCGATTGAGTCCTTTCCGAACCGGCTGATCTTTCCGGTGAACACAGGATCGGCATGTGGCAGGTTTGCGGAGGTGTCCTGTGCTTGCGCCAGCCCAGCGGTGAGTAGAATCATTGTGCCGGCGATGCAGCGCAGTATCTTGTGCATGTGTTGGCCTCTCTGCCATCAGGAATATGGGCGCGCCAACGTTGCTGCATCCCTGGCTTCGGCCGCGCAACAACTGACCGAATAACCGACTCCCGACATCGAAAGCGGCGCGCGCTTTGGCCTTGATCGAGTGCCGGTCGGTGTTTGTGTGCCTCCAATGGTATTTCTTTAATGAAGAGAGATGAAGAGCATCATGCGGTCCATGTTTCTGTGCGCGCTGCAGGCGTTCCTTCGCCCCCGGACAATGATCGTTCGCGCCCGCACAAGCAGCCAGCCCCAACAGAGTTCACGACTCTGCCGTTTCGGCATTTCTCGTTAGCCATGGTGAAGGCATCCTGACCGTGTATTTTGACGTCGATGATGCGGATGCCGCACTCGCGCGGGCAAATGTGAGTGGTTGCGTCTGCCTGGATGCGCTTGATTACAGTCAGAAGGAAATCGACGCACATCTCGGAGGACTCCTCAGCCGCTACCAGGAATGCGTCCTCGCAACGACGGATCGCTGCGGCTTCGGGATCTCCTTGGCCAGGTTCGAACCCAAAAGGGGTATCGGCGGGAGAATACAGGCGCTTGGCGAGGAACCGCCCACCGGCTTGAATGCCAGTTCACGGGTGCGGATCCAGGACCGGCTCGCGCACCATTGTCGTTGCGTCGAGACCGGCAACGAATTCTGGCGTTTGCACGAGAATGTCGCCACTCGTGCGCAGCCGAGAGCCCAAAGCGATAAGCGTGAAGCACGTGGCTTCGCCGAGCCGGTCTAGTACACAATGAGCAAGTTATACTGGCCCCGTGGGCAGCGGCTCGGAATTGGATGAAGACTGTGGCCCGGTATTGGATATATCTCAGGAAACAGCATTGTCGGAGCTTTACTGATGGATCTCGAGTTGCAGAACAAAGTCGTCATCATCACGGGTGCTGCCAGTGGCATCGGGCTCGCTTGCACCCGCGCATTCGTCGCCGAGGGCGCGCGCGTGCTTGCGGTCGATATCAACGCCGGGGCGCTGGAGAGTGCGCTGGCATCATTGCCCGCGGGGCGTGCGATTGCACACGTCGCCGACGTGACCAATGCGACTCAGGTGCAGTCGATGGTCGATCGCGCACGCACCGAACTCGGGTCCATCGACATCATGTTCAGCAATGCGGGTGGTGCCACTCCCACCCCTGTCGAGCAGCAGAGCCTGCAGGATTATCGCCAGCTCATGGCACTCAATTTCGATGCGGTTTTCTACTGCGTTCACGCGGCGCTGCCGCTGATGCTCGAGCAGGGCAGGGGTTGCTTTCTCGCGACCTCTTCAGGGGCTGGCCTGAATCATGCGACCGGACTCACGATCTACGGTGCCGCCAAGGCCGCGGTGGTGAGCCTCATGAAGAGCATTGCCGTCGAGTTCGGTTCGCGCGGCATTCGTGCCAATGCGATCGCGCCGGGTGCGATGGATACACCCGGCATGCGTGCCTGGCTGAGCGGTTTTGACAACGGAGCGGCACGCTTCGCGCAGCAGATTCCAGCCGGCAGGATGGGAACGCCGGAGGATATTGCGCAAACCGCAGTGTTTCTTGCCAGCGAGCGTGCCGCCTACCTCACGGGGGCGGTGATTCCGGTCGATGGCGCCAGCCACGCGCGTCTCTCTTCGCCCCAGATCGATTGAGATGCAATCAATGTGTACAGGAGAACAAGGATGAAACTATTGCTCGCTCTGCTCTTGCTGTTGACTGCTGGTGCGGCGGTGGCGCAGATGTCCGTCCCTGCCGCACTGACGCCGGGGTCGATGAGCCGAGCGTCTCCCTTGCTGAAAGCGGAGCGCTTTGCGGAGAATTTCGAGCCGGCGCTGGTCCATCGCGAACAAGCGCGCGCGGTGAAAGCAAAGCTCGATGAATTGCGCAGGCGAACGGGGCGGGCGCCCAATATCCTGTTCCTCGTAGTCGATGATATGGGCTACGGCGATACGGGAGCCTATGGCGGTGGTGAGTCGCTCGGCGCGCCGACGCCGCATATCGACCGCCTGGCGCGCGAAGGACTGAAGCTCACCTCCGCGTATGCACAACCAAGCTGCACACCGACGCGGGCGGCACTCAACACGGGGCGCTTGCCGGTGCGCTCAGGCCTGCTGATGCCTTCCCTGCTCAACGACAAGGCGGATATTTCAGGCGAGATCCTGGCGGCGAAGCTGCTCTCGGCCGCCGGATATCGCAGCGCGCTCTCGGGCAAATGGCATCTGGGAGAGAAAGACGGTTCGCGTCCGTGGCAGGTCGGATTCGATGAATTCGAGGGCTTCCTTGGAGTGCTCAACGCCTATCAGGAGGAGCATCCGAGTGCGACCGATGTGGCGAATGATCCTGAATTGCTGGCGGAACTCCATTCGATGCCGGGCGACCGGACCTTGTGGCGGGCGACCAAGGCGGGCGGGGGCAAGGCGCTGGGAACGATCAACTGGGAGAATAGTCGCGATCTCGACCAGAAATTCGCTGAATTCTCCGAAGACTTCATCCGGCGCGCGGTAAAGGAGGGCAAGCCCTTCTACTTGTCGCATAATTTCGCGAAGCTTCACTATTTCAACATGCCGTCCAGGGCCTTTGTGGGGCGCTCGGCCACAAAGGATGTGTACCGCGACAGCGTGATCGAGGTCGACGACATCGTCGGGCGGCTGACGGGGCTGCTGGAGGAGTTGAAGGTTGCCGACAATACGCTCGTATTCTTCACCTCGGACAATGGACCGGAAGAAGACAGCTATCCCGACTCCGGGGTAACCCCGTTTCGCGGGGCCAAGGGAATGACCACGGAAGGCGGGGTACGCGTGCCGGGGCTGTTCTGGTGGCCCGGGATGATCAAGGGCGGGCGCGTTTCCGACGGGCTGTTCGACCTGAGCGACATGTTCAACACCTCGCTGTCGCTGGCAGGAGTGGATGCGCAAAAGGTGATCCCGGCGGATCGCTATATCGATGGGATCGACCAGAGTGGCTTCCTGCTGGCCGACAATGGCCAGTCGGCGCGTGAGGCGATTTTTTATTACAACGCGGACATGATGGCAGGCGTGCGCTGGCGGTACTACAAGATGGCGCTGTCCGAAATGGAGGTGGGCAGCGGCAATGTTCATGACTTTGGCGGGCTCGACAACGTGCACCTGCTGCTGCCACCGAGCGGGTATATGTACAACCTCTATCTCGATCCGCGCGAGCGCAAAACGGTGTTGATCGAAAAAGCGTGGGCGCCGGCCTACGCACTGGGGCCACTGATGGCGGTGCATGGTGCGACGATGGCGAAATATCCGCCCAAAGTAAAAATCAGGCTGCGCTGAGGCGCATGCCCCGGATGCCCGGGATTCGACCAGGATAGCGAAGAAGCGAATATTGCAAGAAGTGAAGTACATTTCACTGGAGGATCTGCTGCTCGCGGTGCGCGCTTGCCGTGTATGTGAAGCGCACCTGCCGCTTGGCCCGCGTCCGGTGCTGCGTGCCGCCGCAACCGCTCGCATCCTGATCGTCGGACAGGCACCAGGCGCGCGCGTGCATGAGACCGGCATTCCCTGGAACGATCCGAGCGGTGACCGTCTGCGCGCATGGATGGGCGTGAGCAACGAAGAGTTTTATGATGAATCGCGGGTCGCGATCATTCCGATGGGTTATTGCTACCCCGGCCGGGGCAATGGCGGCGACCTGCCGCCACGACCTGAATGCGCGCAACGGTGGCTCAACCAACTGCTGGCCATGCTGCCGCATATCGAACTGACGCTGCTGGTCGGGCTATATGCACAGCGCCATTTTCTGGGCATCCGCCGCAAGCGAACACTCGCCGAAACGACGGCGGCATGGCGCGAGTTCGCTCCGCGATATGTCCCGCTGCCTCACCCCTCGCCACGCAACACGCCCTGGCTCCAGCGTCATCCGGAATTCGAACAGCAACTGCTGCCGGAGTTGCGCCTGCGGATCGCCTCCCTGCTTGCGCGTTGAGAGTGTTCGGGCGGCGCGCGCCACCGCGGTTGCGCCACCCGCACATCGATGTCGCGTGTTGCGCAACATCCGGCTCCGATCTCGGCATGATCCCGTGACCGGCAAGACACGATATTGAACGGTTGAATCTCCTCTTGATTCAGGCTGGAGGGTCGCGGCGAACGCCCCGTTCGACTGCTGAGGCAATTGAGCGCTTGTTCTGCGAATTGAAAAAAGATATCCGGTAATTTACCGTGGGGATGAGCGCTTTGCGCGCCAGCAACACACGACTCAGGAATACGCCATGTCCCTGGACTTCGACACTGCACGACTCCCCGACCCGAATCTGCGGGCGGATCACGAGGAGTGGCGCACGCAATTGCGCCGCTTTGTCGATGCCGAGATCATGCCGCACGTCGATGCCTGGGACGAGGCTTGCACGATACCGGATGCGCTGTGGGCAAAGGCCGCCGCCATTGGTCTGCTGCAACTGGGCTATCCCGAGGAATACGGCGGCATATCCGAGGGAATCGATATCTACCACCAGAACATCGTGGCCGAGGAACTGGCGCGCACCAGCCTCGGCGGCATCAACAGTACCCTGCTGGTGCACGGGATCGGCCTGCCGCCGGTGGTGAATTTCGCCTCGGCCGCGATAAAGCAGCAGGTGATCCCGCCGATCATGCGCGGTCAGAAGCGTATTTCGCTGGCCATCACCGAACCCTCGGGCGGCTCCGACGTGGCGAGCATCCGTACCACCGCGCGCCGTGACGGCGATCATTATGTCGTGGACGGCTCCAAGACCTTCATTTCGGGCGGTATGGGCGCGAACTGGTTCACCACCGCGGTGCGTACCGGTGGCGAAGGCGCGCGCGGTGTATCGGTGTTGCTGGTTCCCGCGGATTGCGACGGTGTGTCGCGTACACCGCTCGCACGCAAGCAGGGCTGGTGGTGTTCGGATACCGCGACGATCTATTTCGATGAGGTGCGGGTTCCCGCGGGCAACCTGATCGGGACCGAGAATTCCGGGTTCCTGGTGATCATGGCGAACTTCAACAACGAGCGCATGGCGATGGCGGTCGGAATGGAGGCCTTCGCCCGGGTGTGTCTCGAGGAAGCGGTGAACTGGGCACGCGAGCGCCGGACCTTCGGCAAACGGCTGGCCGATCACCAGGTGATCCGGCACAAGATCGCGCAGATGAAACAGCGCATCAACGCCACCCAGGCCTATATCCAGTTGTGCTCGCGCCAGATCGTCGATGGCAATCCGCAGCCCGGCGATATCGCGCTGCTCAAGGTGCAGGCCAGCGAAACCATGGAGTTCTGCGCCCGCGAGGCCATGCAGGTGCTCGGTGGCGCGGGCTACATGCGTGGCAACCGTGTCGAGCGGATCTATCGCGAAGTGCGGGTAAACGCGATCGGCGGCGGGTCGGAGGAAATCATGCGCGATCTGGCCGCGCGCCAGTTTGGTCTCTGACCCTGGTTTTTCTTTCATCATCGGACAGTTCAGGAGCAGACATGCGATTCAGCGACGAGCACCGCGCACTGCGCGCGACCACGGCGAAATTCATCGACAGCGAGATCAATCCCTACGCCGAGGAATGGGAAGCCGCGGGTATCTTTCCGGCCCACGAATTGTTCCGCAAGATGGGCGAGCTCGGTTTGCTGGGCATCAGCAAGCCGCCCGAATTCGGCGGACTCGGCCTCGATTACAGCTACCAGATCGTGTTTTCCGAGGAACTCGGACGCGTTCAATGCGGTGGCGTCGGCATGGCGATCGGGGTGCAGACCGATATGGCCACGCCTGCGCTGGCGAAATTCGGCAGCGACGAGTTGCGCCGCGAGTTTCTCGCACCGGCGATCGCCGGCGAATACGTGGCCTCGATCGCGGTCAGCGAACCAGGCGCAGGCTCCGATGTGGCGGCCATCACGACCCGTGCCACCCGGGATGGCGATGATTACCTCATCAATGGCAGCAAGATGTGGATCACCAGCTCGACCCAGGCCGATTTCCTGTGTCTGCTGGCCAACACCGGCGAGGGCAAGCCGCATTCGAACAAGTCCCTGATCGTGGTGCCGACCAATATCCCCGGGGTCTCGTTTTCGGAGCGGCTGAACAAGCTCGGCATGCGCTCCTCGGATACCGCACAGGTGTTTCTGGACAATGTGCGCGTGCCGCAGCGCTATCGCATCGGTGACGAGGGAGCCGGCTTTTTCTACCAGATGCTGCAGTTCCAGGAAGAGCGCCTGTATGCGGCCGCGGGTGGACTCAAGGGGCTCGAGAGCTGCATCAACGCCACCATCGAGTATGCCCGCGAGCGCCAGGCTTTCGGCAGATCCATCCTCGACAACCAGGTGGTGCATTTCCGTCTTGCCGAACTGCAGTCCGAGGTCGAGGCACTGCGCGCACTGACCTACGATGCGGTCGAGGGCTATATCAACGGCGAGGACGTGACCATGAAGGCCTCGATGGCAAAGCTCAAGGCCGGTCGTCTCAGCCGCGAACTCACCGATGCCTGCCTGCAGTACTGGGGCGGCATGGGTTTCATGTGGGACAACCCGATCGCGCGCGCCTACCGGGATACGCGGTTGACCTCGATCGGCGGCGGTGCCGACGAGGTGATGCTGTCGATCATCTGCAAGCAGATGGGTATCCTGCCCGGCAAACCGAAGTAGCGCCTGCGGTCGAGTATTGCATGCACGCCAGCCATTCGCCCTGCATCTGGCCAGCCTGAGCGGCGCGGTTTTCCGCCCACGGCGTTGCGGTTATGCTGCGCGCCCGATCAGGAGAAACTCATGGCAGGCATAAAATACCCGGCATTCGACACGCTGACGCTGCACGCGGGCGCACAGCCCGATCCGGCAACCGGCGCCCGCGCGACCCCCATCTACCAGAGCGCCTCCTTCGTTTTTCGCGACTCGGACCAGGCCGCCTCGCTGTTCAATATCGAGCGCACCGGTCATGTCTATTCGCGGCTGAGCAATCCCACCAACGCGGTGCTCGAGGAGCGTATTGCCGCGCTGGAGGGCGGTATCGGTGCGATCGCGACCGCCAGCGGCCAGGCCGCGTTGCATCTGGCGATTGTGACGCTGATGGGTGCCGGGTCGCATATCGTGGCGGCGCGTTCGCTCTACGGCGGCTCGCACAATCTGCTCGCCTACACCTTGCCGCGTTTTGGGATCGAAACCACTTTTGTCGATGCGCGTGACCCGGAGGCCTTTGGTGCGGCAATCCGCCCCGAGACACGGCTGGTGTTTGCCGAGACGCTCGGCAATCCGGGTCTCGAAGTGCTCGACGTGCCGGCCGTTGCCGCGGTTGCGCACCAGGCCGGGCTGCCGTTGCTGGTCGATGCGACCTTTACCACGCCGTACCTGATGCAACCGCTGCAACTCGGCGCCGACCTGGTGATCCATTCGGCGACCAAGTTCCTCAGTGGTCACGGCATCGTGATCGGCGGGCTGCTGGTCGACGGAGGCTCCTTCGACTGGGATGCGAGTGGCAAATTTCCTACCCTGAGCGAGCCCTATGCCGGGTTTCACGGACTGGTGTTCAGCGAGGAATTCGGCCCTGCCGCCTTCATTACCCGGGCGCGCAAGGAAGGCATGCGCGATTTCGGGGCCTGCATGAGTCCGACTTCGGCGTTTCACATTCTGCAGGGCATCGAAACCCTGGGCTTGCGCATGCAGCGCCATGTCGACAACACGCGCCGGGTGGTGATTTTCCTTGCCGGCCACGAACAGGTCGAGTCGATCGGCTACCCGGAACTCGAGGGCCATCCCGATCACGCCCTGGCGAGCCGCTTGTTGCCGCGCGGCTGTGGCGCGGTTTTCAGTTTCGAGATCAAGGGGGGCAGGGCAGCGGGCAGCGCATTCGTCGATGCGCTTGATCTGTTCTCGCATCTGGCCAACGTGGGCGATGCGAAATCGCTGGTCATCCATCCGGCCAGCACCACCCACCATCGGATGGATGCGCAGGCGCTGGCGGCGGCCGGAATCGGTCCCGGCACGATTCGCCTTTCGGTGGGGCTCGAGGATCCCGCGGACCTGATCGACGATCTGAAACAGGGCATGCGTGCAGCGGCCAAGGCCAGCACGGAGCACTCGTCATGAAGATCCGCGTTGGCGAGCACGAGGCCTATTGCTTTACCGCCGGGCGTGCGCTGGATGAGGGCAAGCGCAGTGTGCTGTTGCTGCACGGCGCCGGCCTGGATCACACGGTGTGGACGCTGGCGGCCCGGCATTTCGCCCGCCATGGACGCAACGTGATCGTGCCCGATCTTCCGGGTCACGGACGATCTTCGGGGCCGGGCAGGGAATCGGTTGCGGCGATGGCGGATTGGGTCGTCGAATTGCTGGATGCGCTGGGTCTCGAAAAGATTGCATTGGCGGGACACAGCATGGGCAGCCTGGTGGCGCTCGATTGCGCGGCGCGTTACCCCGGGCGTATCACGGCGCTGGCGATGGTCGGCACCACCGTGCCGATGCCGGTCTCCGAGGCGCTACTCGAGGACTCGCGGGCCGATCGGCACGCCGCCTTCGACATGCTGACCCAATGGGGTTACAGCAAGCGCCACCAGTACGGCGGCAACAGCAATCCCGGCATCTGGATGATCGGGGCCACGCTGCGCCTGTTCGAACGCTCGCGCCCCGGCGTGCTGCACGCCGACATGAATGCCTGCAACGCGTTCGTGGAGGGTCTGGAGCGTGCAGCCGCGGTGCGCTGCCCGGCACTGCTGGTGCTCGGCAACGACGATCGCCTGACGCCGCCACGCAGCACCCGGGCACTGCAACAGGCGCTGGCGGGCGCCGATGTGCGGGTGCTCGCCGACTCCGGGCACACGCTGATGGTCGAGGCGCCGAATGCGCTGCTCGATGCATTGCGCAGCATTCTCTAGAGTCGATCAGATCTCGGAGCTGACTGCGAAGTACTGCTGGTAGTGCGCAACCTTCAGGCGTTCGCGAGCCACTTCCAGCCCGGTGTCCTCGAAGCGGTGGCGATGACCACCGTGCTTGTCGGACGGGTTCTCGGCAATGTAGCGCTTGATCGCTGCTGCGAACGATTCGCTGAAACGCAAGCCAAAATGCGCGTATACCCGCTGCACTTGTGCGGCCGGATCGTGCATGAAGTCGCCGAACTGGATATCGATGACCTGTGCCGGTGTGACGACGCCGGCACGGCGCGAGGCAAGCGAGGCATTCAGCGCGCTCGCGCCGTTGTCCGACCACTCGAGCGCGACTTCCGTCGGATTCACGTTCCTGGCGTAAGCCGTGCGCATCGTCGGCAGCATGCTGGCCAGTGAGGACACCGTCTTCAGCGGGTCGCGGTGTGTCTGTATCAGGCGGGCATCGGGATAGGCGGCCAGCAGCGCCTCGAGTTGCCACAGGTGGGCCGGTGTCTTGAGCGCCCAGCGCTCGCCCGGACAGCGCCACTGAAGATACTGGAGGAAGCGCCTGTGAAAGGCATAGACGCGGCTGTAGTCGGGACCGTCGCCAAGCCAGCGGGTGTAGCTGGGCAGGCGGAAAATCGTGTTGTAGATCATGCTCACGAACACGCAGGCGGTGATCGACACGCATTCCTGCGGCAGTGTGGCACCCATGCGGTGCATGTTCTCGACGCCCGGCATCAGGTAGTGCGAGATCCGCAGCTCGCGTGCCAGCCGCGCGATGCGTGGGTCGTCGTCATGAGTGGCCGATTCCGGTGGCGGGAAAGGATATGCCACTTCCCAGCTGAGCGGACAGCGGTTCGCCGGATCGAGTGCCAGCAGTTCGTGCAGGATGCTGGTGCCGGTGCGCGGCATGCCGATGATCACCAGCGGTGCCTCGATCGGGCGCTCGAGAATTTCGGGATGCCGGCGGATCCAGTCCTGCAATTGCAGCTGGATGGCGACGCCCTGCGTCAGCATTGTGCGGGTCAGCACGCGCCCCAGAGGGGTCAGCGAGGCTTCCTGTTCGAGCGAGTCGCACAGCACCGACAGCGCATCCTCGAACGGGCCGTCGGGGCCGAAATCGCGCAGTCCGGCCTTGCGCCGTGCGTCATCGATCAGCGTTGCGCTGTTCAGCGGCTTCGCGGGCACCAGGCCGAGCAAGCCGTTGAGCGCCCGCACGCCGAGCGGCGCGCGCGGAGGGCGGATCATCTGGGGGTGTTCCGGTTAATTGACTCTGACCCCATTTACTTGAGGTCGGCGAATTTCACGACGCGGGCCGCGGGGGTTGGCACGTCGGTGCTGGCCAGCAGGAAACGCCAGTACATCAGCCCGCTGCTGCGGCCTTCGGTGTCGAGCCAGTTGGGCAGGCCGGGGTCGCGATGCGCGAGCACGATGCAATAGCGTCCGTCCTCGCCGAGTTTCATCTGTGCCCGGTTCAGCGACACCTGGCGGCGCGCAGAATCGAAGGTCTGCATGTAGCGATTCCACAGCACCAGGTTGGCGAACCGGCATTGCGGCAGCGAGCCCTCGATCAACAGCGCCTCGTCGGGCATCAGCACGAACGGTGCCGCGGCATAGTGCGCATGCAGGTTGCCGTAGCCGGTCTCGCTGAGCCATTGCCCGGGCGCGCTGAAAGTGTTGGGAATGACCGAAAACCAGGCCGGACGTCCCTGACCGGAAGCCGCGCTCGCAAGCGTAATGGTCATCATCGCGCGCACGTGGCGGCTCACATTGGCGATGCGACGCGCGATTTCCGCGTCATCGGGCGCCGGCGAAATCGGTGGCGGATCCAGCGCCTCGATGCTCACCGGAACCTCGAAGGCAGTCTGGTTCACGATGCAGTTGCGACTCTCGAAATAGTGCCGCGTGGTGATCTGTCCGGCACCCGGTTCCAATGGCAGCCAGTTCCCCGCGGCGGGCTTGTCCGCACTGACGATGATCTCGTAATTGCCTTCCGTATCCGCCTGCAACGTGTTGTCGTCGAGCGCCGCCGTGGAGCGTGCCGCCGCATTGCCTTCACCGCTCCCGCCCTCGACCGTGAACGAGGTGAAGGTGGCGCCGGCGAGATTGCCGCGGATGCGGTACCGGCCATCACCACGAATCGGCGCAAAGTAATACAGGGCATCCGGATTGTCGCCGAGCAGCTTGCGCGCCGGAGCGATATAGGAGGTGAATACCGGCCGCGAGAGATCCGCCTCGAGCCAGAAATTGAGACCGCTGTTCAGCAGGTGGAGCACCAGTCGCTGGCCCTCGGCAATGTCGCCGGGCGAGACGATGCGGAATTTTTCGGATAGAAATTCGCCTTGCAGCTGGTCGATGGTGCGCAGCAACTCCTGCATGGCCACGCGGCTGGCAACCACCGGCGCATTCGCCTGGGCGCCGGCTGCCGCCGACGAAAGCAGCACCGATGCACCACCAACCGCGCCGACCCCCGCGAGAAATTCCCTTCGATCCATTGCCGTTCTCCCGACTGTCAATTGTTTTGCCTCGGCGCGCAACTATATAGTGGCGCGATCCAGCCGCGATATTACATCGTCGTCAGATTGCGCCACAAAGCACCCGCCGCCAGCTGGCACGAGTCAATTGCAGCGCCATGGCACTGTTTACACGGAGACATATATATTGTAAAACAATAGCATATACGATTCTATTAATCTTATTTATACGTCGTGGCTGGTTGAAATATGCTGCTTTCCGCACTTGCCGAGATCGTCGGACCGCGCCATGTGCGCAACGATCGCGATGCCCTGGAGCAATTCGGCGTCGATCGCAGCAGTGGCTGGCGACCGGCACCCACCTGCGTGGTACTGCCCGGATCGACCGCAGAAGTGCAACGCATCGTGCAACTCGCACGCGAACAGCGCATCGCCCTGGTACCCAGCGGCGGGCGCACTGGGCTCAGCGGTGGCGCGGTCGCGCGCAACGGCGAATTGGTCGTCGCGCTCGAACGCATGGACCGCCTGATCGATTTCGATCCGGTGGCACGCAGTCTCACGGTTCAGGCCGGCATGATCACCGCGCGGGTGCAGGAACATGCCTCCGCGCAGGGCTTCCATTACGGAGTCGACTTTGCGTCCGCGGGCTCGAGCCATATCGGTGGCAACGTCGCGACCAACGCCGGGGGAACCAGGGTGATACGGTATGGCATGACCCGCGACCAGGTGCTCGGGCTGCAGGTCGTGGATGGCAATGGCGAAGTGCTCGAGCTCAACCGGGGCCTGATAAAGAACAACAGCGGTCCCGATTTTCGTCACCTGTTCATCGGCTCGGAGGGCATTCTCGGTATCGTCACCGAGGTCACGCTGCGGCTGCAGCGCCAGCCCCCGATGGTCCGCGTGATGCTGCTCGGAGTGCCCGATTGCGCCTCGATCATGCAGGTTCTGCAGGTCTTCAGCCGTGATATCGAGCTCGCTGCATTCGAGTTCTTCGCCGACAACGCGCTGCGGAAGGTACTGCGACACACCGACGCGAGCGCGCCGCTCGAGGGCACGCATGCGTTCTATTGCTTGCTGGAAATCGAAGCCGATGACACGGATCGGGCGCTGGCCCTGTTCGAACACTGTCTCGCACAGGGCTGGGTGCGCGACGGGGTGCTGAGCCAGAGCCTTGGCCAGGCACGCGCCCTGTGGCGCCTGCGCGAGGACATCTCGGAGACGCTGTCACGCTGGCATCCCTACAAGAACGATATCTCGGTGGCGATCTCGCGGATGCCGGCATTCATCGAGCAGGTCGAGGCGTTGGTGCGCCGCGAGTACGCAGCGATGGAAGTGGTCTGGTACGGCCATATCGGCGACGGCAATCTGCATCTGAACATTCTCAAGCCCGATGGCATGGCGGCAGCGCAGTTCACTGCCCGCTGTGCCGGCGCGACCCGCAGCATCGCGACGCTGCTCGGTGAGTTTGGCGGCAGTATCTCCGCGGAACACGGCGTTGGCTTGCTGAAGAAGGACTATCTTTGCTGCACGCGCAGCGCTGGCGAGTTGCAGCTGTTGCGCAGGGTGAAGGATGTCTTTGATCCGCTCGGAATCATGAATCCCGGCAAGGTCATCGATTGAGGCTCGTGGCGGCATCGCGGCCAAGCACGCGGTACAACGAGAACCTGCAGCTGGGCAATCAGGCCACGATCACGCTGCTCCACGACCGGCTTTTCGGCACGCTGTACTGAACGATTCCCCTTTAGCCACAAAATAGGACATACCCATGGATTTCAACGGAAAAACCCTGATCGTCACCGGTGCCGGCGGCGGCATCGGCGAATGCTATGCAAAAGTGGGCGCCGCACGCGGCATGAACGTGGTGATTGCCGAACTCAGCGAGCAGGGCGGCAGCCGCGTTGCCGAGGAGATCGACGCCAGTGGTGGCAGCGCGCTGTTCGTGCGTACCGACGTCGCAAGCGAGGCATCGGCCAGGGCCTGTGCGGACGCCGCAATGGAGCGCTTCGGGCGCATCGATTACCTGATCAACAACGCGGCGATCTTTGGCGACATGCGTCTCGACAGCTATCTCAGCGTGGATATGGACTACCTCGAGAAGTTCATGAGGGTCAATGCGCATGGCTGCCTGATCATGACGCGCGCCGTGGTCGAGCACATGAGCGTCGGTGGTGGTGGCAGCATCATCAACCAGTCTTCCACCGCCGCATGGATGGGTGTGGGCTTCTATGGTGTGGCCAAGCTCGCGATGAACGGCATTACGCAGAGCCTGGCGCGGGAGCTCGGGCCGCGCAATATCCGCATCAATGCGCTCGCGCCGGGTCCCACCGACACGGGAGCGCTGCAGAAGACCGCCGGTTCCTACGCACAGGAAATGCTGAAAACCATGCCGATCGGGCGTCTCGGGCAGCCGCAGGACCTGGCCGATGCCGCGCTGTTCCTGCTTTCGGACGAGTCACGCTGGATCACCGGGCATGTGCTGAATGTCGATGGTGGTCAGTTCATGCGACCATAAGCGCCTCACCATCAGGAAATCGCCCATGCCAGCCGCTCCCGGATTTACCGGTTCGATACTCGATCACGCCGATCATCTGCGCGAGGACCGCGAGGGCCTCGACGCGGCCCGGCACGACCCGCGCGCCCGGTTGTTGGCACTCAACGGGCTCGACCCGCAGGTGGGGCCGGACGGGCGCCTGCGCTGGCTCGGTCTCGCGGAGTCCGATCCGGGCAATGAACTGGTTCTGCTCGGTCTCGATGGCGATGTGCCGTGTTTTGCCGAGCTCAAGGTTGCCGAGGCGGATTCGATATCACGCTCGATGGCGGTGATGCAGGTGCTGGCGCGCATGCCCGGCGCCGATGCGGCACTTTACGGTGGTGCGCGCAGCCTGGTCGACTGGCACTACCGGCACGGATTCTGTGCCCGCTGCGGCAATGCCACGGAAATTTTCCGGGCCGGGTGGGGGCGCAAATGCGCGCGTTGCGCGGCGGAACATTTTCCGCGTGTCGATCCGGTAGTGATCATGCTTGCCGAGTTCGAGGGGCAGGTGCTGATCGGTCGGCAACCCGGTTTTCCGCCACGACTCTATTCCGCCCTGGCAGGATTCATCGAGCCCGGTGAATCGCTGGAGGAAGCGGTGCGCCGCGAGATCAAGGAAGAAGCCGGTATCGGGACCGGTGCCGTGCACTATATCGTGAGCCAGCCTTGGCCATTTCCTTCCTCACTGATGATGGGCTGTATCGTCGAGGCCGAACATGCCGCGATCACCCTCGACGCCCGTGAATTGCAGGACGCGATCTGGGTCGATCGCGCAGCTGTCGAGGCGGCGCTGGCGGGTACTGCGGATGCCCGTTTCATGCCGCCACCGCCGTTTGCTCTCGCCAGCTCGCTGCTGCGTGCATGGCTGGCCCGCGCGGGCTGAGATTTGACTTCTATACTGGATCAAAACCTCCGCCGAGTGGATTGAGCGATGTCCTCCGTACACAGCAGCACCGCGAGCAGCAGCAAGGTGCTCAGCGTCATCATGGGCGGCGGTGCAGGCACGCGGCTGTTTCCGCTCACTGCCGAGCGTGCCAAGCCGGCAGTGCCGCTGGCCGGCAAATACCGCCTGGTCGACATCCCGATATCCAACTGCATCAATTCGGCGATGCGGCGCATCTACGTCCTGACCCAGTTCAATTCCGTCTCGTTGCACCGGCACATCTCCCAGTCCTACCAGTTCGATCATTTCGCCGGCGGCTTCGTCGAGATACTGGCCGCCGGCCAGACCACCGGCTCCACGACCTGGTACGAAGGCACGGCGGATGCGGTGCGCAAGAACCTCGTGCATCTGCTGAACAATGATTTCGAGTACGTGCTGATCCTCAGCGGCGACCAGTTGTACCGCATGGATTTTCGCGAATTGATCGATGCACATGTTGCGGCAGGAGCCGAGCTCACCATCGCCACGCTGCCGGTCAGGCGCGAGGAGGCTCACGGACTCGGCATAATGCAGATGGATCATGAGCGGCGTATCCGGCGCTTCGTCGAAAAGCCCGCCGACACGACGTTGCTGGATTCGCTGGCCATCGACGCCGAATCGCGTGCCACGCTCGAGCTGCCGGCACACGACGGCGATCGCTACCTGGCCTCGATGGGAATCTATGTGTTCAACCGGGCCACGCTGGTCGAGTTGCTCGACAATACCCACACCGATTTCGGCAAGCACATCATTCCGCATGCCATCGCTACCCATCGTGTGCACTCGTTCGTGTTCCAGGGTTACTGGGAGGATATCGGAACCATCGGTTCTTTCTTCGCAGCCAATCTCGATGCCACCTGCGAGCTGCCGCGCTTCGATTTCTACAACATGGCGGCGCCCATATTCACCCACCCGAGGTTTCTTCCCGCCTCGAAAATCAATGGCGCCCAGATCGACCATGCGGTGATCTCGGACGGTTGCATCATCAATCCCTCCCGGATCAGTCACAGCCTGGTAGGCATCCGCAGCATCATCGGGCGTGGTTCGCAGCTTCACCGGGTAATCACGTTCGGTAGTGACTACTACGAGTCGGAGGAATCGATACGGAAGGCGCAGCGCGATGGCAGACCGCGCATCGGCATCGGGGAAAACTGCCGCATCGAGAACGCGATCATCGACAAGAATGCCCGGATCGGCAACAACGTGCACATTTCGCCGCATGGCAAACCGTCGGCGGTGGATGACTCGCGGTACTACGTGCGCGACGGTATCGTGGTCATTGCGAAAAATGCCGTCATTCCCGACGGCACCCATATCTAGAGGACGCGCAACAGCAGCGGAAAGCTGCCCGCCGGATCTCGTCCGGGACTGATTGCGCATTGAAAGATGCGTATCCTTGTCTACACTTCAAGCGGACATTCGTCGGAGGCGTTGCGCTGCCGAAGTGCGGCGTCGCCTGCTGAAATCATGGTGTGGAAATGATCAAGTGCACAAAACTCGTCGGCATTTGCCTGCTGCTGCTCTCGCTTCATGGCTGCAAGGTCCAGGTCAGCGCCCCCGCAGGCGGTTCGGTGATATCCGGCAGCGGCAACCACAATTGCGCTTCGGGCCGGACCTGTCTGGTGAATGTTCCGGGTTTCGGCTTTTCGGACACGTTTACGGCGGTTCCCAAGGCGGGCTATGTGTTTACCGGGTGGGCGACGGGACATCGCCATTTCTGCGCGGGCGAAACCGGTTCATGCGTCATCAACCCCGGGCCGGTAGCCTCGCTGGAATCGTCGGACAACTCGAGCTTGGTGAAATTCTACCGGGACATGCGCCGTATGCTGGCCGATCCGCAAGCGATATTTTACCTGAGGCCAGTGTTCAGTTCCGAGGCCAGCCGCTCGGCGACGCTCAGCTGGAGCGTGCCGACCACCCGCGCCAACGGTTCGGCGCTGGCCTTCGGTGAGCTGGCCGGCTACGAGATATACATCACCACCGAAAAGTCCGGTACCAGCAAGGTGATCGAGATCAAGAACCCGCAGAAGATCAGCCACAAGGTCAGCGATCTCTCACCCGATACCTATCATTTTGCGGTCAGCGCTCTCGATACCAATGGTTTGGTCAGCGAGCTATCCGCGGTCGTCACCAAGACCATTCGCTGAGGCGCTCGTGTCGCGGCGCTTCAAGCGCTCGACAGCCCGCCCCTCATCCGCGCAAAGACCTCTGGACCGTTCAGCAAGTCTGTTCCTCGTCGTGATCGCGGCCGTCACCGACCGCGATCCAAAGAGCTTCGAAAGCAGGTATCATCTTCACATCCGAGTCGAATCGGCAGCCAAATCAACACGGATCCATCCGGAGAACCATCGATGAAACTCATTACAGGCCTTCTTGTATGCGCCCTGGCGTTTGCTTTCAACACGGCCAGCGCCGAGGACGCGCCGACCGCCCTGGCGGAACATAATCTGCAGATGCTCGGCAACAAGATCCGGGTGGACAAAAAGATGCTCGTCGCCGGCAATATGAAGCTCACGGATACCGAAGCGGCGGGGTTCTGGCCGCTCTACGATGTCTATCAGCAGGAGCTCAACCTGCTGAACAAGCGCACCCTGGCCGTCATCAAGACCTATGCAGGGCAATATGATGCAGGGGCCCTGGACGATGCGACTGCCGAGAAACTCGTGCGCGAAATGATCGCCATCGATGAGGACACCCTGAAACTGAACAAATCCTACCTTCCGAAATTATTGAAGGTCATGCCGGGAATGAAAGTCGTGCGCTATATGCAGATCGAACACAAGATTCGCGCGGTCGTGGATTACGAACTGTCTGACGCGGTACCGTTGGTACCCTAGCAGGAACACGTCGCGGAACAAAGGTTGGTGCTCGCAATCGGACAGTTTTCGGATCAGACGAAGGGGAGGCGCGGATGACAGACTGCCTTGCAGAGGTGGAGCGGATCAAACGGCTGAAGTACCGCTATTTCCGCCATGTGGATTGCAAGCAGTTCGGACCCTTGCTGGAGTTGTTCGTCGACGGGGCGAGCACCTCGTATGACAATGGCCGGCATGCCTGCCGGGGCAAGGATGCGATCCTGGATTTCTTCGAGAAGGGATTGGGCAATCCCAAAATACTCAGCCAGCACCACGGGCACCATCCGGAGATCGATATCCTGGACGGCGATTCGGCCACCGGCATCTGGTACATGGAAGACACGGTTTACGTGCTCGAGCACAACCTCAAGATCCGCGGCAACGGTATCTACTGGGACCGCTACCTGAAGCGCGACGGCGAGTGGAAGATCCTTCACACCGGTTACGAACGCATCTGGGAGTACACCGAGCAATTGCCGCCAGGGTGCGGACGCACGTTCCGGAGCATGTTCGAGGGCAAGGAGCGCCAGCGCAGCCGCGAGCGTGACTGGCAGGACGGCGAGCCGGATCTGTTTGTGTCGCCGTCGGCGCAGGACTGAGCGATTCCGGCACGCTTTGCCTGCGTGGTGCAGGATCGCGCTACGGCCGCGCACCTCCATCGATGCAAAGCAGGGTGCCGGTCGTGTAGCTGGATGCCGCGGAGGCGAAGTAGATACAGGCACCGACCACTTCCCGAGGCTCACCGACGCGCTTCATCGCAATGGGTTCTATCACCTGGGGCAGGGTGCTCTCGTTGCGCACGAAGCCCGCCGTCGAATCGGTATCGAATGTGCCGCAGACGATCCCATTGACCCGTACGTTGTGCGACGCGTACTCCTGGGCGCTGGCAACCGTAAGTGCATTGAGGCCGGCCTTGGCCGCGCTGTAGACCGTGGTGAGCGGAGAAGGCTTGAGGGCGGCAAGCGAGCTGATATTGATGATCGAGCCGCCACCGGATTGCGCCATGCGGGCTGCAGCCAGAGCGGTCAGTCGCAGCGGTCCCTTGAGGTTGACTCCGATGATCTTGTCGAACAGAAGTTCGCTGGTTTCGAGCAAGGAAGGTGCGAGCGGTGACATGCCGGCGTTGTTGATCAACACATCGATTCTGCCGAAGTGCTTGCATACCGTGTCGATCAGGCCGCTCAGCGAGTCCCAGTCACCGACATGGCATGCCAGGGGCAGGGCAGCGGCGCCGAGATCCCGGGCCTGGCGCGCGACCTTCTCGCATTCCGCGAGCTTGCGGCTGACGATGGCGAGCCGCGCGCCACGGCGTGCGAACTCCAGGCACATGGCCTTGCCCAGGCCGCGACTGCCGCCGGTGATCAACACGACCTTGCCGCTCACATCAAACAGATCGGTCATCGATTCCTCCTTACACGGCAAAACGTCGGGCACGCAGCATCAGCTGATCGGCCATGAAGCCAAAGAATTCATGCTTGGGGTTGCCGGATTCGCCGCGCAGGTGCTTGGCGTAGGAGCCTTCGAGCACGATACCCAGTTTCCACGCCGCGAATGCCTGGTACCAGTCGAACTCATCGAGCGAGCGACCCGTGGCCTGCGCGTATCGCTGTTGCAACTGCCGCGGCGTCTGACAGTATCCGGGGTCCATCCCGCCCGGCTCGTGAAATCCGGCAATGGCCAGCCGGTTATCCTGCTCGGGCCAGAAAATCATGGCCCAGGCAAGGTCGATGATCGGGTCGCCAATGGTGCTCATTTCGAAATCCAGCAGTGACAGCAGCTGCGGCGGCAACTCCGTGCTGAAGATGGCGTTGTCCAACTTGTAGTCACCGTGCATCAGGGTGATCGAGCCATGCCGTGGCCGGTTCTGATCCAGCCAACCCGCAAGCTGATCAACACCCTCGATGTTGCGGCAACGGTAGCTCTCGAGCTGGCTCATCCAGCGACCGACCTGCCGGCCAAGGAAGTTTTCCGGCTGCCCCAGATTCCTGAGTAGCGTCTGCTGCCAATCAACCGCGTGGAGTTGCACCAGCGCATCGATGAGTTCCGCACCGATACAGGGCTGGGTCGCGGGTGATCGCCGATAGCAATCGGGAAGCTTGCGCCGGATGACCTCGCCATCGATGAATTCCATCAGGTAGAACGGTGCGTTGGCCACGCCGGGATCTTCACAGGCACCGACAATGGTTGGCACGCGCACGTCCTGATCCTGCAACGCGGCAATGATGGTGTGTTCGCGAATCACGTTGTGGGCGGTGGCCGAGGAAGCGTTCGCCGGCGCACGGCGCATGACCCAATGGGCATCGCCGCGTCTGATCTCGAACAGGTCGCAGGAGCCGCCACCGCGCATGCGACTGATCACGGTATGAGCGGAATCACCGCGCAATGCATCCAGCCAGTCGCACAGCGCGCTGCTGTCAAAATCCAGATCCAGCATGGAAACCTCTCGACCCTGCCTCTGTAGATCCGTTGAACGCTTGCACGCCGGAAGATACTCGCCCGGTCAGCGCGCTGCGCAAGCTTAATGCTTCAATGCATCGTGCGGTGCACGGTCAGGCATGATGCATCGCGATAATTGTCATATTTAACATAATATACATTATGCGCACTTTAAGATGAGTCGGAGTTGCGCGGACCGATCTGGCCCCCCCGCATTCAAAAATGCAGCCTTTGCGTACAATTCAGGTGGCGGACCACAGACTTATTCATGCGATAAACGTCATCAGGATTGATCGTTAACGGCATGATTTATAGTGTTTTAGATATCGCGCTTTTGCGATAGATGGCATTCTGCATATCGCTATCGGGTGCCGTCCACGTCGGTTGATGAGCGA
Source organism: Gammaproteobacteria bacterium (assembly GCA_016705365.1). NCBI lineage: Bacteria > Pseudomonadati > Pseudomonadota > Gammaproteobacteria > Gammaproteobacteria bacterium. The sequence continues at coordinate 225,382 of JADIYI010000002.1, read as the reverse complement.
AATTCATCCAAGGTCCAGACCACGGCACCAACTCCGGCTCGAGCGTTTCAAGCCGTTGAGGACCTGCCCGGAGCAGCTCCGTTCAGCTCACCACATCGAAGGCGATCGGCATCTCCTTGATGCCGTGGATAAAATTTGAACGCAGCCAGCTGATTTCGCCGTTCAGACGCGGATTGCGCAGCCGAGCGCACAACTCCTCGAATACGATCTTCAGTTGCAGGCGCGCCAGGTGGCTGCCCAGGCAGAAGTGCTCGCCGATGCCGAATGCGCGATGCTGATTCCTGACATCCTCGCGCCGCGGACGGGTGATATCGAAGACATCAGGGTTTGCGAAATTTGCCTCGTCGCGGCTGGCGGACTGGTAAAACATCACCACCTTGTCACCGAGTTCGAGCGACTGTCCCGCCACCTCGACGGGCTCCGTTACGGTGCGCCTGAAATTGATCACCGCCGGATTGAATCGCAGGATCTCTTCCACCGCATCCGGTACCAGCGAAGGATCATCGACCAGCATCCGGAACTGCTCGGGGTGCTCCATCAACAGGCGCATTCCCTGGCTGGTCATGGTGCGCGTGGTCTCGTTCCCCGCGACGATCAGCAACAGGATGAAGCTGCGGAACTCGTCCTCGTTGAGATGCTCGCCGGCAACGGTCCCGCGCAGCAAGGCGCCCACGATGTCGTCACGCGGATTCTCGCGGTGCAGGGCCATGATCCTGTCGGCGTACATATAGAGTTCCGCCGCCGCCATCTGGCCATCGAACTCGCTGGTGTTCACATCTGGATCATCGGCGCCGATCATGGTATTGGTCCAGTCGAAGAACTTGCCCCGATCCTCGAGCGGCACGCCGAGAATTTCGCAGATCGCCGCCAGCGGCAGAATGCAGGCAATGTCCGTCACGAACTCGCACTCGCCGCGTGCGGCGATCGCATCCACTGCATCGCGCACCACTTTGCGGAAGCCGGGCTCGCAGGAGTCGACTTTCGACGGGGTAAACGCATTGCGCACGATACGTCGGTACTTTATGTGATCCGGCGGGTCCATGTTCAGGATCATGGTGCGCATCAGCGGCAGTTGTTCTTCGGCCACATCGTTCATGAAGGAACTCTTCAGTGCCGAGGAAAATTGCGCGGGGTGCTTTGAGATGCGATCGACATCCTCCTGGCGGAAGAATCCCCAGAAGCCCTCCCCGCCTCGCTCGGGGTTCTCCTGGCGCACAACGCGCGCCGCGCGCAACTCACGATAGAGTTTTGCCGGCACACCACCGCGGTGAACATCGGGACTGGTGAGATCGGCGAATGGGCAGCCGGACATGCGCGCTCCTTGATTGCTAACTGGTGTTAGTCTCGAATGCAGTTTCGGTGTACTCCGCAAAGCTGTCAATCCGGCGCGCCCGCTCGTGCACCGGCGGATGCGGGTCGCTACACTTCAGCCCTCAACCTCATTTTCGGGAGTCCTGAATGCATTATCTGCACACCATGGTTCGCGTCAGCGACCTCGAACGATCGCTCGATTTCTACTGCCGCAAACTGGGGCTGATTGAGGAGCGTCGTTTCGACAGCGAACAGGGACGGTTCACGCTGGTTTATCTGGCGGCGCCGGGCGACGCGGTTGTGGCAGCGGCCGCAGGCGCGCCGCAGCTCGAACTGACCTGGAACTGGGATCCCGAACAGTATTCCGGTGGCCGCAATTTCGGGCACGTGGCATTTTCGGTCGCGGACATATATGAACTGTGCCGGAAGTTGCTGGACCTGGGGGTCACGATCAATCGCCCGCCGCGTGACGGGCGCATGGCGTTCGTGCGCTCGCCCGATGGCATCTCGATCGAACTGCTGCAGGAAGGCGCCGCACTCGAACCCCGCGAGCCGTGGCTGTCGATGCCCAATACCGGCAGCTGGTGAGGGTTTCAGTACAACAGGAACTTCAGTACAAAGAAAATCACTATCGCGAGTAACGCGCCAGCGGGCAGCGTCACGATCCAGCTCAGCAGGATATTTCCGATCACCCTGAGGTCGAGCGCGCCGATACCACGCGCGAGCCCCACGCCGAGCACCGCGCCGACCAGCGTGTGGGTGGTCGAGATCGGCAATCCGGCGCCGGAGGCTATCACCACGGTGGTGGCGGCCCCGAGTTCCGCGGCGAAACCGCGGCTTGGCGTGAGCTCGGTGATCTTCTCGCCGATCGTGGCAATGACCTTGTAGCCGTAGGTCGCCAGACCGGCCACGATCCCGACCGCGCCCAGCAGCAGAATCCAGGACGGCAGCGCCGAGGTCTGCTCGATCAATCCGCCGGATGCAACCACCGATACCACGGCTGCCAGCGGCCCCACCGCGTTCGCCACATCGTTCGAGCCATGCGCAAACGCCATCGAACAGGCGGTGAAGACCATCAGGATGGCAAACACTCGCTCCACGTTGGCAAAACGAAAACCACTGCGCTGTTCGAGCGAGGTATCCTGCTTTACCCGCCGCAGCATCAGCATCCCGATCCCCATCACCACCCCACCGACGATCACCGATACGCCAAGGGACTGCACGAAGCCCAGATGGACACCGACATGCGTCAAACCCTTGGTCAGGGTGACCATCGAGATCATGGCACCGACATAGAACATGTAGACGGGCACGTAGCGCTTGGCCGCCGCAAACGGATCGGCTCGACCGAGAATCAGCTTCTGCACGCTGATGAACAGCCAATAGGAAACGAATCCGGCAAGGAACGGCGAGATCACCCAACTTGCGACTATCGACAACACCTTGTCCCACTGCACGGCGTCCACCGATACCCCGACCGCGGTGAACCCGACGATCGCCCCGACGATGGAATGCGTGGTCGAGACAGGCCATCCATGGTGGGTCGCGAAAAACAGCCAGATGCCGGCGGCCAGCAGCGAGGCCAGCATCCCGAGCACCAGCATATCCGCATGCGCGGCAAAGACCTCGGTATCGATGATGCCGTTGCGTATGGTGGCCGTTACCTCACCGCCGGCAAGCCAGGCGCCGCTGAACTCGAAAACAGCCGCGATCAGCACCGCCTGGCGAATGGTGATCGCCCTCGATCCGACCGATGTTCCCATGGCGTTGGAGACATCATTCGCGCCGACGCCCCAGGCCATGAAAAATCCGAACACGCAGGCAAGCAGGATGAGCAACTGGCCATTGGCCGCAATGAATTCCATGGGTTCAGCCCGCCATCATCAATTCGAGCCGACTGCCGACGCGCTGTGCAAGATCGGCGAGTTCTCCGGTCCAGTCGATCACCTTGTACAGAAACATCACGTTGACCGGCGGCAACTCCGCTTCGAGCGCGAACAGGTCCGCACGGATCTTCACCTCGATTTCGTCGGCCAGCATCTCGAGTTCGTCGAGCCTGGCGACCATGTCATGTATCAGGTTCGCCTCGCGCCCGATGAAGCCCGCCTCGAGCAACTCGTCGAGTTCCTCGATCGCGTTCAGCGCCTGGGCCGAGGTGTCTACCGCGGCGTACACGAATTCGCGCATCCGTGCCGCCATGCTCGGAGGAATCACCATGCGCCGCCCGATCATCAGTCCGGCGATATCGCGGGTGCGGTTCGGGATCTTGTCCTGCATCCGCAGAAGTTCCAGCACATCGGAGCGCTTGACGGGAATCAGCAGACCTCCCGGGAGGTTTGAGCGGATTTCCTTCTTGGTGACATCGGCGTGCTCCTCGAGCTGCTGGATGCGTTTCTGGATCACGAGGGCCGCATCCCAGTCCTCCGCGAGCACCGCATCGATAAACGGGATCACCTCCGCGGCACACTCGTGCGCTTTCTCCATATGCTGTTGCAGCGCCGCGAACGGCGAACGACCGAACAGCTTTCCGAGTGGATTCATGATCATGGCAGGCCATCCTTGAAAAACTGCGCGCAGGGTACAGGAGCGCCTGGCATGCCGCCACAATCCGCATCGATAAAACACTGGCGCATGGGTCCGTCTCGCAGGTTACACTTGGGCCTCGCAGGGTATGGGAGCGCATGGGCGATGACACCGGAATACTGGCACTGGCTGGCACTCGGCATGCTGCTGATGGGCCTGGAGATCTTCCTGCCGACCTTCGTCACGCTGTGGTTTGGCGTGGGGGCGCTGATCGTGGGCGTGCTGATGATGGTGTTCCCCGGGATGACGCTTGCCTGGCAGATGCTTGTCTGGAGCATTGGCTCCGCGGCGTTCACCTGGGCATGGTTTGGTTATTTCAAACGCCGCTCGCCCGATCGCACCCTGGCCGGCCTTTCGCGCGAAGCGATCCTCGGCGAGACCGGACACGTGATCTCCGCGCCGTTCGGTGACAAGCGTGGCGTCCTGCGTTTCGCGACGCCAAAGCTCGGTTCCGAGGAATGGCAGTTCATCTGCCAGCAGCCGGTAGTCGTCGGTGACCGCGTGGCGGTTGACGACGTGTCGGGAAATACCCTGATCGTCAGCAAGCGCTGAGATCCGCTGATTTCACTCGTTTGGGAGCGTTTGCCATGGATAGTCTGTTTCCGGTCTTCATCTTCTTCGCGCTGGTCGCGGTAACCATCGCCAAGGGCGCACGCATGGTCCCGCAGGGCAGCAAGTGGGTGGTCCAGCGCCTCGGCAAGTACCATTGCACGCTCAATCCGGGGCTCAACGTCATCATTCCGTACGTCGACAGCGTCGCTTACAAGGTGACCACCAAGGACATCGTCCTCGACATTCCCTCGCAGGAAGTGATCACCCGTGACAACGCGGTGATCATCGTGAACGCGGTCGCCTACATCAATATCGTACAGCCGGAAAAATCCGTGTATGGCATCGAGGATTTCCGCATGGCCATCCAGAACCTGGTGCAGACCTCGCTGCGCTCGATCACCGGCGAGATGGATCTCGACGATGCCTTGTGTTCACGCGACCAGATCAAGGCGCGCCTGAAGCAGGCAATCTCGGACGATATTTCCGATTGGGGCATCACCCTGAAGACCGTCGAGATCCAGGACATCCGCCCCTCCCCCGGCATGCAGGCAGCGATGGAGGAACAGGCGGCCGCGGAACGCCAGCGTCGCGCGACCGTGACGCGCGCCGAAGGCAGCAAAACGGCCGCCATACTCGAGGCCGACGGACGCCTGGAGGCCTCGCGTCGTGACGCCGAAGCACAGGTGGTGCTGGCGCAAGCCAGCCAGCGCTCGATCGAGATGGTCACGGCGGCGATCGTCGACAAGGAAATGCCGGTAATGTACCTGCTGGGCGAGCGCTACATAGACGCCGTCAAGCAAATGGCCTTGTCCGAGAACAGCAAGCTGGTGCTGATTCCGGCCGACCTGCCCGCTTCGATCCGCGGCATGCTGGGCAAGTAGTACTGTAAAAGCCCCCGGCCGGACCGCGGCTGGCCGATCGCTGTCCTGACGCGCGGACCGGGATTTCAGCGCAGCAGGTGATTGTCCCCGCGGCGCACACTCTCGGTTCGTGCCAGCAGGGCACGGGATCCGCTGTCGTCCGGGTGCTCCACGACATGCCAGCGCGCTTCCACCACATCGCGGCGCACGTCCAGGGTCATGAAGCCGCGGCTCTCCAAGTCCGAATAGCGCAGATGTGGCTGATTGGAGATGCCGTCGATGACTTTTTTCAGGCGTTGCGGATCCCGCTGGCGCAGGTATGCACCAAGCGGTTCCGAGCTGACTCCGGAGGTCACGAATTCCACTGCCAGCGCACCTTCGCCCGTGCTTCCGTCGTAGGCCTCGGGATCATAGGGATCGGGCACCACATCGAGCGCCCAGGAACTGTGGATATCACCGGTGAGAATCACTACATCCCTGATTCCGGCCTGTACGATGTGCGCAAGAACCCGTTCTCGCGCCTGCGGGTAACCGTCCCATTGATCGGGATTGAAATTCCCCAGCGGCGAGAAGATCACCTGCTGTCCGATCAGGCGCCAGCGCGACCCACGTGCCATCGATGCATCCAGTTGTTCGAAAAGCCACTGCTCCTGGGTCGCACCGAGCATCTGGCGCTCGGGTGTATCCGCAATCCGACGCGCCGATCGCGCCGGTTCGTCGCGCGCCTCGATGCGTGTGTCGAGCATCACCAGATCGGCGAGGTCCCCAAAACGGAATGCGCGGTGAATGAACTCACTGGTGCCCGCATCGCGCACCGGCATCCACTCATGCCAGGCGCGGACCGCCACTGCTCGCCTTGCCTCCCATCTGCCCTCGCTTGCGGGGTCATGGTTGCGTGCTCCGCCAGACCAGGAATTGTTGGCGGTTTCGTGGTCATCCCATACCGCTATGAACGGATGACTGGCGTGGCAGGATTGCAACGAAGGATCACTGCGGTAAAACGCGTAACGACGCCGGTAATCCTCGAGGCTGACGATTTCGTGTGCTGGATCGATCGCAATCGTCCCGCCACTGATGTCGCCGTACTCGTAGATATAGTCACCGAGATGGATCACCGCATCGAGATCGCGCTGCGCGGCAATACGGGCGTATGCGGCGTAGCGTCCCTGCTGATAGTGCGCACACGACACCACCGCCAGGCGCGCCTGCGCAAGGTATGCTTCGGCCAGCGTACGCGTATGCCCCACCGTGGATTGCGCACCGTTCGCCCGGAATGCATAAAAATAATCGTGTCCGGACTCGAGCTGATCGACATCGATCTTGCAGCAGAAATCGTGTTCCGGCGAGGCCACGACCGTGCCACGACGCACGATATGACGCAGCTTGCGGTCGCGCGCAACCAGCCATTCGACCGTCGCAGCCTCCTCGCTCCCGCTCAGCCGCGTCCATATCACCACCGCATGCTGCAACGGATCGCCGCTGGCAACGCCGTGCAGAAACAGCGTTGCCCCGGAGTGGCTCGCGTTGCTGCTGCATCCAGCGGCTCCCAACAGCGCACCGGCACCGGCCACTGCCACGAATCCACGCCGATTCAACCCCGCCATCCTTTCGCCGTCCTGTTTTGAGTGACGGGCCACGGAACCCGCGCTACGGTGACGCTGTCACCCCGAATCCACAGACACCGCCCCCGCAGTACGCTGTCCGGCGACGACAATCGTTCTCAGCCAACCACGGCGCTATCACGCAACTCCTTGCGCTGTGCCTCATCGCAACCCAGTTCGGCCAGGATTGCATCGGTGTCGGCTCCGCTTTTCCGCGGCTCCGCCGGCAGCGTCGCGACGCTGCGGCTGAAGCGCGGGGCGGGAGCCGGTTGCCACACACCCTCGGTCTCGACGAAGGTGCCACGAGCCTTCATATGGGGATGCGAAGTGAGTTCGTCCATACCGAGCACCGGTGCGAAACAGATATCGCTACCCTCCATCAGCGCACACCATTGCGCGCGGGTACGGGTACGGAACAGCGCCGTAAACCGCTCCCTGAGTGCATCCCAATGGCGCGCGTCCATCTGGTGCGGCAACTCGCCGGCATCGATTTCCAGCTTCTCCAGCAACAGCGCGTAGAACTGCGGCTCGATCGAACCGATGGAGACATACTTGTTGTCGGCGGTCTCGTAGACCCCGTAGAAATGGGCGCCGCCATCGAGCATGTTATTGCCTCGCTGATTGCTCCAGAAACCCGACTGGAAGCCCGCGTACACCATGCTCATCAGGATCGAGGCGCCATCGACCATCGCGGCATCGACGACCTGCCCTCGCCCGGATCGGGCGGCCTCCAGCATCGCGCAGACCATTCCGAATGCGAGCAACATGCCACCACCGCCAAAATCACCGACCAGGTTCAGCGGCACCACCGGTTTGCCGCCTTTTTCTCCGATCGCATGAAGCGCGCCAGTCAGCGCGATGTAGTTGATGTCGTGTCCGGCTACCTGTGCCAGCGGCCCATCCTGCCCCCAGCCGGTCATCCGACCAAAAACCAGGCGTGGATTGCGCGCGAGGCAGATCTCGGGTCCAAGCCCGAGTTTCTCCATGACTCCGGGGCGATACCCTTCCACCAGGCCGTCGGCGCCTTCAATCATTTTAAGGACCAACTCGATCGCGCGCGGATCCTTCAGATTCAACGCGATGCTGCGCTTGCCGCGGTTGAAGAAATCGAGCTTCTCGTTTTCCGCCAGGCTCAGCATCGTGGTGCCGGGACGGGAAACGCGGATGACCTGCGCGCCCATATCGGCCAGCATCATCGCCGCAAACGGTCCCGGGCCGATCCCGGCAATCTCGACAATCTTCATTCCGCTCAATGGACCCATGGTGTATTCCTTGAAGGTTTGTAGCAGCTACGAGTTTAGCCCGGCGCGCGGCCGGGCCTAATGACAGTTCGGACGTATTGTACCGGGGTCACCCGGATGATACGGCTTGCGCCACCAGGCTCTCGCCGCTGTACAGTATGCGTGGCGCCCCGCGCCATACTGCGTTCACGCCAAACACCGGTTTCCCGGGTCTGCCCGGTGCGGTGTTCAACCCGGCGAGCGTGCGGAACGGTTCATTGCTCTGACGGTCCCGCACCCCGACGAGTTGGTCGATCGTGATCACCACACAACGTTCGCACGGGTAGCATAAGTCAAAAGAGCCTTCACGCGTATGCAACGCGGTGAGCGAGTGCTCGGCGAATGCGGCCGGTCCCCGCACCACGATATTGGGCCGGAAGCGCTCGATACCCACTGGCGCACGCCCGTTTTCCCGCAGCTTGTCATTCAGCGCGGCCAGCGAGGCAAGGTTGACGACAAGCAGCGGGGCTGCATCGGCAAAAAAGGTACTGCTACCCTCCCCCAGCAAGGTTTCCTTCGCGAGTCGGCGCGTGAAGCCCCGGCGCATGCGCACCAGGCGGCACGGCCAGGGCGGATCGAGCGCTGCATCGAGCCAGCGTGTGGCCTCGGGTCCGGCATCGACGACCTCGCAACGATCGTCCCACACCGCCGAGTCGAAGGAAGAGTCTCCCGGGCAGGCCAGCGCCACATGCAACGGAGCCTGGGCGTCGGCGTCGATACGCAACATGTCATCCTCGACGGCTGCGCCAAGAGTGGCCAGGCGAGGAAGTTCACGCTGGGTCACGAAGCGACCATCGGCTCGCACGATCATCCATTCACGATCACCTGCCAGCCCCGTCGCCCGCACCTCGCGCCGTGTTACGGCACTGCCACGCAGTGACTTCACCGGATATACGAACATCTGCTCGATGGCCGCCGGTTCCGCCGCCGCGCAGGCGCTCCCTGAACCCTCCTCGCTCATGCTCCCTCCTGCGCCGCGGCCAACGCCCTTTCGGCCCGCGCCAGATCATCCGGCGTGTTGATGTTGAAAAACGGATCATGCGGCTCGCAGCGCCATTCGACCAGTACCCGCCGGTAGCGTGCCTGGAAGGCATCCACCTTGCGCTGCCCCTCGACTTCGAGCGCAGCACGCAAGTGCGCGGCGATGCCAAGCGGCCACAGGGCGAATACCGGATGTGTGCGTCCGCCAGACGCGGCAATGGCTATCTCTGCATCATCGGCGCGGCGTTGGGCCACCAGGCGTTGCACCAGGTCGAGGGGGAACCACGGTGTGTCCACCGCCATCGTCACCAGCCATTGCGCCTGCGGGAATCTCGACGCTGCATGTTCCATTCCTGCCAGCACCCCGGCCAGTGGCCCGACAAAACCGGGCACGCTGTCGGGAACCACCTGCATGCCGTGAGAACGCAACGTTGCCGGCGCCGAGGCGCTGTTGATCAACAGCGTGTCCACCTGGGGCCGGGCCCGCGCCAGCGCACGCTCGAGCAAGGTCCGCGAACCCAGGGTGCGCAGATACTTCAGGTTTCCCTCGCCCATGCGCCGACCGCGCCCGCCGGCAAGAATCAATCCGATGATCGTCGCATCACTGTCCAAGAACTGGTCTCCACCTGGATCGCGCCACAGGCAGCATCGCCGGGCAAGCCCGCGCATTATTGCAGACGCACCGCCGCTGCGCCGGATCCTTGACACGACCCCGTCCGAGGGTATTTGATAAGCGCGTTTTCCAGGGAGGGAAGCGCCATGAAACGGATTTTTCTCGTCTGCATCCTGCTCCAGTCGATTTCACTCACCCCCGCCGTCGCACAGGCCGCCGATCAATGCGCGCGCTGGGAGCAGGCACGTGAACGGATCTACCAGCAACTGCGCAAGGGTTACAGCGTGAGTCGGGGGAACCAGTTGCGCGCGCGTCTGCGCGAACTGGACTCGTTGATCGCTCACAATTGCCGCTGAGGAATAATTGGCGCGAGCGACGGCGGCCCGGCGCCTCGAGCCGGTCAGGGGAATTCGCGGGAAAACGCGCTAACTTGTTGGCATTCAACGGAAAAGAGCTATTCTTAGGCTGTGTCCCGCAACCTGCGGTGCATGGTATCGGAATTGCTTGCATATCCGCTTGCCTCCAAGGAGCCAGGGCCCCGCATGCGTCGTCGCGTAAGCCGCCGAAAGCCAAGTCGTTCCCGCCGCATCGTTGCCGCGCTGCTCGTGGGGCTGGTTGCGCTCGGATCGAGCGCGGATGAGCGCATCACCCTGAACATGCGCGATGCCGAGATCCACGCAGTGCTGCAATGGATCGCGGAGGCAACCGGCAAGCGCGTCGTGGTCGATCCCCGGGTGCGGGGCAATGTGACGATACTCGCGCGCGATCCCATGAGCGCCGAAGAAGCGTTTCGCGTGGTGATCACCGCGCTCAACGTGTACGGCTATACCGCCATCGAACAGGATGGCGTATTGCAGATCGTGCCTGCCGCCAACCTCAAGACCGGCGCAACCCAGGCACTCGACGCGCTGGCCGACCCGCAGGCGGATATGGCGGTCAACGAGGTCCTGCGTCTGAACAACCTCCCGGCGGAGCAGTTGGCCAATGTATTGCGCCCGCTGGTACCCGCCCATTCCAACCTGGCGGCCGTGCCCGGCGGCAACAGCCTGCTGATAACCGATACCGCCAACAACGTGCAGCGCATCATTCGCCTGGCACGCGAACTCGACCGCATGGCAACGCTGGAACTCGATGTGGTGCCGCTGAAACACGCCACGGCCGCGCCGCTTCTCGAACTGATGAAGCAATTGCTCGGGGCCGAAGAGAACAGTGCGCTGCAAATGACAGTGGACGAGCGCGTCAATGCGATCGTCATCGCCGGCGCCGCGCCGATGCGTGCGCAGGCGCGCGAACTGATCGGCCGGCTCGACCAGCCGGCCATTGTCGAAGGCAGCTTGCAGGTCGTGTACCTGCACTACATCAAGGCCGCCGAAATGGCCACGGTGCTGCGCGGAATGCTCGACAAGACCCGGAGTGAAGGGGCACCGGGCCAGCAAATCGCGATAGAGGCCAGCGAGTCGACCAACGCGCTGGTGATCAGCGCGCCAGCGGATCGCATGGACCTGATGCTCGGCGTGGTGAAGAAGCTCGACATCCGCCGGGCACAGGTGCTGGTAGAGGCAATCATCGCCGAGGTGGGAGAGCGCGACGCGCGCGAACTCGGGGTCGAGTGGAAGACCTCCTTCGATGGCGAAGGCGTGGAGGCCATCAGCCGCTTTAGCAACGGCGCGGTGGATATTGCGGACAATCCCCTGAGCACGATAGGACGTGGCCTGACGCTCGGCTATTTCCGCAACGGTTCGCTGCGCGCACTGGTCAGGGCGCTCGAACTGAACCAGGACAACAATATTCTCTCGACACCCTCTGTCGTCACGCTGGACAACCAGGAAGCAGAGATACTGGTCGGGTCGAATGTGCCTTTCATCACCGGACAGTCCACCGGTGCGGGCTCGCCCACCAGCGATCCGTTCACCACCATCGAGCGCCAGGATATCGGTATCACCCTGAAGGTCACGCCCCAGATCAACCAGGGCGATGCGATCACGCTTGATATCCTGCAGACCGTTGAAACACTGAGCGATTCGCAGGTTGCCGAGGATGTGGTGACCGACAAGCGCAGCATCCATACCACCGTTCTGCTCAAGGACAACGATATTCTGGTGCTCGGCGGACTGATTCAGGACCAGCGGACCGAGTCGGTGCAGAAAGTGCCGCTGCTCGGCGACATACCGCTGCTCGGCGCGCTGTTCCGTTCCACCAGCGACGTGGTGGAGAAAAAGAATCTGATGGTGTTCGTGCGCACCCGTATCCTGACCGATTTTGCCGACGCCGAACAGGAAACCCGCGAGCGCTACAACCGCATCCGCGATGTGCAGCAACAAATGAGCGATCCCGACCACGATCGCAAACTGCTGAAGAGTTCCCCGGACCTGCCCCCGCTGGAAGAACCGGCAGGCACCTAAAGACTTTCCACCGTTGCCAGATGTACCCGCTGGTTCTGGAAATCGACGATGATTCCGTCGGCCGTGATCTCGACCAGCGACAGATCCTGTCCCAGGGGCTGACCCTCGCGCACCCGAAAACCGTTGATGATCACGGTGCGCTGCAGCGGCTCGCTCGAATACACGTGCAGCGACACTTTCAACTCGTGCAGGAAGCGTTGTTCGGCTTCGCTGAGCTGCCAGATTTCGAGCAGTGCTGCCGGCAGTGGCGGAGCGGGCTCGACGACCGCTGGCTGTACCGGTTGCGCCACCGCAACCGGTACCTGTGCCACCTCGGGCGGCACATTCCCGGCGCTGGCCGCCGGTGGCGTTTCGATCGGGGCCGCAAACCAGCCCCGGAGTTGCCCGCCGCCGAGCCAGGCGCCAACGCCGATGCCCGCGAGCACCAGCGCCGCGACCGCGACCCAGCGCAGGTGCCGGGCGCGGTGCTGTCCCGCGCTGTTGAATTGCGCATGGACCGAACGCAATGCGGGGGCGACCTCCCGCTGGCGCTCCTGGTCGGATTTGCGCAGCGCATCCAGGATATACGACATATCAGCCCTCGCTTGCGGATGTGATGGCGGGACGAATGAGTTCGTGCCACACCGGCGTGCCCCGCAGGTACACCACCAGGGCAAGCAGCAATGCGACCGTCAGACCGGCCCAGAGCCAACGGTGTGAACCGCCCGTGGATTCCGTCTGCCCCGGCGGCAGAACCTCGCGGATCGCCCCGGCCAGGTGTCGTTTCTCCACGGCCTTGGCGTTTTCCGCGTAAACACCGAGCATCACCCGATCGCAGAGAATATTGATCAGCCGCGGAACGCCCCCGCTCACCCGGTACAATTTGCGTACCGACCACTCGGGAAACAGCGGCTCGTAGAGACCCACTACCGCCAGGCGGTGATTGATATAGGCGCGGGTATCACGCAGATCCAGTTCGCGCAGGTGGTAGCGGGCGGTGACGCGCTGCGCGAATTGACGCAGCCCGGGCTGGGCGAGCTTGTCGTTCAATTCGGGCTGGCCGATCAGGACCAGTTGCAACAGTTTGCAGTCATCGGTTTCCAGGTTGGTCAGCAGGCGAATCTGTTCCAGCACGTCGGCATCGAGATTCTGTGCTTCATCGATCAGCGCCACGGTGCGGAAACCGCGGCCATGCGCTTCCAGCAGATGCCGCATCAGGCGATCGGTCTGGTACTTGATGCTGGTATTGCCGGGTTCGCCGGGCACGCCCAGTTCGTCGCAGATCGTGGACAGCAGCTCGACCGGCGATTGACAGGGATTGACGATATAGGCGACCTCGGTCTTCTCGGGCAACTGCTGCAGCAGGCAGCGACATACCGTGGTCTTGCCGGTGCCGACCTCTCCGGTCAACAGCACAAAGCCGCCCCCGCTACCCACTCCGTACAGCAGGTGAGCCAGTGCTTCACGGTGCTGGCTGCTGAGATACAGATAATGGGGGTCAGGCGCGATGGAGAACGGCAGCGCCCGCAAACCGAAATATTGCTGATACATGCGCCCGGCTTATCCTTCGAGCGTCAGGCGCGCACTTACCCGACCGGGTTCGGACTCACGCTCGACGGAGAATTCCGCGGCATGTATCCCGTGCACGCTTTGCAACTGGTAAAGCCACTTCACGACGCTGTTGAATTGCGCTCCCTCGAGCCAGACGCGAATACTGCCGTCGCCGGCCGGTTCGTAACGACGAATGGTCAGCTCGTTGGCCTTGGCGCTGCTGTTGACCAACGAAGCAACCGACTGGTCGCGGCCTGCCATGCTGGCCGCGGCAGCCGCCTTCGCCACAGGTTCATTGGCGCGCAGCCATGCGATCAGTTCTTGCTCCTCCAGCAGCCGTCGTTGTGCCCGGCTGCTGTAATCGATCAGCGGTTGCAGCAGCAGCGAATACAGCACTACCAGCGCGGCAAAGCCGCACAGTCCCCGCAACGCCAGGCGATCACGCCTGCTCAGTTGCTCGTACCACGCAATCAGGCGCTGCCCTTGATCGGAGGCCATGAATTGGCTGACGGAGTCCTCGAGCCTGCGCCGCAGCGTCTCGAGCGAGTTTCGCAGATCGATCATTCAGCGAGTCCTCAATTCGAGCCGTGCATTGGCAAGTCCGCTTTCCTCGCTGGCCGAGAGTACCCTGGAACCGAGCCCGGCTGCGCCGAGCAGTTCGCCAAGCCTGTCGATCTGCGACAGCGACGGCGCACTCAGATCAGCACTCAGCGCGCCATCGTCCTCGTCGAAGCGCAAGGCCTGCACGGAGATTCCGTCGAGCTCGGCGTTGCCGAGCGTACCGGCAAGTGCGGCGACTCCACGCAGCGATCCACCGCTGGTGGACTTGGCCGCGGTGATGCGGCCCTCGGCCTGGCGACGCAGATTGACGATCCGTCGCTCATCGGGAAACATGCTGCGAAACAGTGCAATCGCCTCCTCGTGGGTGTTGCGGGCTTGGCGCTCCATCAACGCGCCGCTGACCAGGCAGCAGAGCACGAACACCAGCACGCTGGCCGCAGCCGCGATCCACGTGATGCGCCATGGCGTGCCGGTCTCGCCGCCACGTGCATCGACACGATAGCCACCCTGGCACAGGTTGAGGACTGCATGCGGCCCGCGCGCCGCGAAAGCCAGCAATTCGACCAGCGATTCCGTGTAATTGGTGCGCCGAACCGGTCGATCGAGACGCTTCGCGATCGCCGCGCCCAGCACGTCGGCCTGTTCTTCGTCGGCGACCACGCCGGCACAAGTGCTGATCTCGATCCGCGAACATGGCATCGCGCGATGCGTTACCGAGACCTCGAGAATCGTTATCAGGTTCTCGAGTTCGAGCACGACTCCCCGGCAGTCCCCCAGCCGCACCAGCGCCCGGTCTCCGTGGATATGGACAAAAATGGAGCCGGGTTCGCGGGGCAGCAGCAATTGCTCGGGGATCACTGCTACCGGTGACAGGTTGGCCGCGTGCAGCGCTTCGAGCCAGGAAATCATCTGCCCGTGTGACACCACCGCGACCGGTACCCCGTCACCATGACGCTGGGGGGCTACCGCAAGATGTGTCTGGCGCAGGTCGCCGGCCAGTTGTTCTTCGATCATGAAGGGCAATGCCTTGCGCAAATGCGCGGCGTCACGCGACGGAATATTGACTTCGGTCAGCATGACCGCGGTGCCCGGAACAAAGACATGGACCTCGGCCTTCTCCGCATCCGGACCCCCCGCGTTGCGGACCTCACCCAGCGCATCGCAGCCGTGCGCCAGCAGGCGCTCCCCGCCGTACAGCACCCATGAAACCGGCGTGGCGCTGTCGGGCTGGTTGCTCTCGAGATGGATTCCGAGCCAGTTTTTCATGGTTTTCTACAGTCTCGCTGCATCATTGCGCCCAATAACGTGGATTTTTCCGCTGCGCGCATCGCGTTGCATCAGGGTATCCAGGCGCGCGTGTCGCCCGCGATATCGGGCATGCGCGCGCACCAGGTAGAAATTGCTTTTCACATCCACGCGATCGAGAACGTTGGCGAACAACGTGGCGAGAAGCGGATCCTGCAGCGATTTCATCGGTTGCACCAATCGGACAAGCAGGAAACGTTCCATTTCGGCAGGCGACACCATGCCCGCATAGGCACGCAGCACCGGTTCGGGCGCGGTATTGAGGTTGAGCAGAGTGTCGCCAGGCAGCGCGCTCACCTGCTCGCGCAGCACGTGCCAGACCTCGGCATCGAAGCCGGGAATGCCCAGCAGTTCGCTCGTCTCGACGAAAGGCCGGTTGGCAATGGACTCCACGCCGTAGGCGGTTTCCTCGACCCCTCCCCGCGAGGTCCGACCATCGGCGTCGATCCAGTCCGCCACGCGCTCGGCCAGCGACTCATCGAGCCCCGATCCGGCGAGCAGACGCGCAAATCTAGCCACGGCCTGCGGGTCGCTCCTGGCAGCGGAATCGACCAGCGAATTGAGATTGAACAGTCCCGCCTGGTCGACAACCTGCAACTCGAGCACACCGTCCTCGATCTCGAAGGACTGGTTTTCCCGTGCCCATTCCTGCCCCAGGTAATCGGAGCGCTGTGTCCCCGCCTGCGCCGCGAAATCCGCCGCCAGCATCTGGCCCCCCAACTCCTCGGCACCCAGGGCATAGTAGCGGGCCTGGGTGCTGTCGATGAGGTTGCCGGTGCGATGCATTGCCAGGTAGCTGGTGCGCAGCATATGTGTTGCCATCATCGCGACCAGCACGAAAACCAGCAATACCGTTATCAGCGCGACGCCGCGCTGCGATTGCCGCCCGCGATGCTCAGCGCAACGATACAAGACGCAACACCTCGCCAATGCGCTGGTGAACCAGACGAATCTCGACCGCACGCGGCAGCCACGCGGCGGTATCGTCCTCGGGCTTGTCCGAAACCGGTGGCGGTGGCCATTGCTCCTGCCATTCGCCCTGCTCGTCGAGATAACGCAACTCCAGTGCCTCTATCCCGTCGCTGACCATGCGCACCACCGGCTCCACGTTTTCAGGCTGATCGATGCGGCCGCGATATCGACGTAACAAGCGACCGTCCGGGTCGATATCCCAGACCACTCGCTGTAGCGTGCTGCGCGCCGCGCCAAGCGGGTTGCGCCAGCCGCTGCGGGTGAACTCGACGATGCCCTCGGCGGGTGCCGCATCGAGCGCAGGCGACTGCTTCCCGTTCGCCGCGGCGACCGGACGCGGACTCAGCTGGGTGAAATCCTCCTCGAGCAGACGCAATGCGGTCTGGGTAGCGCTCAGCGCGGCAAAACGCTGTTCGCCACCCGTCATCAGGGTGGCGGTCGAGTCGAGCAACTGATAGGCACCAACGCCCAGAAACGAAAAGATTGCCAGCGCGATCAGTGCCTCGATCAGCGTGAACCCACTCGTCCTGCGCCCGGTCATGGTCGGGCCACGAATCCGGACAGGCTCACCAGCGCGTCCGTCTCGCCCTCGCGCGCCACCGTTACATCGATGCGATGAAATCCCTTGCGACTGGTGTCGGAGATTTTCTCGTGCACGATCCAGGTGCGTTCGCCCATTTCCACCTTGCGGCTGCTCCCCGCCGCCCGCTCTTGCGGGAAGTCGAGGCGTAGCGCGTCGAGTGCATTCTGCGCCACCCACAACGCCAGGGTTTTTTCCTCGAGCCGGAACAGTTGCAAGCCGTAGGCTCCACTTTGGAACACGATGGTGCTGGCCAGCACCGCGAAAATCGCCAACGCGACCAGGACCTCGATCAGGCTGAATCCGGACCCGGCGCATGCGCGCCTATTCCCGGACCAGTGAACCACTGCCATCGCTGCTGATGCTCGCCGCCGGATCGGAATCTTTGCCGGAGACAAAATCCATATGAAACGACGAAATCTCGCCGCTCGAGAGAATCACCACCTCGGGGCTGCGCAGCGCGTCGTTGCGGCGTGCCGCAGCCAGTACAGGCGTGTCTTCCACGCTGATTTCCATGCGTAACCCGACAGGCAGTTCATGATCCGCGAACGCCCGTGCCGGCGCCGGCAGCCACTGCTCCTCGCCAGGATCGAAACGGACGAAGCCGTAGCCATCGTCATCCACCAGCAATCCGTATTCCTCGCCCGCCAGGGTGGCCTCCTCGCTGGCGTAGCCGAGGATCTGATACAGGCGTTGCGCTTCATCGTTCGCCTGGCGCTGTGCCTGCCCGCCCACCGCGAGTGTTGCCAGGCCGGCCAGCACGCCCATGATGAGCAGCGTGACCAGCATCTCGATCAGCGTGAAGCCGCGCGGCTCAGATATCCTTCTGATAGATATCGGCATCATTATCCTCTCCGCCCTCCCGGCCGTCGGCGCCATAGCTCATCAGCTCGTAGCTTCCATCCGGGTAGCGCAGGTACTGGTACTCGTTCTCCCAGGGATCGCGCGGCAGTTCCTTCTTCTTCATGTAGCCGCTGGAATTCCATTTTTTCGGCTCCGGCGCAACGCTCGGCTTGGTCACCAGTGCCTGCAGCCCCTGTTCGGTGGTCGGATAATTGCCGTTGTCGATACGGTACAGGTCGAGCGCCTGTCCTATGGTCGCGATATCGGCGCGCGCCGCAGTGACCCTGGCCTCGTCCACCCGACCCATGATGTTGGGCGCGATCAGGCCGATGAGCACGCTGATGATCACCACCACCACCATGATCTCGATCAGCGTGAAGCCAAGATTCCTGCGCGCTGTCTGTTGCACATTGACCGCCTAAATCATCTGGTTGAGCGAAAAAATGGGTTGCAGTATCGCCACCACGATAAACAGGACCGCAACCCCCATGAACAGCAGCACCGCCGGCTCGAACAATCCGATCATGGTGGCAATCCGGTTATCCAGTTCCACCTGCTGGCTTTCGGCAACGCGTCCCAGCATGCGCTCGAGATCGCCGCTCACCTCGCCGCTGGCAATCATGTGAATCATCATCGGCGGAAAACGCCCGCTGCGTTCCAGCGCCGCCTTCAGGCTGCTGCCCTCACGCACCTGGCCCGCAGTATCGCCGATGATGCGTTTCAGATGAGTATTGGTCAGCACCGCGGCAGCGATATCGAGTGCATCCACCAGCGGCACACCGCTGCTCACGAGGGTACTCAGCGTACCGGTAAAGCGCGCGGTGTTCGATGTCAGGCTCAAGCGACCGGCGAGCGGCACCCCGAGCAGGACCTTGTGAACCCACTCGAGCCGCGCCGCGTCTTTCAGCGACGCGCGCACCGCGAATACGCCCGCCACGATACCGAACAACAGCCAGACACCATAGCCAACCAGGAAATCGCTGATAGCGAGCAGTGCCTGGGTGAGTGGAGGAAGCGCCTGCCCTTCCCTGGCAAACACCCCTACCACATCGGGCACGATGTAGGTGAGCAACCCGGCAACCACCACCACCGCCAATCCCAGCAGCACGCAGGGATAGATCAACGCCAGCTGGACCTTTTGCCGCGCGCGGTGGCTCGCTTCGGTGTGGTCGGCCAGCCGGTTCAGCACCAGGTCGAGTCGTCCGGTGTGCTCGCCCGCGGCAACCGTCGCACGGTACATCGATGGAAATGCCCGCGGATGCAGCGACATCGCGGCGGCCAAGCCACGCCCCTCGAGCACCTGGGTGCGCAAGCTCGAGATCAGGCCCTTGGTCGCGGCCTTTTCGCTCTGCTGGGCAATGGCGGCCAGGGCATCGGCGATCGGCAGCGCGGACTGGATCAGGGTGGCGAGCTGGCGCGTGAAGAGCGCGGACCCGGCCACGGAAAGCGATGCACGCGAGGACGCATTGCGATCGTTGCCGGCGCGCCGGTCCGCGGTGACTTCCGCCACATCGAGCGGAACCATGCCGCGATCACGCAACAGCTGGCGCGCATGGCGCACGTTGTCGGCCTCCAGCGAGCCTCGGTGCTGCTTGCCGGCGCTGTCGAGTACCGCATAGCTGAAAGCACCCATTCGCTCAGTCCTCCTGACTGACGCGCATGACTTCTTCCACCGTGGTCAGCCCGGCCAGCACCTTGGCGCGGCCATCGGCACGCAGCGACTGCTGGCTCTTGCGCGAATGCGCCGCGAGGAGGCCTTCGCTTGCATGGCTATGGATCAGGCCGCGCATCGTGTCATCGACCACCAGCAATTCATACAGGCCCATGCGCCCGCGATAGCCACGGTTGTTGCATGCCGGACAGCCGAGCGGACGAAACAGCGCATGGTCATCGACCCGGCGAATCTGCAGCAGATCCTGCTCGGCGGCATCGGGCACATGCGGCTGCTTGCACTCGCGGCACAACACCCGCACCAGGCGCTGGGCGATCACGCCATTGAGGCTCGAGGCCAGCATGAACGGTTCGACGCCCATGTCGGCAAGGCGCGTCACCGCTCCTGCAGCGGTATTGGTATGCACGGTGGACAGGACCAGGTGTCCGGTCAGGCTGGCCTGTACCGCGATGCCCGCTGTTTCACCGTCGCGTATCTCGCCGACCATCACCACGTCGGGATCCTGGCGCAACATGGCCCGCAATCCCCCTGCGAACGTCATACCCGCCTTGACGTTGACCTGGGTCTGACCAATGCCCTCGATGTTGTATTCGATCGGATCCTCGACCGTCAGGATATTGCAGCTGCCGTCATTCAGGTGGTTCAGGCAGCCGTAGAGCGTGGTGCTCTTGCCGGAGCCCGTGGGCCCGGTGATCAGGATGATTCCGTGCGGGCGGGCCAGCAACCCTAGCAACGAATCGAGTGCATTGCCATGCATCCCGATTGCGGCAAGATCGAGCCGCTGCGCGCTCTTGTCGAGAATCCGCATCACCACGCGCTCCCCGTTCGCCGAGGGCAGCGTCGAGACCCGCATATCGACCTCGCGCCCCCCGACGCGTATCGAAATGCGTCCGTCCTGCGGCAACCGCTTCTCGGCGATGTCCAGCCGTGACATCACCTTGATCCGCGAAACCAGCAGCGGTGCCAGCTCGCGCTTTGGCTCGACGATCTCGCGCAGCATGCCATCGACGCGAAAACGCACCAGCAAGCGCTTTTCATAAGGCTCGACGTGAATATCGGACGCCCCCTCCTTGATCGCCTGCGACAGGATCGCATTGATCAGGCGAATGATCGGTGCATCTTCCTGCTGCTCGAGCAGATCCTCGGTTTCGGGAACGAATTCGGCCAGGCTGCCGAGGTCGAGCTGCTCCTCCAGCCCCTCGGCGAGTTGCTGGGCAGCGCCACTCTTCTGTTCATAGACTTCTGCAAGCGCCCGGCTGAACTCATCCTCGCCGACCGGCTCGCAGCTGAATGCCAGGCCGGTCGTACGCGCGACTTCGGCAACCGCGTGGACGGTCACATTGTGACGGTGGATCAGGCGCGGCTTCCCGGGATCGCCGGGAGCCGGAATCTTCAGCAACGCGCCATGCCGCTTGGCAAATGCGTAAGGTAGAAGCTGACTCATCAACGTTGTCCAGCTGGCAGTTGTTGTACTGCGCTAAATGTAGCATCGCTTGGGCGCCATCGCGCCCCATAACCACCGCGGGTCGTGATCCGGGCGTTTGGGCGCACGATGGCGCGCATTTTGCAATGCCAGCGTTTGCCGTCAGGGTTGCGTCGGGTAACGGTGCCGGACGTCTATACTTGCGGCGTTACCGAAAACCTGATCGGCGGAGCGACATGCTTGAAGACCTGGCTGAACGCTGGCCATTCAGCCTGCCGTTGACGACGGCCGGCGCGATCGTCGCGATCACCCTTGCCGGGGTCGCCTGGCAGACATGGCAATGGCAATCCGCCCTGCGCCAGGGGGCGGTCGTGGCCCACGGCAGCGAACTGGATCGGGAACCGGAAAATACCCTGCCGATGATTCTCGGTGCAGACCTGTTTGGCGAAGCAACCCGGCAGCCACCGGCTTCCGCGGGTGCGCTCCCGATGACCCCGAGCGCGGGCTTCACGCTGCGGGCAGCGATTGCCGGCAGCCGCGCCGGCGCCGTGATCGAAGGCGCCGACGGTCAGGCGCGCTGGTTTCCGCTGAACGCGGCGGTCGCGGCCGGTGTGCGCCTGCACCAGGTTCATGTCGATCACGTGGTGCTCGAGCGTGGCGGCCGGCTTGAAACACTGGCTTTTCCCGCGCCCGCCGAACTCGCGTCGAATGCGGTTTCCGCCACCGAATCGGGCATCGGTGGCGAAAGCATGACGAGTCCGGCCGCGGGCACTCCCGCAAAGGCGACACCGATCCCGGCCAACGCATCACCCGAAGACAAGGCGCGCATCGTCCACGAACGACTCGAAGAACTCCGCAACCGGTCACGCTCATGAAAATTGCCGTATCCCGATTCCGCGTTGCCGCGTCCACGCGGCAACTGCTTGCCACCGCAGCCCTGCTGCTGGGTATCGCATGGCAACCTGGCGGCTTCACCGCCGACGACAAACTGGTCATGAACATGCGCGACGCTGACATCCGCTCGCTGATCCAGTGGGTTGCCGACATCACCGGCAAGAACCTCGTTGTCCACAAGGATGTGCAGGGCAAGGTGACGGTGCTGTCGGCAGAGCCGCTGACACCGGCTGAAGCCTACCAGGTTTTCCTGGCCACGCTGGAGGTCCACGGCTTTGCCGCGATCGATGCGGACGGTGCGGTGAAAATCGTGCCCCAGAGCATGGCCAGCGCGAGCAGTCCGCCGCTCGGGCGCAGCGGCGGCGGGGAAACGGTGGTCAGCATAATTCGCGCCCACAACGTGCCGGTGGCGCAACTCGCGAACAACCTGCGCCCGCTGGTTCCGGCCAGCGGGATGCTCACCGCCTATCCCGAAACCAACAGCCTCATTATTTCCTCCAGCGCGCATAACGTGCAGCGTATCAATGACATTGTGCATACGCTCGACCAGGGCGCCAAATTGCAGTTCGAAACCATTCGCCTGGAGCACGCCAATGCCCAGGATGTCGAGAAGAGTCTCGCCCAGTTGATCCCGGGCCTCGCGGGTTCCGAGGGTTATCGCTTCGTGAACATTTCCGTCGATACCCGCACCAACACCATCCTGCTCGGCGGTGAGCCCGAAAACAGGCGCCAGGTACGCAACCTGATCGACAGCCTCGACCAGGAAGTCATGGGCGGCAATACCGATGTGATCTATCTGCAGTATGTGCAGGCCGACGAGATGCTGGCCATTCTCAAAGGGATCGGCGACGCCTTGCAGACCGGCTCCGGCGAGCAGGCGGCGGGCGGAGGTGAATCGAAAATCAGCATCGAGGCCAGCAAGAGCACCAACGCCCTGGTCGTGAACGCCCCTCCGGCGATCGTCAGCAAGATGCGCAGCATCGTCGAACAAGTCGATATCCGCCGCGCCCAGGTCATGATCGAGGCGCTGGTGGTCGAGGTCACCGACGATGACGTGCGCGATCTCGGGGTGTCCTGGATTTACAGCGGGGGCGACCATTTCGGTGATGATGGCACCAACGTGGCGGTCAATACGCTCGGGCCCAACCTCAAGCTCGGCGATGTCGTGGACTCCGATGGCCGCATAATACGAGCCGGCGGCGGGTTGACGCTGGGATACTTCGACAACGGCGATCTGAAAGCCGCAATCCGGGCGCTCGCCACGAGCACCAAGGCCAATATTCTCTCCACCCCGACCATCGTCGCACTGGATAACGAGGAAGCCGAATTGCTGGTCGGGCAGAATGTGCCGTTCAAGACCGGGGAGTCAACCGGCTCGGCGTCGAGCACAGAGAACCCATTTACCACCATCGAGCGCCAGGACATCGGCACCAGCCTGACCATCAAGGCGCAGATCAATCGCGGTGACTCGATCACCCTGGATCTGAAACAGAGCACCGAGAGCATCGCACCCTCGGTCGATGTGGCATCGGATATCGTCACCAACAAACGCCTGATCAAGACCAAGGCCTTGATAAAGGACGGTCAGACGCTGGTGGTTGGCGGGCTGCTGCGAGATGACGAATCCGAGCAGCGGACCAAGGTGCCGATCCTCGGAGATATTCCGCTGCTAGGCAAACTGTTCGGCAGCACCAGCAAATCGCATGGCAAGACCAACCTGATGGTGTTCATCCACCCGACGATTCTCAAGGACGATCTGCAGGTGGCCGAGATCACCCGCCAGCGCTACGACTTCATGCGCGGGCAGCAGGCGAGCGCGCGAAAACCCACCATGCCCTTCGAGAAAACGGAACCGCCGAGCCTGCCGGATTTCGAGACCATCACTCCGCGGCAGTAGGCGTGCGCGCGACTCAGCGCAACCAGTCCTCGCGCGCGCCGATCCGCGCCACCGCCCGCGTCACGCCGCGCTCGATGGCCGTCTCCAGCGTCAGCCCGAGGCGCTCACCAAGCCGCTTGCGCTCGATATAGCGGATTTCCAGTACATCGCTGTGCAATACCGCCGCCTGCAACCAGCCATCGCTGGTTCCCAGTTCGTCGGCCAGCCCCAGACCCAAAGCACGCTCGCCGAACCACACTTCCCCCGTCGCTGCGGTATCGATATCGAGACCGGGGCGATAACGGGTCACGAACTCCTTGAACAGCGCATGGGTATCCTCGAGTTCCTCGGAGAACTTCTGCCGACCCGCCTCGGTATTGCGTCCGAAAACCGTCAGCGTGCGCTTGTACTGGCCTGCCGTGAACAACTCGTAATCCACATCGTGCTTGCGCAGCAGACGATTGAAGTTGGGGATCTGGGCAACCACGCCGATCGAGCCGAGCATCGCGAACGGTGCCGCAACGATGTGTTGCGCCACGCAGGCCATCAGGTAGCCGCCGCTCGCCGCCACCTTGTCGACACACACCGTCAGGGGAATGCCCCGATCGCGGATTCGTGCCAGTTGCGCCGCCGCAAGGCCGTACGAGTGCACCAGTCCACCGCCACTCTCGATCCGCACCATCACGCTGTCGGCGGGTTCGGCGCGGGTGAGCACGGCGGTGATCTCCTCGCGCAGTGCATGCACCGCATGGGCGCGAATATCACCGTGAAAATTCAGCACGTAGATCGTGCGTGGATGCGCGGGAGCCGGTTCCGGTGCTGCGGACTGTTTCTTGCGTCTGGCCTTGTCGGCCTTGCGCTCGGCTTTTCGCTCCGCCTTCATCTCGCGTTTGAATTCGCGTGCATCGAGAGTGGCTTCACGCAACGCATCGCGCATGCCGTCGAGGCGTTCATTGAGCTTGCGCACTTCGATGTGACCGTCTTCGCTGCTGCGCACACGACTGCCCGCGACAGAAATCGCGCTGATCACGATCACCAGCAAGGCAATAACCACCGTGACGGCTTTGGCCAGAAACAGCCCGTACTCACCGATAAACTCCCCCACTTCCCAGCCCTCCGGTCATTCGCGGGGGAGCGAGACTAGCACACTTCGGGAAATCAGCAGTTGGCCCGGGATGGCCGCCCCAGCGTGCCAAGACTCTCGTCGGCGAGCTTGAGCATCAGCGGGTCGGGATCCTCGGCGTTCTCGAGTGCCGCGAGATAGTACTCGAGGCAGATCAGCAGGTCGGCCAGCAATTCCGCGAAGGCACCACCGGCCAGGGTGCAGCCATTGGCAATCGAGTCGAGAATCGATTGCGCGGTCTGGCCGGCAACCGCCGCGGCGCGCGGGTGTTCGAGAATCTGCAGCGCACCACGTACCGCGTGCAGTTGCGCCACCGATGGTGCCAGCACCATCGCGTCAAAATTCGATTCCGCATAGCTGCTCACATCACGCTTCACGCTTTCTACGGCTTCGCGTGCGCTTTGCAGCAGGGTGTGCCTGGCCTCGTCGAGCGCCTCGCGCGCCACGCCCGGCCCGGAAGCCCCCTGCTGCTGCGCGCGCAGCCCGCGCGCCATTCCCTGCGCGCGGGCCAGTCCGCTGAGCGTGGTTTCGACATAGACCACGGCGTCCGCGATCGAAACCAGATCCTGTCTCTGGAGTTCGGTGCCGCCACCGAGCGCGGCACCGATTTTCTGCAATTGCTTGTCCAGGGTGTCCGCCGAACTGCGCAGACCGCCCTCGCGCAAGGCGGCGGCAACGCGCTCGAGGGTTTCGTGCACGCCGGCCAGTGTCGCCGGGCGCGGCTCGGTGGCGCTGGCCGCCTGCTCGAGTTCGTCCTTGATCCGGTGCATATCGCCTTTGAGGAGCCGCACCATGGAATCGATCGAATCGACCGAGGTGCCCATCAACAGCTTGCGTTCCTCGACGAGTTGCTGATCCGGGGGCGCAGCATCGACCACCTCGCACAGCGACTGGATCTCCCGTATCCGTTTGCCATCGCGACACTTGGCCACCAGGTACAACAACTCGCCTCTCAGATCGTCGCCGAGCCGAGCGCTGGCGCGCGTATCGGGTTTCTGCAAAAAATCGCGGAACTGTCGATCGGCACGGCTGAGCAGTCGCGCGCGTGCCGGATTGCTGCGCAACTGACCGAGTACCATGCCCTCGAGCACCCCCGTCAATAGCCACCAGAAGTCGGCCGCGGCTCCGCCACCACTCAACCGGCACATGCGCTCGGCGGCACGCTGCATCAGGCGCAGGTGAACCGGATCGCTGCGCCCCTTGATCACGCCGATCAAGCCCACCTGGTAATGGTGACGCAGCCTGCGCAACAGGGCATCCGTCACCTCCTCTCCGCCCGCCGCCGGTGGCGGGCAATGCCGGTCGGGGAGAATCACGAGTTGCGAGAAAGAGGCTTCGCCCAGGGCATCGCGACCGAGCAGGCCGCGCAGGGCATTGATGTGCTCGAGCAACAGTTCCGGTGCGGCCTGGCGCCGGCCTCCGAGGTAATCGAGATAGCGCGCCAGCACGAAGAAGGCCCGGGTGATCGCCTCCATTGCGCGCGGATTGTCGAGCGGAAGTGCCTTCAGAAGCTCACCCAGTTCACGGGTCAGCAGGGCTGCATCACCGAGCTCGATCATCCGCAGCACGCCATCGGCCTGCGCCAGCATCTCACGGCACGGGCCCAGATCATGAGCTCCCGGATCCTGTTGCACGGCGCTGTCGAATTCGGTCTGTGCCTGCCTGATCAGACGCGCAAGCTCCGGTCTCACGAGGTTTAGCGAGGCCGGGTTCAGCAGCAATCGGGGGGGCACGCTGATACCTCTCTGACTAGCGCGGGCATGTTGGCCAATCATTATAGACCGCCGGCCGCGATGCGCTCCCCGCGCTACTCCTCACCGGCAGCGAGCCACACGCATTTGCCCCCGCTGGTCCTGTCGATTGCGCGCAGGCGCTCGCGATGATTTTCGAGTTCCGCGGGACTGGCGCGCGGCACCGCGAGCGGCTCGCGCGGGCCCGCGACACGGCGCACATCGATATCGGCGGAGTAGCCCCCCGGTCCGCGCTCGGGCTGGCCATCCAGCGCCAGCGCGGTCTGTCCCCCGGTCATCTGCAGGTAGACGTCGGCGAGAATTTCCGCATCGAGCAGCGCACCGTGCAACTCGCGCTGCGAATTGTCGACGAAATAGCGCTTGCAGAGCGTATCGAGATTGTTCTTCATGCCGGGATGAAGGGAGCGGGCCAGCGCCAGGGTATCGATCACCGACCACTGTTCGCCGATCCGGCCCCGCTGCCCGCCGATCAACTGCAGTTCATTGTCGAGAAATCCGATATCGAAGGGCGCATTGTGGATGATGAGTTGTGCGTCCTGGATGAAGTCCATGAACTCATCGACGATCTGTGCAAACAGCGGCTTGTCGGCGAGAAATCCGCTCGCTATGCCGTGCACCTCGAACGCGCCCTCGTCGACCTCGCGTTGCGGATTGATGTAACGGTGGAAGTGACGCCCGGTCAGGCGACGATCCACGAGCTCCACGCATCCGATCTCGATCACCCGGTGTCCCTGGGTATGCTCGAGTCCGGTGGTTTCGGTATCCAGCACGATCTGTCGCATCAGTCCCCCATGCCTGATTGCGCGCGACGGCGCAGCATTTCGTCGATTCCGCGGTTGGCCAGCTGATCCGCGCGATCGTTTCCGCAATGGCCGCTGTGGCCCTTGACCCAGTGCCAGCTTATCCGGTGACGCGCCGCCTCGCGGTCAAGCATTTCCCACAGATCGGCGTTCTTGACCGGCTTCTTGTCGGCGGTCCGCCAGCCACGACGCTTCCAGTTCGCCAGCCACTCGGTGATGCCGCGACGCACGTACTCCGAATCCGTATACAACTCGACGCTGCAGGGCTCGCGCAGTGCAGCCAGGGCGCGGATCGCAGCGGTGAGTTCCATGCGGTTGTTGGTCGTCAGCTCTTCGCCGCCATGGAGCTCGCGCTCGCGATCCGCGTAGCCGAGCAATGCGCCCCAGCCGCCGGGTCCCGGATTGCCCCGGCAAGCGCCGTCGGTGTGGATAACGACCTGCTTCATGTCCTGGTCCCGCTCAGTGCAGCGTGGTGCCGCGGGTGCGCGGCGTGGCAAGCGGAATCACGGACATGCGCCGTGGCGCCAGTCGGCGCGGCGCGCGGATCAGGGTCAGCGGGCTGATTTGCTTGCGCGCATGCACGAGATAAACCGAGCCGCAGGGCAGCGCGCAGTTTTCGCCCCAGCGGTCCAGCGGCGCGAGCCTTGCCAACGTTGCGGCATGATTCACCGGCAGTGCATGACAGCGGTATTGCACGTCGTCGACTGCAAAATCGAGCAATCCCAGCCAGTCCGTCAGCCGTCGCGCACCGAGCAGGTGGCTGTGCCAGATCGGTTGGGCGAAGCGTCTGCCCAGCACGCAGCGCAGTCCGAACGGGCTCCACGGGTTGAAGCCGACGATCAGCAGGTGCCCGTGGGGAACCACCACCCGGGTCGCCTCGCGCAGCATCTGGTGCGGATTCTGGCTGTACTCGAGCACGTGGTGCAGCAGCACGACGTCGACGCTGTCGGACTCGATCGGCAGTTGCTCGGGTTCGGCAAGCGCGCTGATGCCCTGCCCCCCTGGCAGTTGCGCCAGCGAAAACTTGTGGCGGATCATGCTGCTCTCGAACAGGCTCACCTCCGTGCTGATACTCATCTGCATCAGGTGAAAGCCATATAATTGCGCCAGCTTGGCATCGACCAGGGCACGTTCCGCTCCCAGCATATGGCGCCCGAGGTCGGTCTCGAACCAGCGCTCGCGGGCCCGCAGCCGGGATGCCGGATCAGATTTCATGGCAGATTTCCTGTTGTCTGTGCGGCCGGCGCAAACGGGTCCGGACCATGGCCATACCGGGAGCGGCAATATATCATGCAGGGCCAGACACAGGATTCATCAACGCCCATGCTTGAAGCCTATCCGGTACCGGCGTTCAGCGACAACTACATCTGGCTGCTCCAGGCTGGAGCGGATGAAGCTTTCGTGGTTGACCCCGGTGACGCCGCACCGGTCATGCGCGCATTGGCAGGGAGTGCGCTGCGTCTGTGCGGAATTCTCGTCACCCATCACCACCCGGATCATGTCGGCGGTGTCGATGATCTGCTGTGCGCATTCGGTCCGCTCCCGGTCTACGGGCCACGCACCAGCCCCGCCGCCTGTATCGATCGAGTGCTCGATGACGGTGATTGCATCGAGGTGCTGGGCCAGCAGGCGCGCGTATTTGCCGTGCCCGGACACACCCTGGATCACATCGCGTATTTTTTTGCCGCCGACGGGCAATCCCCACCACAGCTGTTTTGCGGGGACACGCTGTTTGCCGGTGGCTGCGGTCGCGTATTCGAAGGCAACCCGCAAATGATGCATGACTCGCTGTCGCGGCTCGCCGCGCTGCCCGGGGAAACCCGTGTTTACTGCGCCCACGAGTACACCCTGTCCAACCTGCGCTTCGCCCGCGCGGTCGAGCCGGACAACCTCGCGTTGCGCGATCGGCAGCTGGCCGACGAGGCGCGGCGCGAGCGCGGCGAGCCCACGGTCCCCTCGACCATCGCCCTCGAGCGGGAAACAAACCCGTTCCTGCGCTGTGCCACACCTGCGGTACGCCGCAGTGCCGCAAATCACGGCGGCACGGAACCAAACGGCGACCACGGGGTCTTTGCGGAGATCCGTTCCTGGAAGGATACTTTCCGCTGATGCCACCGCAGCACTCGCACCACCCATACTCAGGGCCCGCCCGGCGGAGGCTGGTAACATGGATGGTGGTGCTCCTGGTGCTGGTGCTGGGGGGTTGTGCCGTGGATCAGGGACCACGCCATGCTGCCCTGCCAGCGCAGGACTCCGCAATCTACGATCAGTTGCTGTACTGGCCCGTCAACGAAGATGGCGAGGACGACGGCCAGAGCTGCATGCCGGTATCGCTGCTCGGAATCACCGGTGGTGCGGCGGACGAAGAGAGTGATCTGTGGCAGCGCGTGCGTTCGGGCTATGGTCTCGAAGGTGGCGTCGACGAGCAGCGCATCGACCGTCAGATGCGCATCTACAGCGACAAACAGCGCTTGTTCGATACCGTGGGGACGCGCGCGTCCTGGTATCTGTACTACGTGGTCGAGCAACTCGAGGAGCGCAACATGCCGCTCGAAATCGCGCTGCTGCCCATACTCGAAAGCGGTTATAACCCGCAAGCGGTCAGTTCCAGTCGCGCGGCGGGCGTCTGGCAGATCGTTCCCGGCACTGGCACACACATGGGGCTGGAGCAGAACGGCTGGTACGATGGACGCAAGGACCTGGTTGCCTCGACCGAAGCCGCACTGGACTACCTCAGCGATCTGCACAAGCGCTTCGATGGTGACTGGTATCTGGCGCTCGCGGCATACAACGCCGGCGAAGGCAGCGTGCAGCGTGCCATCGACCGCAACCGGCGTCTCGGCAAGCCAACGGATTACTGGTCCCTGCCATTGTCGAAGCAGGCCTGCAATTACGTGCCCCGCCTGATTGCCTTGTCGCGCGTGCTCGAGGATCCGCAGGATCACGGCTTGCAGATCTCGCCGATCCCGAATCAACCCTCGGTCGTGACGGTGGAGGTCAACGAGCAGATCAATCTGCAACAGGCTGCCACGCGCGCCGGCATCGACACCGAGGAGTTTGCCAGCCTGAACGCCGGCTTCAAGCGCGGCTACACGGCACCGAACACCAGCACCACGGTGCTGGTGCCGGCTGCCGATCGCGAGGGCTTTCTGGCCGCGCTGAGCGAAATTCCAGCCACCGCCCCAGCGCTCAGCGAACGTTACCGCGTGCGTCGCGGCGACACCCTGGGCGGCATTGCGCGCCTGCACGAGACCACCCCCGAAAATCTGCGGGCACTGAACGGCCTCAAAGACGACAGCATCGTCGCCGGTGAATACCTGCGGTTGCCGGCCGATGCGGTGCTGCCGCCGCGCGCCTATCCGACATCCGAGTCGGTTGCGCTGAAGAATCGCGGTCTCTACACGGTGAAGTCCGGGGACAGCCTGTGGCGTATCGCCCGCCAGTTCGGTCTCGGTAGCGCGCAACTCGCCGCGCTCAATGGGCTTTCGCCCGAATCCAGTCTGCGCATCGGCCAGCAACTGAAAATCCGCGCCGGGGACGGCAGACAGCTCGCGCTCGCAAACCCCGGTGTGAGCAAGCGCAAGATCGACTACCAGGTAAAGCGGGGCGATTCGCTGTCGCGTATCGCGGGGCGCTTCAGCGTGGGGGTGAAACAACTCATCGACTGGAACGGCATCGACGCGGGACTCCCGGTGATTCACCCGGGACAATCGCTGGTGCTCTACGTCGACGAATCCCGGGAGGGCGCGATCTGATGGCCTGGCGAACGATTTGCGGCGTCACCCTGCTGGCGTTGCTCGTGGCCTGCGGTGGCAAGGGGCCGGCGGCACAGCGCGTGATACCGGCCCAGTTACCGGAACCCGAGCGTGACGCGGCGCGCCTGCTGCCCTTCGATGGCGCGCACAATTTCCGCGAACTGGGCGGCTACCGGACTGCGGACGGGCGCTCCACCCGCTGGGGAGTTCTCTACCGCTCGGACACCCTTGCCGATCTGAGCGAACAGGACCAGCTTTACCTGAAGCTCCTTGGCATCAACAGCGTCGTCGATCTGCGCTCCGACGACGAGCGCGCGGCGGAACCGGACCACCTGCCACCGGACCTGACGCTGCGCTACGTGATCGATCCGGTGACCGTGGACGGCACCGCGATCGAGGAGATATCGCAGCGCCTGCGCAGCGGCGAACTCGAGGGTGTGGATTTCCGCGCCATGCTGATCGAAGGCAACCGCCGTTTCGTTAGCGATTTCGGTGGCGCCTATGCCCGCTTCCTGCGCGAACTGGCGCAGGCAGACAACCTGCCGCTGGTGTTTCATTGCACCGGCGGCAAGGATCGCGCCGGATTCGCCGCCGCGCTGGCGCTGCTGGCGGTCGGCGTGCCGCGTGAAACCGTGATCGAGGATTTCCTCAAGACCAACACCTACACCGCCGACCGGATCGAGCGCAACCTGCTGATCCTGCGCGTGGTGTCACTGTTTCGCACCGATCCCGAACTGGCACGGCCACTGCTCGGCGTCGAACCCGCCTACATCGAATCCGCGCTCGACACCATCGAGCGCGAATACGGAGGATTGCAGGCGTACCTCAGGGACGAACTGGGCATCGATGACGATACGTTGAGCAAGCTGCGCGAAAACCTGCTCGAATCCTGAGCAGTACACCGGAGACTCGCTACCATGACCGAGCGAAAAAAACGCAAGACCTCCCCTACCTCGAAAGGGCGCAGTAACCCCAAGCGCCCCGATCGGGCGAGTGACGAAGCACCATCCACGCCACGCGGGCACGATTCGCCCCTTAGCTCGTTCATCGACAGTATTTCGGGCATCACCACGGACCTGACCAGTACCGCGCTGAAAATCGCCTCGCGCACCCGCGAAACTGCCGCGCGGGCGGTGGCCCGCTCGCCCGAGCAATTGCGCATGATGGCCTCCGCCGGCGAGTCCCTGCGCGATATGCGCGAAGTGGCCGGAATGACTGTCATCGAAGTCTCCGACGCCCTCAACCTGCGCGACAAGAGCATCCTGGAGGCAGTGGAGGACGGACGTGAAGTGCTGTCTTTCGAACTCATCCTGCGCCTCGCGTCACTGGTCGCGCGCAATGATCCGCTGCCCTTCGTGCTCAGATACACCCGGACCTACCACCCTCGCCTCTGGCAGGTCCTGCACGACCTTAAAATAGACCAGCTGCCGATCCAGTTCGAACGGGAGCGCAATTTCATCAACATCTACCGCCGGCACGATACCGCCCGCAAACTTTCCGATGCCGGTTTTCAGAGGGTGCTGCAATTTACCCAGGACGCATTCGACATGGCCATCCATTTCGTGGCCGAACAGGAGCGGATTGGAGAGCCGCCAACCGAGCAAGACGAGGAGCCGAAGCCTGGTGCCCGTCGTGTCAAGCGCCGCTCGTGATGAGCTGGGCGCGGCGGAAACACCCGAGCGCATGATCGTTGACCAGGCCGCTGGCCTGCATGTGCGCATACATGATGGTTGAACCGACAAAGCGGAATCCACGCCGCTTGAGATCCATGCTGAGCGCATCAGACTCCGCACTGCGGGCGGGATAGTCCGCCTGCGAGCGCAACCGGTTGAGTTTCACCTTGCCGCCGACGAAGCTCCACAGGTAATCCGCGAAGGAGCCACGCTCGGCGACGAGCTCGAGGTAGCGTCTGGCGTTGTTTACCGCGGATTCGACCTTCAACCGGTTGCGGATGATCCCGGCATCGCCGAGCAGAGCCTCGATCTTGGTTGCGTCATACGCGGCGATCCGCTGCGGATCGAAGTCATCGAAGAGCCGCCGGTAGTTCTCGCGCTTGCCGAGCACCGTATACCAGCTCAACCCCGCCTGCGCCGACTCGAGCAGCAGCAGCTCGAACATCTTGCGATCATCGTGTACCGGCACTCCCCACTCCTGATCGTGATAGCTGACATAGAGCGGCTTGCCGAGATCCACCCAGGGGCAGCGCTGCGGTGATTTCATCAAGCTCTCCCGGGGACGATCGCGCTACACTGTAGCAGTGCCTGTCGGACCAGCCAATCACCGGAGACTGCCCGATGCTACGCCGCCTGCTGCTGTGTATCGCTTTGCTGCTGTGCCCGGCACGGCTGCTGGCCGAATTGCAGGTATTCGAACTCCAGCACGCCGACGCCGAGGCACTGCTGCCGATCGTGCAGCCGCTGCTCGGACCCTATGAGTCGGTCTCGGTCTATCGCAACTCGCTGGTGGTGAGCGCGGACGCCGGAGCGATGAGCAGGATCAGCGAGTTGCTGGAGCAACTCGACACCCCCCAACGCAACCTCCTGATCAGCGTGCGGCGCAACGGCACCGCCGACAGCAGCCAGCAGGGGGGCGCGATTTCCGGCACCCTGCAGCAGGGAAACACCAGCATCTCGACCGGTCGGCCCGCCGCAGGGTCCGGCAGCAGCGTGACCGTGAGCGGCACCCGGCGCATCAGTACCGGCGAGCGCACGGGCTCCCAGAACATCCGCGCACTCGAAGGCAAGCCGGTGCTCATCAGCAATGGTCAGCTGCTGCCTGTGCCCGCCGGTGGACGCTGGGGAATGGGTATCGATTACCAGGAGATACAGCAGGGTTTCCTGGTCAGCGCCCGCGTCAGCGGCGAGCAGGTCACGCTCGAAATCGACGAGCAGGGCGATCGTCTCGATGGCGCCACCGTGCGCACCGGCAGCCTGCAGAGCAAGGTAACCGGACGCCTCGGCGAATGGATCTATCTCGGCGGTATCGAACAGAGCAGCCAGGGCGGGAGCAGCAACCTGGGCGGCAGACTGCAAACCGGCACGCGGTCCAGCGAGCAGGTCGAGGTACGGGTCGAATTGCTCGAATGATCGCCCGCCTCGGTCGCGTCCGCCGCTCGCGCCGTCGGGAGTCGGCAAACGCGGCGAGCGCGGCAACCGCCCCGCGTCTCGGCGCAGCCCCATCCGGTCACGCCATCCTCAATGTTCCGGCGCTTGCGGCTTGCTCAGCATCATCCAGGTATCGACGATGACATCCGGACTGAGCGACATGCTCTGGATGCCCTTGCTCATCAGCCATGCCGCCAGATCAGGGTGGTCGGAAGGGCCCTGGCCACAGATTCCGACATAACGGCCCATGCGATTGCAGGCATCGATCGCCAGCGACAGCAGGGCTTTCACTGCCTCGTCACGCTCATCGAACAGTGTTGCAACCAGCCCCGAATCGCGATCGAGCCCCAGAGTGAGTTGGGTGAGATCGTTGGAGCCGATCGAGTAGCCGTCGAAGTATTCGAGAAACTGCTCCGCCAGCAGCGCATTGCTCGGCACCTCGCACATCATGATCACGCGCAAGCCGTTTTCGCCGCGTCGCAGTCCGTTTTCCGCCAGCAGCTCGACCACCCGCCGGCCCTCGCTGACAGTGCGCACGAACGGGACCATCACCTGCACGTTGTCGAGCCCCATCTGCTCGCGAACGTACTTGAGCGCACGACACTCGAGCTCGAAACAGTCGCGGAAACCCTCGTCCACATACCGCGAGGCGCCGCGAAAGCCGAGCATCGGGTTCTCCTCGACCGGCTCGTACTGCTGGCCGCCAACCAGGTGCGCATACTCGTTGGACTTGAAATCCGACAGCCTCACGATCACCGGCTTCGGGTAGAACGCCGCGGCTATCGTCGCCACGCCCTCGCTCAGCTTGCTGACGAAATAACCGGTCGGCGAATCATAACCGTGGAGGCGGCGTTCGACTGCCTGGCGCACTTCCCCGCCCAGGGTGGCGAAATTCAGCAGCGCCTTCGGATGGACCCCGATCATGCGGTTGATGATGAACTCGAGCCGCGCCAATCCCACGCCCTCGTTCGGGAGCTGGCAAAAATCGAAGGCCCGGTCGGGGTTGCCGACGTTCATCATCAGCTTGATCGGCAGCGCGGGCATCGTCTGCAGATCGTCCGCGCTGACCTGATAGTCGAGGTGCCCGGCGTAGACATTGCCGGTGTCTCCCTCGGCGCAGGAAACAGTCACCAGCGCATCATCGGCGAGCACTTCGGTCGCGTTGCCGCAACCGACCACGGCGGGGATGCCGAGTTCACGCGCAATGATCGCCGCATGACAGGTACGTCCCCCGCGATTGGTCACCACCGCGGCGGCGCGCTTCATGATCGGCTCCCAGTCGGGGTCGGTCATGTCGGTGACCAGCACATCCCCCTCGCGCACTCGCTCCATGCCGGAGGCATCGCGGATAACCCGCACCTGCCCCGCGCCGATCTTGTGGCCGATGCTGCGTCCCTCGCACAACAGCTCGCCGCGCTCCTTCAGCAGGTAGCGCTCGATGGCGCCGCCGCCCTGCTGGCTGCGCACGGTCTCGGGGCGCGCCTGCAGTACATAGAGCAGTCCGTCCTCGCCATCGCGGCCCCACTCGATATCCATCGCGCGGCCGTAATGCTGCTCGATGCTGAGCGCTATCCGCCCGAGCTCCATCACCTCCGCATCGCTCACGCAGAATTTTTGCTGCAGTTCGAGCGGCACGTCCTCGGTAACGGTTCCCGCGCTGCCGTACACCATGCGCAGCTTCTTGTCGCCGAGGCTGCGACGCAGGATCGCGTCCTTGCCGGCCTCGAGCGCGTGCTTGAACACATAGAATTCATCGGGGTTTACCGCGCCCTGCACCACGGTTTCACCCAAGCCCCATGCCGCGGTGATGAACACCACCCCGGAGAAACCCGATTCGGTATCGAGCGTGAACATCACTCCGCTCGCGCCCGTGCCGCAGCGCACCATGCGCTGGATCCCGGCCGACAGCGCCACCGAGGCATGGTCGAAACCCTTGTGCACGCGATAGGAAATGGCGCGATCGTTGTACAGCGAGGCGAACACCTCGTGCACCCCCGTGATCACCCCGTCGAGACCGCTGACATTCAGATAGGTTTCCTGCTGACCCGCAAACGAGGCATCCGGCAAATCCTCGGCGGTCGCCGAGGAACGCACCGCCACCGCGATCGGCTGGCCATCGCCGAGCTGCGCATACTCCGCGGCGATGGCCTGCTGCAGAGGCTCCGGCAGCGGCGTGGCACGAATCCACTCGCGGATCTCGCTGCCGGCAAGCGCCAGGGCGTTCACGTCGTCGACATCGAGAGACGCAAGCCGCCCATCGATGCGTGCCGCCAGCCCCTCGTGCGCAAGAAACTCGCGATAGGCATCGGCGGTGGTGGCGAAACCGTCGGGCACCCGCACATGGGCGCTGGCCAGCCCCTGGATCATCTCTCCCAGCGAGGCATTCTTGCCACCAACCCGCCCAACATCGTGCATCCCGAGATGCTCGAAGCGAACCGTCCGTTCGATCACTGTGTGTTCCTCCTGCCCTGTGCGAAACAACCGTCGGGCTACATACTACCCGAGGGCTATGCCAAAATCCGCTGACCGAGATCAGGATTCAGTTCATGAAACGCACCGCGTTCTTCGTGTCGGACGGCACCGGCATCACCGCTGAAACCCTCGGCGAGGCATTGCTCTCCCAGTTCGAGGGCATCGAGTTCGAGTTCGTGCGCCTGCCCTATGTCGACACCGGACAGAAAGCCGAGCGCGCGGTTGCGCGAATCGACGAGGCGGCGCTCGGGGACGGCTTTCCACCACTGATTTTCGACACCATCATCGACCGTAACCTGCGCCAGATACTCGCCTCATCGCAGGGTTGCATGTTCGATATCTTCTCGACCTTTCTCGCGCCCCTGGAATCCGCTCTCGGCAGGCCTTCCAGTTTCAGCGTCGGCCGCTACCACGGCAAGCACCATGACCTGTACCACGCGCGTATCGACGCCGTGCACTACGCAATGTCGAACGATGACGGTGCCAGCGGCAGTAATTATGCCAAGGCCGACGTGATCCTGACCGGTGTCTCGCGCTGCGGCAAGACGCCGTCATGCATCTACCTTGCGATGCAGTTCGGGGTCTACGCCGCGAATTACCCGATCACCGAGGACGATCTCGAGAGCACACGCCTGCCGCCGCAACTCCTGCCCCATCAGCACAAGCTGTTCGGGCTCAGCATCGACCCGCAGCGCCTCGCGGCGATCCGCAACGAGCGCCGCCCGCAAAGCCGCTACGCCTCGTTGCGCCAGTGCGAGGATGAGGTGCGCCAGGTCGAGGGCCTGCTGAGCCGCTACCACGTGCCCTTTCTGAACGCGACTCACCTGTCCGTCGAGGAAATCGCGACCCGCATCATGATGGAAAAAGGAATTCGCGGGCGCAAGAATTGAGACCATGCGCCGCGGGGCGCGCCTAGCGGCGGAACGTCAGCCGACCACTGCTCTCGCCACGCTGCCAGCCGAGTACCAGACGACCCTGCAGAAAGGTATAGCGATTGATCGCGGACAGATCCGCCAGGTAGCCCGATTCGAGTGCCGATCGGGACTCCTCGCAAGCCATCCGGGTGGAGATCATCGTGGTCGGTTCGAGGCGAATCTCGCCCGCCGCAGGCTCCTGCAAGCGAGCATGGAAATTATTGCATCCGGAGAACCCGGCGGCCTGGCCCTCGCTGATCCGCAGGGTCGGGGCCCTGATGCCTTCGGCCAGCGCCTCTGCGTTGTGCTCGACCAGCGTCCATTCGATACCGGAAATCGCCGCGAGAGACAGCCGCCCCCGGGTTTCGTTGCCCACCAGTTGCAGTGTCGCATCCTCGAGCCGATAACTGCGCCGCGCCAGCCGGGTCCCGCAACAGGCAGCCTCGCCGGGCGCGGTCTCGACCACATCGAGCACCAGCAGCGGGGAATCGATTGCCAGCGCTCGCAGTTTGACGCGATCCCCGACCAGAACCGAAGCGATGTTGCGGATCTGCCCGTCCGCGCCACGACCGAACGCCGCGAGGTAGATGCGCTCGCCGCTACCGCCCGTAGTGGAACTCAGGAGCAGCGCACGCTCCTCCCCCGCAGCGCCATCGAGATCGCCGTGCACGCTGAGCTCGCGCAACAAGCTCACCATCGGTCGCGCGGCGCCGCCGGCCACATATGGCGCGCCTTCGTACACGCCATCGCGCAACTGCACGAAGCCGAGCTCGCCGATGCCGTTGATACCGGTATTGGCGATCTCGTCCAGCGAAGGCGCTTGCGCTGGCGGTCCGGCTCCCGCCAACGTCGCAAGCAGCAGCGCCGCGATACCCACCAATGATCTGCGTCCCCTCATCGCTGTCTCTCCTCGTGTATCGATGCGCCGACTGCCGTGCATTGAAGCCGCGCAACATGACCCCTATCATGATATTCCAATACCTTCCCGGGAGCGCGCATGAGCGCCTGCATCATCCATTACGGCATGCCGAAAACCGGTAGCTCGTCGATCCAGACCTATCTGCTGCGCTCTCTCGCCGATCCTCGATTCTTCAATCTCGACCTCGGCCGCCGCGGTTCGGGGAATATCATTGCCGCCGCTTTCCTTGCCCATCCGGAACAACATCACCGCAACATCAAGCTCGGGCTCACTCCCGCCGAGGTGAAGAAGGAAATTCAGGCCACCCGCGCCGCGCTGGCACGTGAACTCGAGCGTGCCGACGGTCGCACCGCGCTGCTTTCCGCCGAGCTGCTGGCCAATTTCAGCGCGCTGGAATTCGCCGCGTTGTGCGATTTCATCCGTCCGCATGCCGCCGGGATCAGTGCGGTCGGATATGTTCGCTCACCGCTCGCCTTCATGGAAAGCGTGTTCCAGCAGCGAGTCAAGAGCGGCCTCGGCTCCTTCAGGCTCGAACAGAATTATCCGCGCTACCGCGAACGCTTTGAAAAATTCGAAACGGTACTCGGGCGCGAGCGCGTGGCTTACTGGTCGTTCGCGCCCGCCAGCTTTCCCGGGAACTGCGTGGTGCAGGATTTCTGCGCGCGCCTCGGCATCCGCTGCGATGGTGCCGCGGTGCAACGCATCAATGACAGTCTCTCGCTGCCCGCGATCCGCCTGCTCTACGCATATCGCAAGTACGGCCCCGGATTCGGCGCGGGCGAGCGGGCCTTGCGTGAAAACGCATTGCTGAAGACCCGCCTTCGCGAACTCGGCGGGCCACCACTGCGCTTTCACGCCGCACTGGTGCGCCCCGTACTGGACGCCCGGCGCGCGGACATCGCCTGGATGGAGGAGCGGCTGCAACACCCGTTCGCGGAAAGCCCGGTCGCCGATCACAGCGCCGTGCAGGGCGAAGCGGATCTGTTGCGTTATTGCCCCGAGTCCATCGCCTGGCTCGCGTGTCAACTGGGGCGCTCCCCACTCGATGCGGCCACCATCGAGCCACCCGAGCTTGCCAAGCTGGTGCATGAATTGCGGGTCCGGCTCGCCGCCGCAGCGCCGCCCGCGCCCGTCAGGCAGGCGCGAGGCGCCCTGGCTCGCCTGCTGCGGCTGTTGCGGCAAGCGCGCTGAAACGCGTTATCCGAGCTCGGCAAACAGGCGCATCGCTGCGGCATAAGGCGTGATCTCGCCGCGCAGCACCTGCTGCTCGAGCACCGGCAAGCGAGCGCGCACAACCGGTTCGGCGCGAAAACGCTGCTCGAGAATCTCCCCGATCAGGTGGCGCAACCAGCCGGCATTTTGCTGCGCCCGCTTGCGCTCGAAATCACCGCTGGCCGCGCCCTGCTCGCGATAGCCGCAGATCATCGTCCACACCTCGGCAATGCCCCGGCGCTCGGTTGCCGAGCAGGTCGTGACCCGCGGCACCCAGGCACCCGCATGCGTGAGCAGATTCATCGCGTTCTGGTAGTGCTGCCTGGTACGGTTTGCCAGCGCAAGGCTTTCGCCATCGGACTTGTTGATCACCAGCGCGTCGGCGAGTTCCATGATCCCGCGCTTGATCCCCTGCAACTCGTCACCCGCATTCGGCAGCATCAACACGAGGAAGAAATCGACCATGCTTGCGACTTCGTACTCGGACTGGCCGACACCGACCGTCTCGACCAGGATCACATCAAAACCGGCAGCCTCGCACAGCAACATGGTTTCGCGGGTCTTGTGCGCCACTCCGCCGAGCGCGCCCTTCGATGGCGAGGGCCGGATGAATGCCGCCGGTTCGCGCGAGAGCGCCTCCATGCGGGTCTTGTCGCCGAGGATGCTGCCACCGGCAACCGGCGAGCTGGGATCCACCGCCAGCACCGCAAGCCGGCGACCCTGGCCCAGCACATACAGACCGAATGCCTCGATGAAAGTGGATTTCCCGACGCCCGGCACCCCGCTTATGCCGATGCGGATGCTGCGACCGGTGTGCGGCAACAGCGCATCGAGCAAGGACTGGGCGGCACGCGCATGCGCCGCGAGCGAACTCTCGACCAGCGTTATCGCCTTGGCCAGGGCACGACGATTGCCGGAGAGCAGCGCTTCGGCATCCGGTCCGGCCACGGCTTGGCTCTCAGCCCGCGGCATCGATGGCGGCGAGTACCATGCGGGCAGCACTCGGGATCCGCGTGCCCGGGCCAAAGATGCATTTGACGCCGGATTCGAGCAGGAATTCGTAGTCCTGCCGCGGAATCACGCCGCCCGCGACCACCACGATGTCCGCCGCACCCTGCTTGTCCAATTCGGTGATCAGCTCGGGAATGAGGGTTTTGTGGCCGGCGGCCAGCGAGGACGCGCCGATCACGTGCACATCGTTCTCGATCGCCTGCCGCGCGACTTCCTCCGGGGTCGAGAACATCGGTGACAGATCGATGTCGAAGCCGACATCGGCAAACGCCGTGGCCACCACCTTGGCGCCCCGGTCGTGTCCATCCTGCCCCATCTTGCACACCAGCATCCGCGGACGGCGACCATGTTGCGCGACGAACTGTTCGATCTCGGCACGCAGCGCCTGCCAGTCCTCGTCTTTTTCGTAGGCACTTCCGTAGACACCGGAAATGGTATTGGAACTGGCGCTGTAACGGCCCCACACGCGCTCCAGCGCCAGGGAGATCTCGCCCACCGTCGCGCGCAGACGGGATGCCTGAACCGCCAGTTCGAGGAGGTTGCCGTCACCGCTGCGCGCGGACTCCGACAGCGCCTCCAGGGCCGCTTCGACCGCCGCCGGGTCGCGTCCGGCGCGCAATTGCGCCAGCCTGCTCAGCTGCGACTCGCGCACCGCGTGGTTGTTGATATCGAGAATCTCGACCGGCTCCTCGTTTTCGAGGCGATACTTGTTCACCCCGACGATCACGTCCTCGCCGCGATCGATGCGCGCCTGCTTGCGCGCCGCCGACTCCTCGATGCGCATCTTGGGCATGCCGGTCTCGATCGCCCGCGCCATCCCGCCCTGCTCCTCGACCTCCTCGATCAGTTCCCAGGCGCGATCGGTTATCTGTTGCGTCAGCGTTTCCATCAGGTAGGAACCACCCCACGGATCGATGACCTGGGTGATGCCGGTTTCCTCCTGGATGATCAGCTGGGTATTGCGGGCCGTACGTGCGGCCGAATCCGTCGGCAGCGACACCGCTTCGTCGAGAGCATTGGTGTGCAACGACTGGGTGCCGCCGAATACTGCCGCCATCGCCTCGATCGTGGTACGCACCACGTTGTTGTACGGATCCTGCTCGGTGAGCGACCAGCCCGAGGTCTGGCAATGGGTGCGCAGCATTTTCGACTTGATGTTCCTTGGCTCGAACTCGTCGACGATGCGCGCCCACAACAGGCGCGCGGCCCGCAACTT
This sequence comes from Gammaproteobacteria bacterium, assembly GCA_016705365.1. Taxonomy (NCBI): domain Bacteria; kingdom Pseudomonadati; phylum Pseudomonadota; class Gammaproteobacteria; species Gammaproteobacteria bacterium. The sequence continues at coordinate 183,266 of JADIYI010000002.1, read as the reverse complement.
GGCGATCTCCATGTAGAAGTTCATGCCGATGCCGAAGAAAAAACTCAGCCGCGGTGCAAACTCGTCGATGTCGAGCCCGGCGGCGATTGCGGTGCGCACATATTCCTTGCCGTCGGCCAGGGTGTAGGCGAGCTCGAGTGCCGCATCCGCGCCGGCTTCCTGGATGTGATAGCCGGATATCGAGATCGAATTGAAGCGCGGCATGTTGCGCGTGCAGTACGCAATGATGTCACCGATGATGCGCATCGAGGGCGCCGGAGGATAGATATAGGTATTGCGTACCATGAACTCCTTGAGGATATCGTTCTGGATGGTGCCGGACAGCTGCGCGGGCGCCACACCCTGCTCCTCGGCCGCAACGATATACCCGGCAAGCACCGGCAGCACCGCGCCATTCATGGTCATCGACACCGAGACCGTGTCGAGCGGAATGCCGTCGAACAGGATCTTCATGTCCTCGACGCTGTCTACCGCCACTCCGGCCTTGCCCACGTCACCGCTCACCCTCGGGTGGTCCGAATCGTAGCCACGATGGGTCGCGAGATCGAAGGCGACCGAAACGCCCTGCCCACCCGCGGCGAGAGCCTTGCGATAAAAGGCGTTGGATTCCTCGGCGGTCGAAAAGCCGGCGTATTGGCGGATCGTCCACGGGCGTCCGACGTACATGGTGGCCTGTGGACCGCGCACAAAGGGCTCGAAACCCGGCATGGTGTCGGCATGAGCAAGACTGGCCGTGTCCGCCGCCGTGTAGAGCGGTTTCAGCGAGATACCTTCCGGCGTTTCACGACGCAGCGTATCGGATCCGGCTCCGCCGAGTTGTGTGCTGACCAGTTTCTCCCAGTCGGCGAGGGTGCGCGCCGGCGGTCGGTAATCGGAATCACTCATGAGCCTGTTCCTCTCGCTGATTCTCGGGTGGTTGACTGAGCTCGATCAGCACCCCGTCGCAACTCTTCGGATGGATGAAAATCACCCGGCAACCGTGCGCGCCCGGTGCCGGCGTATCGCTCAGGAACTGGTATCCCCTGGCGCGCAGACGGGCAACATCGGCATCGATGTCGTCGCTGCGAAAACACAGGTGATGAATACCGCCGCCGCGCTTCTCCAGATATTTCGCAATCGGTCCGCCACCGCGCAACGGATGCACGAGTTCGATACTGGTCGCGGGAAGCGGGAAAAACGCGGTGGAAGTCTGCGCCGATTCGACATCCTCCGTGCCCTCGAAACGCAGACCGAAATCGTCGAGAAAACGCCGGATCGCTCGTTCCAGATCGGGAACCGCTATGGCGATGTGATCAAGCGCGGTGATCATGAGGCCACCTGCAGCATCGCGAGGAATTCGGCAGTCGCGGCGATGCGCCTGGCACGGATCTGCTCGGGGGTCTGCACGACGATCCGTTCATCGGGCACCACCTTGAACAGCGGTTGTCCCTTCTTGATGATCACCCCGTCGCCGTCGATCAGCACCTTGGCGATCGTGCCGCTGAACGGAGCATAGATCTTGTTGAACATCTTCATGACCTCGACGATGTACAGTGGATCGCCCTGTTCGAAATGGGCACCTTCGGCCACGAATACCTGTGCACCAGGCGCTTCCCTTGCGTAGAACATGCCACCGCTCGCGGCGAGTATCTCATCCGAACGCGCAAGCGGCGGCGGCACCAGCACCTTGGCCATCTCGGCCTGGTGAGCGGCGTCGAGCAGCACCTCGGGGATATGTATGCCGAGATCCTCGTTGACCTTCAATGCGTGGAAATCCGTGCCCGCGGCGACGAACGCCAGCACCAGCAATATCTCGGTCCCCGCCTGGTAGCCGGCGTGCGCCGCACGCGCCGCCTGCCAGGTTGCGGAGTCGACTCCCGCCGGCGCCCGCTCGGCGCCGAGGAATGCCTGCACGGCGCTCCACTCGGACGAGCCGGCCAATTCGCTGACTCTTGCATAGAACGCTGCGGCCGACTCCAGCAGTTCGTGATCGTGGTCCCAGATCATGTAGGCCGGCGGACAGCCTGCGCGGTAGTCCATGTTGAGGTAGTGATAGGTGTCGCGCAGCAGCTCGATCGGGTTGCGCCTGAAGCTCGTCCGCTTGCCTTCAAACGAGAAGCACCCGCGCCACAGGCTGAGCCAGCCGGAATACAGGTGTGGTTCCGCAAACAGCTTCTGGATCGGGCGCAACAGCAGGGTCTGCTTGCGCTCGATGCACTCGCCGAGTGCCTTGCGCGCACCCGCATCCGCGGTGCGTGCCAGCAGGTGACGGCGAATCTGCGCCTGCGCGTAATCGAGATCGATGCGGTTGGCGCGTTCCTTCAGCCGACCCACCGCGGTCAGGTACGGAACGATGAAGCGCGTGGTCGGACGCGCATTGATATTCGCGCCGATGAACCAGTTCACCAGTCCATAATGAAACTCGAGGTTGGTTGCCAGATCCCTGCCACTCAACTGCGTTACCCGCAGGATCTCCGCGAGCCTCCGATAGCCGTCCAGCCGATCTTCCCCGACGGTCAGCAGCAGCGCGATATTGCTGTCGTAGGCACCAGCCAGCGTGTAGGCCATGAACACATCGGTATCGGGGTTGTGCAGACTGATGCCCTGATCGTCGCGGATCTCGCCCTCGACCGCATTCGACCAGTTGCGGATCACGCCTCCCGCATGCGGTTGCAGCGCCTGGTTCGTGGCGTTCAGGCGCGCCTCGACCGCGGCATTGTTGCGGTGCACGCGGGTCGGCCTCGGCAGTTGCTCCTTGTGCCGCGCAAGCAGGACCATCGCCTCGACCAGCGACTCGACCACAAAGCTGTCCGCGGAATCGTCGGGATTGGAAAATTCCAGTCCGTAACACAGTTCGGTGACCCGGTGCTCGACCTGGATGCGGGTGTTCATCTCCATGAAGAAGTGATTGTCACGTTCCACGATGCACTCGAACGTGGACACCGAATCCAGCCCGACCGCCTCGCCGAAGCGTGCCGCCTCGGCTTCCATGCGCTGCAGGATCGCGAGGTCCGTTTCCAGCACCCGCAGTTCCCCGGAGCGACCGGCGGCGCGGGCGCCGGCGATCGCCAGGCGGAGTTCCTCTTCGGTGACCGACACCTCGAGCAGCTTCTGTTCGTGCATCTGCAGCGAGCAATCGCGACCACCCAGGGTCGTGGCCCACACCCCATTACCGATTACCTGGATCTCCTGGTGTCGCGTGGACTCGATATTGAGCTCGATCAGGATGTTCTTGTTGTCACCGACGCCGGTGGTTTTTACTTCCGCCAGGATCTCGCGCGCCCGTTCCGGTGCCCGCGCAGCCGCCCTCGCGATGCGCTCCTCGAGCGTCTTGTCCTCGAAGGCCTCCAGCGAGCCGAGAATGCGCTGACCCTTGCCGCCACCGCCGCCGATCGCCTTCAGCCGAATCCGGTTGTGCGGATACTTGCGGTACATCTGCGCGACACGGGTTTGCAACTCGGCGCACATCTCCTCGACACTGAACAGGTCGATGCCCTTGCGATAACCGGCATTGAGCACCGCATCAGCCTGCATCTCGAGAGCGATGTCATCGCCGAAAACCGTGTCGTCCACCGCAAGCTTCTCGGCGCGCACCAATGCGCGCAACGCGGCAGTGTCCGGATACTTGGCAAGCAAGGTGAGAATGGTCAGGTTGTCGATACCCGGCGTGACACTGACGCCAACTGCCAGCGCAGTGCGCTTGGCCTCGTCCTTGAAACCGGCGCCGCGCACGGTACGGCTGCAGGGTCCGATGAAGCGCAACCCCGCCTGCTCGATCGCCTTGACCAGTTCCTCGTCCTCGGACATGAAACCGTATCCGGCAAAAATGGAATCGTAGCCATTGTCGTGGGCGATGGTGATGATCTGGCGGATGCGCTGCGAGCGCTCCTCCCTGCTCGCACCGGTGTAATCGGGAACGCGGTGCACGCGCCGCGGATCGGTCAGGGTACGCAGCTCGGGCGCCAGTGCGTTGGCATAGACGATCGAATCCTTTTCCGAGAGCAGGATACCGAAGCCGGTGATGCCCATCTCCTCGAACACATCCATCGCCTCGCGACGGATCGGGCCGCGACAGATGATCAGCGGACGCATGTCCTCGCAGCCGAAGCCGCGTACCCAGGCGCTCCCCTGCGAACCGAGGCGGCGGTTGCGGTGAACCAGGGGATTGTTGAGATAGTAATTGTTGCTGCTTCGCACGGGATATGATCTCGCGATGGATTGCCGGTGGTGATTCAGTGGAACTCGCGCTGCACGCCAGCGAACGGTTCCGCCCGGTAGTGCCCGATATGAAACAGCAGGTTTTCGGTGATCACCTTGCGCAGCTCCGAGGGCATCACGATCTGCGAGATCGAGCCCAGGCTCAGCGCCTCGTTGGGATTCATCAATTCGGCTTCGTAGCGCGCCGCGAGCCGCGCTTCGCTCTCCTTGACCCATGCATCGACCCGCTGTTTGGCCAGCTCCGCAGCTTGCGCCTCGGAGGCGGCGGCACCGCGCAGCTTCTTCTGCTCATCCGCGACACGCGTCTGGCGCGCACCGCGGATCGCGCGCAACTCGTCCTTGTAGACGAACTCCATGCCGGCCGGTCCCATCACCGCGGCGCGCGTGGTCGGCAATGCGATCACGAAGTCCGCACCGGTGGGGTAATTGTTGTAGGACGCGTAGGCGCCGCCGAACGCATTGCGCAGAATCACCAGGAAGCGCGGCGTGCGCAGGTCGATGATCGCATCGAGCATCGCACGCCCGGCGTGCACGATACCGCCGGCCTCCTGCTCGCGACCGGGCAGGAAGCCGGTCGTGTCTTCCATGAACACCACCGGGATATTGTAGAGATTGCAGAAGCGGATAAAGCGCGCGTTCTTGAATGCCGCCGCGATATCGATCTGCCCCGAGGCAACCGCGCTGTTGTTGGCCACGAAGCCGACAACCTGTCCACCCATGCGGCCGAACGCGGTGAGGGTGTTGCGTGCGCGATCGGCCTGCACTTCCATGAAATCGCCGTGATCGCAGATCTGCTGGATGATGATGCTGACGTCGAACGGCGTGTTGAAGCCGGTCGGCGAATTGAATGCTTTTTTCAGCAGGATATCGACGTCCCAGGTCTTGCGATCGATCGGATCCGAGGTGGGCTGGTAGCGCGCCAGCTCGGCATTATTGTTGGGAATATAGTTGAGGATCTCGCGCACTTTGCGCAGCGCACTGACTTCATCCTCGACCACGAAATCGGTGACCCCGGACTGCGAATGTACATCCGGCCCGCCGAGTTCCTCCGGAGTCACGTCTTCGCCAAGCACCGACTTCACCACGCCCGGCCCGGTAAGACCGAAAAAGGTCCCGCGTGGCTGGATCACGAAACTGCCCTGGCGTGGCAGGTAGGAGCCGCCGCCGGCATTGAAACCGAACATGCACATGATGCTCGGAACCACGCCGCTGATCTTGCGCAGCGCGGTAAAGGCCTCGGCGTACCCGTCCAGCCCACCCACTCCGGCAGGCACGTAGGCGCCGGCGCTGTCATTGAGCCCCACCAGCGGGATGCGGCGCTTGCCCGCCAGCTCGAACAGCCGCGCAAGCTTGCGCCCATTGGTGGCATCCATCGAGCCTGCGCGCACCGTGAAATCGTGCCCGTAGATGGCAACATCGCGGCCATTGACCTTGATCAGCGCGGTCACCAGCGAGGCCCCGTCGAGATTCTCGCCCCAGTTCTGGAAAAGAACCGTGGGCTCGCCATCGGCCAGCACCTTGATTCGCTCCCAGATCGTCATCCGCTCCTTGTGGTGCTGACGCTGGATGTTGACCACCCCGGCAGCCAGCCGCGGCCGCTGCTGCAGCGCATAGCCAGCCGCGAGGGCCTGCTCGTACAGACCGGGCTGGTAGCCAATCTGCCCCGGCACCATGAACTCCACATCCGTTGTTTCGCCAAACGGATTGTCGAGTGAAAAATCGGCTACGCTACGCTCGCTCATCTGGGGCGGGTCCTCGTTTCGAATTTCGCGTCGTCTACCGGCTTCGCCGGTCCGGAACAATGGCACACCGCGTTGCAGATTGCCAAGCAAAAGGCAATTCCCGCCGTGCCAATGGATGTCCTGCAGACAGCTTGGGAGTGCGCCCTCGAGCAGGCGGTCCACGAACAGAAAAACCGCGACACATTAATAAGTTAGGCTTATGATATCAAGAGATATGGGATCATGTATGCCGGTACCTCCGACCAGGGTTGGATGCAGTTCGCGCCGGCCGGGCCCGAGTTGCGATACCGCGGGAACGCAATGCTTGTCCACCCCCTGCCTTACCTGAGCGACAGCTGCGAGTATTTCGCGCGTCTGCGGCATCTGCCGGGCGCGGTCTTTCTCGACAGCGCGCGCCCCCATTGCAGCGCCGGTCGCTTCGACCTGATGGCGGCAAGCCCGCTGTGCGAGTTGCGCACGCGCGGCTTGCTCACGCATATCGCTAGCGCCTGCGGCGTCGAAGCAAGCGCGCGCGACCCTTTCGAACTGCTCGATGCCGCACTCGACACCTATCTGCCGCGCCGACGGCCGCTCGTCGGCGAGTGGCCGTTCAGCGGTGGCGCGATAGGTTTTTTCGGTTACGAACTCGGCCGGCGCATGGCCCGCCTGCCGGTAGCGGATGAACCCGGGTTCACGCCGCAGATGCAGATCGGCATCTATCCATGGGCACTGATGCAGGATCACGACCGGGGCCAGTGCGCGCTGATTTTCAGCGACTCGATCGGGGCCGGGCAACGCCAGGAACTGATCGGCCTGAGCAGTGTGCCAGCGGTGGAGGAAAGCACGGCATTTCGCCTCGAGTCGAACTTCGATTCGAACCTCGATCGCGAGGCCTATGCGCGCGCCTTTGCGCAAATCCAGCGCTACATCCTCGATGGCGACTGCTACCAGGTCAACCTTGCGCAGCGGCTCACGGCACGCTGCAGCGGTGATCCCTGGCATGCCTACCGCAGGCTGCGCGCACGCATGGCGTCGCCGTTCTCCGCATTCATGACCGCCGGGGAGGCCACGGTCCTCAGCTTCTCGCCCGAACGCTTTCTCCACATCAGGGACGGACGTGTCGAGACGCGCCCGATCAAGGGCACCATGCGCCGCGCCACCCGCTCCGATGCCGACCAACACCAGGTGGAACGTCTGCTGGCTTCCGCGAAGGATCGCGCCGAGAACATCATGATCGTCGACCTGATGCGCAACGATCTGGGCAGGACCTGCCGCACCGGCAGTGTGCGGGTGGAGAAGCTCTGCGGACTGGAAAGCTATGCCAATGTGCACCACCTGGTCAGCGTGGTAACCGGGCAGATCGCACCGGGGCGCACCCCGCTCGAGGTGCTCGCGAACTGTTTTCCCGGCGGCTCGATCACCGGCGCTCCGAAAATCCGCGCGATGCAGATCATCGATGAACTCGAACCCGATGCCCGCAGCGTCTACTGCGGCTCGATCGGTTACGTGTCCGCGAGCGGCACCATGGACACCAGCATCGCGATCCGCACCCTGGTGCACGCGGCGGGGCATATCCACAGTTGGGGCGGCGGCGGCATCGTCGCCGACTCGGACTGCGAAACCGAATACCGCGAGTCACTGCTCAAGATAGAGCCTCTGCTGAACGGCTTGCTCGAATGTGCCGTGCAGCCCGCACTCAGAGATCGCGCAGGCTCGCTCGCCTGAATTCCTCGCGCAGCAGATCGTAACCCTCGACCGCCGGGAATTGCGGAAATTCGGCGATCACATTGGCCGGCGCATTGAACAGGATGCCCGCATCCGCCTCGCTCAGCATGGTGATGTCGTTGTAGGAATCGCCGGCCGCTATGACCCGGAAATTCAGCGATTTGATCGCCTTGACCGAATGGCGCTTGGGATCCTTCTGGCGCAGCACATAGTCCGTGACCCGCCCGCTTTCATCAACCTCGAGGCGGTGGCAGAACAGCGCCGGCCAGCCGAGCTGGCGCATCAGCGGCGCGGAAAACTGGTAGTAGGTATCCGAGAGGATCAGCACCTGGAAGCGCTCGCGCAGCCAGTCGAGGAATTCAAGCGCTCCGGGCAACGGCTCCATGGTGTCGATCACCGCCTGGATATCGGGCAGGCGCAAGCCATGCTCGTCGAGCAAGCGCAGGCGCTGCTTCATCAGCACGTCGTAATCGGGAATATCGCGGGTCGTGGCGCGCAATTCGCTGATGCCGGTGCGCTCGGCGAATTCGATCCATATTTCCGGAATCAGCACTCCTTCAAGGTCGAGACAGGCTATCTCCACTGGGTTCTCCACTGTGTGAATAAATCTGCCCGCAGGCAGATACCCAAGAATTCCGTCGTGCACGACTGGCGCCGCGCGCACTGCCGGGCCAATCAATAAACCGGAAGTTCGAAACCCGCAAACAGGTTTTCGACCTCCGCATTGCTGTGCCGATGCCAGGCTTCGTCGACCACGCTACGGGTGAGGTGCGGAGCAAACAACTCGATGAACTCGTACATGTAGCCGCGCAGGAACGTGCCGCGGCGAAAACCGATCTTGGTCACGCTCGGACGGAACAGCTTGCTGGCATCGAGCGCTACCAGATCGCGGTCCAGCGTCTCGTCAACCGCCATGTGCGCGATGATCCCGATGCCGAGACCGAGGCGCACATAGGTCTTGATCACATCGGCGTCGGTGGCGGTGAATACCACGCGCGGCGTGAGCCCCCGCGAGTGGAATGCCTCGTCGAGGCGCGAGCGGCCGGTGAACCCGAATACATAGGTGACCAGCGGGTACTTCGCGACCTCCTCGATGCTCAGCGTCCCGAGCGCGGCGAGTGGATGTCCGCGTGGCACGATCACGCAGCGGTTCCATTCATAACAGGGCATCATCACCAGGTCGGAAAACAACTCCAGAGCTTCGGTGGCAATCGCAAAATCCACGGTGCCGTCAGCGGCCATTTCCGAGATCTGGACCGGCGTACCCTGGTGCATATGCAGCGACACCTCGGGGTAGCGCTCCATGAACGCCTTGATGGTCGGGGGCAAGGCATAACGCGCCTGCGTGTGGGTGGTCGCGATCGAGAGCGTGCCCTTGTGGTCGTTACGAAACTCCTGCGCGACTTTCTTTATCGACTCGACCGTGCGCAGGATCTCGCCCGCCTTCGCGAGAATGATCTCGCCGGCCGGCGTGACCCGTGTCAGATGCTTGCCGCTACGCTCGAAGATCTCGACGCCGAGTTCATCCTCGAGCAGGCGGACCTGCTTGCTGATCCCGGGCTGCGAGGTGAACAGGCCCTGCGCGGTGGCGGAGACATTGAGGTCGTGGCGCGCGACCTCCCAGATATAGCGGAGTTGCTGGAGCTTCATGCAGTCAACGCTCGTTCGGTTGCCACGGCCGGGGTGGCGCGCAGATCATCCAGCGTGCCCTGCAGCGCTGCGGATTCGGCGTTGGCGGAGATCCAGCCGCTCTCCCCGGTCGCGCGGGCCATATCCTGGTAGTCCTGATAGCCGCCCAAACCCGGATTCAGTGCAAAACGCATTGGACAGTACTCCCGTAAGTACTCCCGCTGTTCATGAAAACCGGCTTGCAATCAACTGCCCGCGCAGCGTTGTCTGGCGCACCGCAACCGGCAATCAGTCCTCGCTCGCAGCGATATGGTTGACGGCGAGATAAGCAAACGTCATGGCCGGACCCAGCGTACAGCCGGCGCCGGGATACTTGGTGCCCATGATCGAGGCGGAACTGTTACCGATGGCATAGAGTCCCCGGATGACATTACCCGCCTGGTCCAGCACCTGCGCATTGGTATTGGTCACCAAGCCACCCTTGGTGCCGATATCCCCGGGATAAATTCTCGCGCCATAAAAGGGCGGCTCATCGATCGCGGCCAGGCAGGGATTGGGGGTTACCGATGGATCGCCGTAATAGCGATCGTGATCGTTGTCGCCACGGTGAAACTCCTCGTCACTACCCTGCTGTGCATAACCCTTCATGCGTGCGGCCGAGGCCTCCAGCCCCGCCGGATCGATATCGAGCTTCAGCGCCAGTTCCCGCAGCGTGTCGGCCTTCACCATCAGTCCGCGCTGGAACAACCGGCGATGCACCCAGTCCGGCGTATACGAGCGCTGCAGCAGGGGACCGAACATGTAATTCTTGCGGTAGCGACTGTCGAAGATGGCGAAGGCGGGAATGCAGTCATGGCCCTGGCTGCGAGCGCCGTAGAACTCCTCCCCGTAACTGTTGTAGGTGATGGCCTCGTTCATGAACCGCTTGCCAGCCTGGTCGACCAGTATCAATCCCGGTTTGGATTTTTCCGAAAACAGCACAAAATTCTGTTCGAAGCCATCCACCTTGAATACCGGCGCCCACCAGGCTTCATCCATCAGTTTCACTGCGGCGCCCAGATCCATCGCCTGGCGAATCAGGTCGCCAGTGTTGTGCGGATTGCCAGCGCTCCACTGTGCGCTGGTGGGTTGCGGCAGGTACTGTTCGCGCATGGCCTGATTGGCTTCGAACCCACCGGCGGCGATCACCACGCCGGAGCGGGCCAGGACACGCACGGCTTGCTGCCCGTCGCGCTCCACCATCAATCCCGTGACGCGATCGCCCTCGCGAATCAGTTCCTTCACCGGCGCATTGAGCCACAGGGGCACGCCGCGCTCGCGCAGCGCCATCCACAGGCCACCTATCAGCGCATTGCCCTGGGTGAGTCGCCGGTCCCTGGCGCCGCGCAGTCGCCCCGGAATATCCAGGAAATACTTCAGGAATATCCTGGCGAGAATTTTTTTCCAGCCCGGAACGGTCGCCAGAATCGCCGACCCCTCGACAATACTCATCGCCACCATGCCCATGGCCTTGGACTGGCGCGGCGTCTCCACCATATCGTAAAGCGACTTTCCCATGGGGCGGCCATCTATCGGCAATGCATCCAGTGCGCGCCCACCCGACTTCCAGCCCGGCAAATCCGGGTAGTAATCGGCGTATCCCTCAACCGCGATGAATTGCACGGGGGACGCCTCGGCCAGGAAACGGAGCATTTGCGGCGCGTTATCGATGTAGGTGTGGATCTGCTGATCACTGATCTGATCGTCGATCAGGGTACGCAGGTATTCGAACGCCTCTTCGCGGGAATCGGTGGTACCCACTGCTGCCATGAGATCATTGTTGGGAATCCACAGGCTCGCTCCTGATTTGGCCGACGTGCCGCCAAATTGGGCTCCTTTCTCCAGCACCAATACCGACTTCCCCAGGCAAGCGGCGCGCAGTGCAGCAAACAACCCACCTGCACCGGTGCCGACCACTACCACATCGTAGGTTTCTTCCCGAACCATCATGCCTCCCTTAACGTGCGTCCCGTGCGTGCCAATGTATGCGCACTCCACTGTTCAACCCCGTTGCGCCGCGCTGAGCCTGCGCCCGGGGGCGCCAATTGACGCCCTGATTGAGGTTGATGTCAATATCAATTTTAGCTGCTCCACGATGCGGAGCGGCACAATCATGCCCCGGTCTCTCTGATCAAATTCCATATCCGGCCGGGTGAAGCCGGTGTCTCCCGCACCTTGACATCGAGGGGGGCAACGCATCGTTGATGGCGCGGATGACAGTTGCCCGGCAGTTCCGTGACCTACCGCATCCCGGTCGGACCATAACAGGGCTACCCGGCCCCCTCCCATGATCAGCACTCCAGCGAACACGTAGCCACGCTGGCGGGCTGCCGGCTTGAGTCGAAAAAGCCCATCGGCGCGACAAGCGTGGACGGTTGTGGCCGCGCGCGAAACACCATGAAAGGAGCGGGGAGAGCGTCGAAAATGTACCCGGTTTCAGCTTACTGTTGCTGTGTCAGGGGGGTCAGCCGATGGATGCCATGGATGCTGCCGTCTGGATTCAGCGATAAGTATGTTTCACCCCGACGGTAGATCGGGGCGCAGATTTCTTTGCCCTGCCGTGAGGGCAAGCCAGACAATATGGTGGTGCAGCGCTCGTCGTTCGCGACACGCCAGCGACCCCCAACCTCTCCCGTGCCGGAAGTATTGGTCCAGCGATTGGTGAATCGGCCATCGGCATACCAGTAGTTCACTGCAGAAGTGCCTGCCGTATCCTGCACCTGCGCGTCATCACGCACGTCTGCAAAAGCGCGAACGATTGCATCGCTGCCAAGTCGCTCCGCCCCGGCAACGGATTCCTCCGCCAGGGCATGAAATTGAGATAGCAATGCGGTGAGCAATATGCCGGACATCGAGCGCGACGTGTGTTTTTTCATTACAGGGGACTCGCCCCCCATGCTCTTTACCAGGTATCGCCAGATCTCCTTTACATGGACAGTCAAACACATGGATTCACCACGCTGCGAGCGAGGGCAGTGAAGCTCTCTCCGCCCCCGGGACGGAGAGAGCAAGTGAAGCGATGGAATGAACGCAAGGGGCTCCAGCGAACCCCTTGCGCGCTCACCAACTGTAATCGACAGCCACGCCATAGGTACGCGGCGTAGGCCAGCTGGCATCGATGAAACCGCCGAAGTCGATCGCAGGCTGGCGGTCGTCGAAATCGGTGAGATTACGTCCGAAGATCGAGACCTGCGCCTCCCCGGCGCAACAACCCATAGGAATGCCGGACAGCAGCAATCGCGCGTTGAGCATGGGCGCATCGGGTATTTCAACGAGGTCGGCCAGGTACTGGCCGCCCGCATTGGGGGCGTCCAGCGACTTGTTGGCCGCGTAGAGGTAGTTGGAGGAGATGAACGTGTAATCCACTATCAGGCGCAGTTCACCGATCTCTGTCTGAGCCAGCCGACCGTCGAGGTTCAGGTTCAGCGTATGCTCGGGCGCGTAGGGCGCGACCCGGTTGCTGCCGGTGTCGATCAGCGCGGCCGAGGAGTTGGTGAAGTAATTACCGCTCACGGGGTCGAAGTCGATCGGGTTGTCCATGAATTCGCCAAACTCGGCGTCGAGGTAACCATAGCCGAACTGCACGGTCCATCCATCGCTGACCAGAAACGTGCCCTCCAGTTCGATGCCCTGGTAGGTCGCCTCACCCGCGTTGGTAACAAAGGAGGAGGAACCGGTACCTCCCGGTATCAGCTGAGTGGTTTGAAAATCGGTGATCTCGTTGCGGAACACCGCTGCGGAAACTTTGGCGCGGTTGTCGAACAGTGAAGCCTTGATGCCGGCCTCGTAGGTCCATGCCTCCTCGGGATCGAAGGGCATCAGCAAGCTTACCGGATCGGTCAGTTCCGAGCTGAAGCCACCACTCTTGAAGCCCTTGGCCGCGCGTGCATAAAGGCTCAGGTCATCGGTCAGCGCGTACCGCAGTGCGAATACCGGCGTGTCGCTATTCCACTGCGCCTTGTAACCCGAGACATTTATCACGAACGCACCCGTTCGCGGACCATTGAAGCCGTCTGTGTTGAAGCGGCGCGTGTAGCCGCTCTTCTCCTCCTCGGTCTGACGGAAACCCACGGTCGCGGTGAGCTTGTCCGTGAGCTCGTAATCGAACTGCATGAACCAGGCACTCGCCTTGGTATCCGCACCGTAATCGTCACGCGCCGTACTGCCGAAAAAGTCCTGCGGTCCCCACGTATCACCTTCGTCCTCGTAGTAGTAGTAGCCGAGCACATAATTCAGGCGGTCAATGTCGCCCACCCACTGGATCTCGTGCGATGTGGTCGAGATGTTCGTGTGGCGCTGGAAGTACAGGTTCGGGCCAAAGGGCACCGTGGTGAAGCTGATGGGCGCGCCGTCGATGTCATTGCCGTCGTCGAAGTCCACCTCGCGGTAGGCACCGATGTACTTGATCTGGTTGTGCTCATTGACGTCATAGGCGAGCGTCAGCGCATGCCCATCGATGTCACTTTTGTTGAACAACGGCCGGTCCGGGTTGGTCGCGATGGAGTTGGGGAAATCGGACTCGATGAATGACGCAAAACCCTGGTAGAACGGCGACGAACCCTGCCAGCCGACCAAGGACGCGGCCGTGATGGCCGGCGACGTGTTGTCCGCCTCGGAGTGGTCATAGGCGTAATTGGCCTGAAGTTTGTCGGTGATGTCCAGCTTCGCGGCGAAGCGGTAGGCCTCTTCGTCCAACTCGCCCAAGTCTTCGACACCGGGAGTATCGTTTTCGATGATTTCGTCACGGTCTACCTTGCGGTAACTGAAGCTGGTACTCAGCATGCCCATCTGCGGCAGATCGACGTTCCCGCGCGCAACGGTGTTGTTGAAGCGGCCGTACTCCAGACCCACCGAGCCGCTCAGTTCGCCCGAGGGCTTGCGGGTGATGAAGTTGATCGCGCCGCCCTCGGTATTGCGGCCAAACAGCGTGCCCTGCGGGCCGCGCAGCACCTCGATACGCTCCAGATCGACGATGCCGAACACGCTGCCCTGGGACTTGCTCAAATATACGCCATCGAGGTACATGCCTATCGGAGGGTCCATCCAGATCGCCGGTTGGCCGGCCGTGCTGCCGCGGATGCTGACGATGGAGATCAGGCTGCTGGAAGGGGACTCGCGGAAGGTGACGTTGGGAGCGATCCCGTTGATGGTTGCGATTCCGTCGATGCCTCGGGTCCGCAGTGCCTCTCCGCCTATGGCCGTCATGGAAATAGGCACGTCCTGGATATCCTGTTCGCGCTTCTGCGCCGTGACCACCATTTCCTCGAGGCCGGCTTTCTGGGCTACAGCGCCCTCTGCCATCATCAGCGCGGCCGCACCGGCAACGATCAAACTCAGAGTCTTGCGGTTCAATTCAAGTTGGCTCATTTTGATTATTCCTCCAGGGTTACGGTATTTCACTCAATCAAGCTTGGTGTCTCGACCGGTCATCCCTGTGCAATGAATGATCATTGCACAATACCTGCAGCTTCCACATACGCGAATTTGACGAGCACCAATACGCAGGATAAGTCACCCGCAATGACCGTAAACAGAGCATGACGGTCCAGATTCAGGGGTCTATGCGTTCGCGCGCAGAGGCGATTCGGCGTCAGCAGATCTCCCCCCGTCTGGCATGGCTACCAGCACGCTCGATGCATCCGGCTCGAGTCGTATCGCGGGGCCCGCACCGGCAACCAACACGACCTTGTCTTTCAAGAGCATCCTGTTATCCCGTCAGGTGCGAAAGAGCCACGTACCGCCAGATCAGCAAACCAATAATCGCCGTTTATTTCATTCAGCTACTTGCCGTAACGAACCTGAACATGCCGCCGACGCTCCCGCAGTGTTGACTGGCGGTCCTCGGCGCTCGCTTCACGATATCCCGGAATGGCTGTCCGCAGAGCTTCCCTTTTCAACAGGCGAGCCTCGGGCCACAGCGATTTATCGATGACTCCGTTGACCCCGTCATAGCGCAGAAGAAACACTCCCCGCTTTCCACCTTCCGCATCCAGCCAGTTCGGGTAGCCCGGGTCGGTTGCGGAAATGACGTAGTAGGTATTACCGTCAGCTGCCACGATACTCTGGGCGTCATTCAGACTGGTGATGCAGTCGGCGTACTCGAGCGAGGCGAACCACATGTCTGCCAGCTGTATCGCCTGGTAGCGCGCACTGGTCGGGGGCATTTTCAGCAGCAGCACCTCGTCTTCCTGCAGGTTGTGCACACCGTGGGCCATCCACCGCCCCTCGGCTCCGCCCACGGTCTCGGTATCGATAAGGCTGGACACCTGGTTCAGGGGCTGCTCGGCCACATAGCGCTGCTGCACAAACCCGGGCCAGACGAGCGTTGAAAGCCTCACCGCGTCTCCCGTGTTCCTGATACGCCGGGCGACATCCTCGGAGTTGGCCACGGGCTTGGGTTGGCTCGTATTCTCCAGACGGTCGATGTGGATACGCCCCGGTGCTGCATCCGTCCATTCCTTGTAGATCTGCCTGACGACCACTGTATCCGTGGCCGAATTCATGGCCAGCCAGTTCTTGCCGGTTCGCTCCGCTGACAACACCACCTCGAAGTTGCCTTCAGCATCAGTCACCAATTCCCGGGACGGCAGGTAGTCACCGGCTTGCCCTTTGCCAGCCCAAGGCTGTCCCTCGTAGAGCTGCAGCTCGACCGCATGGGCGCTGCCGACATTTCCCCAAACGCGGTAGCGCTCACCGCCCTTGAGGCGGGCAAACAGATATCGCTGATCGGGATTATCGCCGCCCTCGCGCACCCAGTCGTCAAGTACCCGAAAGAACGGGTAGTCGGGGTCCTGCAGGAACTGCTCTTCAAGCGATCGTCGCAACATGCGCATCAGGTGGGCGTAGGCGCCCGGCGCATCTTCCGCGTAGGCGGGAAATTGCCGCAGTTGGCGTTCGGCTTCCCTGATCTGACGGACCAGGTGCTCGGTCGCGCTCGAGAGTTCGTCGGCCTGAACCGAAAAAACGGACAACACGCTGAACAGCATCAGTGCGGCGCTAACAGGACCATGCTTCATGTTTCGATTCCTTCCTTCGGGTGTCGGGTGGAGCTCATCGTACGGCGATCAGGTGTTCGCCCGCCAGCGCATTCAGCGGTTCGCGATGCCATGCGGCACATGTCCGGTGGGCACGTGTTCACTGGCGGAATCACAATGCAGGCGCTGGTCGTCGAAAAACACATCGGCGCCATAGGCGCGCAGGAATTCCGACTTGTTGAGACCACCGAGAAACAGCGACTCGTCGATACGGATCCCCCAGGCGCGAAGCGTACGCACCACGCGCTCGTGCGCGGGAGCCGAACGCGCCGTGACCAGTGCGGTACGGATCGGGCACTGATCCTGCGGGAACTCGTGCTGCAGCTGCTGCAAAGCCGAGAGGAAGGCCTTGAACGGACCCCCGCTGAGCGGCTGCTTCGCGGCCTGCTGTTCACTGCGGGTGAACGCTTCCAGCCCCTGGCTCTTGTAGATCTGCTCGGCTTCATCGGAAAACAGCACTGCGTCGCCGTCGAAGGCGAAACGCAGCTGCTCTACCGATTCGCTGCTGGCGCGCGAGGGCAGAAAGGTCGCCGCGGCCACTCCCTGCTCGAGGGCCTGGCGTACGTCCTCGGCCTCGGTCGACAGGAACAGGTGGCAGCCGAAAGCACCGACATAGCGATAAGGGCTCTGGCCGGCGCAGAACGCCGCGCGCGTGATCGCCAGCCCGTAATGCTGGATGCTGTTGAACACGCGCAAACCGGTATCGGCACTGTTGCGTGACAGCAGGATCACCTCGACCCGCGCCTCACCCTTCAGACGTGCGTTCAGGCCGAGCAGTTTCTGCACCAGCAGAAATGCATCGCCCGGAGCGAGCACCTGGTCCTCGTGTTCAATCTGGTAGCGCTGGTAAGCCTCGAGGCCGTCGCGCTCGAATACCTCGTGACTCTGGTCGAGATCGAACAGGGCGCGCGAGGAGATGGCGATGACGAGCTTGTTTCCGAGTTCCGCTGGCATGCGCTGGTCCGTATGAGTCGAGGGCATTGTAACCATGTGCGCCGGGGAGCGCAGCGCTCAGCCAGCAGCCCCGGGCGCGATTTCGCGCATGGCCTCGGCGCGCTGGGCGAACAGGCCGAATATGCCGCCGGTATGCACGAACACGATATCCTCGGCCTCGCACAAACGCCCGGCGCGAATCTCCTCGAGCATGCCGTGAAAGGCCTTTCCGGTATAGACGGGGTCGAGCACCAATCCCTCCAGCCGGGCCGCCTGGGCGATGGTGGCAAACACCGCGGCGTCAGCCCGGGCGTATCCCGCGCCGATATAGTCATCGAGCACACGGATGCGCAGCCTGTCGAGTTCGATCGCCACCCGATATCGGCGCTTCCAGTCCGCGAGATCGCAATTCACCTTGTTGTGGAACCATGCCGCATCGTCGCAGACCGCAATACCAAGGACTTCACAGCGTTGCGCATAAAGATGCAGGCCTGCGCTCAGGCCCGCCTGGGTTCCGCCGGAACCGGTTGCGACCACCACATGACGCGGCTCGATTCCGGCACTCGCGAAATCCATCGCCAGCTCGGCGCTCGCCGCGACATAGCCCCAGACTCCGATTTCATCGCTGGCCCCGGTGGGAATCACGAACGGCCGCCGCCCTGCGGTGCGCAGGCGTGCGGCAAGTTCCCGCAACAGGCTGTCGCGTTCGCTCAGGTAGCGGGCCGCGGGATAACAATGGACCTGTGCCCCGGCCAGGTGGTCGAGGAACAGGTTACCATCGGGCGTGCCCTGCGCTTCGCCGCGCAATACCAGGTGCACCTGCAGCCCGAGCCGCGCTCCGAGCAGCGCCGTGGCACGACAGTGGTTCGATTGCAGTCCGCCGCAGCTGATCAGCGTGTCCGCGCCCTCTGCGAGCGCCTGCGCCAGCGTGAACTCGAGTTTGCGCACCTTGTTGCCGCTGACGGCGCAATCGCTGAGATCGTCCCGCTTGACCCAGATCCGCGGCCCGCCGCCCAGCGCGCGCAAACGATCGAGAGGCTGCAGCGGAGTGGGCAGCCGTGCCAGCGACAAACGCGGTGGATAGCGCAGCGAAACAGCTGGCTGTGGTGGTATTGCCGTCGGCATTTCGTGCATTGAACCTTTCCAGCCGCCCGCTCAGCCGAACACTTCGTGCTCCTCGGCGATGAAAGTGCGCGAACGCTCCAGATCGATAAAACGCTTCTCGTCGGCGAGTAGCGTCGCGGCGGCAGCCGCTCCCCGGGGTGATATCAGCGCAGCCTGCAGACTCTCGATGCTCTCGAACCAGAGTTCGGTAATTCCGTCATACCCGGCTTGCATCCCGCGCGATGTCGCGAGCACGGAGTTGATCTCGGAGTCGAGCGTATGGCTCTGTACATAGCGCACGGTACCCAGGGCTTCGGCGAGCGAGCGCACGAGCGGGCCGTGCTCATGCAGCCAGGTGTGCAGGAACAGTTCGCGACCAAGCGCTGCGTGGCGCGTCACACAATAGACCAGCTTGATCATGCCCCTGGCTCCCCGCAACAAACCGCTACTTTTTCTCGCCCGCCGCGCCAACGCCCTTCAGCGTGCCCTTTGGCAGCACGTTCTGCACGGCCCATTTCTGCAGCTTGAGCTCGACGTTATCGGCCACCTTGAGCACCACGAAATCCTGCTCGATAGACGTGATGCGTCCCAGGATGCCACTCGCGGTCGCGACTTCATCCTTGACCGCGAGACTCGTGACCATCTGCTGATGCTCCTTCTGACGCTTGCGCTGGGGACGGATCGCGATGAAGTAGAACAGCGCGAATATGCCGATCATGAAGGCAAAGGAAATCAGCGGGTCACTGCCGGGTGGTGAACCGGCGGCCTGGGCATGTGCCTGTGAAACAAAAAACATGAACACTCCTTAAATCAAAACGTTAACAGATATATCTAATGTAAATTCATCTTCAGGAACAGACCTCGAGGGCGCCGTGCGGCGACTCTAGCGGCTTTGATCCCCGCCTACAACTCCCACTCGAAATCCATGCTGAGCGGGGCATGATCGGAAAAACGTTGCTCGCGGTAGACCGACTCCCCCCTGATCCGCTCCCGCAGGCCCGGAGTCACCGCCATATAGTCGAGGCGCCATCCCACGTTGTTCTCGCGCGCGCGTCCCCGGTTGGACCACCAGGTGTACTGATCCGCATGCGGATTGACCACCCGGAACGCATCGACGTAGCCCACCGCTCCAAACAACTCGTCGAGCCAGGCACGCTCCTCGGGCAGAAAGCCCGAGTTCTTCTGGTTGCCGCGCCAGTTCTTCAGGTCGATCTCGCGATGGCAGATATTCCAGTCCGCGCACAAGATGAACTCGCGGCGTTTGCGACGCAAGGCCTTCAGATGCGGCATCAACTTGTCCATCAACTCGATCTTGCGCGCCTGGCGCTCTTCACCCGAACTGCCCGAGGGCATGTAGAGCGACACCACGCTGATACCGGCGAAATCGACTTGAAGCCAGCGCCCTTCGCTGTCGATCGGCTCCCAACCCAGGCCGCGAACGACCGTCTGCGGCTCGCGGCGCGTATAGACCGCGGTTCCGGCATAACCGGGGCGCTCGGCATCGAAGTAGTAGCAGTGATAGCCGTCCGGAAAGAAATGCCCGTCGTTCAACTGATCGATCCGCGCCCGCGTTTCCTGCACGCACACCACGTCGGCCTGCTGCGCCCCGAGCCAGACAAAAAAGCCCTTGCTGGCGGCCGAGCGGATGCCGTTGGCATTGAAGGTAATGACTCTCATGGGGCTCCCTGGTCCTGGTTGCCAACGCCCGGTGCGCCGCGCGGCATCAGGGTGAAGGTTCCGCTGGTGGTGTATTGCAATTCTCCGTCGACCCGAATATCCGCCTCGGCCACCACGATACGCTTGCCGAGGTACACGACACGCCCCAGCGCGCACAACACCCCCGCGCGCGCACCGCGCAGGTAGCGACAGCTCATCTCCACCGTGATTGCCATCTGCTGCGGCACCACGCGCACATGGATCGCGGCACTCAGCGCCACATCGCCGAGGCTGGCGTACACCCCGCCATGCACGATGCCCGCGCTGTTCAGCAGCTCGGCACGGATCGGCAGGCGCACTTCCAGTGCGTTATCCGCGGTGCGCAGGAACTGCATGCCGAGATAATCGTTGAACGGACTCTTTATCGGCACATCGATCATCAGGCGCGGTTCGCCGCTGTCCCGGAAGTCCATCAGGCGGCATCCCAGTCGAGGATGATCTTCCCCGATTGCCCGGAACTCATGATTTCGAAACCCTGCTGGAAGTCCGCCAGCGGCAACCGGTGGGTGATGACCGGCTCGAGATCCAGCCCGGATTGCACCAGGCCCGCCATGCGATACCAGGTTTCGAACATCTCGCGACCGTAGACGCCCTTGACCGTCAGCCCCTTGAAGATGATCTTGTTCCAGTCGAGGCTCATTTCCGCCGGTGGAATCCCCAGCACCGCGACCCGTCCGCCATGATTCATGGCATCGAGCAGCGCCGCAAACGCGCTCGGCGCACCGGACATCTCGAGGCCCACATCGAAGCCCTCCGTCATCCCCAGTTCCTGCATCACGCCCTCGAGCGCGCGCTCGCCGACATTGACCGCCAGCGTGGCTCCCATGCGCCGCGCCAGTTCGAGCCGGTACTCGTTCACATCGGTAATGACGATATGGCGCGCACCGCAGTGGCGCGCCACCGCAACCGCCATGATGCCGATCGGACCGGCGCCGGTGATCAGCACGTCTTCAGCCACCAGGTTGAACGACAGCGCGGTATGTACCGCGTTGCCGAAAGGATCGAATATCGCGGCGAGATCATCACTGATGCCCTCGCCAAGATGAAACGCGTTGAACGCCGGTATCACCAGGTACTCGGCAAAACACCCGGGCCGGTTGACCCCTACCCCGACCGTGTTGCGGCACAGGTGGCGCCGTCCGGCGCGGCAGTTGCGACAGTAGCCGCAGGTGATATGCCCCTCGCCGGTGACCCGGTCGCCGATGCGAAAGCCGCTGACCTCCTGGCCGATCTCGACGATTTCGCCCGCATACTCGTGGCCGATCACCAGCGGCACGCGGATGGTGTCCCGCGACCATTTGTCCCAGTGGAAAATATGCGTGTCGGTACCACAGATCGCAGTCTTGCGAATGCGGATCTTGACATCGTTGTGGCCTATCCCGGGTTCCGGCACATCGGTCAGCCAGATGCCGGGTTCCGGTTTGAGCTTGGCGAGTGCTTTCACCTGCTGCCTCCCTCGTCGGGTCGGCCGATGCCGCCTGTCGTGCCGGAAAAAACCGGTTTGCGTTGCCCGGGCGACATCAGATATTGCCGATCACATCGTCTGCGAAGCGCTTCATTGCATCGATCTTCTGGTGCAGCGATGCCTTGATGCCGGCACCGTAGAACACACCGGGCATGGTCGATGTCACGGTGACACCCATATCGCGCATCGCACGGAACCCGTCCGCGCCCCAGGCATCGCTGCAGCCGAAGGAGAGTATCTCGAACGGCTTTGCCGCGAGCCCGGCCTCGGCCCGGAAGTTGCGCACCCGGGCGATCAGCTGCTCGAGCTCGGCCAGTGAATGCAGGTCGGCAATCCAGCCGTCATGGCGCGCCGCGCGGCGCATTGCCGGCGCCGAAAAGCCGCCGACATAGATCGGGATGTGTCCGGGCGCGGGAGGGCGCATCTTCAGCGGCGCAAAATCGTAGAACTCGCCATGATGTTCCACCCACTCGCCGCTCCACAGCTTGCGCATCACCTCGATCATCTCGTCGGCGCGGCGCCCGCGCTGCGCAAACGCCTGCCCGCCCGCGGCGAATTCCTCCGGCATCCAGCCCATCCCGACACCAAGCGCCATGCGATTGTTGCTGAGCTGCGCGGCGCTCGAAAGCATCTTGGCAACGTGAAAGGGATTGCGTGCCGGCAGCACGTAAACGCTGGTATAAAACCACAGCGAACGGGTGGCGCCCGCCATTGCCATCGCAGTGAGCCATGGGTCCGGGAACGGATCGTCCTCGTCGAAACGTGGCACCCCGTCCTCGGTATACGGGTACGGAACAGACAAGGTCCGCGGGTAGACCAGGTGGTCGGGCAAGGTAACCGCCGCAAAGCCGTTGGCTTCGGCGGCTATCGCCAGCGGCACGTAATCGCTGGCTTCGGTGAACGCCAGGCTGACGCCGAATTGCATGGTTCCCTGCTCCTGTCCAGATGGTTGTTGCTGCGAAGAGCGCCCGGAATTCCCGGCTAGATCACGCCCAAAGACTTGCCGACACCGGCAAATGCAGCCACCGCACGTTCAATTTGCCCCGGGGTATGTGCCGCCGATAACTGGGCGCGGATCCGTGCCGCGCCTTCGGGTACCACCGGAAACGAAAACCCCACCACGTAGATGCCTTTGCCGAGCAGTTGCTCCGCCATTGTCGCCGCCAGCCGCGCATCGCCGATCATGACCGGGACGATCGGGTGACCGGCACCGCCAAGCCGGAAGCCCGCCGCCGCCATCGAACCGCGGAACAGCGTGCTGTTGGCCCGCAGCCGCTCACGCAATTCGCCACCCTGCTCCAGCATATCGAGCACCCGGATCGAGGCATTCACGATCGGCGGCGCCAGCGAGTTCGAGAACAGGTAGGGCCGGCTGCGCTGGCGCAGCAGCTCGATGATCTCCCGACGACCCGAAGTATACCCTCCGGAGGCACCACCCAGGGCCTTGCCCAGGGTGCCGGTGATGATGTCGACGCGCTCGATCACCCCGCAATGTTCATGCGTGCCGCGACCCCGCGCGCCGATCACGCCCACCGCATGCGAGTCATCGACCATCACCTGCGCCCGGTACCGGTCCGCCAGCGCACAGATCGCATCGAGGCGCGCGATGATGCCATCCATCGAGAATACGCCATCGGTGGCGATCAGCTTGAAGCGCGCGCCATCGGCATCGGCCTGGCGCAACTGCCGCTCGAGCTCGTCGAGATCGTTGCTCGCGTAGCGGTAGCGTCTTGCCTTGCACAGGCGGATCCCGTCGATGATGCTGGCATGGTTCAACGCATCCGAGATCACCGCATCCTGCTCGCCGAGCAGGGCCTCGAACAAACCGCCATTGGCATCGAAACAGGAGGAGTACAGGATCGTGTCCTCGGTACCGAGAAACGCGCTCAGCCGCTCCTCGAGTTCACGATGTCGGGTCTGGGTACCGCAGATGAAGCGCACCGAGGCCATGCCGAAGCCGAAGCGTTCGAGTCCTTCGCGCGCCGCATCGAGCAGCGCGGGATGGTTGGCCAGGCCAAGATAATTGTTGGCGCAGAAATTCAGCAGTTCGGGACCCGAACCCACGCGGATCGTTGCGTCCTGCGCGGTGGACAGCAGCCGCTCCTGCTTGCGCAGCCCGTCACGCTCGATGGCGGCGAGTTCCCCTGCCAGGTGCGCGAGAAACTCGCGGCTCATCGATCGGCACCATAGGTGCGACGTGCCTCGTCGGCGATGATCGCGATGCCGCGTGCCACCACGGCATCGTCCTGCGCATAGCTGACGCGCAGGCACTCGTCGCGGTGGGTCCATTCGCCCTCCAGCCCGGGAAAGAAATCCTGTCCTGGGACGACCAGTACGCCACGCTGCTTCAGGCGCTCGTACAGCGCCTGGCTGCCACCCGGCAAAGCCTCGAACCACAACCAGAGGAACATCGCGCCCTCGGGCTTGTGGATGCGACAGGGCAGATCACCGAGTGCCGCGCGGAATCCATCCAGCGTTCGCGCTGCCTTGTCGCGGTAGAAAGGACGAATCAGCTCGCGGCTCAGGCGCAGCATCTCGCCGTCGCGCAACAGATCCGTTGCCAGCGCCGGACCGGTGCTGCCACAGGCCAGGCTGAGTATGGTGTTGGCGCGGGTGAAGGCCTCGATGATTTCCTCGCGTGCCACGATGATCCCGGTGCGCAGGCCCGGTAAACCGAGCTTCGAAAGGCTGAGCACCACCACGGTATTGTCGTTCCAGTGCGGTGTGGCCTCACTGAAGATCATCTGCGGAAACGGCGCGCCATAGGCACCGTCGATGATCAGCGGGATGCCCTGGCGGCGTGCCAGCGCGTCGAGCTGGCGGACTTCCTCGTCACTCAGCACGTTGCCGGTCGGGTTGGTGGGACGCGATACGCAGATCGCGCCCGCGCTTGCATCGAGACTCAGGCGTACGAAATCCACCCGGTACTTGAACAATTTGTCGGGCAGCAGCTCGATTGCCGGGCGTTGCGCATGAAACAGGCCCTCACTCAGGCCGATCTCCCGGTAACCAATGTACTCGGGAACCAGCGGCAGCTGGATATGCTTGTGGCGTCCGTCGGCGAAGCGCCCCGCAAACAGGTTGAACAACACAAAAAATGCCGACTGGCTGCCGTTTGATACCGCGATGTTGCGCGGCCCGAGATCCCATCCGTACTCGGCGCGCAGGGTGTTGGCGAGTGCCTCCCGGAACGCCACATCGCCCTGCGGCATCTGGTAGATGCCGAGCACCTCGTGCGCCCGGCGCTCGTCCCCGAGGATGGCCTGCAGTCGCGACCGGTAGATGGCCTCGACTCCCGGCACGCGACCCGGGTTGCCGCCACCCATGAACACCATGTCGGGGCGCGACTGCAACGCCTCGCCGAGGTCCTGCATCAGCTCCACGATGCCCGACTTGCCGCAAAAGCGTTGTCCGAACGCGGACCATTCCATGCACACTTCCCCGTAATACACCTTGGGTACCGGCACTGAGGGGCGCCGCGCAGCAGTCTGAACGAAGCCAGCCGCGGGCGTCCATGCCAATGCCACAGATTACCGCACTCGGCAGCAGGCGCTCAGTCGTCGCGATCGGCGAAGGCGGCGATGCGCCGGGCCATCCAGCCGGGAATCTCCATCGGAATGAAATGCGAGTGATCGGGGAGTTGTTCGTCGCGCGCATTGCGAAACAAACCCGAGACGTGCTCCCAGGTCGGCGAGGCCGAAAAACTGAACCGGCTTTCGTCGGCCCGGCGGGCGCGGGCGCGGATGATTTCGACCGGCACCCCGATCGTGGCTATCGCCGCGTAGATATCCCCCATCCGCATGCTCACATAGATCTCGGCTTCGAGATCCGGCGGACAGGCGAGTTCGAAGCCCTGTCCGTCACCCGCCGGAACCAGCCCGAAATTGCAGTAGTCACGCAACACCACCGGATCCCAGCGCGCATAGGGCGCCTTGGCGCTGAACCACTGGAACATCTGCTCCGGGGAATCCCAGTGCCTGCGCCGCCGCGCCACCGGATGCTCCATCGCCGTCAGGTGCAGCCCACGGGCGAGTTCGGGTCCGGTGATCACCGGATCGACCAGCATCAGGGCGCGGAATCGTTGCGGCAGGCGTGCCACCGCCAGCACCAGCGCATATCCTCCCATCGAATGACCCACGCCGACCACCCGTCGCAGGTCCAGGGCCTCGGTCACGGCGGCCAGGTCGTCACCGAAATGGCTCCAGCTATATGGCGGTGGCTTGTTGTCGCTGGCACCATGGCTCGGCATATCAACCGCGAACACGTGCCGCCCGGGCAGGCGCTCGATCACCGCCCGCCAGCAGCGCGCATGAAAGCCGGTCGCGTGTACCAGCAGGATCGGATCGCCCTCGCCCGGCCACTCGTAGACCACCAGGTTCAGCCCGTTGATCGCGAGCGGATGACACAACGGTGGAGCGCCCGAGGCCGCGTTTCCCGGGCCGGGAGTCATCGTTCCTTGATCGCGCGCACCAGACGTTCGCGCAATTCCGTACCGCCAGAATAGACTACCGGGCTGACCCGGTCACACCAGCCGGCGCTGCGCTCGCGGATGCGCTCTCCAACCTCCTCCGGCATGCCGCTCACCACGATTTCCGCGAGCAATTCGTCGCTGAGCAGCTTGCTCATTTCCTGCCACTTGCCCTCTTTCGACAAGGCGTTCAGGCGCGGCTGCAGATCTCCCCAGCCGTGGCTGTCGAGCACCGGCCGGTAAGCCGGCGTCGAGGCGTAGAACGCGACCTGGCCGCGCGCCAGCGCCAGATTGGCGGCCAGTTCCTGCGCATCCAGTCCGCTCGCGACGATGTACTGGCACGACACGCTGAACGATTCGCGACTGCATGCGCTCTTGTGTCGGCCGCGCTCGAGCGCCGGCAACAATTCGCTGGCAACGAAGCGTGGAGTATTGAAGGGGTGTACCAGGAACCCGTCGCCGACTTCGCCCGCCACTTCCGTCATCTGCGGCCCGACGCCCGCGACGTAGATCGGCGCACGCCCGTGCGGATTGGGGCCAGGATTGAATATCGGCGTCATCAGGGTGTGGGTGTAGAACTCGCCGCGAAAATCGAGTGGTGTGCCTTGTTCCCAGCAATCCCAGATTGCCCTGATGGCCAGCACCATTTCACGCATCCGCGCTGCCGGATGCGACCACGTGGCACTGAAACGCTTCTCGATATGCGGGCGGATCTGCGAGCCGAGCCCCAGCATGAAGCGACCGCGCGACAGCAGCTGCAGATCGTAGCCAAGGTTCGCGAGCAACATCGGGTTGCGCGCAAAAGCGACCGCAATGCCGGTCTGCAGCATCAGGCGCTCCGTGGTGCCGGCAGCGACAGCCAGCGGCAGGAACGGATCATGGCGTCCCTCGAAGGTATAGGCGCCGTCATAACCGGCGTCCTCCAGTTGCCGCGCCAGCGGACCCGCCGCGGCGGGATTCTCGACCAGCATGGCGGCATCGACCGCGATGCCTGCTCTTGCGAACTGACTCATACGATACGTGACTCCTTTCCTATCCAGTAGCGTTCCCGCAACAGGCGTTTGTACAGCTTGCCAGTCGCCTGGCGCGGCAATTCGGCCTCGAAATCCACGCTCTTCGGACACTTGATATGGGCCAGGTGATCACGGCAGAACGCGATCAGTTCCTGCTCCAGCGCAGGTCCCGCAGCGTTCATGTCGAGCGGCTGCACCACCGCCTTGACCGCCTCTCCGAAATCCTCGTCGGGGACGCCGAACACCGCCACGTCCATTACCTTCGGATGGGTGATCAGCAGGTTCTCGGTCTCCTGCGGATAGATGTTCACGCCGCCCGAAATGATCATGTTTGCCTTGCGATCGGTGAGGTACAGGAACCCGGTATCGCTCAGATAACCGATATCGCCAAGCGTGGTCCAGCCCTTGTCGTTGCGACTCTCGCCGGTCCTGAGCGGATCATTGTGATAGACGAATTCCACGCCGTCGGAAAAAAAGATCAGTCCTTCCTGCCCCGGAGGCAACTCACGCCCCTCCTCGTCCAGGATATGCGGTACGCCGAATATCGGGCGCCCCACCGAGCCCTCGTTGGCCAGCCACTCGGTACTGTTGATGGCACAAAAACCGTTGCCCTCGCTGCCCGCGTAATACTCGTTGATGATCGGGCCCCACCAGTCGATCATCTGGCGCTTCACCTGGCGCGGACACGGCGCGGCAGCGTGGATTGCCACCCGGTGGCTGGAGAGATCATGGGCCGTGCGCTCGGCGAGATCCAGCTTCAGCATCCGCACGAACATCGTCGGTACCCATTGCGAATGGCTGACCCGGTATTGGTCGATCAGCGTCAGCGCCCATCGCGGATCGAATTTCTCCATCACAATGACGGTTCCACCCATGCGTTGCACGGTCATGCAGAAACGCAGCGGCGCCGCGTGGTACAGCGGCGCCGGCGAAAGATAGATCGAGCCGGCATCGAATCCGTAGAGTGCGGTGAGCAACGGGAGCAGTGCCGAGGGGGTCGTGATCGGCAGCCCGCTCAACGCAATCTTGATACCTTTCGGGCGCCCGGTGGTTCCCGATGAATAGAGCATGTCGGCCCCCGAGGTTTCATCGCCCAGTGCCTGCGCCGGGAAACGCTCGCGGGTGGATTCGTAATCGCGGTAGCCATTGATGCTGCCATCGACCGAGAACAATTCGAGATCGGCGCCGAGCGCGCGCTCGAGTTCATTGGCAATGCCCCGTTGCGAGACGGACAGGAACAGCACCCGCGCACCCGAATCGCGCACGATGTACTCGATCTCCGGAACGGTCAGTCGATTGGAGATGCAGGTGTAATAGAGGCCGCTGCGCTGCGCGGCCCAGCACAGCTCGAAATAGCGCGGATTGTTGTCCATGCAGATCGCGATCACGTCACCACTGCCCAGGCCCAGTCCGCGCAGCAACTGGGCGCAGCGCTGGCTGCGCTCCTCGAGCTGGCCATAGCTCACGACGGTGCCGCTTCCGGCCATGATGTAGGCGGGTTTGTCGGGGTTCGTGCGGGCGTGTTCGGAGGGGTGCATATCAGTTCCTCGCGGGTTTCTCGGGCCTGAGGCCCCCAAACCAGGTTTGCAGACGCAAGCGCGCCTGCTGCTTCACGTCTTCGTCGACATAGGCCGCAACCGTCAGCAACGCCGCCGAGAGCGCCCCCAGATCATCGGCATAGCCGATGGCGGGCAACAGGTCCGGTACCGCGTCGGTCGGCAGTACGAAATAGGCCAGCGCCGCGTAGATCGTGAGCTTGGCCCAGCGTGGCACATCGGGTCGTTGCGCGGCGTAATACAACCACAGCACCTTTTCGACGACCTCGCGCCCCGCATCGAGCGCGTGGCGCACGAGCTTGTCGCGCAAACGCTCCTCCGGGAACTCCGCCCGCCGGGTGCGCGCTGCTTTCAATACCGGCGCACGGCGCATCAGCTTGCCGCCTGCCCACCGTCCATGGCGAGCGCCTCGCCGGTCACGAAACGCGCCTCGTCACAGGCCAGGTAAGCAATCGCGGCGGCAATTTCCTCAGGCTCGACCTGCTCGGTCAGGGGCCACAGCCGGATGCCTTCGCGGGCAGGGCGCTGCGCGGTAGCGCGCCCGATACCGGAACCCGCGACGGTGACCATCACCACCTTGGCGTCAAATCGGCGCATACCCTCACTCCTGCTCACCGGGGCACTCATCGAAACTCCTTGATCACCTCGTCGGCGTAGCGCGCCAGGGCATCGATGCGCGCATCGAGACTGGTCTGCGTTCCCGCGATATCCGCCCACGGAATACAGATCAGATCGGTGACACCGGCATCGCGAAGTCGCCGGGCGCTGTCGCCGTGAGCGCTACGCGGCATGAACTTGATCTCGAATTCGCTGCCCGTGCGTCCGTAGTCCTCGCGATAGCCCTGCAGCCGGCGGATCATGCCCGTCACCTCGGCGAGCGAACAACGGGGATTTTCCCAACCGATATAGCCATCGGCGATGCGCGCCGCGCGCCGCAGCACCGGCTCCGCGAGGCCCCCGATATAGATCGGTACCGGGCGCTTCGGCACCGGTGCGATCTGCATCCGTGGCAGCTGGTAGAAGCGCCCCTGAAATTCGTACATCCCACCAGCGAGCAAGCCGCGGATGATCTCGATCTGCTCGGCCGAGCGCGGACCGCGCTGGGTCCAGTCCTGACGCAGCACCTCGAAATCCTCCGGCCAGGGACTCAGCCCCACGCCGAGCCCGACGCGCTCGCCCGCCAATACCGCGCAACTGCTGAGCTCCTTGGCGACGAGTAACGGTTCGCGCACCGCGAGCTTGAGCACCGAGGGATAGAAACGGATACGACTGGTCACCGCCGCCATCGTGGCAATCACCACGAAAGGTTCCAGGAATTCGGTCTCGGCTCCCCAGAAGCGCTTGCCGTCGGCGCTGTAAGGATAAGCTGTCGACGTCTTCTCGTAGTAGAACAGTTCGTCGGGGACCGCGATCGAATCCCAACCGGCCCGCTCCGCCGCCTGCGCCATCGGCACATACCAGGAATGGGGACAAAGCCCCAGCGACAACGTGAATTGCATGGCGATGGGGCTAGCTGCTGAAGGACTTGAACTTGGCAGGCACGTTGAAATCGTAACTGCGCTCCTCGACCCGTTCACGGATCCGCCAGCCCTCGCTCGTGCGCACCAGGCGGTCGGCATACCACAGGCCGTAGAACGCGACCTGGGTGCTGTCATCGGGCAGCGGGACGACCATCGGGTTGTGACACATCGTGCGGGCACGCGCCGTGTCGCCTTCGATCCACACGCGGCTGTTGGCAATCATGTGCTGGCTGGCCGGAAAATGCGGCATCACGCGGTTGAGATACGCCTTGATCTCGGCTCGGGTACCGCTCGGCCCGCCGAGCGCGGTGTAGTCGATGAATGCATCCTCGGTGAAAATGGCGTCGAAGGCGGCAAAGTCGCGCGCATCCACCGCGGTGCAATAGTCGATCAACAGGTTGTTGATCTCCATCCGGTCCGAAATTTCCTGTAGCGTCATGGTCATAGGCTGGTTCCTCCCTTGCTGCGGATGATGGCATGCGATCGCCCTCAGGGCTATAGTCAGGGGGAGCCGTTTCTTTACCAAAGCGTCATACCGGCGGATTGTAGTGTCGGCGCCAGTTCCTATAATGCAGCCTCCCGACCAGCACCGGAGACACCCGTGGACCCCATCAAGCAGCGCTTCGACGACGCCTATCAGCAACTCACCGGGGCAGGCGCGCCGTTCGAGCTCGAGGAGCAGGACATCGACGGCCAGCACTACCGGGTGTTTCGCAACGCACCGCGCAATCTGCGCGAGCTGTTCGCACCCGCCTACCATCACGGCGACAAGGAATTCGTGATCTTCGAGGGCGAGCGCTGGAGCTTCGCGCGGCTGATGGGGCTGGCGGATGCCATCGCGCACCAGTTGCACCACCGCCATGGCGTGCGCAAGGGCGATCGCATCGCGATTGCGATGCGCAATTACCCCGAGTGGATGGCCGCCTACATCGCGATAGCCAGCATCAACGCCGTGGTGGTGCCGCTGAACAGCTGGGGGCGAGCGCAGGAACTCGAATACGCGCTGAGCGACGCCGGCGCCCGCATGGTGTTCTGCGACCGCCAGCGTCTCGAATACATTGCCCCGCGGCTTGGCGCACTCGGTGTCGCGGCGGTTGTGGCGCGCCCCGGCAGCGAGCCGCTGCCCGAGCACGCATGCAGCATCGAGCAATTCATCGCGGGAGCGGAAAACGCCGCGCTGCCCGCGGTCGAGATCGCGCCGGATGATCTTGCGATGATGCTCTACACCTCGGGCACCACTGGCAATCCCAAAGGTGCGGTCTCCACTCACCGCGCGGTGTGCCAGGCCGTGGCATGTTTCGAGTGCGGCAGCATGGCCGGAGCCATGGCCAACCCGGAAACCATCGGCGCGATGATGCAGGCGGGATTCGAGCCCTGCGTGATGCTCGCGGTACCGCTGTTTCACGTGAGCGGCTGCTACTCGATCTTCCTGCTCGCGCTGCGTGCCGGCCGGCGCATCGTGATGCTCTACAAGTGGGATGTGCAAAAAGCCCTCGAACTGATCCAGGCCGAGCGCGTCACGGTGCTGACCGCGGCGCCCTCGATGGCGATGGAAATGCTCGAATCGCCGCTGTTCGAGCGCTACGACACCAGCAGTCTCAGCAGTATCGGCACGGGCGGCGCAGCGACGCCGGCAAAAATCGGCAAGCTCATGCTCGAGCGGGTCCGCAATGCCTTTCCCGGAACCGGCTGGGGCATGACCGAAACCAACGCGCTCGGCAGTTCCTTCGTCGGCAATGCCTTCCGCCAGCGTCCGGGCAGCGCGGGTTTTGTTCAGCCGCTCATCGATCTGCGCTTTTGTGACGAGGCCGGCAATCCGGTCCCCGCCGGCGCTCCCGGCGAGATCTGGGTTCGCAGTCCCACCCTGATAAAGGAATACTGGAATCGACCGGACGCCAACGCCAAGGACCTCCAGGACGGCTGGTTCCGCAGCGGCGATATCGGCTATCTCGATGCGGACGGCTACCTGTTCCTTTCGGACCGCGCCAAGGACATGGTGATCCGCGGCGGCGAGAACATCTATCCGCTGGAGATCGAATCGACCCTGATGGATCGACCCGAGGTGCTCGAGGCCGTCGCATTCGGCGTGCCCGACGAACAATGGGGCGAGGAAGTCGCGCTGCTGGTCCGGCTGCGCGAGGCGGGCAGCATGGATGCCGACGCGGTACGGGCATTCCTGGCGGAGCGCCTTGCCGCGTTCAAGGTGCCGCGTCATATCGTGTTTACCGATACGCCGTTGCCGCGCAATGCAACCCACAAGGTTCTCAAGCGAGATGTGCGTGCGGCGTTCCTGAGCGAAAGGGGCCTTGCCTGAATGGACCGCCCGGGCGTCCCGGATGACTGGGCGGAATTGCTGACCGAATTCGACGCTCGCATCGGGCGCGGGCGTGCGATGGGGGGCGAGACACGGCTCGCCAGGTTGCGTGACAGTGCGCGCCTGAACGCACGCGAGCAGATTGCCGCGCTGTGCGATGCGGACAGCTTCATGGAACTGGGCACGCTGGCCGGCGGGCTCGGGCATGGCGCGCAGGCGGCGGCACCGGCCGATGCGCTGGTTGGCGGGATCGCCCGTATCGATGGGCGCACGGTAGTGGTTGGTGCCGAGGATTTCACGGTCCAGGGCGGCTCGATCGGCTTTGCCACCGCGGCCAAACGCCTGCGTTTCGCGCGCCTCGCGCGCCAGGAACGCGCGCCGCTGGTGATGCTGCTCGATGGCGCCGGCGAACGCGCCAGCAACGCCTTGTCGCGCTATCCCTACGCACCGAACGATATGCAGGAACTGGCGCTGCTGTCCGGGCTGGTGCCGAGCATCGCCGTGGTGAGCGGATCATCGGCCGGGCACGGCGCGGTGACTGCATTGCTCAGTGATCTGGTGATCATGCTCGAAAAAGCCACCCTGTTCGCCGCCGGTCCGGCCCTGGTCGCGGCCGCCACCGGCGAAAATGTCACGAAGGAAGAACTTGGCGGAGCGCGCATGCATGCCGCAACCAGCGGTGTCGCGCACAACGTGGTGGCCGATGAACGGGAAGCCTTCGCACTGGTGCGGAAATACCTCTCGTTGCTACCCGCGAATGCCTGGGAATATGCACCGGCGCGACCGAATGCGGACGCGGGTCCGCGTGCACTCGATTCCCTACTCGATATCGTGCCGCGCGATGCCCAGAAACCCTACGATATGCGCAAGGTCCTCGAGCTGTTGTTCGACCGGGACGAGAGCCTCGAGATACAACCGTTGTTTGGCCGCTCATTGCTGACCGTGCTCGGACGCCTCGGCGGCGAGTCGGTCGCGGTGGTTGCCAATCAGCCCATGCTGCTGGCCGGCTCCGTGGACCGTGACGCCGCCGACAAGGCCGCGCGTTTCCTGCAGATCGCAGATGCATTCCATCTGCCGGTGGTCTTCCTGGCCGATAACCCCGGCGTACTGTCCGGTACCAAGGCCG
Organism: Gammaproteobacteria bacterium; assembly: GCA_016705365.1. Classification (NCBI taxonomy): domain Bacteria; kingdom Pseudomonadati; phylum Pseudomonadota; class Gammaproteobacteria; species Gammaproteobacteria bacterium. The sequence continues at coordinate 149,706 of JADIYI010000002.1, read as the reverse complement.
AGCGTGCCGGCACGCTGCGCGCGGCAGCGCGCATGTACATGGCGCAGGCCCGACTGCGGGTTCCGAAACTGCATGTCACGCTGCGCAAGGCCTACGGCTTCGGCAGCTCGATCATGGCGATGAATCCCTTCGACGGACAGACCCTGACGCTCGCATTCCCGGGCATTTCGCTTGGCGGACTTCCTGCCGCCGGTGGTGCCCGTGCCGCCGGTCTGGACAGCACGGCGGAATCGCGCATGGCCGAGGCGCAGGCGGCCGGCGCCTGGAGCGCAGGCGACACGCTGGCCTACGACGAGATCATCGATCCGCGCGAGCTGCGCAACGCCCTGCTGCGCGGACTGCAGCTCGCCCGGGGGCGCCGCTGCGAACCCGCCGAACCAGTCCTGCGCGGCGGGGTCTGGCCCTGAGCGCGTCGCCGCTTCGCATCCGCGATCATCGCGATCGAAGACCGGGAGCGCGCAGCATGTCCACGTGCTCGATACCGTCCTCGAGATACCGGTCCGAACACGACACAAAGCCGAGCGATGCGTAAAAGGCCTCCAGGTAACTTTGCGCGCAAAGGCGCAGTGGCATCGGCCCGAAGCTTTCCTCGATGTGGGCGAGGCCGCGCAGCATCAGTTCGCGCCCCAGCGAATGCCCGCGAAACGCCGCGCTGACCAGCACCCGGCCAATGCAATGCTCGGGAAACTTGGCGCCCGGCGGCAACACCCGCAAATAGGCCGCGAGCGTAGCGTCGCGATGCCAGCCCATCAGGTGCCAGGCTTGCTCATCAAGCCCGTCGATATCCTGGTAGACACAGTTCTGCTCGACCACGAATACCGCGGCGCGCGCCGCCAGCACCGCATGGAGTCGCCGACAATCTAGTTGTGCGAAGGCTAACCATTCCCAGCGGATCACCGCCGCCTCCCCCGCGTTCAAGGCGCGCCTGGCGGCAAACGGTGTACGGCGTCTCATCGCACACCCCGCCGTGCGCTACTGCAGGCAGCCGGCAAGGTGCTAAGCTGGAGCCGCTTGCGCCATCCGACCGACAGGAGAATAAACAATGACAAGTACCTCATGCGCGATTATCGGCCTGGCAGGCTGGTTTGTCGCGGTCCTGCTGATGCTGGCGATGTTTCGCGTCTACACCAGCGCCAGCGCGAAAAAGCCTGCCAACAGTTTCGCCCCCGATGGCAGCGACGTCCCCGGTTTCGGGCAACGGCTGGTGCGGGTCCATGCCAACTGCTACGAGAACATCCCGCTGTACATCGGGGTATTGCTGTTCGCCATGGTCGCCGGCCAGAGCGCGATCACCGACCCCACCGCCTGCTGGCTGCTCTATGCGCGGATCGGCCAGAGCCTGGTGCACATGGCGTCGGTCAGCCTGGCCGCGGTGATGGTGCGCTTCTCGCTGTTCGCGGTGCAGGTGGGCCTGCTGGTCTGCTGGCTGTGGCAGTTCGCGCAAGCCTGAGCCCGATCACGGAGTAAAACCGCGCCTCACTGCGGCAGGAAATCGAGCGGCAACCCGATGTGCTCGGCAAACACGAAATCGCGGTGAGCCAGCAGCGCGGGCACCAGCGACGCTGCAACCACCGGGCCGATGTCGGCATAATTGGCGCGCAGCCAGTCCGGCATCGGGCAGTGTTCCGCCGGCAGCGGGTTGAGCATGACGGAAAAGCAGGCCCAGTAGATATCGACCGCACTCAGCGCATCACCGACGAAATAGCGGCTGCCGCGCTGGCTCTGGCGTGCCAGAGTGGCCGCCAGATGATCGAGGATTCGCGCGGCCTCGAACGGTGCGGTGTTCAGCAGCTGCTCGCGACAGCCGTAACGCTGCGCCAGGCGCCGTATCGATTCGGGCGGGTCCGCCTGCTGCATCAGGGGCGCCAGCATCATGATGCGCCGCGACCAGCCCAGGCCGCGGCGTCCGATGATTTCGCGCGCCAGACCGAACATCGTCACCCGCTGCTGCATGTCCTGGGGAATCAGCGCCGGCTCCGGCGCCAGGCGCTCGGCCAGGAACAGGATATCGATGGAATCGCCACGCGCCGGTTCATCCTGGTAGACCGCGACCGGAGCGCTGGCCTGTCCAGTCCACTCCTGTAATTGCGTGTTTTCACCGCCGCCTTCCTGCGCCACGGCCTGGTAGGCGAGGCCCTTGATCTTGAAGATGGCTTTTGCCGATTCCCCCCATGGACCCGGTACGCCCTGGGTCAATACCAACCGCAATCCGGGCGCCTTGCGCCCTTCCTCGACACTCAGGTAACGCATGCTTCGATCCTGTCCGTGTTGTTATGACGAGGCCGCAGGATAACCCGCTCGCGGCATGCTGAAAACCCGGGGCCTCCCCGATGCACCTCAACAGCCGGTGAGGTGCTCGCTCACAGCCCACAACCTGCCCGCCGCAGCAACATCCAGCGCCCAGGGCTTGGGAATGAGCGGTGCCGAATCGTAGAAATATTGGCCGCTGATGCCCTCGACTTCCGCCGAGGAGGCCAGATAGACCGCCGTTGCGGCGCCCTTCTCGGGGCTGCGGAAAAACGGTTTCAGCAGCAGCGGAGCCAAGCGTCCGGCGATGCCGTTGTTGGTGCCGATTCCGGTCGCCACAGCGCCGGGATGCATCGCGTTGGAACTCACCCCGGTACCGCGCAGACGACGCGACAGCTCGTTGGAAAACAGCATGTTCGCAAGCTTGGAATGACCGTATACCGGAAACGCCGAGAATCGCTTCCCGTGCGACAGGTCATCGAAATTGATACCCTTGCAAAACGCGTGCGCGTTCGATGCCACGTGCACGATGCGCGCCGGCGCACTGCGCTCGAGACACGGCAGCAACAAGCGGGTGAGCAGGAAATGCGCCAGGTAATTCACCGCGAACATCTCCTCGAAGCCATCAGCGCTCAGCTTGTGCTGGGTGTTCATGACGCCGGCATTGTTCAGCAACACGTGCAGCGGTCGATTCGCGGACAGAAAGACTTCGGCCACACGGCGCACCTCGGCAAGCGAGGAAAAATCCGCGCACCGAAAATCGAGCCGCTCATTGCCGCTCGCGCGGTGAATTTTCTCCAGCGCCTCGTTACCGCGTGCCTCGCTGCGACCGATCAGCACCAGAGCCGCCCCCGCGCGCGCCAGGGCAATCGCGCTCGCCAGCCCGATACCACCGGTGGCGCCGGTGATCATCACCGTCTTGCCCGTCATTGCACCATCGTTCAAGTTGCATTCTCCCTGCGGCCGGTTGTGCCGCTTGCTCAGTGTGGACAGATCCTCAGCGCTCGCCCAAGCGCCACAACACCACTCACCCCGGACAGCACCAGCGCACCCGCGGCGATCCCGACCAGCAGGTCGAGCAGTATCGGTGCGAACGCGGCCAGCACGCCGCCTGCCAGCGGCGCCGTCGCGAGCAGATCCCGGAATATATGCGGCCAGTCGTGCAGCACGGGGAAACCATGCACCAGGATGCTGCCTCCCACCAGGAACATCGCCGCAGTGCCCGCAATCGCGAGGAAACGCATCAGCTTCGGCGCCAGTCCGAGCAAGACCCATCCTGCGCCGCGCTTCACGCTCCCCCGGATACCCGCGGCGGTATCGCGCAGCAAATGCTGGCCGGCGTCATCCATCCTGACGATGCCTGCAACGAGGCCGTAGACGCCAACCGTCATCAGCAGCGCGATCCCGCTCACCACGGCGATACGGGTAGCCAGCGGCGCGCTTTGCACCGTTCCCAGCGCAATCACGATGATTTCCGCCGACAGGATGAAATCGGTACGGATCGCGCCACGGATCTTCTCTTTCTCGAAGGCGACCATGTCGGTCGCGGAATCGCCCAGCGCCCGGATGGCTTCACGGTGCTGCGTCTCGTCCTCGCTCGCCGCGTGCAGAAAACGATGCGCCAGTTTCTCGAAACCCTCGTAACACAGGTAGGCGCCGCCCAGCATCAACAGCGGCGTCACCGCGAACGGCGCAAACACGCTCAGCAGCAGTGCGACGGGCACCAGGATCAGCTTGTTGCGAAACGAACCGCGCGCAACCGCCCACACCACCGGCAGTTCGCGCTCGGCACGTACCCCGGCGACCTGCTGCGCATTCAATGCCAGGTCGTCACCGAGCACGCCGGCGGTTTTCCTGGCTGCGACCTTGGTCATCAATGCCACATCATCGAGCACGGTGGCGATGTCGTCGAGCAATGTCAGCAGGCTCGCTCCGGCCATCATCGGTTCCTTGTCAGGGCGCGCTGCCTCGAGGCATCCGCGGTGTCATTGCGCGTCGCCGCGTGCAGTTCCGGCTCTGCGTTCAGATTGCCAGAAGCCATAGCAGCAGCGTCAGCGCGGAGGCGATTCGCGCGCTGCGATAGAGCCCCGCCCGATCGATCCGGGCAAGCTCCAGGAGTGGATTTCCGCTGCGGCGTGTGCGCCGCAATACGGGCCATTCGATCAGTCCGGCGAACACCGCACTGCCGATCGCGGCACACACCAGCATCACGCGTCCGGCGGTATCCATCGGCACGGCGAGGTACAGCAGCAGTACCGCGAGCCAGCTTCCCGCCTGCCCCGCGTGGCTCATGCTGTAGAACTGCGCGAGACTGTTCCTGGCGAAGTCGAAATTGAACACGAACAGGCCGAGGGTGGCCGGCACGGTGTAGGCGGCTCCGGAAAATTTCGCGCCGAGGAAATGGCACCACTCGTGCACCAGGGTCGTGAACACCACCGCGGCGACGATGGCCATGCCTGTGGACAGCAGGCTGGACAGGGCCAGTCCGGTGACCGCCTGCGACACATCGGCCGCCGCCCATAGCGACAGCAGCGCAACCGCCAGCAGCAGGTGAGCGAAGCCCAGCTTCAGTTGCCGGTCGAATTCGGTCGCTGCAACGCTGATCGTGGAGGATGCGGCAGCATCGGGTCCGGCGTCTGCGGTTTGTTGCTCGCTATTCATCGCTGTTTCATCCTGGTTGAGACATGGCTGCTTGCCTTGTCAGGCATGGGCAATCTAGCGGTTGGGCCGCCTTGTCACAAGGCAGCATTGGGGGGATTCGCGCGCGTGCGCCCGATCATCGATCGAATAACCATGGCGAAACACTTGCGCAATGCTCGGCACAGCATCCATTTTTTATTATACTGTACATTCATACAGCATGACGAAGTCCGCAGGCGATGCCCTACGCCGAACTCCACTGCCTCAGCAATTTCACCTTCCTGCGCGGCGCCTCGCACCCCGAGGAACTGGTCGCACGTGCCGCGGAGCTTGGTTACCGCGCACTCGCGATCACCGACGAATGCTCGCTTTCGGGGGTGGTCAAGGCCCACGTGGCGGCACGCGAACATGGCCTGCAGCTCATCATTGGCAGCGAGTTCCGCCTCGATGACGGATTGACGCTGGTGCTGCTCGCACCACAGCGGCGCGCCTATGCGGAGCTCTCGGCGCTGATCACGCTGGCGCGCCGGCGCAGTCCCAAGGGTGAGTACGCCCTCAGCCTGCGTGATTTCGAATTCAACGCGCGCCACTGCCTGGTGATATGGTCGGCGACAGCGCCCGGAACGGAACAGCTGTTGCGCCAGGGGGAAGCACTGCGAAGGCTTTTCGCGCAACGCCTGTGGCTCGGCGTGGCAATGCTGTTGCATGGTGATGAACAGTTGCGCTACCTGCAACTCCACGGCATCGCCCGTCAGCTCGATATTCCGATGCTGGCCTGCGGCAATGTGCATATGCATGTCGCCAGCCGCAAACCGCTGGCCGATCTGCTGTGTGCGATCCGCCTCAACACGCCGGTACAACAGCTCGGCACCCGCCTCGCGCCCAATGCCGAACAACACCTGCGCCCCCTGGAGGCCCTGCGCCGCCTCTACCCGGAGGCGCTGCTGGAACAGGGCGTGGTGATCGCCGGGCGCTGTCATTTCTCGCTCGATGAACTGCGTTACGAGTATCCCGAGGAAGTCGTGCCCGCCGGCACCACGCCCGATGCCTGGCTGCGCGAGCTGAGCCTGGCCGGGGCCCGCAAACGCTGGCCGCAGGGCGTGCCACAGAGCGTGCAGTCGCTGCTCGAGAAGGAGCTGGCGCTGATCGGCGAGCTGGCTTATGCCTGCTATTTCCTCACCGTGCACGACATCGTGGAGTTCGCGCGCAACGCCGGCATTCTCTGCCAGGGGCGCGGCTCGGCCGCCAATTCCGCGGTGTGCTACTGCCTGTTCATCACCGAGGTCGATCCGGCGCGCAGCTCGCTGCTGTTCGAGCGTTTCATCTCGAAGGAGCGCAACGAGCCACCGGATATCGACGTGGATTTCGAGCACGAGCGGCGCGAGGAGGTGATCCAGTACATCTACCGCAAATACACCCGCGAACGCGCGGCGCTGGCCGCGACCCTGATCACCTACCGCGCCCGCAGTGCGGTGCGCGATGTGGGCAGGGCGCTCGGCTTCGATGCGCTGTTCGTGGAACAGCTCGCCAGATCGCTGTCGTGGTGGGACCGCCACAGCGACCTGTCGCGTCGTTTCGAGGAGGCAAAGCTGGCCGGCGCCAGCGATCTGGCGGCGCATTTCATGCGCCTGGTGAACGAGATCCTCGGCTTCCCGCGGCATCTCTCGCAGCATGTGGGCGGTTTCGTGATCGCGCGTGGAGCACTGTCGGCAATGGTTCCGATCGAGAATGCCGCGATGCCCGAGCGCACCGTGATCCAGTGGGACAAGAACGATATCGAGGCGCTCGGCCTGCTCAAGGTCGATATCCTCGCGCTGGGCATGCTGAGCGCGATACGGCGCTCCTTCGAACTGATCCGCCATGCGCACGCAACGGATATCGACATGAGCCGCATTCCCGCCGATGACCCCGACACCTACGCGATGCTCACGCGGGCCGACACGGTCGGCGTGTTCCAGGTCGAATCACGGGCCCAGATGGCGATGCTGCCACGCCTCAAGCCGCGCACCTTCTATGACCTGGTGATCGAGGTGGCGATCGTGCGTCCGGGACCGATCCAGGGCGATATGGTGCATCCCTACCTGAAACGCCGCCAGGGGCTGGAGCCGGTCAGCTACCCCGACGAGGCAGTCAGGTCGGTGCTGGAGCGCACGCTGGGCGTGCCGATCTTCCAGGAGCAGGTGATCAAGCTGGCGATGGTCGCCGCCGGCTTCACCGGCGGCGAGGCCGACCAGTTGCGGCGCGCGATGGCGGCCTGGAAACGCAACGGTTCGCTGCTGCACTTCGAGGACAAGGTCATCAACGGCATGCTGGCCCGCGGCCACAGCCGCGAGTTCGCCGAGCGGCTGTTCAACCAGATGAAGGGCTTTGGCGACTACGGCTTCCCGGAATCGCACTCGGCCAGCTTTGCGCTGCTCGCTTATGCCTCGGCCTGGCTGAAATGCCACTATCCCGCGGCGTTTTGCTGTGCGTTGCTGAACAGCCAGCCGATGGGTTTCTACTCGGCATCGCAACTGGTGCAGGATGTGCGCCGTCACGACGTGGCAGTGCTGCCGGTGGATGTGCAGAGCAGCGGGTGGGAGTCGAGCCTGGAGGGAAAGGGCCCCGCAATCCGTCTTGGCATGCACCGGATCAGTGGCTTCGGCCAGGCCGGCGCGGAACGCATCCTTGGCGCACGCGCCCTGCATCGGTTCGCCGACGTGCAGGACCTGGCGCGCCGCGCGCGGCTCGATCGCGGCGATCTCGACACCCTGGCCGGCGCCGGGGCGCTGGCAAGCCTTGCCGGACACCGCCACCAGGCACACTGGCGTACCCGCGCCGTGGAGGAGCAACGACCATTGTTCGGCAGCGACGAACTCGATGACGGGGTGCAATTGCCGGCGCCGCGCGAGGGCGCGGATATCCGCGAGGACTACCGCAGCATCGGGCTAACGCTGGGGCGGCACCCGATGGCGCTGCTGCGCCCGAGATTTGCCCGCTGCCGCAGCGCCCGGGAGCTGCAGGCGGTGAGCAGCGGAGCCACGGTGCGTGTCGCCGGGCTGGTCAGCGGACGTCAACGCCCGGGCACCGCGAGCGGCGTGCTGTTCCTGACGCTGGAGGATGAAACCGGCAACATCAATGTCGTGGTCTGGCGTGATCGCCAGGAGCGCTACCGGCAGGCACTGCTGAAAGGCCGGCTGCTGCTGGTCAGGGGTATCATCGAGAGCCGCGACAGCGTGATCCACGTGATCGCCGACGAAATACTCGATCACAGCCCCGTGCTGGGCGCATTGCCAACGCGCTCGCGCGATTTTCACTGAGGCACAGGGCGCGCGCGCTGGTTGTAGAGCATCGCCGTGAGCTTCTCGATTTCGGCGTCCGACAGCTTGCTGTAATCGACTGCCAGGTCCTTGCCCGCGTCCATGCCCCGCTGCACGCCGGGGCGCGCACCGAGTTCGTCGATCCAGCGCTGCACGTGCGGGAACTCGCCCATGTCCTGGCCGTGACTCTGGTAGGCGACACTCCACGGATAGCTGGCCATGTCCGCGATCGTGTAGTCATCGCCCGCGAGGTAGCGCCGCTCGTGGAGCCGGTTGTTCATCACACCGAACAGGCGGTTGGCCTCGTCATCGAAGCGACGCCGCGCATAGGACTGGTCGCCGCGGGTCTCCCCGATACGGTGAAAATGACCGCGCTCGCCGAATTTCGGCCCCTGGTTGGCCATCTGCCACACCACCCATTGCACCACCTCGTACCTGCCCGCGAGATCCTGCGGAAAGAACTGCCCGGCTTTTTCGCCGATGTACATCAGCATCGCGCCGGATTCGAATACCGAGATCGGCGCACCACCACCGGCCGGAGCATGGTCGACCAGTGCCGGCATCCGGTTGTTGGGGCTGATCCGCAGGAATTCCGGGCTGAACTGCTCGCCCTTGCCGATGGCGCAGGGCACGATGCGGTACTCGAGCCCGCATTCCTCGAGCAGGATCGTGACCTTCTTGCCGTTCGGTGTCGGCCAGTAATGAATATCGAGCATGAACCAAAGGTTCCTCTGGCAGGTTGATCGGAATCCCGACTATAGAACGCACACGCGCCGCATGGAACCGGGCTTCAGAGGCTGAATACCCCCATCAGTGCCGCATGATCCGAGAGCTCCCGCCAGGGCCCGTTGCCGAGACACTGGCACGACACCGGCTGCACCCCGCGATAATAGATCCGGTCCACCGCGAACAGCGGTTGCCAGATCGGGAAAGTGCGCGCGTGGCCACCCTCGAGTTCCATGAACAATTCGTCGACGCCGAGGCTGGCGTGCAGATGGCGCTCGGCGCGCCGGCGCCAGTCGTTGAAATCGCCGGCGATGATCAGCGGCTCGTCGCGCGGCACATGCGACTCGATGCGCTCGCTCAGCACCTGCAACTGCCCGCGTCGTTCCTGCTCGAACAGGCCCAGGTGCACGCACAGCGTATGCAGGCGAAACCCGCTCTCGGGGACTTCGATCACCCCATGCAGGATGCTGCGACTGGCCCGCGGGAACCGCGCCACGTTGATGTTTTCCCAGCGCACGAACGGGAACTTGCTGAGGATCGCGTTGCCATGATCGCCCTTGCGATAGATCGCGTTGCGCCCGTAGGCGTAGTGCGGCCAGGACTGGTCGGCAAGGAACTCGAAATGCGGCCGGTCCGGGTAGGACGCCTGCTTGTCGGCGCCCTCGTCACGGGACTTTCGTCCGTGAATTTCCTGCAGGAATACCACGTCGGCACCGGTTTCCGCGATCCGCGTACGCATCGATTCCAGCACGAAGCGACGGTTGCCGCTACGGTAGCCCTTGTGGATGTTGTAGGTGAGGACCCGGATCTTCGCGCTCACACCGCTGGCCGCCCTGTTCCGTGGTGAATGACCGTGGTCTCCTGTCGCTGCCTCGGGTGCGCGATGCTAGCCAAAAGTGCCGCGGGCGGGCAAGCCCGGGCTCCGCAAAGGGTTCCGAAGCGCCTAGCAAAGAGTCTGCCAGAGGCGCCCCGGAAAAAAGTTTGCCACTACATGTTGTGTTTTGGGATCACCCGATTACACTGTATCTTGAGTTTTGACACCCCAAGACCTACAAATCAAGGCCATCCGGCCAACGGGCGTCTTTTCTCCCTGAACAGCATCCGAAAAATGCCCTCCCGCACCATGCCGGGTCATAAATCCAGCGAGGCATCCATGTCCATCGAAGCACTGAAAATTCGCAAGCCCAGCAAGACAACCGACGTCAGCGCCGCACTGCAACCGGCTTCCGAGGATATCTGGGATCGCAAGTACCGGCTGAAAGACAAGGCCGGAAACCCGATCGACGAGACCATCGACGGCACCTACCGCCGGGTCGCGAAAGCGCTCGCGGAAATCGAGACCGAGGACAAGCGCGAACACTGGTACGAGCGTTTCCTGTGGGCCTTGCGCAACGGCGCGATTCCCGCCGGGCGCATCACCTCCAATGCCGGCGCGCTGGAACACAAGCCCGCCACATCGACCATCAACTGCACGGTGTCCGGAACCATCGAGGACTCCATGCTCGGTATTCTCGAGAAGAATCTCGAAGCTGGCCTCACCCTGAAAGCCGGTTGCGGCATCGGCTACGAATTCTCGACCCTGCGCCCGCGCGGCGCCTATGTCTCCGGGGCGGGAGCCTATACCAGCGGGCCGCTGTCGTTCATGGATATATTCGACAAGATGTGCTTCACGGTGTCCTCGGCCGGTGGCCGGCGCGGCGCCCAGATGGGCACCTTCGATATCAGCCATCCCGACGTGGTCGACTTCATCCGCGCCAAGCGCGAGAACGGCCGTCTGCGCCAGTTCAACCTTTCGCTGCTGGTGACCGAGGAGTTCATGCAGGCGGTGGCCAGGGACGAGGACTGGCCGTTGTCCTTCCCGATCTCCGCCAAGGAAGTCGAGGACGGGGAATACGACTTCGACAACGCCGAGGAGGTGCTGTGGCGCCACTTCCCCCATAGCCGGGGCTATGTGGCGAACGACGAGGGCCTGGTCGCGTGCCGTATCTACAAGACCGTGAAGGCACGCAAGCTGTGGAATGTCATCATGATCTCCACCTACGACTTCGCAGAGCCGGGTTTCATCCTGATCGACAAGGTCAACGAGTTGAACAACAACTGGTTCTGCGAGGATATTCGTGCCACCAATCCCTGTGGCGAACAGCCCTTGCCACCTTACGGCAGTTGCCTGCTCGGATCGATCAATCTCACCCGCTTCGTGCATGCGCCGTTTCGCGAGGAAGCGAGCTTTGACTGGCAGTCGTTTCGCGAGGTCGTTGCAATATTCACCCGCATGCTCGACAACGTCGTCGAGATGAGCGGGTTGCCGCTCGAGCAGCAACGCCACGAAATCGAGCACAAGCGCCGCCATGGCATGGGCTTTCTCGGACTGGGTTCGACCCTCACGATGCTGAAGATGAAGTACGGCAGCGCCGAGGGCGTGGAATTCACCGAACGTGTATCGCGCGAACTCGCGGTGACGGGCTGGAAGACAGGCCTCGAGCTGGCGCGGGAAAAAGGCGCTGCGCCGATCATGGACGAAGAATTCACCGTGACTGCGGAAATGCTCGCAAAACGCCCGGAAATGGCCCGCGACGGACACAGGATCGGCGACCGGCTCAAGGGCAGCGTGCTGCACGCCCGCTACAGCCGTTACATGCAGCGCGTCGCGGAGGTCGAGCCGGAACTGGTGGTGGCGCTGGCCAGGGAAGGTTGCCGCTTCACGCACCACTCATCGATCGCCCCCACCGGCACCATCTCGCTGTCGCTCGCCAATAACGCCTCCAATGGCATCGAGCCGAGCTTTGCGCACCAGTACGCGCGCAACGTGATTCGCGAGGGCAAGAAATCCAAGGAGAAAATCGATGTGTTCTCCTATGAACTGCTCGCCTACCGGGAACTGGTCAATCCGCGCGCCACGCCATATTCGAATGATCCGGACGAACAATTGCCCGAGTACTTCGTCACCAGCGAGGACATCGCACCGAAACAGCACGTCGATATCCAGGCCGCTTCACAGAAGTGGATCGACTCCTCGATATCGAAGACCATCAATGTGCCGACGGATATCCCGTTCGAGGACTTCAAGGACATCTATTTCTACGCCTACCAGAATGGGCTGAAAGGTTGCACCACGTTCCGCTTCAACCCCGAGGCGTTCCAGGGCGTGCTGGTCAAGGACAAGGATCTGGAAAAAACCATCTACCAGTTCAAGCTGGAGGACGGCACGACGGTCGAGCTGAAGGGCAACGAGGAGGTCGAGTACGACGGCGAATTGCACAGCGCCGCGAATCTCTACGATGCCATGAAAGAAGGTTATTACGGCAAATTCTGAGGAGTACGCGTCATGTCGGTCAAGATTGCAAAACGTATCGTGGGCTACAAGGTGATGGAAGCCGTACCCGAGAAGCCTCCGGTGGCCGAGGATCTCGAGCGCGCCATCGAGAAGATGAACGAGAATGTCTCGCGCCCGGAAACGCTTCCCGGTGCGACCTACAAGATCAAGACGCCGCTGTCGGAACACGCGCTCTACATCACGATCAACGATATCGTGCTGAACGAGGGCACCGCGCACGAGCAGCGCCGTCCCTACGAGATTTTCATCAACTCCAAGAACATGGACCATTTCCAGTGGGTCATCGCCCTGACCCGGGTGCTGTCGGCCGTCTTCCGCAAGGGCGGTGACTGCACCTTTCTGGTCGAGGAACTGAAAGCGGTATTCGACCCCAAGGGAGGCTATTTCAAGCGCGGCGGGCGCTTCATGCCCTCACTGGTCGCGGAAATCGGCGAGTGCATCGAGAAGCATCTGATCGACATCGGCATGCTGCAACCGCCGGAACTCAGCGAGCACCAGAAACGCCATATCGAGGAAAAACGCGTCCAGTTCGAAACCAGGGCAACACCGCCGCCCGCAACCGAGGAACGCAACCCCTACCCGGCCGGCGCGCAGCTGTGCAACAAGTGCATGACCAAGGCCATGATCATGATGGATGGCTGCATGACCTGCCTCAGCTGCGGCGATTCGAAGTGCGGCTGAGCCTGCCGGTCGATGCGGGAGGGAGCACGCAACGACGCTACTGCCATTGCAGCCTGCAGAGCAGCCAGTCGCCGTCGTCGAGGCACCACTCGCCGCTCGGCCGATAGCGCCTGCCCTCCTCGGGCAGTGCGCCAGGCGTGGGCAAAATTCCCCACCCCGCATCGACTCGTCCGCGCAGCCATGGCGCGCCCATGATACCCATTCGTCGGGCAGCAAATGTTGGCCCAATCGACACGCGCCACCTACAATACGCAGTTGTCCACACGCCAGTCGAAATTCCCTTGATGCCCGCATCCGCTCCCCGCCAGATCGTGACACGCTGCATCCGCCACATCCTTGCCGGTCTGGTACTGGCGCTGTACGCGATACTGTTTCCGTCCGTCTCGCACGCCGCCGATACGGCTCTCGCGGCAGAAGCGGAGCCGCCGCCCGCGAGTCCCGGAACAGCAGAGGTTCCGCGCCGCCGGGCACGCAATGTCGATCTCGACGAGCCCGTGAGCGATCTGTTGCTCGACGATTTCGACGAGGCATTCGATCGCCAGGTCGAGCACGAGTCGGATGAAGCCCGGAACGCAACGATCGAGACCCTCGACGATATCAATGTCGCGGTACTGGCCGAGCCATCCATACCGCCGTTCGTGATGCTCGGCACCGAGGTGCAGCCCGGTACCGCGGCGCGTCTTGCCTGGCAGCCCGACGAGTCTTTCGACGGCATCGCGGTGGCAACACCCGTGCTGGTGGTAAACGGTACCCGGAGCGGATCCGTACTGTGTCTCACGGCCGCTGTTCACGGCGATGAACTCAACGGCATCGAGATGGTCCGCCGCGTACTCTACGACCTCGATCCAAAACAGTTGAAGGGCACCGTGGTCGGGGTGCCGATCGTCAACCTGCTCGGCTTCAAGCGCGGCTCGCGCTATCTTCCCGACCGGCGCGACCTGAACCGCCATTTTCCGGGCAACCCGAGTGGCAGCTCCGCCTCGCGCATAGCCGATTCCTTCTTCCGTGAAATCCTCAGCAGTTGCACGCTGCTGGTGGATCTGCACACCGGTTCGTTCTATCGCGCCAACCTGCCGCAATTGCGTGCCGATCTGCGCAACCCCGAGGTTGTCACGCTCGCCGAAAGTTTTGTTTCCATCGCGATCGTGCACAGCCCGGGCGCCAACGGCAGTCTGCGTCGGGCCGCAACCGAAGCCGGGATTCCGAGCGTGACGCTGGAAGCCGGAGAACCGATGCGTCTGCAAACCGATGAAGTGGAGCACGGTGTGCGCGGGATCTTCGCCCTGATCGACCAGCTCGGCATGTACCGTAAACTGCGTGTCTGGGGGAACCCGGTTCCGGTGCATTACCAGTCGCGCTGGGTCCGCGCCGACGATGGCGGCATCCTGTTCGGCAAGGTGCAGCTTGGCGAGAGTGTCAAGAAAGGTGACCTGCTCGGCAGCGTCACCGATCCGATCACCAACCTGCGGGCCGACATTCTTTCTCCCTATAACGGTCGGCTCATCGGCATCGCGGTGAACCAGGTCGTGCTACCGGGTTTCGCCGCATTCCATATCGGAATCGAGACCCGCGCCGAGGATCTGTATGAGCCGGAGGCGACGGAAAAGCAGTCACCCGACTCGCAAGCGCCGCTACCAAGAGAGCAGATCGAATACGACCCCGATGCACGTGACAGTCTCGAGGATTCCTGAATGAAAGGGCAAGCACGATGAACCAGCTCGAACAATTACGCGGCATGACGACCGTGGTTGCGGACAGCGGCGATATCGAATCGATTGCCGTACAGCGTCCGACGGACGCCACCACCAACCCCTCGTTGTTGCTGCAGGCGGCGCAGATGCCGGCCTACCTGTCGCATGTCGACGAGGCACTGAATTACGCCGCACGCGCCGGCAGCGACGCGGCGATACGCGAGTCCATCGCGATGGACCGGCTGGCAGTGAATTTCGGATCGGCAATACTCGCGCTGATTCCGGGGCGCGTCTCGACCGAAGTCGACGCACGGCTTTCCTTCGACCAGGACGCGACCGTCAAACGCGCCGAGCGCTTGATCGGCCTCTATGAGGATGCCGGCATTCCCGCGTCCCGGGTGCTGATAAAGATCGCCGCCACCTGGGAGGGCATCCGGGCCGCGCAACGCCTGGAGCGCAACGGAATCCGCTGCAACCTGACGCTGCTGTTCGGTTTCGGCCAGGCCCTGGCCTGCGCCGACGCCGGCGTGACGCTGATTTCGCCGTTCGTGGGCCGTATTTTCGACTGGTACCGCAAGCACGAAGGCCGCGACAGTTATCCCGCGCACGAGGATCCCGGGGTTGTTTCCGTCACGCGGATATACAACTATTACAAGAAACACGGCTATCCCACCCAGGTAATGGGTGCGAGTTTTCGCAACGTCGAACAGATCCGCGCGCTGGCCGGAAGCGACCTCCTGACCATCGCGCCGGCGCTGATGGCGGAACTCGCCGCCATGGACGGGGAGTTGCCGCGGCGGCTGGATCCGGCCAACGCCGCCGCCACGGCACTGCCACGGCTGTCGCTCGACGAAAGCGCGTTTCGCTGGCAGCTCAACGAGGATGCCATGGCCACCGAAAAGCTTGCCGAAGGAATCCGCAAATTTGCCGATGACACGCTCGCGCTGCAAGCGTTTCTGCACGCACGCAGCAGCGCCTGATTATGCTGAGTTGCCCGGGCATCGTGCACGACACCTGACCGACGCATCGACCTGGCGCTCTCCTCGCTCATCATGTCGCGGGTGGGTTCGCACACGGGAATCCATGCTCGGTCACAAATTGCCGATCATTCCCGGCATGGCTGCCGCAGTGGACATCATGACCGGTCGCAAAAGCGTGCTAAGCTACTTGTCCAAATCCGTATTGCGCGCCCGCCAGAACGCCCTGACCGACGATGACCGATATTGTCCTGATTTCTCCCGATCCGGAAGTTCTGAAGCGATGGGCGCAGGCTTTTCCGGCTGCGCGCAGCTTTGGCCACATCGATTCGGCTAGCCCATCGATACCGCAGGCGACAAGCGTCTGGCTGCACCTTCCCCACGATAAAAGCGAGGCCCTGACGCTGGTCGGCGAACTGAGCGCCCGGCTGGATGCTGCCCGGCTGGTGGCATTGTCGGATACACCCTCGGCCGAACAGGCGCTTGCGCTGATGCAACACGGCGTGGTGGGATATTGTCATTCGCATGCCGGCCCGGCAATGCTGCAGCAGGTTGCCACGGTGATCGGCAACCAGGGTTTGTGGGTCGGTCCCAATCTTCTCAGCCGCATGATTCACGCCTCTCTGGCCGCCGCGCCGCCGCAAGCACCGGCCAATGCGGCTCAATTGAAAGAGCTTTCGGTGCGTGAGCACCAGGTGGCCAGGTCCGTGGCACGTGGTGCGAACAACAAGGAAATCGCCCGCGAAATGGACATCACCGAACGCACCGTGAAAGCACATCTGAGCGCGATTTTTGTCAAGCTCGGGGTTCGCGACCGCCTGCACCTGGCCTTGTGGATGCGCGGTGCGGCCAGCGTGCGGACGCGCGGCCATCCCGGCGGGCACGATCAGAAGAGCTCGCGGTAGCGCTCGCAGTATTCGGTCATATGCGGCTGCACCGCGGTCGCATCGAGACCGTAGCGCCTGGCATCGT
This sequence comes from Gammaproteobacteria bacterium, assembly GCA_016705365.1. Taxonomy (NCBI): domain Bacteria; kingdom Pseudomonadati; phylum Pseudomonadota; class Gammaproteobacteria; species Gammaproteobacteria bacterium. The sequence continues at coordinate 133,139 of JADIYI010000002.1, read as the reverse complement.
AACGGCGTTGCCCAGACTCCGCATACTGCGGGTTGCTGCGCAGCCACGACTGCATGCGCATGCGCGCATGCATCCCCAGCTTGCGACCACTGGCGCGGTAGATGGAGGCAAGGGTGTCGAGCGGGTTTGCGATCAGTTCGCGAAAGCCAACATCGATAACCGCTGCTCCGTGCTGCTCACGCCACTGGCCGAAACGCCGTGCGTAGCGAGATGCCTCATCGGCAACATCGCGCCCGCAGACAAGCGGATCGACTTCGTCGCTGTGTATCCTGCGCCGCGACTCGCAGCGGCTGGCACCGGCGGCGAGCGATTCCAGCGGCTCGCGGTGCGTCTGCACCAGGATGGCATCGGGAAACACTTCCTGCAGCGCTTCCACACCCCATTGATGAAACGGCGATCTGAGCACCCAGCTGCCGAGCACATTGGTCTGCAACAGCTGTAACTCATCGCGATACCAGTGATAGCTTTCGTTCAGGGGCTGAGCCCAGAACCAGCGTGCATAATCCGGCACCGCGTAATGCGTCAGAACCTGCGTGCTCATCAGGCAGCGATTGAAGATGGCACTGCAATCGCCCGCCTCCTCTGCGTCGAGCAGACGCGTACGATGCGCGTGGGGCTGCGCCGTGCTCATTAGCTCCAGATCATGCTGCGCCCGACCAATACGCGGGTTGCTGGCATAGCTATCGGTATCCGGGGGAGGCATTGGGTAGGAGAGTTCCCACAAGCGCGGCGCACGGTTGTCCTCGTCCTGGCACATCAGCTGGTGCAACAAGCTCGAACCGCTGTGCGGCAGTCCCACGATGAACAGCGGGCGCCGGATCCCGCGCTTCAACGACGCCGGATGCCGGCTGCGCGCCGCCTGTATTTCGAGCCGTTGCCTGAGAGCATGCTTGAGCAGGTTCGCGGCGCGAAGCTGACCGGACGGGTGCAGCGCGGCATCCCGGTTCAGACTCTCCACCAGTTGCTCCAGCGACTCGCTGACATCCTCGAACACTTCCCTGCCGACACCGGCTTCGTGGCACGCTTCGCCGAGAATCCGGCTCGACGAGAGCGAATTCGCCTCGCTATGTTTCATGACCCGCGCCTTCCCGTGGAGCGTGGCTGCATGGGCACTCGGCACGCGAGACCGGAGCTCTCAGAGATTGGCAGATCCACAGATTTCATTACGCGACGCGCAATGCGCGCGCGCAGCTCGAATTCGACCTTCAAAAGGGCATCGAGTCCAGGAGTCGCTGTGCGTCAGGGTTTGCAAAACGCTCGCTGTTGCGGCGAATGCACTGCACCACCTTGATCACGGGACTCGGCGTACCCTTGACCCGCACCTTGGCATGGGAGGCCATCCGGGAAGCACTGTCCTTGCTATCCGTTTCGACCAGCACCACGGCCGCGCGTTCGCCCTCGCTCAATACGTGGCAGGCATAGTCCTCGGCGGCCACCACACCGCTACCCAGCAAACAGCAGAGTGCGGCGGCGGCCAGAACGGGTCCTCGTCTGCAATCAGGGTTGCGCATGATCAACACTCCGTCGGTTGGATTTACCAGCATTCATTTCCCATGGTCCCCGTGGCCGTCCTGGCGCCGGATGAAGCGAGCGAGAAAGTCGTGCACTTCGAATCACCTGCCTGCGACTTGCCCGCCACCGGAGTGGCTGTCAACGTGAAGCAGCGGGTAATGACGCCGCAGGCGCCAACAGCGGCATCGACCGTGTAGTAACCTTCCGTCGAAACCGTCGGGTCGGTGCCAAATCCGAGATCCGTCATGTCCAATGTATAGGTCGAGCGGTCGAGGATGAACTGTTCCTGGCGGTTGGCCACGTTCATCAGCGCGTTCTTGGCGTCAATACGCCGCGACTTGCGGATCTGATCCTGGTAGGTGGGGTATGCGATTGTCGCAAGGATCCCCACGATCACCACCACGATCATCAATTCACCCAGGGTAAAGCCGCGCTCGCGTTTCATGCGCAATGCCTCCCTTCCGCCCTCGGCGCGCCGATCGGATCGCATCTCAGAACTCCTGGTTGTACCAATAGGAACCATAGGGATGTCCCAGTGCTGCCCCGGTATCGAGCGGGTTGGCCAGTCCTTTCACGCCACCGCCCGAAGGGAACAGCAGCCGGATCTTCTTGTCGCTGCCGAAGTGCGGTGCCGGGGTGTCCGGGATCAGCGAGCCCAGGGTGACCAGGCGATCGGCAGCTCCCAGCACATTGTCACCGGTGAAATCGGTCACCGCAGTGGCGTTGATCACGCTCAGCACATACAGCCTTCCGGTTCCGGGCGCCGGTTCGCAGATATTGTTAGCGCTGAGATCCGGCGAAAATGTCGTGAAGTAGGACTTGCCGGCGATGGTCAGCGAGCGCGCCAGCGCCTTCTCGCCGTCACCTGCGTTCAGGTCGATATACCAGCCGTGAGCGCCGCTCAGCGCGAGCATTGCGGCCGCCTTCTGCGGATCCGTGCCATCCTGCAAGTGGTTCAGCGTTGCGTCATAAAGCGCCGCATCCGTCAGCGGCAACACGCAGCGATAGTCGTCGCTGCCGCCACTGCAATCCGAGGCACTCGGGGCCGCGGTCGAATAGACCTCGATGCCGTTGTCGCGCAGCATGTACAGGCGGTCGTCGTTGTCGATCGAGTTCGGGTTGGTGCGGTCACCGCTACCGATCATCACCGCATCGAACGCACCGCTGCCATCGCTGGTGCGTACCACGTCGACCGCGCTGAAGAAACGCCGGTCGCCCGCATGCCCGTCTACGGACGCGGTATTCAACGTCGCCATCTTGGTGACCATCCACTTCGTCTGGCTTGCCGTCGGCCGCGAATTCCCCGGCATATCGATACGCCAGACATTGCCACCGGTGTCGGGTACGTAGATCCGGTCGGTCATTTCATCGCCGTTGCTGTCCAGCACCGCGACACCGGCCGGCATCGAATGCTGCATGCCGGTCACCTGCATGTTGGTGGCATCATTGGCTGCAGGCGTGACGCTCCAGATTTTTGCCCCGGTGACGGCATCGACGATGAACACGCCGCGTCCCTCGCTGTCGGCACCGGCGATGGTGTTCTTGTCGTCCTTGGTGGCATCGTAGCCAGCGGCAAAACCAGTACCGGCTTGCGCACACCACCACTTGCATAGCCCGGTATATAGGTCACAACCGGCACCGACCACGACTGCCCAAGCTCACCGAAACCCGAGGAACTCTTGTCGATCTGCCACAGGAATACCGGGTTGTCGGGATTCGAGATGTCGAGCGCATAGTAGGCCTTGCCGCCGCGGCGCAGACCGAAGTAGACGTACAACTTGTCACCCGCGGTGGAATCGATGGTGCCATCGTTGTTCAGATCCTTGCTGTAGAAAATCGGTGGCGAGTCGATGCCATAGACGTTCGGGGCGCCACCCTGGTTGTCACGCCGCTTCTCGAGCACCGCTGCCAGTTCCTTGGGGAAGAATGCCCAGTCCTCCTGGCCGTCGCTGTTGCCGAACATGTGCAGGAAGCCGGCGTTGGTGCCCACCACGATCCGCAGATCCGGATTGGAAGTGGTATAGGAGCCACGTGCACCATAATTCAGCACCAACGGACGGCCGTGCAGCATGTCACCGAGTATCCAGCCGCGGGTTTCGGTCTTGGTGCTGTCGGTATAACCACGCGCCCAGTCCAGTACATTCGTCAGCGCGGCCTGGTCGGGCACACCGAAGGCATTGAACAGCGCTGCGTCATCGGCCAGCCCCAGCGCACTGTGGGTGATGTTTGCCGGCACGAAATCCTGCAGCGCGCCACCGCTCCCGGTGTTGGTCTTGATCACGCGGGTCGCCGGGTCCTTCGCCGCCAGCAGTGCACCGACCCCGCCCTCGTCCACTGTCGCGCCGTCGGTGCCGGAACTCCAGTAGGTCCTGGCAGTATCCGCAATGCCACCGGTTGTGCCGTTTATCGCCGCCGCTCCGTCGGCGTCGACCAGCGTCGCCGTGCCACCGGAAATACTGATACCCAGCTTCTTGATATTACCGGGCCAATCGGTACCGTCGCGGGGCTGGAACATCGCGAAGAAGACTTCGTTGCGACTCTCGGTACGGGTAAAGGTATTCACCGCCACCGACGGCGAGGTGAACGAACTCGAGGTCGACAGGATCGAGGTGACCGCGCCATGGAACGCATCCGCCAGTTCGGTCGCGGAGTTGGCGGTGTAATAGAGCCCGCCGCCCTTGGCCGCGGCATCACTCAGCAGGGTCTGGTTGACCTGGAAGCCGATTGTATAGGTGATCGCCTTCTGGTCGCCGTTGTTCGCATCGCCATCGAGGTCGGTGGTGTACATATACTCGGCGATTTCAGGCAGGCAGTTCTTGGTGTTGCCATCACCATCGGTCGCGTACGATTTGCAGGTCTTTCCCGTAAGGCTTTCGATTGCCGAGTTGGCGTTGGTATCGCGGGTCGGCAGACCGTCCGTCATCAGGATCACATAGGTGTATTCGCACTCGCCCGCCGGCGAGATATAGGTGCCCGAGCTTTCGGCCTGGGAGTCCTTGGCCGGTGTGCGAGCGCCACCGTTGTTGCCATATTTAACCGTTTTTCCTGCCAGATAGCGGTATGCCTCGTAAGTGCTCTCACACAACGGCGTCCAGGTTTCCGGATCCAGGTCATTGACCAGTGTGACCAGGCTGCTTCGCTCGGCAGTCGACATATTCTCCTTGATACGGCGCACGATGCGCCCGCCATCGTCGGAATTGTTGGTGTTGTTGTAATTGAACACCGCGAGCCCGAAGTCGATTCCGGGGTTGCCGCTGATCAGCGTGGTCACCACATCCTGCGCCACCTCGATACGCGTGCGGGTGACCAGCGTGGTGCTGTAGTACCAGTTCATGTAGTTCGCGGTGTAGAAGCGATAGGTATTCCAGTCATCGTCCACCGATGTCTGGCGGTTACCGTAGGGACGCGGGTTGCTGGAGCGCGGATAGCCGTTGCCCGGAGCGCCGGTGCCGGAACCATTGCCATCTTCTTTGTCGCTCACGTCGGTTCGACAGTCCATATGCAAAGGCACCGGGGTGCCAGTCGACAGATTGCTCCAGGAAGTGGAACTCGATTTTTGCCACATGGCCGCCCGGTCGATGAAGTAACCGCCCGAATTCAACGGGTCATAGGAGGAGGCGCAGCGGTTCTTCTGTTCGTCGATGTATTGGCCGGTATTGGTTGGCGGCGGATTGCCACTGTTGCCGGATTGCCAGTACAGCCGCCCGCTCTGGATACCGCCCACCGCCGGATATACTTCCGCCGAATTGTATGCGGGTTTCTCCTCGGCAATCGTATCCATACTGCCCGAGTTGTCGAAGATGATCAGGACCTTGGGCTTGCCCGTATCGTTTTCGTAATTCGACCGGAAAATTTCCGTATCGTCGGCATGGATCGACGCGTTGCCGGCAAGCGCCGTGACCAGGCCAAGCGCAATCGCCCGTGCGAATGCACGGCCCCGGCTCCGCCCCACGGGCAGTGCCGAGTCTCTGTTGCCAATATGGAATGCTTTCAACACGGCCAACCTCCAGGCTTCACAGGGAAGCGTTGCCGATAACGGGTTTGACTATTCCTTCGTCCAGCTTCGTGCGCGCATCCGCGCTGGTATGCAGCGATTCGATCCGGTAGTGGTCGCAGTCGATCAGGCCCACGCTGTAGCCTTCCTCGAGTCGCGGACAGGTTGCTCCCTTGAGCTGCATCACGATGTTGACGTTCACGCTGCCCGCGCCGTCGTTCAACTGGTCGAGCGGAATCGAGCCGGCACCATTGAACGGGTCCGGTTCATCGTCGCCGGCAAACGGATCGGGGCCCGAGCGCACCAGGCTGAGGACCGCGGCAATACCCGCCTCCGCTGACTGGAAGGAATCGAAGGACTCCTGCATGTTCCCGACCATGCGCAACTGCAGCGCACCGGTGCTGGCCGCATAGACCCCGAGCACCGTGAGTATCGTAAGCAGGATCAGCGATATCATCAGCGCCACGCCCTGCTGGCGCGCCCTGCTGGCAAAGCGTCTCATTTGGTTCCCCGCACGAGCAGTTTGGAATTGCGCAGCGATACGTCGCTCTGGACCACGATGCGATGAAAGTTGTCGTTCGGCGCCGCCAGCGTCGTATTGCCGAGAGTGTAGGTGCGCTGATCGGTATAGCCGACATCGCGATCCGCACTGCGCACCAGCAGAAATACCTTCATGGAGGTCACCCGCGACCAGTCGATCGAGGTATCGGTGGAATCGAGGTAACGATCCGTCTCTCCGTCGCGGTCGCGGTCCTCTCCGATCATCACCCGCAGATTCTCGACACCTTCAACCACGTCTTCCGTGGTGATCGCCATGCCCGCACCATCCCAGCTCAGCACCTTGCGACTCAGTTGGGGTACATCGCCGGCCCGGATGTAGTAGGCCTGGAAGCGGTATTCCCATGCATTGCCGCGCGGAACCGCACCGCCCTCGCCAATGGATGGCACGGTACCCGCGCCGTCGAATATCCTGCCCGTGATGGGGTTGGCCATCACGTAGGTTTTCTGGCCATCGAGGACTCCCGGCATATCGATGGTGCCGTCATCATCGCCGGGATCGTCGCGCACTCCATCGCTCAGCGGGAATGGCCGTACCGACTTGATGATCACGACATCGGTGTTCGGCACGGCATCGACGATGCAACCGATTGCATTGCCCCCGATATTGGTGCGCGCCACGAACAGGTAATTGTTGTAGCCGTATGCCGCGCCGCGTCCGGTGCAATCGCCGGTGACCGCGGCCAGGCCGGTGCGACCCTTGAGATCCGCCGCGGGCACTTCGCCGAAAAAGCCTCCGAGCCGCAGGTCGGCGCTGAGCGTCTGCAGTGCAAAGCGAGCGTTCTCGCCCATGCGTGCAGTCCGCTCCGCTTCGCTGTAGGTGCGCTTGGAGACCACGAACAGCGAGATCGCGCCGGCAATCAGAAACATCCCGATGGCCATCGCGATCATCAGTTCGATGATCGACATCCCGCCGCTCTTGCGTCTGCTTGCAGAAATCATGGGAGGTCGCCTTCATCGATCACGTAGGTGTTCACCACGACCTGGCGCCGTGAAGCCAGCGTTCCGGCCGCGCCCGGGCCACAGATCTGTCCCGAGACGGCCACCGCGTCCGAGGTGTCCGTCAGGCCGCGCCAGCTCACGATCACCCGCAGCTTTCCGGTGTTCGGCAGCGATCCGCCGGCCGACTCGAACACGATGCAGCCGTGCGGTTCGATCAGTCCGCCGACGCTGTTCACACCGGCATCGCGAATTGCCGCCCCGTCCAGGCGCCGCTCCCATTCCCACAGATCCCACGCCGCCATCTGCGCCGTGGAACAGCTCTGGGCACTGCAATCCGTCGGCAGGGTGACTATGGTGCCGCCGCCGAGCGCGTTGGTACCGATGCCGGTGTGATAGGCCGCCGCGCTACCCGGATTGACGCGAATACGTTCAACCATGCCATCGGCCAGGCTGAGCGCCAGCGAGCGCTGCCAGGCCTGGTGCTCGGAGCGCTTGGTCACGCTCAGCAAACTTGCGATTCCCAGCAGGCCGATCGACAACACGAGCACTGCCACCATGACTTCTATCATGGTGAAACCGCGCTGCCGACGTTGCTGGAGTGTATTGCCGCACATAGGTTGCATCCCGTCAGGGGCAGTCGATATTGGTGCCGGCGGCGTCATCCACGATGCCGTCGGGACTGGAGTCCGTGTCGGTTGCCACGCTGACTCGCCCCGTCGCGGAGATGTTCAGCGCCCGGCCGTAGGTGTCGCCGCGCTCGTCGCAAAAGCGCATCGTGCCGCTCGATCCCGCGACCGCAAAACCCTGGCTGTTGAACCTGACGGTGGTCGCGCCGACAAAGGCGACATTGATCGTGTCCGGCACGCTGTTCACGCGCTTGAGCACGACGTCCCCGTCCCCGGTATTGACCGCTGCATTTCCGTTGACATCGAGAAATGAAATCCAGCCCGCCGACCATTGTCCATCGCAGGCGGTGCCGTTGCTGCTGCCGCATACCGTGACAACCGCGCGCTGGGTAATCGCTTCGGAACGCGCACTGGCCATAAGGCCCGACAAGGCATTGGCCTGGGCAACGAGGCGATTGTTCTTGATGATCTGGTTGAAACTCGGAACACCGGCGGTCAGGAGAATCAGCGCCAGCGCCAGCACGACCATCGTCTCGACCAGCGTAAATCCACGCTGTGGCCCCGAATCCGGTATTTTCGACTGTATTGACAACATCGTTTCAGAAAATCCGTTGTGCCTCGAAACCGATCACGTCCAAGCTCGATATCAGGATAGCAGCTCCCGTCGAATGCGCCGGCAATATCCGACGAACGGCGGATGGAATGGAATGAACGGTCCTGGATCGCGCGACATTTGCTCACGGCACAACCCCGGCGATACCTTTATCATGGCCAGCGCCCTGTCGCGGCAGCCCGGAACAGCACCGCATTGTTCCAAAGTACAGTATGCGAAACCGGAATCACGGCCTAGAATTTTATCCAGATTGGATAATAACGCCGAATTCCTGTTCGTCGAGGAGCGAGTTCCCATGCCCGCAGGCGTAATTGTCGGCACCCTGAAGTCCGTGACGGGCAAGGCATTCGCACGCGACGAAAGCGGCAACATCCGCCCGCTGCGCAGCGGCGACAGCGTTCACGAGGGCGAGACACTCGTTACCGGGCAGGGCGCGCGGGCCGAGCTCGTATTCGTGGACGCGAGCTCGCTGGCGATCGGTGAAGGCCGCACGATTTCCATCAGCCCGGAACTCTTGCTCGAAGGCGCCCCCGATGCCGCCGAGAGCTCCCTGAGTGCGAGCACGGTGGACGAGGTGCTCCGGGCACTGCCCAACGGCCAGAACCTGAGTGAAGAGATGGACGTTACGGCCGCCGGGCTGGGCGGCGCCACCGATGCACAGGGTTTTGTTCGTGTCCTGCGCATTGCCGATGGCACCGAACCATTGGCTTTTCGGTTCGATGGCACCAGCCGCGAGGCGAGTGAAGTTCCGCCAGAGGATGGATTGGGATTCGGCCCGACATCTCCTGCGTCGCCGCCTCCGCGGTGCCACTAGCGGGCAATCTCCAGAACGATCTTGCCGATATGCATGCTCGACTCCATCAAGGCATGCGCCGCGGCGGCTTCGGCCAGCGGAAAGACCCGATGAACGACCGGCCTGAGCCGCGCCGATTCCACCAGCGGCCACACGTTCTGCTCGACCGCGCTGGCCAGCGCGCTTTTGAAAGCCACGGAGCGTGCGCGCAGCGTGGAGCCGGTCAGCACCAGTCGCTTCAGCATCAACGGCATCAGCTCGAGTTCGATGCGCGAGCCCTGCAGGAACGCGATCTGGACGATGCGCCCGCCCACGGCCGCCGCCGTGATATTGCGCTGCATGTAGCCGGCGCCGACCATGTCGAGTATCACGTCCGCACCGTGCCCGTCACCAAAACCGCGCACCGCGGCCACGAAATCCTGCTCCCGGTAATTGACGGCCAGCTCCGCGCCCAGCTGCTCGCAGGCCCGGCATTTCCCGGCGCTCCCTGCGGTGACGATCACCCGCGCACCGCGCGCCCGCGCGATCTGTATCGCCATGGTGCCGATACCGCTGCTGCCACCGTGCACCAGCAGGGTCTCGCCGCGCGCGAGCGCACCTCGTTCGATGACATTGCTCCACACCGTGAACGCGGTCTCCGGGAGTGCCGCTGCCTCGGTCATCGACAAGCCGCGCGGCAGTGGCAGGCATTGTCCCGCGGGGACCACGACATATTCGGCGTAGCCTCCGCCCGCCACCAGCGCACATATTTCATCGCCCACGCGCCAGCGCTGTACCGCAGGGCCGATGGCAACGATCTCACCGGCGACCTCGAGGCCAGGAACTTCGGAAACGCCGGGCGGCGGCGCATAGAACCCCAGACGCTGCACCACGTCGGGGCGATTGACGCCGGCGGCTGCCACCCGCACCAGAACCTCTCCCGCGGCAATCTGCGGCAATTCGCCCCGTACCACGCGCAGCACTTCCGGGCCACCGAATTCACTGATCGAAATCTGCCGCATCTGCGTGCTCATTGCCCCCTGCTCCGTCGTGCCCTGATCAGGGTCCTGGCGCGTTGCCCGCGACGCTGCAGCATCGGCTGCATCCAGCGCGCCAGGCGCGGCAACAGACAGGCGATATCCGCCAGCACTCCGGACAGCACCGGCAGGCAGCGCTCGGCCTTGCCGTCGCGCACGCAGGCCACGATCCGGTCCGCGACCTCGGCGGCGCTCGACATCGGTTGCGAAAGCACGATATCCGGCACGCCCTCGATATCGTCCATGATGAACGCGGTATCGATCGGCCCCGGCGAAACCACACAGGCGCTGATGTCGCTGTCCTCGAGTTCCTGTGCCAATGACAGGCTGAAGCCGCGCAAACCGAATTTCGTTGCCGCGTAAACCGCCTCGTGACGCAGCGGAACATGACCGGCCAGCGAGGCTACGTTGATGATCGCACCCGCACCCGCGCGCCGCAGATACGGAAGTGCGGCGTGCGAGAGCAGCAGCGGTGCACGGAAATTGGTGTCGATCACTTCCAGCACCTGCGCACCGGAAAGGCTCTCCAGTGCGCCGCGATGATTGCATCCCGCGTTGTTCACCAGCACATGCAGCTTGCCGAAGCGCGCTTCGACCGCCGCGAACATCTCGTCCGCGCGCTGCACCTCGACCGCATCCCACACCAGCGTCATCACGCGCGCCGCAGACCCGAGCGTCCGTGCCGCCTCGGCCAGCGTCGCGGGATTGCGCCCGCTGATCGCGATATTGGCACCGAGCTGCAGAAAGCGCTGTGCCGTTGCCAGTCCCACGCCGGCCGAACCGCCGGTTATCAGCACCGTCTTCCCCGCGATATCCTGCATCTCGACCTCCTGTTGGCACACTGCATTGTGCCATAATCGTGGCGCGCCAACGTGCCCTCCTGTTTCACGGCCCGTATCAAAGAATGATCGTCCAAGGCCTCCCGATGAAGAAAATCCTGATCACCCTGTTCCTGATCGCCGCGCTGGGTGCGATCGTCTGGAATGCACGTCGCGAAACGCCGCTCGAGGTCACGCTGCATACCATCGATCGCGGCATGGTGGAGCTGACGGTCTCCAATACGCGCGCCGGCACGGTGAAGGCGTGCCGGCGCTCCGCATTGTCGATGCCGATCGGAGGGCGCGTCGAACGACTGCACGTCAAGGAAGGCGAGTCCGTGGAGGCGCAGCAATTGCTGCTCGAATTGTGGAACGAGGACCGCAGGGCAATGACCATGCAGGCGCAGTCGCAGCTCGCCGCCGCCAGCCACCGGCGCGAGCAGCTGTGCGTGGAGTCGCAGAATGCGGCACGTGAAGCGAAGAGACTCGCCACGCTGCGCAAACGCAACCTTGCCTCCCAGGAAGCGACGGAACTCGCCGAGACGCGTGCGCGCTCGGGCGCGTTCGCGTGCCAGGCAGCCCATGACGAACAGCAAATGGCCGCGGCAAACCTGCAGCTGAACCAGGTGCTGCTGGCGGAAACGCAATTGCGCGCTCCATTCCCCGGCATCATCGCGGAAATCAACGGTGAGATCGGCGAGTACGTCACACCCTCCCCACCCGGCATCCCGACTCCGCCGGCGATCGATCTGATCGACTATTCCTGCCTGTACGTGACCGCGCCCATCGATGAAGTCGATGCGGGACGACTGCGCAGGGGCCTCGCCGCGCGCATCAGTCTCGACGCTTTCCGCGGTGAGCATTTCGCTGGCACGCTGGATCGCATCGCGCCCTATGTGCTCGAGATCGAGAAGCAGGCACGTACTGTCGAGGTTGACGTGCTGTTCGCCGATCCCGCCGATCGCGAGCGGCTGCTGGTCGGCTACAGCGCGGATATCGACCTGATTCTCGAGACCCACCCGGACAGTGTGCGCATTCCGGCGCAAGCCGTGATGGACAATGACACCGCGTACCGTTTCGACCCGGACACCGGGCGCATCAGCCTGGTCACGTTCAAGGCAGGCATCCGCAACTGGGATTTCATCGAGGTGCTCGACGGGCTTGCGCCTGGCGATCAGGTGGTGAGCTCCCTGGATCAGCCGGAACTCGCCGACGGGCGCGCGGCAGTGGTTGCCGATGATTGAGATCCGTGGCCTCAACCGGACCTTTTTACTCGGCGACAGCGAGGTGCACGCGCTGCGCTCCATCGATCTCGATATCGCGCAGGGCGAATACCTTTCCGTGATGGGCCCTTCGGGCTCCGGGAAGTCGACGTTGCTGAACATGCTGGGGCTGCTCGATCGCCCCGACAGTGGCGAATATCTGCTGAACGGCACCGCTACCCGGCTGCTCGGCGAGGAGCAGCGTGCGCGCCTGAGACGCGAACAGATCGGTTTCGTGTTCCAGTCCTACCACCTGGTGCCGCGCCTGAGCGCGCGCGAGAACATCGAGCTGCCGATGATGCTGGGAGGGTTTTCCCCCCGCGCGCGCAAACCCGTGGTCGATGCGGTGCTCGAACGACTCGAACTGGGTGACCGCGCACATCATCTCCCGAGCCAGCTTTCCGGCGGCCAGCGCCAGCGCGTGGCGATCGGACGCAGCATCGTGATGAAACCCAGCCTCCTGCTCGCCGATGAGCCGACCGGCAATCTCGACAGCCGCTCGGGTGCCGAGGTTACCGCGCTGCTCGAGGAACTGAACAGCGAAGGGATTACCCTGCTGGTGGTGACCCATGACAACGCCCTCGGCGAACGGGCGAATCGGCATTTGCGAATGCTGGATGGCGCAATCAGCGCCGACGATGGGCAAGGAGCCACACGTGCGGGTGGATGATCTGTTGCGCTTCACCCTGCTGGTGCTGACCCGCCAGCGCTTTCGCAGTGCAATGCTGCTGTTCTCGGTCGCGATTGGCGTTGCCTCGGTGGTGATACTGGTCGCGCTCGGCGAAGGAGCGCGCCAGTATGTCCTCGGCGAATTCTCGTTCATCGGCAAGGATTCGCTGGTGATTTTTCCCGGCCGCAAGACCACCACCGGAGCGATGCCGCCAATCTCGGGAGCCAGCGCGCGCGACATCACCCTGCAGGAGGTGATGCTGCTCGAGCGCAATGTGACCGGCATCGAGTCCATCGCCCCCCTGGTACTCGGCAGCGTCCCGGTCTCGCACCGCAACCGCGAGCGCGACAGCATGGTGCTTGGCACCAATGCGGCGTTCTTTGCCGCCCGCCAGCTCGCCATTGCGCAGGGAGAGGGCCTGCCGCAATCCGCACTCGACGAAGGCACGCCGGTCGCGGTAATCGGCCAGAAGCTCAAACAGGAGCTGTTTGCCAACCGCCGCGCGATCGGCGAATGGGTGCGCTTGCGCGATTACCGCTTCCGGGTGATCGGGGTGCTGGAGGGACGCGGCGACTCCTTCGGCATGGATCTGAGCGAAGCGATCTTCGTGCCGGTCGCCGCGGCGCAATCGTTGTTCGACGTGCACGGGATGTTCCGGGTCATACTGAAGGTACGCGGCGGGGTCGATGTGGAGCAGGTCAAGCAGGAACTGCGCGCGCGCATGAAGGATTATCACGGTGGCATCGAGGATGTCACCGTGGTCTCCCCGGACGCGATGATCCAGACGTTCGACGGGGTGCTTCAGGTGTTGACGCTCGGCGTCAGCGGCATCGCCGCAATCAGCCTGCTGGTGGCAGGAATCCTGGTGATGAACCTGACCCTGATGTCGGTGCGGCAACGCACAGCGGAAATCGGGCTGCTCAAAGCCCTCGGAGCAACCGCTGGACAGGTGCGCGCGATCTTCCTGGCCGAAGCCGGCACGCTCGCCTGTGGCGGGGCACTGGCCGGGCTGATCATCGGCCAACTGGTGATCGCGGTGCTGAGGCGGCTGTTTCCCGCGATCCCGTTCCAGGCCCCGACCTGGGCCCTGGCCGCGGCAAGCGCACTGGCGATCCTGAGTGCCCTGGTATTTGCGTGGCTTCCCGCCAGCCAGGCGGCCCGACTCGAACCCGTGCTGGCGTTGGGCAGGCGCTGAACCCTCATGAGCGTTATCGACTGGGCGCGCTGGGTGCTGCGCGCAATCGGCTCCAGCTGGCTGCGCAGCCTGCTGACCATGATCGGCATCGCGATCGGCATATGCGCAGTCACCCTGCTCACCTCCATCGGCGAGGGTATCCGCGTCTACCTGCTCGACAGCTTTTCGCAATTCGGCACGCGCATTGTCGCGGTGACCCCCGGACGAACCACCACGCAGGGCGTTGCGGGCATGTTGTCGACGGTACGGCCGCTGGCGCTCGGCGACGCCCATGCGCTCTCGCGACTGGCGCATGTCGACGCCGTGGTACCACTGGTGCAGGGCACCGCGAAGGTCGAGGCCGGCCGCTACACGCGCGACACCGACGTCTACGGGGTAGGCCCCGATATGGCGCGCGCATGGCGCTTCGAACTGGCACTCGGGCGCTTTCTGCCCGACGAAGGCCTGGAAAACTCGCGCTATTTCGTGGTGCTGGGCGCGCGGGTCAGGCAGGAACTCTTCCAGGGGCGCAACCCGCTCGGTGAATTCGTGCGCATCGGCGGCAGCCGCTTCCAGGTGATCGGGACCATGCGGAAAAAGGGACAGCTGCTCGGCTTTGATCTCGATGATGCGGTCTACATACCGGCGGATCTGGGACTGGCGATGTTCAATCGCGAAAGCCTGATGGAGGTAGATGTGGTGTTCCGCGCATCCACCAGCACCACGCGTATCGCCAGGCGCATCCGCGAACTCCTGGTGGAGCGCCACGGAGACGAGGATTTCACGCTGTTTACCCAGGAAGACATGCTCGCGAGCCTGAACAAGATACTCACCATGCTCAAATTCGCCATCGGCGCGATCGGCAGCGTGGCACTGATCGTCGGTGGCGTCGGCGTGCTGACCATCATGACAACAGCCTTGCGCGAGCGCATCGAGGAAATCGGCCTGCTACGGGCGCTGGGCTGCACCCAGCGGCAGATACTGGCACTGTTTCTCGGCGAAGCCATCCTGCTCTCCGTGCTGGGCGGCATGCTTGGCCTCGGGGTCGTCGTGCTGGTAGTCATGGCACTTGGCGCGGCAATGCCGGGCTTGCCGATCGCACTCGACCCCGCATTCCTGCTCCTGTCGCTGTTACTCAGTCGAGGGATCGGCTTGCTGGCCGGTATCGTACCCGCGCTCAATGCCGCCGCGCTGGATCCGATCGAGGCCCTGCACAGCGAGTGAGGCGGCACGCGATTGCCGTTAGCGGCGTTTCTCGGGTAGCCTTTGAACTGCAGTGATCCAGTGGAACCACACCGATGAGCTTTGAAAAGATCCTGTTTGCCTTCGTTATCGTGCTGGCGCTGACGCTCAACGTCGGTTTCGTGGTCGGAGATCCGACGATCATCGAGCACCACAATGTGCGCGAATTGTTCGTGGCCCTGATCGTGAGCCTCATCGCCACCGTGCTCAAGTTCGGCGAACGCTCGCTGCTCGGCTCGACTATGCTCGCGACCAGCCTGGTTGCCGATGTGCAGTTGATGGCGGCATCGATCGTGTGGGTGGCGGTGGGCTTCGACGCTGGTGTCGTGTCACCCCGGGATTCGGTAACGGTGGTTTCGCTGGCCATGGGAGCGATGGTCGCCAACGTCGTTTCCGTGACTCTGCTGGTCATCGAAACCGCCAGCCTGCGCCGATGAGCAGACTGGCACGCCGCCCGCAGCCGGGAATATTCCTGCTGTTACGGCGTTTGCGGCTGCCGCTGATTGTCCTGATCTCGGTCTACGCGGTGGCGATTTTCGGTTTCACGCTGCTGCCGGGTGTCGATCCCGAGGGCAACGACTGGAAGATGAGCTTCTTCCATGCGTTCTATTTCGTGAGTTTTGTCGGCCCCACCATCGGTCTCGGCGAGATACCCTATCCGTTCTCGGATGCCCAGCGCTTGTGGGCCGCAATCTCGATGTACTGCACTGTGGTGGCATGGCTCTACGCAATCGGCGCGCTGCTCTCCACGATCCAGGATCCGTTGTTCCGGCGCATCATGCACGAGAACCGGGTGGGACGTGCCGTACGACGGCTACGCGAGCCCTTCGTGCTCATCTGCGGCTACGGCGATGCGGGCACCCTGATCGCGCGCGAGCTGACAGAGGAAGGGATTGCGGTCGTGGTGATCGATCGCAAGTTCGAACGCGTCGAATCGGTGGAAATCGACGAGCTCAGCATGGAGGTGCCGGCACTGCACGCCGATGCGGTGCATCCCGGCTCCCTGCTGCTCGCCGGGATCGACCACCCGCAATGCCTGTGCACCCTTGCACTCACCGAGGACGATGCCGTCAATCTCACCGTTGCGCTCAACGCAAAGCTGCTCGCACCCGAGCATGAAGTGATCTGCGAGGTGCACCATCACGAACACCACGCCGCCATGGCCCGCATTGGTGTCGAGCACATCATCAATCCCTACGACACCTTCGCCGAAAGGCTCGCCCTGACCATGCGCATTCCGAGCCTGCACGTGATCTACGAGGCACTCACTACCCAGGCCGGCAACGCGATGGCTCCTGCGCTGATCATTCCGAAAGGACGCTGGGTGGTCTGCGGTTATGGACGTTTCGGTCGCTCCATTTGCCGTCACCTGAGCAATATCGGCGTCGAGGTCATGGTGATCGACGACAATCCCGCGCCGGATGCGGGAGCGCACGTGATCCGCGGCAATGCCATGGACGCCGAGGTCATGCGCAAAGCCGGTATCGAGCAGGCCGACGGCGTGGTCGTCGCGTCCGCGAACGACACCCTCTGCCTTGCGATCGCCAGCCTTGCGCACGAACTCAACCCGGGGATTTTCACCGTGGTGCGCCAGAACGAGCGGCGCAATACGCCGATGTTCCGGGCCTTTGATGCCGATATCAGCACCCTTGCCGGCTACGTGGTGGCCGCGGAGGTGCTGCGTATCATTCGCGCGCCGCAGCTGTCGTATTTCCTGCGCCTGGCACGGCTCGAGGACGAGCAATGGGCGCACGCCCTGCTCGAACGCATGCGCACCTGCAACGGCAAGGAAACCGTGGAAGCCTGGTCGCTCAGCATCGATGCCCGCAATTCGCCGTCGTTGGTGGGTGCCCTGCGCTCGGGGCGGCGCGTGACGGTAGGCGATCTGCTGCGCGCGCCGGATAACCGCGATCTGCCCGTGAAAGCGGTGCCGCTGCTGTTGCAGCACGCGGAGGGCAAGCAACTGCTGCCCGACCCGAGCCAGGAGCTCCGTGAGGGCGAGCAGCTGCTGTTTTGCGGACGCATGGTTGCACGCGGGCGCCTGTACCGCACCGTGCACGACGACCAGGTTCTGGCCTATGTACTGGATGGCATCGAAACGCGTCGCCGCGTACCATGGCTGGCGCTGCCGCGCAGCGGTTAACTCCACACGTGTACGCGCCAATCATAATCGGACAACCGGAAATATTTTGGGGAAAGAACAACGATGGCCGAGAGCATCGAGCAGTGGAAGCAGCGATATCTGAGCGCCCAGGCGCAAGCCGAGCGCGAAGCGTGCGAGCACCGCGACATGAGCCAGCAACTGGTACGCGCCGTGGTGCGCGTAACCCTCGCCTGCGATGGCATGGACCCGGCACTGGATGCGGAATTCGACGGTCTGCGCAAGCTGCTGCGCCTCGGAAAGTCGGTTTCCGCCAGCGTGCTGGCCAGCAAGATCGACGTGATCGAGGATTGTCTGCGCGAGGTCGACAAAAAAGTGCCCGCGGCGGCGAATGGCGTGGCTGACGAGCTCGACGAGCTGGCCGGGCATTTGCGCTCCACCAATCCCCCCCGCGATCTGGCGCGGCGCATCGACGCGTTCCGCCGCCAGGTGCGGGAACGGGCGCAGGAACCGGCAGCGCTTGCGCAGCTGCTGCAAGCCTACCTGTGCCTGCAGGCGGATGCGGTGCTGGCCATCCGCCAGGCGGAAACCCCGCAACGCGGCCTGTTGTCACGACTGTTCAACTCAGCCGCCGTTACGGAGCAGAATCCGGCACCTGCCGCGCCCGCGCCGCAGCCGGCACCCGCCGCAACCGCATGTGCCGCCACCCAAGCCGAATCGCCGCCGTCCGAAGCGCCGGTCGGGGACGATTTCGCGCCGCTGCGCAACCCGGTGGGCAAGGCGCTCGATGCCCTGATCGAAATCGTCAGGGTTCCGGAAAACGACGCCTACCGCGCGGTCTACGATGGTGCGAAGATGCGGGTAGCACGCGGCGTGCACTCGCGCGACCTGGTGCGCTCGATAGACGATATCCGCGTCCTCACCGGTGCGGCGCTGGCCCGCAACCAGGACGAATTCGAACAGTTCCTGCAGCAACTCAACGAGCGGCTCGAGGATACCGGAACCGCGATCGACGGTACCCACGCGCTGATCGCCCGTGACCAGCAAAACAAGAGCACGCTCGACAAGACCCTGCGCGACAACCTCGAGGGTTTGCGCGAACAGGTTGCCGAGGCCACCGAGATCGCCGAACTCAAGCTGCGCATCACCAGCAGGGTGCAGCTGATGGGCAGCGCACTCGATGATTTTCAGGCACGCGAGGCGCAGTTGCGGCTCGAGTTCGAACAGCAGACCGCCGCAATGCGCGTGCGTATCCAGGAGCTCGACGAGCGTTCGCGCGAAGCGGAAACACGCATTGTCGAGCAGCGGCGGCTGGCACTGACCGATTCGCTGACGCAGTTGCCGAACCGCGAAGCGTATGCACGGCGCCTGGTCGAGGAATTCGAGCGCTGGAGGCGCTATGCGCGGCCGGTGTCACTGGCGCTGTGTGACGTGGACCACTTCAAGAAGGTCAATGACCGTCACGGACACGCGGTCGGCGACACGGTTCTGCGCGATGTCGCTACGACGCTGCGCAACCATCTGCGCGAAACGGATTTCCTCGCCCGTTACGGCGGCGAGGAGTTCGTGATCCTGCTGGCGGAAACGGACTCCGCGCAGGCTCATGCTGCCCTCGACAAGGCCCGCCAGGCCATCGCCGACAACGTGATCGAATGCGCAGGCGGGAAGCTCAGCGTCACCAGTTCGTTCGGCGTGGCCCAGTTCGGCGAGGGCGACGACCCTGAGCGCGTGTTCACCCGCGCGGACGCCGCGCTGTACCGGGCAAAAAACGGCGGGCGCAACCAGGTGCGGGTCTACGACCCCGGCGCGGACGGGAGCGCCGACGTCGACGGATGAGCCGCCTGGAGTGGAGAGCCCGGCAGTGAGCGGATGCGTGTTCCATTTCGGCATGCACAAGACCGGCAGTTCCTCGATCCAGAATTCGCTGTACCACGGGCTCGGGGATCCGGCATTTCACTATGCCGACCTGGGCCAGCCGAACGCCAGCGCCCGTATCGTCACCGCATTTCGCGCCGAGCCCGAAACCCAGAACATGAACCGCAAACTCGGACTCAGCCGTGAGCAGCTGCAACCACAGATTCGCGAAACACTGGAACGGCTGCACCGCGAGCTTGGCCACTGCACGCGGCAAACGGTGATTCTCTCGGGCGAACACATCGCGTTTCTCAAGCAAACCGAATTGCGACGCTTGCGGGAATTTCTCCGCGGACACACCTCCGAACTGCGGGCAGTGGGTTATATCCGGGCACCGCGCAGCTACATGGAGAGCGTGTTCCAGCAGCATTTGCAGGGAGGCCATGGCGTATTCGAGCTCGAGCGGCTCCTGCCCCGTTATCGGACGCGGTTCGAGAAGCTCGAAGCCATCTTCGGGGCGGCGTCGATGCACTACTGGTATTTCGAGCCGGAAAGCTTTCCCGGCGGCTGCGTGGTGCGGGATTTTTGCCGGCGACTGCAGATCGACTTCGATGCGCGCGCGATACAGCGGGTCAACGAAGGGCTTTCCCTTCCGGCCGTTCGCCTGCTGTATGCCTACCGCAAGTTCGGGCCCGGTTATGGCACCGGCGAGGTCGCGGTGCGCCAGAACGCGGCGCTGGTGCGCAAGCTGCGCGAACTCGCCGGGCCGCGGCTGCGTCTGCACCCGGAACTGGTCGCACCGGTGATTGCGCGGCACGCCGCCGAGATCGACTGGATGGAGCAACGCCTGCAGCGCTCGCTGGATGAAGCCGCGGCGGAACCGGGAGCAGGCGCCATCCGCGCCGAACACGAGTTGCTTTGCTTCGAGCCGCGGACCCTCGAATGGCTGGGTGCGCAACTCGGTGTGCGTACAACTACCAGGCTGCGCCCGGACAGCAGCGCCGAAGAGGTGGCGAGCCGGATGCACGAGCTGCGACTGGAAGCGGACCGCGCGGAAATGGCCGCACGCACCGGTTTCAGGCGCGGCGTGCGCCGTCTCTGGCGCAGGATCCTGCCACGAACGCTGCGCTAGCCCGCACCGCTCGCATCGCGCTGGCGAAATCCCTGCATCACGGCAATCACCGCCAGCAGCACCAGGCTCGCGCAACCCTGATGCACGACTGCGGCCGTCAGCGGCACGAGACGCAGCAGGGTGTATACGCCGAGCAGATATTGCACCGTCACCACCAGCAGCAGCGCGTGGATCCGGATTTGCCGGGAAGCCCCCCAGTCGGCACGGCGCGCGCGCAGCCACAATGCAGTCACCAGCAGCAACAGCAGGGTGCCGAGCCAGCGATGCACGAACTGCACGGTGGCATGACTCTCGAACAGATTGAGCCACCAGGGCTGCAGGGCCATGACCGCATCGGCAATCCACAACTCGCCCATTTTCGGGAAGGTGTTGTAACCGAGCCCGGCCCGAAGACCCGCAACGAATGCGCCGTAGACGATCTGCAGCACCGTCACGATCGCGATGCTCCACAACAGGGCGCGCGCGGACGTCGTCGTCCCGGGCGAGCGCTCGTCCACGGCAGCGGCACGCAAACCGAGCACCAACCACAGGATATAAGCCATGATCGAGAACGCCAGCCCCAGATGCAGCGCCAGCCGGTAGTGGCTGACACGAGGCTCGTCGACCAATCCGCTTTTTACCATCAGCCAGCCGACCAGCCCCTGCATCCCGCCGAGTGCCAGAGCACCCAGCAACTGCCAGGAGAGGCGACGGCTAAACGCTCCACGCACCCGGAACCACAGGAATGGCAACAGGAACACCACGCCGATGCCGCGCCCGAGCAGGCGATGCATGTATTCCCAGAAAAAGATCCCCTGGAACTCGGCCAGGCTCATGTCCGGGTGGGTGATCTTGTACTGCGGGAACTGCTGGTATTGCGCGAAGGCGGCCAGCCAGTCGGCATGACTCAGTGGCGGCAGGGTCCCCATGATCGGGGCCCACTCGACAATCGACAATCCGGA
The DNA here is from genome assembly GCA_016705365.1 of Gammaproteobacteria bacterium. Lineage (NCBI taxonomy): Bacteria > Pseudomonadati > Pseudomonadota > Gammaproteobacteria > Gammaproteobacteria bacterium. The sequence continues at coordinate 111,891 of JADIYI010000002.1, read as the reverse complement.
GCCCGTCAGCCGCGTGACACCGCCGACAACCACCATGCAGAACACCATCGCGATGATGAATACCAGCCAGCCGAGCACCGCCCGGCGCGAATGGCGCAAATCAGCCGGCGTCGGCATTCTTCTTGTCCGTTGCGTGCGGCGGTTCTTCCAGGTAATCCTCGAGCGACTTGCTCAGCTCTCCGTGAACATAATCCGAAACCTTGAACGCCCAGTTCCCCAGGCGATCATTGATGGTGCCGGGGTCCACTTGTTGCGGCGCCGCGCCGCCCGCAGCCATCGACGCGGCATCGGGATCACCACCCTCGACTGCCACCTGCTGCGCAGAGCCATCTTCGGCCCGGGCAGCCACCGCGAGTGCCCTCACCCGCACCCAGCTGCCACTTTCGTCCTTGATGGTCCCGATCTCCAGCCCCAGTCCGTCCGCGGTTTCGATCAGCGTCGTCGCGGTTTTGTCTGCCGCGAAATCACTCTGTTGCAACGGCTTCACATCCTCGATTTCCGCGCTGAGTACTGCCCGCGCCGCGCCATCGAACACCCCTTCGTAACGCGGTTTTCTGCCTGTGGGCAGTTCCCGCACGCCGAGGCTCGCCGCGCCTGGCGTCTCGCGCACGGCAACGAAACCGTTGCCTCCGGGCACCGTGCGCGTGACCCGCTCGACACGCGAAAAATCCACATCGAGAAAATGACGATCGATCCAGTCCGCGGCATCCGTCAATGGCTCCGGCGACTGGTCGATCAACCAGGTTTCGCTACCCGAGGCAGCACGGACATAGCGGCCGTTGCGGCTTTCGGCGGGATCGCCGATCAGCACCCTGACCAGCGCCTGCTCGGCGCCACTCCACAGCTCGAGCAATACCGCTTTGCTGTCCGGCTGCTCTATATCGACCAGACCAAGCCGCGAGAAATACTCGGGCCTCGAGGTCTTCTGCTCCAGCAGGCGGGCTTGCGACAGCGCGCGCAACAGTTCCTCGAGCCGTTTGAAGTCGACCGGGTAGCCGGAGCGCTCCACGACACCCCAACCGGCCTCCGTGCGCTCGAGCGTGACCCGCTCCGTGCTCGACTGCAGCGCCACCTTGCGCAGCTCCGGCAGCGCCGGCTTGAGTTCGGGCAGCCACAATGCGTTCTCGCGCGCGCTCTCGGGCGCTTGCTGGCGACCAAACACCGCCACCAGCAGCACCATCAGCGCGACCAGCGCCACCGCCACTGCCAATTTGCTGTTGCCCTTCATGACCCGACGCCTCCCTGCCCTGCCTTCCGCCTGGCGGCTCCTCGGCCCCGGCGCCACACATGCCAGCCATAGAGCAGCAACGTCAGCAGCAACGGCATGATCAGGATGTTCACCAACTTCAGCAGCATCCCGAGGTGTTCGATATCCTGGTCCAGCTGGTGACGGACTTCGCGCAATTCCTTGCGAATGCGCAGCTTCTCATCCTGGAATTCGAGCAGGGCATGCTCCTGCTCGGGCGACAGCACCAGCTGGTTGTTCTGCTCCCTGCTGCGCTGCAACTCGCCCAGCTTCTGCTCGGTCTCGTCGAGGCGCTGTTGCAACTGTTCCGCGCTGGCGCGGTAGCGCGCGTCCGCATTGAGACGGATCTGCTCCACCCGATCGAAGGGGCGCGAGAACCTGCCCCGGCTGCGGATACCGATCAACGAGGAACTGCCACCGAGGTTTTCCAGCGCATTCTGCGCGAACGAGGCATTGTCGGCCCAGGCGGTCGCCAGTCGCTGCCCGAAGAAATCCTGTACCTGCACCCAGAAGCGATCCGCGAGCATGTCGGCGTCGGCGACCACGATCAGGTTGATGTCCTCGCTTTCCGCAATGTGCTCCTGGCCTTCGGTCTGCGCTGCTGCAAAAGCCGATTTCGCCGGTCCGCTGATACGCGCCGCCAGCGTGTAACGCTCCCCGCTGGGCATGAAGCCTTTCAGCAAGGCGCTCGGATCTCGGCTCACCTGCACCTGCATGCTGTCGAGCAGCGCGACCTGATCGCTCGACTGCATGAGCGGCTCGAATCGGGTGCTCGCGCCGGGGGCCGGGGCGAGCGCACCGGCCATGCCGAGATTCAGCAGTTCGAGATTCCCGGTTACCACATCGTCACGCGCAAGGTTGGCAACACCGAGGCCGAGGAAGCCGAGATGTTTGACCGGTGGCTGATCGGCCGCAAAACTGATCTGCAACGCGGTACCCGCATCGCCAACGACCTTGTCGGGCGAGTATTGAACCCCCCAGGCCTTGAACAATTTTTCCAGATTCGACGAGGTAGGCGCAGACCCCTGCTCCAGCAGCGGGTTGGCCGAGGCCTTGGCCGATTCACAATACGGATCGACATACACGATGGCCTTGCCGCCCTTCAGCACGAACTGATCGATGGCATATTGCAAGGCATCGGAGAGGCCGGTCGGGTGCACAATCATCAGGGTCGTGATATCGGGGTCGATCTTGTCGGCCTGCGGTGCGATATTGCGCACCTCGAAGCCCTGCTGCAGCTGCTCCATAACGGCCCATGCCGGCGTTGGCGAGGAACTCATCATGTCGAAACCGCCGTTGATCTGCAGGCCTGAAATCAAGCCGACCACCGGCTTTTTCACCGTCACCAGGCTGTGCACCAGCTTGCTCAACTCGTATTCGAGAAACTCCTCGCGCTCGGGCTGGAAAAACGCGATGTGTTGCTGATCACCGTAGGCATTCGTGCCCGCCAGGCCGAAATAGACCTGTTCGCCGCCCTGATCGAGCGGCACCGCCTGCAGGCCGAATTCCGCCGCCTGGTCCTCGGCTTCCGAAAACGGCACCGGGTCGATGATCCTCAGGCGAATCTTGCCGTTCGCCTGCAATGCGTACTCCTCGATCAGTTCGCGCACCCGCTTGGCATAACTGCGCAGCGGCGCCAGCTCGCGCGTGGCCCGGTCGGAATAGAAAAAATACAGGTCGATCGGCTCCTCGATACTGTCAATGATCTCGCGGGTACCGGGAGAAATCGTGTACAGCCGGTTTTCGGTTAGATCGAGCCGCAGGCTGCCAAACAGCAGCGTGTTCAGGGCGCTGAAGCTGATCAGGCCCACCACCAGCAGCACCAGGCCGAGACGCGGATATATCTTGCGGTTCATGCTCATGTTTCTCAGTCCGCCTGTTTCATTTCGATCACCAGCGCCGTCGCCGCCAGCCAGACCACAACGAGCGACAGGAAGAACAGCAGGTCACGCAACCCGATCACGCCGCGCGCGACGGAATTGAAATGAGTCAGGAAACTCATTGCCGCGATCCCGTCGACCAGCACCCGTGGCGCCCAGGCGCTCACCGCATCGAGCACCAGCGGAAAGCCGCTCAGCACGAACAGGAAGCACACCACCACGGTCAGGATGAATGCGATCACCTGGTTGCGGGTCAGCGCCGACATGCACGAGCCGATCGCGAGAAAACTTCCTGCCATCAGCCAGCTGCCCAGATAGCTCGAGACGATCACCCCGTTGTCGGGCCTGCCGAGAAAATTGACCGTTATCCACAGCGGAAAGGTCAGGGCCAGTGCCAGCCCGGTAAAAAGCCAGGCCGCGAGGAACTTGCCCAGTACCGCCTGCATGCGTGTCAGCGGCAGCGTGAGCAGCAGTTCGATGGTGCCGCTCTTGCGCTCCTCCGCCCACAGGCGCATCGAGATCGCGGGCACCAGGAACAGGTACAGCCAGGGATGGAAATTGAAAAACGCGCTCAGGTCTGCCTGCCCGCGCTCGTAGAACCCGCCGATATAGAAAGTGAAGGCACCGCTCAGCATCAGGAAAATCAGCACGAACACATAGGCCAGCGGGGTCGCGAAATAGGCGCCGAGCTCACGCCGCGTGATGATACCGATCATGCTCATTACGCCGCCTCCCGGGTGATCTGGCGAAACACTTCATCGAGCCGTCCGCGCTCCACGTGCAGGTCATCGATCAGCCAGCCGCTGTCATGCACCAGCCTTGCGACCGCAGCGAGCGGATTGGTGCCGGGCTCGGCAATCACCACCAGGCGCCGGCCTTCGGCGTGTACCTCGACCTCGCTGACCGATGGCAGCGCGGCCAGCGCATCGCGGGCCGCGTAATCGGCCGCGAAATGAATATGCACCGCGCGATGGTAGCGCGAGCGCGCCTCGAGTTCCGCTGGTGTACCATCAGCCACGATCCGGCCACCCGATATGATGATCGCCCGATTGCACACCGCATGGACCTCCTCGAGGATATGCGTCGAGATGATCACGATCTTGTCCCGGGACAGCCCGCGGATCATTTCACGCACCTGGTGTTTCTGATTGGGATCGAGCCCATCGGTCGGCTCGTCCAGGATCAGCACCAGCGGATCGTGCAGGATCGCCTGGGCCAGACCGACACGACGTTTGAAACCCTTGGACAGGGTCTCGATGGGTTGCTCGGTCACACCCTGCAGGTTCATCGTCGCGACCACGTTCTCCACACGGGAATCGCGCTCGGCTCCACGGAAGCCGCGCACTTCGGCAATGAAGCGCAGGAATCCGGCCACGCTCATGTCTTCATAGCCAGGCGCGCCCTCGGGGAGGTAGCCAATCAGGCGCTGCGCCTCGAGCGTATCCTCGGTCACATCCCGACCGCAGACCCGCACCGAACCCGCGCTCGGCGTGACAAAGCCGGCAATCATTTTCATCGTGGTCGATTTGCCGGCGCCGTTGGGGCCGAGAAAGCCCAGCACCTCCCCCGGGCGCACCGTGAAACCGAGCTCGCGAACGGCTTCGATCCGTCCGAAGTGCTTGCTGAGTTGGGTGACTTCGATCATGCAGATTCTCCAGACACAGCCGTGGGAAAAGCGCGCCGCACTATAGCGGCGCTCCGCGGCCCCGGCAACCGGCTCGCGGTCGCCGCACCCGGCGCCAGCGTGAGTATTTCATTGTTGCGTGGAGCGCGGGCATCTATAGTGCCACTGGCTGCCACAAAGCCAGCTTACCCGCAGCTGGCATCATTGGGCGAATAGGACCGGACGCGAGGAAAAAAGTTTCAATGCGATTCCTGTATTGGGTAAAACTCGCGTTGCTGCTCGGTGTGTTCACCGCGCTGCCGGGCCGCGCCGAGGAGCCGGCACCGCAGGAGCGTCCGGCCTATGGCGTGATGTACACGGCATGGATCAAGGCGGGGCAACCAAGCGCCACCGTGCGCATCCGCCTGAGCCGGCATCCGGAATGGGTACGCTGGATGAGGTTCAATGCCGATCCCGCCCGCTACAGCGATTTCAAGGGAAGCGGCGAGTTGCGGATCGAAGGCCACAGCGTGTTGTGGCGCCCACCACAGCAGGATGCCTACCTGCAGTATCGGGTGAAGCTGGAAAGCCGCCGCGAATCCGGGCGCTACGATGGCCTGGTCACCGATACCTGGGCCCTGTTCCGCGCCGACGACCTGGTTCCCCCGGTGCACCTCGACATGCAGGACGGCACCCAGTCGCAGGCCAAGCTGCAGCTGAATCTGCCGCAGGGCTGGTCGGTGGAAACGCCATTCCCTCGATATGCCAGCGGGCGTCTGCGGATCGACAATCCGCAACGCCTGTTCGACCGCCCGACCGGCTGGATCGTTGCCGGAGATATCGGTACCCGCCGCGAAACCATCGGCGCGACCCATGTCACCATCGCCGCACCGACCGGTCAAGGTGTGCGCCGCATGGACATGCTCGCATTCCTGCGCTGGACCGTGCCCACGCTGCAATCGCTGTTTCCGCAGTTCCCGCCGCGCCTGCTGGTGGTGAGCGCCGCCGATCCGATGTGGCGCGGTGCGCTTTCCGCACCCGGCTCGCTGTTCGTTCACGCCGATCGGCCGATGATCAGCGAAAACGCGACCAGCACCCTGATTCACGAACTGGTGCACGTGGCCATGAGCGCGCGCAGCGTACCCGGTGCCGACTGGATCGTGGAGGGTCTGGCGGAATACTACTCGCTCGAGACCCTGCGCCGCTCCGGAGCGATCAGCGACAAGCGCTACGAGAAAGCCCACGCTGATCTCGCTGCGTGGGGCAAGGACAGCAAGCCACTGGATTCGGCGCGCTCCTCGGGCGCCATCACGGCGCGTGCAGTCGGTGTATTGCGCTCGATCGACCTCGAGATCCGCCGCTCGAGTGGCGGCAACAAGAGCCTCGATGATGTAGTGCGGGAACTGGCGCTCGAGGCAAAGCCGGTCACCCTCGCCCGCTTCCGCGAACTGGCGAATGCCGCTGCCGGCGCGCCGGTGTCATCGATTCCCCGGTAGCGCGGCGCGGGCTTAGCCCAGCACGCCGGCGGCTTTCATCCGCGCGATGCGCTCGCTGTCATAACCCACCTCGGCCAGCACTTCGAGCGTATGTTGGCCGAGCTCCGGCGCGCGCCCCGCGCTGCGCTTGGTTTCTCCTTCGACGAACACCGGACTGTTGACGGTATGCGTGGCGCTGCCGGGAACACCCTCGAGCGGCACGATACCGGCATTGGCGATCACCTGCGGATCGCGGATCACGTCATCGAGCGTATTGACCGAAATCAGGTCTATGCCCTGATCCGGCAGCAGGACGCACCAATGCGACCAGTCCTCGCGCTGCACCGTGGCAGCGATAGCCGCGATCAGCGCCCGGGCATTGGCCCGCCGTTCGGTGGTCTCCACGAAGCGCGGATCCTCCACCAGCTCGCGCAGCCCGAGGGCAATCACGAAGCGCACCCAGTCACGCTCCTCATCGAACAGCCAGGGGTAGAACCAGTGCCCATCACGGGTCTCGTACGCAACTGCAAGCGCATTGTCCATCTCGGGCCGCGGCGTCTCGAGTCCGACCTCGGCGCCGCTGAGCCGGGCCTGCAATGGAATACCGTTGGCCCAGATGCCGTTGGCCAGCAACGAAGTCGACACCTTGCCACCCAGCCCGCTGCGTTCGCGCCGGTAGAGGCCCATCATCACCGCGCCGAACAGCGACATCGCGCTGGCGTGATCGCCCCAGCCGAGAATGCCACCGGCCGGGGGATGATCGCGGTAACGCATGCGATCCATCATTCCGGAGCGGGCCCACCAGCCGGTACGGTCATAGGCCGCAAGATTCGCCTGTGGTCCCTGCTCTCCGTAACCCGAGAGCTGCCCGTACACCAGGCGCGGGTTGTGTTCGCGCAGATCCTGGTAGCGGATACGCAGTTTCTCCAGTACCGCGGGCGGAAAATTGCTGAGAAACACATCAGCCGTTGCGACCAGACGCAACAGTGCGGCGTATCCGTCCGGGTGCTTGATATCGAGCACGATGCTGCGCTTGTTGCGGGCGGTGAGTTGCCATGAATAGTTGTCGTTGCAGCGCGGAAACCCCGGCACGAACTGCGCGCACCAGCGGTAAGTGTCACCACCGGGTGGCGCCTCGATCTTGATGACATCGGCGCCGAAGTCGCCAAGTACCGTGGCCGCCGCCGGCGCCGCCACCCAGGTTCCGCAATCGATCACCCGGATACCCTGCAACATGCCATTTGCCTCGCTCATCCGCATTGTCCTCCGCCCACTGCAAAGCACCATCATAACGGGCGCGCGGCCCGTCGCCAGCAGAACGTCTCCTGCCGCGAATATCCGAAGCCGGCCGCAAGTCCGATCGTTTCATTCCCGATAAACAAAACGTAATGGCCCGGCGTTTGAGGCGGCAGGACAAATCGTCGACAATGGCCGCCTTTTTCGGGCTACGGAGCGGGATCAGGTGTCCATTCATGCGCGCGCCGGCAATGCCGCGTACGACTACATCATCGTCGGGGCCGGCTCCGCCGGTTGCGCGCTGGCCTCGCGCCTGAGCCGCGAGGCCAGCCGCCGGGTGCTCCTGCTCGAGGCTGGTGGCTGGCCGCGCAACCCCATGATCCACGTGCCGCTCGGTTTCGCGTTCCTGATGAATCACAAGGGCCTCAACTGGTGCTACCAGACCGAGCCCGAACCCGAACTGGATTACCGCAAGATCGCCTGGCCGCGCGGCAAGGTCGTCGGTGGCAGCAGCGCGATCAACGGCATGGTCTACATCCGCGGCCAGCGCGAGGATTACGCCGAGTGGGCCGCGGCCGGAAACCCCGGCTGGTCCTTCGACGAGCTGCTGCCCTATTTTCTCAGGAGCGAGCACAACACGCGCGGGGCGAGCGAGTTGCATGGCGTGGGCGGCGGCTTGTGGGTCAGCGAAGTCGGACCACCACTCGACGCCACCGATCTGTTCATCCAGGCGGGAGTCAGCATTGGTTTGCCGCACAACACGGATTTCAACGGCCCCACGCAGGAAGGGATCGGGCGCTACCAGGTGAGCGTGCGCAATGGCCTGCGCCAGACCACCGCAACCCACTACCTGAAGAGCGCGCGCGGGCGCGCCAACCTCGATATTCGCACCCGGGCGCTGGCCGAGCGCCTGCTGCTCGACGGCAAGCGCGTCAGTGGTATCGAGTACCGCCACCAGGGCGGTGTGCAGCGCGTGTACGCAAGCAAGGCGGTGGTGCTGTGCGGCGGCTCGATCAACAGTCCGCAACTGCTGGAACTCTCGGGGATCGGCAATGGCGCTCTGCTGGCCCCGCTCGGTATCGAAACGAACCACGAGCTGCCGGGGGTGGGTGAGAACCTGCAGGATCACCTGACCGTGCACGTCCAGCAGGGACTGCGCAATACCGGGACCTTCTTCGAGGAAACCCGAGCGCTGGGCCTGATCCGCAACGCGCTGCGCTTCGGCTTCAAGCGCCAGGGCCTGCTGATTCACCCCGCCTGCCAGGCGGGTGCGTTTCTGCGCAGCTCCGCGGATGTTACGCGGCCCGATGCCCAGATCCATTACACACCCGCCGCGGGACGCCTCAACGCCGCGGGCCGGATCTACACCGTGCCCGGCACCACGGCGACGGTCTGCAACCTGCGCCCGAGCAGCCGCGGCAGCGTGCATATCCGCACACCGTTTCCCGACTATCCGCCGGCCATTCGCGCCAATTACCTGTCCACCGAAGAGGATCGGCGCGTGACCATCGAGGCGGTCAAGCGGGTGCGCGAGATTTTCGCCTCGAGCGTGTTCGACGGATTCCGCGACGACGAGATCCTGCCCGGCCCCCACTGCGACAGCGACGAGAAGATCCTCGCCTACATCCGGCGCAGTGCCGGTTCGGTATACCATCCGGTGGGCACCTGTGCGATGGGCCGTGACGATTTCGCCGTGGTCGATCATCGTTTGCGCGTGCACGGACTGGAGGGGCTGCGTATCGCCGACGCCTCGGTGATTCCGCGCATCATCAGCGGCAACACCAATGCGTTGTGCGTGGCGATCGGCGAAAAGGCCGCCGATATGCTGATCGAAGACCATGAATGAGCCCGGACAACAGCCGAGTCCGGGCAAGATTCACACCCGAGTGGAGCAACTCACATGAACTCGATATCCGAACAAGCCAGTGCAACGGCCGATGCCTGCGCCGGTCTCAATGAACTCCTCGAGCGCCAGCGCACGGCGTTTCGTGCCGAGGGCGCGGTTGCCTACGGCACCCGTATCGATCGCATCGAGCGTTGCATCGCGCTGCTGGTCGACAACCAGGCAGCCATCTGCGCTGCATTGTCGGCGGATTACGGCTGTCGCTCCCCGTATATGACCCGCATGTCCGAGGTCATGACCGCGGTCGGCAACCTGAAGTACGTCAGGAAGCATCTCAAGTCGTGGATGAAGCCGGAACGACGCAGTGCCCCGGTGCCGATGAATCTTTTCGGCGCACGCGCCCGCGTGTATCACCAGCCCAAGGGAGTCGTCGGCAACATGACGCCATGGAATGTGCCTTTCGCCATGATCTTCAGCCCGATGGCGGATATTCTCGGAGCCGGCAACCGGGCGATGGTCAAACCCTCCGAGTTTGCGCCACAGACCTCCGAACTGGCCCGGACCCTGATCGCGCGCTATTTCGATCCCACCGAAATCGCGGTGGTAACCGGCGGCCCCGAGGTCGGCGCCGCGTTTGCCGCGCTGCCCTTCGACCACCTGCTGTTCACCGGTGCCACCTCCATCGGACGCATGGTGATGCGCGCCGCGGCGGAGAATCTCACACCTGTCACGCTGGAACTCGGCGGCAAATCGCCGGTGATCGTGAGTGCCAGCGCGGATATCGAGGATGCCGCCGACAAGATCATGAGCGGCAAGGCACAGAATGCCGGGCAGCTGTGCATCTCGCCCGACTATGTATTCGTCCCGCAGGCGCGGCTCGAAGTGTTCCTGGACGCCTGCCGACGCACCTTTGTCACCCAGTTCCCGACCACGGTCGGCAATCCCGATTACAACTCGATGATCAACGAGCGCCATTACCAGCGCGTGCTCGGCTATATCGAGGAAGCCCGTGCGAGTGGCGCGCGGGTACTCGAGTTGAATCCCGCCGGCGAGGATTACAGCGACCGCTCGCTGCACAAGATCCCGCCCCATATCGTGGTCGATCCCGGCGATGAGCTGAAACTGATGCAGGAGGAGATATTCGGGCCACTGATGATCGTGAAGAGTTATCGTGACCTCTCCGACTGCATCGCCTATATCAACGCCCGGCCGCGGCCACTGGCCCTCTACTGGTTTGGCAAGGACGCGGCGGAACGCGAACGCGTATTGCAGGAAACCATTTCCGGCGGCGTGTCGGTGAACAATGTGCTGATGCATTTCGCCTGTGACGATCTGCCGTTCGGCGGCATCGGTAACAGCGGCGTCGGGCATTATCACGGACGCGACGGCTTCCGTACCTTCAGTCACGCCAAGGGTGTCTATCGCGAGGGCAGGATCAATCTCGCCAAGCTCGCCGGCACCATGCCGCCGTTCGGACCGAAACTGGCGAAAATGCTCGACGGACAGATAAAGAAATAACCCGGCATGCCTCAGCGCGCAGGCGCTTCGCGCAGAAAATCGCGGACCAGGCGCAGGAACACCGCCGGCTTCTCGGCGTGCAGCCAGTGCCCGGCTCCGGCAATCACCTTGAGCCGTGCACCGGGAAACAGCCTGCGCGTGGGTTCCAGGTGCGAGGGAAGAATGTACTCCGACAGCTCGCCCTTGAGGAACAGCACCGGTCCCGGGTAGCTTGCGTCGGAGTGCGGGGCCGCAAGAATCTGCGCATAGTCACGCTCGATCGCCTCGAGATTGAAGCGCCAGTGCCAGCTGCCGTCGTCGCTCCGGGCACGGTTCATCAGCATCAGCGCGACCACCCCGGGCTCATCGATGTGCGCCTCGAGAATCTGCCGGGTGCGGTTGCGATCGGCCAGGAAATCCTCCGCTGCCTCGCGCAACGCGACCAGCAAGCGGCCGTGATGCGGCTGATAGTCGATCGGCGCGATATCCGCGACCAGCAAGCGCTCGATACGCCCGGGATGATCGAGCGCCGCCTGCATCGCGACCTTGCCGCCCATGGAGTGTCCGATCAGCGCCGCCCGTGCAATGCCGTCCGTGTCCATCAGTCGCACCACATCGGCGGCCATCAGCGGGTAATTCATTTCCGCCGCATGAAACGAGCGCCCGTGATTGCGCAAATCCGGCACCAGCACCCGGTAGTCACGCGCCAGCTCACGTGCGAGCGGTCCAAGATTCGCCGACAGCCCGAACAGGCCATGCAGCAGAATCACGGTGCGATCACCCTCTCCGAAACGCTGGAAATGCAGTAATTTATCCATGTTGTGCGCAATCTAAGCGTGCGTATTCCGGTGCAACCGGAGAGTCATGCCAGCCCAAACCGGACCGTCGTCGGAATGAGGCGGCTCGGGCAATGCGTCATGCGGCCAGGCGTGCGGCTCACGTCGATCGCTGTTGGCATTTACTCATTGATTCTCCGGGCAGATGAGGTTTGTACGCGCAAGAATATCACGTATGATAACGCTTCCGGTTTGCATTTACGGTGTCTGGTGCGCGGTCAATGGACTGCATGGAAACAACAAGGCCGGTTGAGCCCCGGCGTCATTCGTAATTCTGCCGCACATGAACGCGGCGACTGCGCGCCGATCACGGCGCCGCCCCACCCTGCAAGAGGGAGTCCTTCGTGAACACCGCGTCCATCCTGCTGTCCGCCTTCGTCCTGTCCTTCGTCGCCCTGCTGCTATTCATCTGGTCGCAGCGCAGAGGTCTGTTCGATCGCAGCAGTCGCGGCGCCGAAATCATCTTTGCGCCCGATGAAATCGGCCGCGTCGAAGAACCCGCGGCCACTGGCGTCGCACGCGGCGCGCTGCAAAAAGGCACTGACGCCGCACAAGGCGGCGCCATCGGCGACAGCGACAGCAACGAAATCCTCGAGCGCGCGCGTGCCGACGCCTCCACGGGGCCAGTGGTATTCTTCTTTTTCTGCTGTGCCATGGTGTGGCTGCTGGTGGCTTCGGCGGCCGGCCTGACGGCATCGATCAAACTGCACAATCCCGACTGGCTGGTGCAGCAAGCGTGGCTGAGCTTCGGGCGCATCCGCACCATTCACTTGAACGCGGTGGCCTACGGCTGGGCGCCGATGGCCGGGCTGGGCGTGGCGCTGTTCATCATCCCGCGGCTGCTAAAAACACCATTGATGGGCGCACGCTACGCATTCATCGGCGCGGTGCTGTGGAATGCGGCGCTGATCGCCGGGCTGGGCAGCGTCGGCGCGGGCATCAGCGACGGCCTGGAATGGCTGGAGATCCCCTGGCAGATCGGCACGTTGTTCGCGCTCGGCGGCGCGCTGATCGGACTGCCGTTGGTGTTTACGCTTGTCAACCGCAAGGTCGACCATCTGTACGTGTCGGTGTGGTACATGGCATGCGCGCTGTTCTGGCTGCCGGTGCTGTTCATCGTCGCCAAGTTCCCCGGCGTGCACGTCGGCGTCGAACAGGCCACCATGAACTGGTGGTTCGGCCACAACGTGCTCGGCCTGTTCTACACGCCACTGGCGCTGGCTTCGGTGTACTACTTCCTGCCCAAGGTCATCGGCCGACCGATCCAGTCGTACAACCTGTCGCTGCTGGGTTTCTGGGGGCTGGCGTTCTTCTACGGCCAGGTCGGCGGCCACCACCTGATCGGCGGACCGGTGCCTGGCTGGATGATCACGCTATCGATCGTGCAGAGCATGATGATGATCATTCCGGTGGCCGCTTTCACCGTCAACCAGTTCCAGACGCTGCAGGGCTACCTTGCGGCATTTCGTTATTCGCCGACGCTGCGTTTCGTCGGCCTGGGCGGGCTGATGTACACGGTCAGTTCGGTGCAGGGTTCGTTCGAGGCACTGCGCAGCGTCAACGTCGTCACCCACTTCACGCATTACACCGTGGCGCACGCGCACCTGGGGCTGTACGGCTTCGTCAGCATGGTCTTCTTCGGCGCCATGTACTTCGTAATGCCGCGCATTACGGCGCGCGAATGGCCGTTTCCGTGGTTGATCAGTGTACATTTCTGGCTCGTCAGCCTGGGCATCGCGATCTACTTCATCAGTCTGACCATTGGCGGCTGGCTGCAAGGCGAGGCGATGCTCGATGCTGCCAGACCGTTCATGGATTCGGTGACCCTGACCTTGCCGTATCTGAAGGGGCGCAGCGTCGGCGGCGCCATGATGGTGATCGGCCATCTGGTCTTCGCCGCGCATTTCATGCTACTGGTGCTGCATCGCGGCCCGCAACGCGACCAGCCTGCGCTATTCAGGCATTTCTTCGGCCGGGAGGCCATGTCATGAAAAGCGAGATCAAGCTGATCTCCGGAGCGATGGTGATGCTGGCGCTGTCGACCAGCGTGCTGGTGGTGCTGCCGTACCTGCAGGTACGCGACGTCGAGCCCACACCCGGCCTCAAGCCCTACACCAGCGCGCAATTGCGCGGGCGCGAGGTGTACATCGCCAACGGCTGCGTCTACTGCCATACGCAGCAGCCGCGCGCCCAGGATTTTGCACCTGACTTCAAGCGTGGCTGGGGCCGCGCCACGGTGGCCGGTGACTATGTCTACGACCACCCGCACCTGCTGGGCACCAGCCGCACCGGCCCCGACCTGATGAACATCGGCAAGCGTCAGCCCAGCGAGGACTGGCAACTGGGCCACCTGTACGAGCCGCGTGCCTATGTGCCCGGCAGCATCATGCCGGCGTTTCCGTTCCTGTTCGAACTCAAGACCCAAGCCGACAGGGAAGACCACGTCGTCAAGCTGCCGCCGAGCGCCGAGCCACCGGGCCAGGTGGTGGTGGCGCGCCCCGAGGCACTCGACCTGGTCAAGTATCTGCAGTCGTTGGATCGTAGCTTCCCAGTGGTGGCCACACCGGTCGCACCCGCCGCTTCGGCTGCCGCGAAATGAGCCGCACGCATCGCACCGAAGCAATGCGCAGCACGGAGGCGTGACGATGACCGATCCCGAAATCCGCGCTCAACAAGAACGCGAGAACCCGGAGCCCGAGGAAGGCGCGAACCCGATGCCGTGGTTCGTGATCCTGCTCACCGCCGCGCTGCTCGGCTTTGGCATCGTCTACATCGCGCGCACGTCGCTGGACAATCCGCCGACCTGGGGTGACGGTCGCAGCGTGGCCGAACTGCAGGGTCCCGCGCCCGCACCGGTCGGTGCCGAGGCGGACGGTGCGGCGGTGTACGCTGCACATTGCGTGGCCTGCCACCAGGCCAGTGGTGGCGGACTGCCGGGCGTGTTCCCGCCGCTGGCGGATTCCGAATGGGTGGCCGGCAAGCCCGAGACGCTGGTGGCCATCGTGTTGCACGGCATCAACGGGACGCTGAGCGTCAAGGGCACGACCTACAACGGCGCGATGCCAGCGTTCAAGGACCAGTTGCAGGACGCGGAGATCGCCGCCGTGCTGACGCATGTACGCGGTACCTGGGGCAACCAGTCGCCAGTGATCGACACCGATATCGTCGCCAAGGTACGCAAGGACACCGCCGCGCAGGCCGAGCCGTACAAGGGCGACGCCGACCTGAAGGCGCTGGAATAGGCCGCGGTGATGCGCACACCGGCTTCCCGCGACAGGCTCGCACGCCGGCTGAGCGCGGCGCTGTGCCTGGGACTGGTCACGCTGTCGGCGTGGGGGGCCTGGCACCATACCGCCGGCCTCTCGGTCTGGACCTTCGAGGGGCGCCGCGAGTTGCAAGTGGCCGCCGGCGAATTACACGCCCCCCGTGTGGCGATGCACACCGCCTTCGGTGACGACGAACTGGCGTGGCCAGCGAGCCCGACCGCCCCCGCGGCCTACCTGGTCGACTTCATCTACACGCGCTGCCCGAGCGTATGCCGCACCCTGGGCAGCCAGTACCAGCAGATGCAGCGTGAGCTGGCTGCGCAAGCGCGAACCGACGCGGCGGCAACAAGGGTTCGGCTGGCATCGATCTCGTTTGACGTACGCCACGATGGCACGGCCGAATTGAAGCAGCTCGCCGGCAGCCTGCATGCCAATCCAGCACACTGGAGCTTCGCGGTGCCGGCCAGCGAGGGCGATTCGAATACCCTGCTGCGTGGGCTGGGCGTGGTGGCGATCACCGATGGTGAAGGCGGCTTCGTGCACAACGGTGACATCCATCTGCTGGACCGGCAAGGGCGGCTGCGCGCACTGTTCGCCATGGACGAATGGCCACTGGCGTTGGCGGCGGCGAGCCGTCTGGCAGCACAACCGTCCGAGGGCAGGCGATGATGCGCAGCCCGCTGTCTGCACGCTCCGCGCTGTACGCTATGTTGGCGGCATTGCCGCTGCTGCTGCTATGGCCGGCGTTGCGCCACATGATCGAAGGCCGCATGTCGCTGCACATGCTGCTGGAATTTCCGGCACTGCTCGCGGGTGGTTGGGCGGCGCAGTACCTGGGGTTGCGCGCTGGCTGGTTGCACTGGATCGACTGGCGCGGCTGGACAGGCGCGACCTTGGTGACGCTGGTCAGCATCACCTGGATGCTGCCGTCGCTGCTCGACCTGTCGTTGCTGCTGCCGGCCGTGGCCGCCGCCAAGTACCTCAGCTGGTGGCTGGCCGGCTGGTGGCTGGCCCACAGCTGGCGCCGGCTGGACCCCGAAGTGCTGCTATTCGGTATCGGCAACATCGCCTGGATGACCGCCACCGCAGGCATGCTCTACCTGGACACGCCACAGCGGCTGTGCGTCAACTACCTGCAAGATGACCAACGCCACGCCGGCATCGGCCTGGTGCTGCTGGCGCTGCTGCTCGGCGCGGTGGCGATTCGCCGGGTCATGGAGCCGCATGGGACGGCACTGCCCCCGTTGTGCATCAAAGTGAGCGCAGATACTGCGACGGATCGTTGAGCTGCTGTGCAAACCGCCCGGGCGCGCTTGCGATCACGGCGATACTGCGCCATCGCGTCACCGCAGGACTGACTCGCCTTCCGGTGGTCGCAGCGCGAGCTTCACGCTAGAATCCATCGATCACGCCGACATCCCCGAGGAAATTCATCATGCGCATTTTCTGTCTCATGCTCACGCTGCTGCTGGGCGCCTGCGCCGGGGGAAACAGCGCTGGCGATGCCGGTGGCACCGCATACCAGGGCAGTTACGACGCGCAGCTCGCCGACAAAGCCCGTTTCGGGCGCATCGTGATCGCTCCGATAAATTTCGGCAAGCCCTCGCGCAGCTACCTCGCCGAGCACGACGCGCGTATCGACGCAATGATAGAAAAGCGTCTGCGCAAGGCAGGCTACGAGATTTTGCCCGGCACCCTGTTCGACGAGGCCTGGCTCGAAGGCGTGCGCAAATGGGGTGAACCCTACAACCCCACGACCGGCAAGCTGAACGACACCTCGTTCCAGTACGTGCTGAGCGAAGCGGTGCGCTGGCTCGAGGCCAACAGCCAGGCGCAGGCGGTGATGTTCACCAATCTCGAGGAGCTGCAGACCTACTTCTCGCCGAGCGGCAGTCACACCACCCATTTTCTCGGCGTGACACGCAAACCCTCCAGCCGTGGCGGTGACGGGGTTCCGGCTGATTTCGACTGGATCCAGGCAGTCGATGCCGTCGGGATCTACGTGAATGTCTTCGATCTGAAACTGCAGCGACTGTTCAATGGCGCCGGCGGAATCGAAGTCACCGAAACCCTGGATCTCAAGGGCTCCAAGCCGCTATGGAAGCGCCAGAAGAAGGTGCTCGACAATGACTCGTTCATCGAGGAGGGCTTGAACCTTGCCCTCCAACCCTGGCTGCGCCCCGAATAACTCTCAGCGCAACCCGGCATTGATACTGTCGAGGAACTTGACCCCCGGGCAGAGTTCCTTTTCCGTCAGCGAATTGAGCGGACGCCGTACCGTACCGAGGGTTTCGTGCAATTCCTGCGCATCGCGATTGATGTGCAGCAGGCCCGTCAGCACGCGTCCGCTCTTGCCGTGGTGGGCAATGGCCTGCAGCGCGGACTGCGGGTCCTCGATGTCGTATTCGTCATCGTGCTTGTGGAGCCTGATCACTGACCCGTCGTGCATGCAGACATCCTGGGTCGCGCCCGGCGCGTAGCTGGTGCGGATTTCCTCGCGCATCGGCACGAAATCAATCGGCGTAACATCCGCATGTTCGCGAAAATAGGTATAGCTCTTGGTGGAGCCCTCATGGTTATTGAACGTCACGCAGGGTGAAATCACGTCGAGAAATGCAAATCCCTTGTGGCTCAGCGCCGCCTTGACCAGCGGTACCAGTTGCTGGCGATCCCCCGAGAAGCTGCGCGCGACGAACGTTGCGCCCAGCTGTATTGCAATACTGACCAGATCGATCGGTTCATAGGGGTTCGCCATACCCTTCTTGTTCTTCGAGCCAAGGTCCGTGGTAGCCGAGTCCTGGCCCTTGGTCAGCCCATAGCAGCCGTTGTTCTCGACGATGTAGACCATGTTGAGATTGCGCCGCACCACATGGGCGAATTGTCCCATGCCGATCGAGGCCGTATCCCCATCGCCGGACACCCCTATGTAGACCAGTTCGCGGTTGGCGAGGTTGGCACCGGTGGACACCGAGGGCATGCGCCCATGGACCGAATTGAAGCCGTGCGAGCGGCCCAGGAAATAGGCCGGCGTCTTCGACGAGCAGCCGATACCCGACATTTTCGCGATGCGGTGCGGCTCGATCGGCAGCGAAAAGCACGCCTCGATGATTGCGGCACTGATCGAATCGTGACCGCATCCGGCGCACAGGGTCGAGAGCGCCCCCTCGTAATCGACACGGGTATAACCGAGCTCGTTTTCCGGTGTGCCGGGGTGACGGAAGGAAGGCTTCTGGTAACTCATGACTTTGATTTCCCTGCACCGGTGCGCTTGCCGCGCAGCGGCGTGACATTGGACCCGCTCATGCTTCCACGGATCACCGCGGCGATTTGCCGAGCGGTGATCGGCAGGCCGTCGTAATTCAGAACAGACACCAGTTTTTCCTTGACGGAAACGTGGGTTTCATTGATCAGCAGGCGACGCATCTGGCCGTCGCGGTTCTGTTCGATCACGAACACCGTGTCGTGGCCGGCGATGAAGTCCTCGACTTCGCGGGAGAACGGAAATGCGCGCAGGCGCAACGTATCGATCGCGAAGCCCTCGTCCGCGAGTATCTCGGTCGCCTCGTAGGCAGGCGATGCGGTGGTACCGAAAAACAGGGCGCCGAAGCGCGTGGGGCCGGACGGGGATTTGACCTTGGGTGCCGGAACGTACTGTTTCGCGGTCTCGAATTTTTTCAGCAAGCGGTCCACGTTACGCACGTATTCCGCGCCATCCTCGGTATATGCCGCATATTCGTCACGCGAGGTGCCGCGCGCAGTGCTTGCGCCCTTGGTCGGATGCGTGCCCGGATAGGTACGGTAGGTGATGCCGTCGCCATCCACGTCCTTGTAGCGGCCATAACGCTCGCTCAACTTGTCGAGCGCCTCGGCATCCAGCACCTTGCCGCGATCGTAGACACGATTGTCATCGAATTCCAGGGGTGGCGACATCCAGTCGTTCATGCCCAGATCCAGATCCGTGAGCATGATGATGGGTGTCTGCAGACGCTCGGCGAGATCGAACGCTGCAACGGTGAGGCTGAAGCACTCTGCGGGCGTTGCGGGAAACAGCAGCACGTGCTTGGTATCACCGTGCGAGGCGTAGGCGGCCGACAGTATGTCGGACTGCTGCGTACGGGTCGGCATGCCGGTCGACGGGCCGGCTCGCTGCACATCGATCAGCACCGTGGGAATCTCGGCGAAATAGGCCAGCCCCAGAAACTCGCTCATCAGCGACAGGCCCGGGCCGCTGGTAGCGGTAAATGCGCGCGCACCGTTCCACGATGCACCCACCACCATGCCGATCGCGGAGAGTTCGTCCTCTGCCTGCACGATAGCGTAATTCTTCTTGCCGGTCCCGGGGTCGATGCGCAGGCGCCTGCAATACCTGTCGAAGGCATCGACCACGGAGGTCGAGGGGGTGATCGGGTACCAGGCCGCAACCGTCGCACCGCCGTATACCGCACCGAGTGCCGCGGCGGTATTGCCATCCATCAATATGTGGTCGGTCTCGAGAATGTGCTTGGCAATATTGCCACCACGCTGCACACGCAGTCCGATCGGGCAGCTGAAATGCTCGACAGCATACTGATGACCGAGTTCCAGCGCGTAGATATTTGGCGTGATCAGCTTTTCCTTGCCCTTGAACTGATCGGTAATCAGGTTCTTGAGAATGCTGAAATCGATATCGAGCAGGGCCGCCAGCGCACCGACATAGATCACGTTCTTGAACAGCAGACGCTGGCGCGCATCGCTGTATTCACGCAGGCAGATCTCGGTGAACGGAATGCCGATGTAATTGAGATCGTCACGGATGAGGCGCACGTCGAGCGGCTTGGTCGAATCGTAGACAAAATAGCCACCCGGCTCGACTTCGCGCACATCGCGCTCCATGCTCTGGGGATTGACGCACAGCATCAGATCGACGCCCCCCCGCCGTCCGAGGTAGCCCTTGTGGCTGACCCTCACCTCGAACCAGGTCGGCAGGCCCTGGATATTCGAGGGAAAGATATTGCGCGGGCTGACCGGGATGCCCATGCGAAATATCGCCTTTGCGAACATGTGGTTCGCACTTGCCGAGCCAGTGCCATTGACATTGGCAAACTTGACTACGAAATCGTTTACCGCTTCTCTGGCGTGCATGCCTGTCCTGCCTTGGTGACGTTGTAGAGAAATTTCTGCATATCCCAGGCGCCGGTCGGACAGCGCTCGGCACACAAGCCGCAATGCAGACACACATCCTCGTCCTTGACCATGACCCTGCCAGTCTGTGCCAGGGTGTCGGAGACATAGAGATCCTGCGCCAGGTTGGATGCCGCGACGCGCAACTTCTGCCGCAGCGCCGCCTCGTCCTCATTGGCGATGAAATTGATGCAGTCGGTGGGGCAGATATCGACGCAGGCATCACACTCGATGCATTTGGCGGTGGTGAACACCGTCTGCATATCGCAGTTGAGACAACGCTGTGCCTCGAGCAGGGCTGCACGGGTATCGAATCCAAGCTCCACTTCGATCTTGAGATCCTTCAGCGCGAGCGCCTTGTCGACATGCGGCACCTTGTAACGGGCATCGTTGGCGACCTGGTTATCGTAGCTCCACTCGTGCACACCCATCTTCTGGCTGACCAGCGTCACTCCGGGCGCGAGCCGCTTGCGGACATCCTCGCCCCGGCACAGCAGATCGATCGAGACCGCCGCCTGATGGCCATGGGCCACGGCAGTAATGATGTTCTTTGGTCCAAGAGCGGCATCTCCGCCGAAAAAGACCTTGGGCAGCGTGGACTGGAACGTCGCGGACTCCACGACCGGCATGTCCCATTTGCCGAATTCGATGCCGATATCGCGCTCGATCCAGGGAAATGCATTGTCCTGGCCGATTGCGATCAACACATCATCGGCCGGGAAAAACACCGGCTCGTCGCCAGTGGGAACCAGGCTGCGCCGCCCGTTGGCGTCGTACACCACATCGACCTTGTCGAACAGCATTCCGCTCAGCTTGCCATCCGCGTGCACGAATTCGCGCGGCACATGGTTGTTGAAAATCGGGATGTCCTCGGCCATCGCATCGTCCTTTTCCCAGGGCGAGGCCTTCATCTTGTCGAATTCCGAGCGCACCACGACCTTCACGTCCTCACCGCCGAGGCGTCGTGCCGTGCGGCAGCAATCCATCGCGGTGTTGCCGCCGCCAAGCACCAGAACGCGCTTGCCTACCGCGTTGATATGCTCGAAGGAGACGCTGGAAAGCCAATCGATACCGACAAAAATATTCGCTGCCGCTTCCTTGCGCCCCGGAATATCGAGATCGCTGCCACGCGGCGCACCGGTGCCGACGAAAACGGCATCGTAATCCTGCTCGACGATCGTCTTCAGGCTCGAGACATAGGTATCGAACACACGATTTACGCCCATCTCGAGGATATAGTCGACTTCCTCGTCCAGTACCGCGGGCGGCAGGCGGAACACCGGAATCTGGCTGCGCATCATGCCGCCGCCTTTCTTCTGATCATCGTAGATATCGATGTCGTAGCCGAGCGGCGCGAGATCGCGGGCAACCGTGAGCGATGCGGGGCCGGCACCGATCAACGCGACGCGCTTGCCGTTCTTGCGTCGCGGGACCTTTGGCATTCGCGCCGCCACATTGCCCTTGTTGTCGGCGGCAACGCGCTTCAGGCGGCAGATCGCGACCGGTTCCTGCTCCAGGCGTCCGCGCCGGCAGGCCGGTTCGCAGGGTCGGTCACAAGTGCGTCCGAGAATGCCCGGAAACACGTTCGATTCCCAGTTGATCATGTACGCATCACTGTAGCGTTCCGCGGCGATCAACCGGATGTACTCGGGCACCGGCGTGTGCGACGGGCAGGCGTACTGACAATCCACGACTTTGTGGAAATACTCGGAATCACTGATATTGGTGGCTTTCACTGTGGTATTGCCCTGCCATTAGCACTCGTTTCAGCTGCGAACGGACGCGGCGAACGTCCTTCGCTTCCAGCTGTGAAATGTTATATCAGTGACTCGTCGCAGGTCGCTTGATTTTGAATCAATTAATTGTGAATTTGCCGTATCCGGGGCTCGGCCATCCGTTCGTTGGCGCGCAGGAACTCCAGCAACCGCGTCTCGTCCCAGACCTCTACGCCAAGCGAATTCGCCTTGTCGAGCTTGGACCCCGCACCCGGCCCGGCGATCACCAGCCGGGTGCGCGCACTCACACTGCCGGCGATCTTCGCACCGAGTCGCGCCAGGCGTTCGCCCGCCTCATCGCGGCTCATCGACTCGAGGCTCCCGGTCAGTACCACACTGGCACCGGCCAGCGGCGCCGACGCGGGCGGGTGCTCCGTATCGGCCCATTCGATGCCTGCGCAGCGCAAGCGCTCGATCAGGGCACGATTGCGTGGCTCACCCATGAACGCCTGCACATGCCCGGCCACCACCGGCCCCACGTCAGGAACCTGTTGCAGGGCTTCGGCATCGGCGGCCATCAGCGCGTCGAGGTTGCCGAAATGGCGCGCCAGCGCCAGTGCCGTCGCCTCGCCGACCTCGCGAATTCCCAGCGCATACAGAAACCGCTCCAGCGTGGTGTGCTTGCTGCGCCTGATCGCGAGCAACAGCTTGTCGGCCGATTTATCGCCCATGCGCTCCAGCGCCGCCAGTGCACCACGCTCGAGATGGTAGATATCGCTGACGTTGGACACCAGGCCCTTCTCGATCAACTGTTCGATGAGCCGCTCGCCCAGCCCCTCGATATCCATCGCCCGCCGTGACGCAAAGTGACGCACGGTCTCTTTCTGCTGGGCCGCGCACACCAGCGCCCCGGAGCAACGTGCCACGGCTTCGCCCTCGGCCCGCTCCACCGCCGAACCGCAGACCGGGCATTGGCGCGGCATGGCGATCGGCAAGGCATCGGGTGGGCGGCGCTCGCCAAGCACCCGCACGATCTGGGGGATCACGTCACCGGCGCGGCGCACGATCACGGTATCGCCGCAATGCAGGTCGAGGCGTTCGATCTCGTCCATGTTGTGCAGGGTCGCATTGCTGACCGTGACTCCGCCCACGAATACCGGCGCGAGACGCGCCACCGGGGTCAGCGCGCCGGTGCGTCCCACCTGAAACTCCACTTCCTGCACCACGGTCAGCTCTTCGTCGGCGGGAAACTTGTACGCGATGGCCCAGCGTGGCGCACGCGCCACGAAGCCCAGGCGCTCCTGCAGATCCAGGCTGTCGACCTTGAACACGATGCCGTCGATGTCGTGGGGTAGTTGCGCGCGCCGCTGCTGCATGCGCGCGTAATACTCCAGGCAGTGATCAACGCCATGCACCAGCCTGACTTCGGCGCTGGTTTTCACCCCGAATTCGCGCAAGCGTTCCAGCATCCCCGACTGCGTGCGCGGCAGGCCGGCGCCATCGAACACACCCACACCGTAGGCACAGAACTCCAGGGGACGGCGCGCGGTGATGCGGGGATCGAGCTGACGCAGGCTGCCGGCAGCGGCATTGCGCGGATTGACAAAGCTTTTCTCGCCCGCCTGCACCGCACGCCGGTTCATTTCGGCAAAACCTGCCCGCGGCATATACACCTCGCCGCGCACCTCGAGCCGCGCCGGAACGGCCCCGTCCAGCAAACGCAAGGGCACCGATGCAATGGTGCGCACATTGGCGCTGATGTCCTCACCGGAGCTGCCGTCGCCACGGGTCGCGGCGCGCACCAGCACACCCTGTTCATAGAGAATGCTGACCGCCACGCCATCGAGCTTCGGCTCACAGCAATAATCCAGCCCATCCCGGATGCCGAGCCGCTCCCTTGCCCGACGATCGAAGGCACGCAACTCCTGCTCGTCAAATGCGTTGTCGAGCGACAGCATCGGCAATTCGTGACGCACCGTGATGAAGGCCGCGAGTGGTTCGCCGCCCACACGCTGGGTCGGAGAGTCGGGGCTGAGCAGGTCCGGATGCGCCGATTCGACTTCCTGCAGGCAGCGCATCAGACGATCGTATTCGCTGTCCGGCACCAGCGGATCGTCGAGCACGTAATAGCGATGCGCGTGCAGACGCAACTGCTCTCGCAGCGAGTCTATTTCCTTGCGCAACTCATCGGCTTTGGTCATCGCCGGGCCGCCAGGAATGCGCCGCAGGATCTCTCAACGGCGTCTCCGCGCCCGGTGCACGAAATCGCGCACCCGCTGCCGGCAGTGCTCGACCGTCTGGGGCGTGAAAACGCTGTGGCTGTCATCGCGCAATTCGCCGTCCAGGTTCTTGGCGATGCTGCGGGCCGTCTCGAGCATGCAGTCAAAGGCTTCGAGCGGTTTCTGCGGGCCGGGGAGTTGCATGAAGAAGCTGAGACCCGGAGTACTGAAGGTCTCCATCGCATCCGGATCGAACACGCCCGGTTCCACGCTGTTCGCGATGCTGAACTGAACCGCACCCTGCCCTTTTTCCTCTTCGGTACGATGAAAAATGCGTTGCTGTCCGAATCGCACATCACACAACTTGAGGATTTCCAGCAACTCGCGCCCGGCAAACCCGCCGGGGGCGCGCGCCAGTACGTGGATTACCAGCACTTCCTCCGCCGTGGCATCGGTGGCCAGCGATTGCCGGGGGATACCCGCGTGGCGCGGCTCGGCAACCAACACAGGTTCGGGGAACAGGGCAGGCTCTGGCGGAACCGGAGCAGGCGTGGAGTCGATTCGCGGTTCGAGCCGCTCCGCCGCCCGTGCAGGTACGGAAGGGGACGATCCGGGCTGCGCGTCGCGTTGTCGCACCACCCGTGCCCCGCCGCCCGGGAGTTCCGAGTTCCCGGTTTCCGCTTCATCGCGCGGGAAGCCGCCGCCCATGCCGATCGACGCTTTGCCCAGACGGATCGGATTGCGCCGCTCGTTGCGATAACGGCGGTATGCATCCAGGAGCACGCCGACTATCAGCAGCGCGCCGATCGCGATCAACCAGTCCTGTACACTCAAATCCATGCGCTTCGAAAATCCTCGTTATGCGTGGCCATGGGGGCGTCCGACTGCCATTTTATAATACCAATATAGAAGGTTTCCGCGATTGCGCCCCCGCCATCGACTCAACCCGCCAGCGCTACTGCCTCGTCGACGTCCACGCTGACCAGGCGCGAGACTCCCGGCTCCTGCATCGTCACACCCATCAGGTGTTGCGACATTTCCATGGTGATCTTGTTGTGGGTGATCACGATGAACTGCACCTGCTCTGCCATCTCCCGCACCAGGCGGGTAAACCGTCCGACGTTGGCATCATCGAGTGGAGCATCGACCTCGTCGAGCATGCAGAACGGCGCCGGGTTGAGACGGAATATCGAGAACACCAGCGATATGGCGGTCAGCGCCTTCTCGCCACCCGACAGCAGGTGAATGGTCGCATTGCGCTTGCCCGGCGGGCGCGCCATGATCGCCACGCCGGTATCGAGCAGATCTTCGCCGGTCAGCTCCAGGTACGCGTGGCCGCCGCCGAATACGCGCGGGAAAAGCTCCTGCAGACCGTTGTTGATGCGGTCAAAGGTATCCTTGAAACGGGTGCGTGTCTCGCGGTCGATCTTGCGAATCGCGTTCTCCAGCGTGCTCAGCGCCTCCTCGAGATCGGCGTTCTGCGCATCGAGATAGGACTTGCGCTCGGACTGCGAGCGATGCTCGTCGATGGCCGCCAGGTTGATCGGCCCGAGCCGCTGGATCTGATTGCCCAGGCGCTCGAGCTGCGCCTGCCAGAGTACCTCGTCGGCATCCTCGGGAATCCCGGCCAGCAACGCATCGAGCTCGAAATGCCCGCGCTTCAGTTGCTCCATGATCGTGCCAACCCGCACCTGGATCGTCTGCGCGGCCAGCCGCTGTTGCTCGAGCCCGGTGCGTACGGCTTCCGCATCCTGTTCGATCAGGTGCCGGTTGCGCTCCGATTCACGCAGCTCATGCTCGACGGCCTGCACCTGGGAGCGCGCGCCCGTCAGTTCACCCTCCACCAGGAGCCGCTGCTGCAGTTGCGATTCCAGTCGCTCGTGCCCCTGCGCAATGGGCTCCGCGCTCGCCTCGATCTGCTGCGCCAATTGTGCCGTGCGCTGTTCGAATTGCGCAAACTGGGCCTCGATCCGGACGATCGCCGCGCCCAGGTTTTCCACCTGGGTGCCGAGCGACTGCCGGCGCATGGCCAAGCCGTGTGAACGGTCTTTTTCCTGGCGCGCCATCTGCCGCGAGCCATCGAGCTCGTTGCGCAGGCGTTCGCGCCGCTCCTGGAGCAGCTCGCGCTGCTGGCTGTCACGATGCATCGTGTCGAGCGCAGCTTCGAGCAAACCGCGCGCGCTCTGCAGTTCGGTCCTCTGCAGCTCGTGTCGCTCGCGACACTGTTGCTGCTCGGAGCGATTGCGCTCGCGCCGCAGGCTCATCTGCTCCAGCCGTGCGGTGCAGGCACTGAGCGCCGCCCGCGCCTCGGTGTAGCGCGCGGTAGCGGCACGCAATTCCCGCTGCAGGTTCTGCAACTCGTCCTCATCGGCGCGGCGCATCGCACGTGCCTCTTCGAGCGCCTCGGAGAGTCCAGCTTCACGCAGGCGACTGCGCTCGATGGCCTCTTCCAGACTGGCGATCTCGCGCCCGCGCTGGATCACACCGGCGCGTGGATCCGCATCGCGCGCGAGCCGCAGCCAGTCGCGTCCGAGCCAGATGCCATCGGAACTGACCACCGATTCGCCCGGCGCCAGCCCGGCCTGGACCTCGAGCGCTTCGGCCAGCGTGTCAACCGCGTATACCCCGGCCAGCAGATCACCCAGATCGAAATCCGCGCTGACCCGGTTGAGCAGCTGGGTCGGACGCAGCGCCGATACCGCTCCGGGCCGGGGGCTGAAAAGCCCGAGCGCACCGCGACCGAAGCCACCCAGCGAGGAAGCCAGGGCCTGCATATCGGCAACGCACACGGCCTGCAGATGGCTACCGAGTACGGTCTCGACCGCTGTTTCCCAGCCCGGCTCGACCGTCAGACGCTCGGCGAGACGCTGGTTGGCATCGAGCTGCTGTGTTGCCAGCCAGCCGCTGACCACCTCGTCGGTCTGCCCGAGCGCTGCCTGCTGCAGTGCCTGCAGCGATGCGAGTCGCCCGCGCTGTTCCTGGAACTCGCCGCGCGCCACATCGAGCTCGCCACTCAGATCGGCGATGCTCGCGCGCCGGCTATCGATCTGCTGACGCACGGTATCCGCCCGCTCCTGCCAGCCGTGGGAAACGGTCTCGAACTCCGCCACCCGCGCATCGAGATCGTCGCGCTGCGCTTCGATCGCAGCGGTATCGAGTTCGCTCTCCTCCTGCACCAGTTGCGCGAGCCGCTCGGATGCCTGGTTCAGGGATTCCTCGAGGTGACGAATGCGCGATTGCTGTACTTCCACCTCCTGACGCGGTTTCTCGGCCGCCGCACTGAAGGACTCCCACTCCGACAGCAGCGACTGCATGGCCTGCTCGGCCGCCGCCAGCGCTTCCTGCGCGCAAGCCTCGCGCATTTCGGCCTCGCCGAGCTCGGGTACCACCTGCGCGAGCTCCGCGCTGAACTGATCGCGCTGGCGCTGATCGTCACGCAGGTGGCGCTCGGCCTCGTCGCGGCTGCGCCGTGTCTGGTCCAGATCGAGGCCCAGCTGTCGTGCGCGCTCCTGCTGCAACTGCACGGCCTGCTCGGTACGCGCGATTTCCGCGCCTATGGCGTAAAAGCGCTCCTGCACACCGCCCAGCGCTTCATTGAGCTCGCTGTGCCGGTCGCGCGCTTTTTCTATATCGGCATCGACCCGCGCATGCCGGGCATTCACCGCCGCCAGATCCACCTCGCGCCGGCGAATCGCATCATGCACTCCGCTTCCTTCGGCATCCAGGATCCGCCACTGCAGCGCCAGCAACTCGGCTCCGACCCGGCGTTCGTCCGCCTTCAGTTCGGTATAGCGTTCGGCCGCGTTCGCCTGCCTCTTGAGGTGCTGCAGCTGGCGCTCGAGCTCGTCGCGCAGATCGGTAAGCCGCTCGAGATTCTCGCGTGTGCGCCGGATCCTGTTCTCGGTATCGCGACGCCGCTCCTTGTATTTCGATATGCCGGCAGCCTCTTCGATGTAGACCCGCAGTTCCTCGGGCTTGGCTTCGATCAGCCGCGAGATCATGCCCTGCTCGATGATGGCGTAACTGCGCGGCCCGAGGCCGGTGCCAAGAAAAATGTCGGTGATGTCTCGCCGCCGGCAGCGCGCGCCGTTGAGAAAGTACTGCGACACACCGTCGCGCGCCACGGTGCGGCGAATCGCGATCTCGGCGTAGCTCGCGTACTCGCCCCCCAGCTTGCCCTCGGCATTGTCGAATACCAGTTCTATGGCGGCCTGGCCGAGGGGCTTGCGCCCGGCCGAGCCATTGAAAATCACATCGGCCATCGATTCGCCACGCAGATGCTTGGCGGACGCCTCGCCCAGTACCCAGCGCACCGCATCGATGATGTTTGACTTGCCACAGCCATTCGGGCCGACCACCCCGCACAGATTGCTGGGGAGTACTACCGTTGTAGGGTCGACGAAAGACTTGAATCCCGCCAGCTTGATGGTCTTGAGTCGCATTACGAATCCGCTAAACAGGGCCCCCGACCGCAACGTCCGGCCGGCTGGCTCACGAATGAAGCGCGCAAGTCTACCGGGTTTGCCATCGGATCACTATCTGCGCAGATGCGTCGAGCATGTGTTCGCCCGGCGAAGCGAGTTCGCCGGCACGAGGCACCCGGCCAGGGCCGCTCCGGCGCCACGCAACCAGAGCACCTCGTCGGCAGTCGCTGCCGCGCACCGCAACCCACTCAGATGGTACGGTCGATAACGACAGCTATGGCTTGTTCCGTCCCATCGAGGTCGATCGGCTCCCCGCCACCCTCGAGATCACCTGGCTGTGCCGCGACCGCGCCCCCACGTGACACGCGCGCCGTGACGCTGACGCGCTCGAAGCTCGACAGTTTCAATCCGGGCGCCATTGCCATGGAGTCGTTGAGCTCTACCTGACGGGGGAGTTCGCTGGCGGCAAAACGCGCGACCGCGAGCGGCATCGGTGGCCCCTGAACCGCGCGCGCAAACACGAACACGGTATCTCCCGGGTTCAACCGCAATCCATCAGCCACGCTCACGGATACCTGCAAACGGGAACCTCCTGCCACGCTCTCCGGCGGCTTTGGCACTGCCGCTGCGTCCTCGGCTGACAGGCCGAGGCGCGCGCGTGCCATCGCGATGCCGTCGCGGATCACCCGTGCATCGGGTGCATCCGCCGGCAGGTGATCGAGCAGCTTCTGCCAGTTCCCGATCGCCCCGGAATAATCGCCGGCCTGAAACCGGTCCATCCCGACCATGCCGAGCAGCGTCAGCTGCTCGGGATCGATCGCAAACGCACGATCGATCAGCGCCTGCACCGCGGGTGTCAGCTTGCGCGAGGATGCCAGGTACAGCGCCTGCGCGCTCTGCGCGATGATCGCCGCATCCTCGGGATAGATGTCCACCAGCTCGGCATAGACCGCAGCGGCCTCCGGATAGCGCCCGGCAGCCATATAGCTGCGCGCCAGCAGGTAGCGGTACTCGCCGTCGGGATCATCGCCCCCGGCCACCGACTCGAGCAGCGGGAGCATGCTCTCCTGCAGCTGCGTCCGCTGCTCCTCGCTGATATCTCCGGCCAGCTGCTTGAGCATCGCGTCGAGGCGCATGGCGGCGGACGCACCAAGCCCCTGATACAGCGCCAGCGCCAGCACCGGTATCGCGAGGGCGCCAAGCCACACCGCGAGCGCGCCCCCGGGCGCGGCGTCTGCCGCAGCACCCGCCACGACAGGATCGGTGTCATCGAGCAAACGGCGATCGAGCTCCACCCTGGCAAGCTGGTAGTCGGCATCCTCGATCGCGCCGGCCTCGCGCTGCAGTTCCAGCTCCGCCATCCGCTGCCGATAGCCCGCGAGGTTCTCCTCGCGTCGTGCATCGCGCAGCGTCTCGCGTTGCGTGCTGCGCCGCAGCGCCCACAGCACCGGCACGCTCGCCAGCACGCCAAGCATCCCTGCGAGCAACCAGAATGAGTTCATCGACGCGTGGCCTCGTCCTTCAGCAATTCATCGAGCCGCCGACGTTCCTGCTCACTCAGCGCAGCCGGGCCGGTTGCCTGCCGGCTGGCGTCCAGGCGGTTTGCTCGAGCACGCCGCAACATCCCTGCAAGCACCATCAACCCGCCGCCCAGCATTGCGAGCGGAGCCAGCCACAACAACCAGGTCCTGCGCTCCACCGGTGGATTGTAGAGCACATAATCACCATAACGACTGACCATGAAATCCACGATTTCCGGATCGGTCCTGCCTTCGACGAGCAGCCGATGCAATTCACGGCGCAGATCGGCGGCAATGGGCGCATTGGAATCCGCGAGATTCTGGTTCTGGCACTTCGGGCAGCGTAACTCGCGGGTAAATTCGAGATAGCGCTGGCGCTGCTCCTCGCTGTCGAAGTCGTAGGCATCGATGGCGGCGTGCACAAAACCCGCGATCACCAGCAGCAATACCGGCATTGCTCGCCTCACCGGGTATCACCGGCCAGCAGGCGATCGAACTCCGGCTTTATCTTCTTCCGCCAGACGCCTTCGTCGATCGGACCCTGATAGCGCATCCGCACCACACCCGCGGCATCGATGAGGTAGGTTTCCGGGGCCCCCGTAACGCCGAGGTCGAGTCCCAACCGGCCGCTCTCGTCAACCAGATTGATCCGATAGGGGTCACCTTTCTGATCGAGCCAGCGGCGCGCCGCCGCAGGTTCGTCCTTGTAATTGATGCCGAAGATCGGCACGCCTTCACGGGCAAGCTCATTCAGGTAGGCGTGCTCGGCATGGCACGAAGGGCACCAGGTTGCCCAGACATTGATCAGGGCCACGGCGCCCAGCAGATCCGCCCGTGTCACCTCGCGCTGATCGAGCGTGGGAACGCTGAACTCGGGCAAGGACCGGTCCTCCAGCGCCGCGGGCATGTAATTGGGATCGAGCGCCAATCCACGCCACAACAACGCGCCGAGCACGGCAAACACGATCAGCGGCAGAAAAAGGCGCCAACGCTGCATGGTTCAGGCGCCGGCTACGCCGAGTGCCGCACCCTGCGGCGGCACCCGGGCCGCGGCACGTACACCCCGATAACGGCGATCGGCGAGCGTCGCTATCCCGCCAAGACCCATCAACAGGCCACCGATCCACAGCCAGCGCACGAAGGGCTTGTGGTGCACCCGCACCGCCCAGGCCCCCCCTCCTACCGGTTCGCCGAGCGAGACGTAGAGATCGCGAAAGAAGCCGGGGTCGATCGCGGCCTCGGTCATCACGTTGCCCATCTGGCTCTTGTAATCACGCTTTTCAGCGATCATGCGCACCGTCGATCCAGCAGGAGTGCGCACCATGAACGTCCCTTGCTCACCGCTGAAGTTGGCACCATCTACATGGTTTGTACCGAGAAAACCGAATGTGTAGCCAGCCAGCGTCACTTCATCGCCCGCAGCCATGCGCACATCCCGTTCATCGCTGTACACCGACGTGAGCCCGGCGCCGGCAATGCAGAAAGCCATGCCGAGATGCGCGATGAACATGCCCCAGTACGCTGCGCCAAGGCGCGTTATTGCGTGCTGCCCCCCGCGCTGCGTCAGTCTTTCCCGCAAACCGGTCAGCAGGGTCGCAACGATCCAGGTTGCGATGAGCACACAAAGCGCCACACCGGAATGCCAGGCTCCACCATAGAGCAGCGGGAACAGCGCAGCCGCGAGCAGACTGGCCGCCGCCGGCGCCACGAGCCGCCGACGCAGGCCGGCAGACCCGCCATCACGCCAGCGCAGCAACGGACCAACGCCCATTATCAAGGCCAGCAATACCATCAACGGTCCGAATGTCATATTGAAGTACGGAGGGCCCACCGACATGCGTCCCAGATCGAGCGCCGATATGATCAACGGATACAAGGTCCCCAGCAGAACCGTTGCCATCGCAATGACCAGCAGGATGTTGTTGCCCAGCAATGCCGTTTCACGCGACAGCAGGGCAAATTCGCCGCGCGCCGAGACCGCCGGCGCGCGTAGCGCAAAGAGCGTCAGCGAACCGCCGACCACGATGCCGAGGAACGCCAGCACGAACAGGCCGCGCTCGGGATCGGTGGCAAACGCATGCACCGAGGTCAACACCCCCGAGCGAACCAGGAAGGTGCCGAGCAGGCTGAGCGAAAAGGCCATTATCGCAAGCAGCACGGTCCAGCTTTTGAACAGTCCCCGCTTTTCGGTTACCGCCAGAGAGTGCAGCAGCGCGGTGCCGACCAGCCACGGCATGAACGAGGCATTCTCCACCGGATCCCAGAACCACCAGCCACCCCAGCCCAGCTCGTAATACGCCCACCAGCTGCCGAGCGTGATGCCGATGCTCAGGAACACCCACGCGGCGTTGGTCCATGGTCTGCTCCAGCGCGCCCAAGCGGTATCGAGACGCCCGCTCCACAGCGCGGCCAACGCGAATGCGAACGCCACGGAAAAGCCCACATAGCCCAGATAAAGCATCGGCGGATGCAATACCAGGCCGATGTCCTGGAGCAACGGATTGAGATCCTTGCCCTCCATCGGGACATTGGGAAATGAACGAGCGAAGGGATTCGAGGTAAGCAGGACGAACAGATAAAAGCCGCAGGCGACCATGCCCATCACCGACAATACACGCGCCCGCATGTCGAGCGGCAAACTGGCGCTGAACATCGCGACCGCCGCGCTCCACCCCGCGAGTATCAACACCCACAACAGCATCGAGCCTTCGTGGTTGCCCCACAAGGCGCTGAACTTGTACCACGCCGGCAGCAGGGTGTTGGCATTCTGGGCCACGACCCGCACACTGAAATCGTCATGCAGGAACGCATGGGCGAGACACGCAAACGATATCGCCACCATCAGGAACTGCGTGATCGCCAGCGGGCGACTGGCTTCCATCCACACACGCACATTGCGCATCACCCCGGCCAGCGGCAATACAACCTGGAGCAGCGCAACGCAAAAGGCGAGAATCAGCGCGAAATGTCCGGCTTCAACCAGCATCGGATCCCCCCTTCGCGGTGGCCGCGTCAAAGGACTCACCGGCCTTCAATGCATCGTGAACTTCAGGTGGCATGTAGTTCTCGTCGTGCTTGGCCAGCACCTGTGCCGCCCTGAACCGGTTGCCCTCCAGCAGTTCGCCCACCGCCACGATGCCCTGGCCTTCGGAGAACAGGTCGGGAAGGATGCCCTGGTAGGCGATGTCGATTGCCGAGTGGTTATCGGTCACGGTAAATGTCACCTCGAGACCCGAATCCGAACGCTTCAGACTGCCCGGAACGACCAGCCCTCCTACCCGGATGGTCTTGCCCAGAGGCGCCTCTCCCCGTTCGATCTGGGTCGGCGCATAAAAGAAATTCATATTGTCCTGCAGCGCCCAGAAAGCCAGAGCGGCGGCGATACTGGCGCCCGCAACGATAAAGATCACGATATAGAGCCGCTGTTTGCGTACCGGATGCATCTGTCTCACTCCTGCCCTTTCCCGGCATCCCTGATCTGCAGGCGCGCGCGCACCCTGGCCAGTACCTGCCGGCGGCGGACCAGCGGGGCGCGCAGCAGAAGAATCAGCACCAGCCACACGATCGCGTAGGCACCCCACACATAGGCACCATGTCCATCCATCGACCATAACTGGGCAAAGCTCTCGAAATACATCGCCTCACCCGATCCCCGGCGTGCTGCCGGGGCCTCCGCTCGCGAGTTCCTCCACCCAGCGCGCCCTTTCCTCGCGCTCGAGGATCTCGCTGCGCAGGCTCAGCACCACGGCCAAGGCATACAGGCAATAGAAACCCGCGATCATGACGAACAATGGCTTCCACATGTCGGGATGCATCGAGGGTGCACCACTGAACTTGATGCTCGCAGGCTGGTGCAGGCTGAACCACCAGTCAACGGACTTGTAGATGATCGGAATGTTGACCGTACCCACCAGGCTCAGCACGGCACAGGCCTTGGCCGCGACATCACGGTCCTCGAAGGCCTGATAGAGCGCCACCACTCCGAGATACAGAAACAGCAGAACGAGCATGGAGGTAATCCGCGCGTCCCACACCCACCAGGTGCCCCAGGTCGGCTTGCCCCAGATCGCACCGGTCACCAGGGCGATGAAGGTCATGGCGGCACCGATGCCGGCACAGGATTTCAGCACCATGTCCGAAACCTTGATTTTCCAGATCAGGCTTACGGCGCCCGCAGTGGCCATCAGGTAATAGCCTGCCAGCGACACGAATGCAGCCGGCACGTGCACGAATATGATCCGGTAGCTGTTGCCCTGACGAAAATCGGGTGGCGCAAAGGCCAGTCCCCAGACGCTGCCGGTCAGCAGCAGCAATCCAGCGGCAAGCGCCAGATACGGCAACCACGGCGTGGTCATCTGGTAGAACCAACGGGGTGAACCCAGCTTATGAATGAAAGACCACACGCTTTTCTGACAACCGTCCAGTTCAGGGAGGAGCGCCCGAGCAGCGGGCCCAGGCAGGGTGCAGTATATCCGATCTGCCTTCGGGGTTGGCAGCGACCGCAGCCCGACGATCCGCAGCCCCGATGAATTGATGCAGGTCAACACCAGAGTCTCCCGATCGATTAGTCTGCTGGCGATCCGGGAGTAATGACTGTTGTGATTGATACGGCATTTTCTCGGGACATACGCTTCTTGTTCTCTCCTCCTTCAAAGCCCGGCAAATGCCGGGCTTTTTTTACTGATCCAGATTGATGCGCAACGCGGCGGCCACGGCAAGCGGCGCCAGCGTCAGCGCCAGCAGCGCAAACGCCCCCAGTATCGCCAGGTGGCTGCCGAATTCGTGACCGAATGCCGCGGCGTCGACCGCAGCGGTGCCAAACACCAGCACCGGGATATACAACGGCAGGATCAGCAGCGACAGCAGGATGCCGCCCTTGCGCAGCCCCACGGTCAGCGCCGCACCGATGCCGCCAACGATACTGAGCGAAAGCGTCCCCAGCAGCATCGAAAGAAACAGGGCCATCATGGCCCCCGAGGGCAGGTACAGCAGCCCGCCAGCCAGCGGTGAGCACAAGGTGAGCGGCAATCCTGTCATCAGCCAGTGCACCAGTATCTTGGCAATGCTCAGCAGGTACAGCGCGGCGGGGCTGCGCACCAGTTGCTCGAGCGAGCCGTCATCGTAATCGCTGCGAAACATCATGTCCGTCGACAGCAGCGAAGCGAGCAGCGCAACCACCCATACCACACCCGGCGCGATGCGCTGCAGGTCCTCGGGAGTGGGCCCGATACCGAGCGGAAACAGCGCAATCACGATCAGGAAGAACACCAGCGGGTTGGCCATTTCGCCGGGGCGCCGGCAGGCGATCAGCAGATCGCGGCGCGCGGTCTCCAGCCAGGCTCCCCGGTTGGCATCCATCAGTGTCCGGCCTCCTGCCCGAGCTGCAATTGCTGTACTTCACGACCGAGGGCGAGCTGGTGGTGCGTGGTGAGCAGCACGGCTCCACCCGTGGCGGCGTGCTCGACGATCAGGTTCTCGAGTTGCGTTACGCCGGCAAGGTCTATCGCCGTGAAGGGTTCATCGAGGATCCACAGCCGGGCCGGACTGAGCAGCAGGCGGGCCAGCGCGATGCGCCGCCGCTGACCCGCCGAAAGATTCTGGGCCGGCGTATCGCGAAAGGGTGCCAGACCAAGCCGCGCAAGCGACTGCGCCATTGCGATATCACGGGTGCGACCCCACAGCCCTGCATGCCAGCGCAGGTTCTCCAGCGGCGTCAGGGCCGGTTTGACCGCTGCATCGTGCCCCAGGTAAAGCGTTTCGCTCAGATACTCGTAACGCGCGCGGGCAAGGGGCTGACCGCGCCACAATATGGTGCCGGTGCAGCGCTCCGACAGTCCCGCCAGGGTGCGCAGCATCGTGGTCTTGCCACAGCCATTGGGGCCCGCCACCTGCAGAATGCCTCCCGTGCCCAGCACGAAATCGACGTTTTCGAACAACAGGCGCCCTACGCGCTCGCAGCGCAAGCCGCGAACCTCGAGCAGTGGAGTCGAGCCGCCGTCATTCATTCCGGGCAATCCAGATGCGGGACGCGATGGACGAGATCGGCCAGACTCAACTTCCGAGGCGAGTGGCCGCTATAATCCGCATGTTCCACGCGATTATAAGTGAAGCACGCATCGAGCTGGCAACGAATATGGAAATAACCCCGGGAGGCGTTTTGCCACCGCCGCCGCAGGCCCAGCAGCCGCTGCCCAACGCGGCACCCGGCCAGCCTCTCCCGCCGTCGCTTGCCGGCGCTCTCGAAGCCTTGATTCTCGCCATCAATCCACCGGTGCGAGCAGCCCAGGGAAACGCCAGCTATTCCATCGAAATCGCGCTGTCCGGAGAGCGCCTGCAGCTTTCGAGCACCAGCTATTTTCCGCCTGGTACCCGCCTGCTGTTGCGCGCGCTGTCTGATTCGCGGCTGCGCGTCGAGCAGGTGCTGCCGGCGGCGCCACCGGTTCTGGTCAAGGCCGCATTGCGCAATGCCCTGCCCGCCCAACTGCCGGTGCGCGACGCCCTGCTGGCCATACGCGAACTCGGCGGCGACGCCGCCTTGCCGAATCCGGTGCGCCAGCGCATCGCAGAACTGCTGATGCGATTGCCGATCCCCGCGCAAGCCCAGTCGCCGCGCAGTCTGCGCGAGCTGGTACTGAACAGCGGACTGCTGCTGGAAGGACGCCTGCGCGCGTCCGCGACCACCGCAGCGCCCGGCAATTTGCAGGCGGCGGCGAACGCAGGGCTCGCGGCGGTGACTGCGCGCCCGGGCGGGCAAGCCCTCTCGCCCGCTTCCGTCCTGACGCGCAATCAGAGCACCGCGCCTGCGGATGAACCGTCCACGCCATCCGCCGCAACCGGGCATCCGGATCCACGCAATGCAGTCAGCGCACCTCCTGGCGGTCGAACTGCGGCTGGCATGCACGCAATTTTGCGCCTGATGCAGCGGTTCTCGGGTCCGGCTTCCGCTCCTGCCACTGCTGCTCCGCCAAGGACCCAATCGAGCGCAATGGGCAGTGGCGCCCCGGCGCCAACGACGACTTACGACGCGCGCGGGCAACTCGGCCCTGCCGGCACCCCACCCGGCCCCGGAGAACGCATTGCGGCGGGCGCTGCTCGCGGCGCGCTGCCGCCTGATTCCACGAGCCCCGGTTCGGGTTTGGCCATCAGCGGCGAACCCGTTTCCGTGGCCCGCAAAGAAGCCTTGGCTGGGGCACTGCGCACCGCAAATCCGGGCGCACCGGCGCCGCGCGAATCTCCGGGCATCACATCAACCGCTCAGGGCGCTGCCCGATCGACGACAGCGACCGCAGCGGTCCGGGCACCGGTCTCGCGCCCGGAAGTCAGCGGTTCTGCGGGCGCCGGTACCGGGTCCACCCCCGGATCACCGGGACAGATGGGCGATGCGCGCAACGCACTCCCCGTGAATCCGGTTTCACCGCGCTTGCTGAGCCACGATTTCAAGGCGCAGCTGCTGAGTCTGCTGGAGTTGCTCGCGGCTTGGCCTTCCGGCGCACGCTCCCCGACAGCCGCGCAGACTCATTCCGCAACCCCGGCGCCACCGGCCCTGGCAACGCCCCTGCTCTATACCCCGCGCGGGCATTTGAACCCGGGCGCCATGGGGACTCCGGCAACCGACGCCGGTGGATTCGCGCAGCCGCCAGGCAATGCACCGGGGCAGCGGGTCGGACTGAGCGAAAACGCGACCCCGGAGGTTCAGCACCTGCTCATCAGGTATGTCGAGGCCGCGCTGGCGCGTACCCGGATCCACCAGATCGCGGGTCTTCCCGAGGCACGCCAGGCAAATGACAACGCGCCGCTGGCAAGCTGGACCGTGGAGATCCCGCTGCAACGCGGACAGCAGCTCGATCTGCTCGAAATGCGGGTCGAAGACCATGGTGAACAGCCATCGGCAGCGGGGCAAGCGCTGCGCCTGTGGCAGCTGATGATGACGCTCGACATCGATGTGCTCGGGCCGATGCATGCCTATCTTCAGCTTGCCGGCAATCGTCTCTCGGCAACCTTGTGGGCCGAGCGCAGCAGCACACTCGAAGCGGCGCGCAGCGCCTTGCGCTCGCTGGTCGAAGCGCTCGAAACGCAAGGGGTCGAAGTCACTCAGTTGGAGTGTCTAGCCGGGCGACCGCCCGCCTCGCAATCGCCGCTGTTCGAGCGGCTGCTCGACGTGCACACCTGATCGCGATGGAGGACACCCGGCCAAAACGCGCGGTCGCGCTCGAGTACGACGGAACCAATGCGCCCCGCATCACCGCGCTGGGCAGCGATGCCCTGGCCCTGCGCATCGTCGAGATCGCGCGCGAGCACGGCATTCCGCTGCTGGAAAACCACGAGCTTGCCGGGCTGCTCTCGCAACTGGACCTCGGGGACGAAATACCCGAAACACTCTATCTCTGCGTCGCCCAGATCATCGCATTCGCCTACCGCCTGCGCGGACGCGTGCCGCAGGACTGGAATCCGGCCGGGAACAACATGGCGGGCAGCGAAACACCGGCCAGCGAGCAGACGCTGGCGCTACCGCCCGCGCTCAGTTGATGCGCTGCGAACCGAGCCGCGTCCGGAGAAGTTCCGCGAGCCGGCGCTCGGCTACGCATGACTGGGCTGAAGCCGGGGCCGGGGCCGCGAATTCCGCCACCTGGCGCAACACCGGCACCTCGGGCGCGGGTTCCGGGCGGCTGCGCTGCAATCCGCGCAGTTCGTTCTCCAGCATGGTGACATGACGCCCCACCGCGGCATTGGCGTTGTTGTAGGTGCGCAGGGCGTCCTCGAGGCGGCCGATCCGTTGCCGCGTCGCCTGGACCGTGCGAAAAACCAGGGCGCCCGCGCCCAGCAATACGCCAAGAGCGACAATCACGAACATTGCAGGAACATAAGGATCAGGGATCACGTTGACGATACTCCGTGCGCCAGATCATTGACGGTGAGCGCTGTTCTGCAGCATCCATGCCACGCCATGCGCCCCACCACTTCAGGCAACCGGCCACAATGCGGTTCGGGCCGGCTCATCCAGCGCTCCCATATTGCGCAACAGCGCGCGATAGGCGCGCACACCCTTGCTGTAAGGCGCGAACTGCGAGGGCGTCAGCCCGCGATAACTCGCCTCCCTGAAGCTGTTGTCCATCGGCACGACCGTCTCTCCGACCTGGTCGGCAAAGGTGCGCAACAAGGTTCGCAAACCATTGACCGAGGTCTCGCTGCCCTGCTCGTACATCGTCGGCACCACGCAATAGCGCAATTCCTTGCCGCGTGCGCGCACTACCATGGCAAGCGTGTGGGCCATCCGCTCGAGCCCCTTGATGGCGAGGAAATCGGTCTGTACCGGTAACAGCAACCGCTCGCTCGCCGCCAGCGCGTTGATCATCAGCACGCCCAGCACCGGCGGCGTGTCGATCAGGGCGTGGTCGAAATCCCCGCGCAGCGTGGCAAGCGCCCGGGCCAGTCGCAACCCCACGCCTTCAGCCGAGCGGAACTGCCGTTCCACCGTGGCCAGGGCGGTGGCGGCAGGAAACAGCATCAGACCGGAAACCGGTGTCGCGAGCAGCATGGCGCGCAACTCGTCGACACCCGGCAGCTGTGGCTGGCGAAACAGATCATAGGTACTGCGCTCGAGCGCATCGGGATCGAAACGGAAATAGGAGGTCAACGAACCGTGCGGATCGAGATCGACCACCAGCACCCGCTTGCCCGCATCCGCGAGCAGGCCGGCGCAACTGACCACCGTGGTGGTTTTGCCCACCCCGCCTTTCTGATTGGCAACGGCCCAGATCTCCACCCGTCGTTCCCTCCGGACCCGCGACGCGGCATTGCGCGCGGGCAGTGATCTATTGCGGCGCTTGCGTCTCCCCGGTTGCCGGTAGCGGCTCTGCCGGTCGGCGCGCGCGTGCCGCGTCGTTGGTAAACAGCACGCCTCCGCCCTCGAGTTCCACCCGCAACACACCCGCCGGCGCAGCCTCCGCGGGTGTTGCGCCGACCGCGGGCGTGGTACCCGCCACGGCACCCGATGCCCGTGCTTGCGCAGCAACCCCATCCCCGGGTACTGCGTCCGGCGGGGTCGTATCAGCGACCGGATCGCGCGCCCGTTCAAGGCGCGGCAAATTCGGACGCAATCTGGCACTGCGGGAAATCAGCAGTACCACACGCCGGTTTTCCGCGCGCCCTGCCTCGCTGTCGTTGGCCGCAATCGGCTGAAACTCGCCATAACCAACCGCAACCAGCCGCGTGGGACTGATACCATTCTCCGTCAACAGCTTCACCATCGATGCGGCACGCGCCGAAGACAGCTCCCAGTTGGACGGGTAGATGTCGTTGGCGATCGGCCGGTCATCGGTGAAACCTTCCACGCGGATCGGCAGATCGCTGTCGCGAACCATTTCGGCCATCGCCTTCATGATGGGCTCCGCGGCGCTGCTCGGACGCGCATCGCCGGAGGCGAACAACAGGCTCGACTTGAGTTCGATTTCCAGCCATTCCTCGTTTCCCTGCACCGAAAGCAGATCCTGATCCACCAGCGTCGCGAACTGCTCCTCGACGCGTTGCGATATCTTGCGAAACTCCTCCGGCAGTTGGGGTTCCGAGGTCGTGGCCTTGACCTCCTCCTCCTCGACATGGCCGGAGCCCGGCATCTGTTCGGGAGATTCTATGCTATCGGATACCACTCCTGGCATGACGGCCGTCACAGGATCGCCAATCTGTATCGGATTGATACTGCGCTCGGGGATGTTGAATGCCTCGGTGAGCGTCTTGGTCAGCACCCGGTACTTCCCCTCGTTCACCTGGGAGACCGAATACATCACCACGAAAAACGCCAGCAGCAGGGTCAGGAAATCCGCATAGGAGACCATCCATCGCTCGTGGCTGATGCGGTCTTCATGAATCACCCGTTTGGCCATGACGCGGCTTGCTCCGAGCTAGCCGAGGTAACCGTTGAGCTTCATTTCGATGGCCCTCGGGTTCTCGCCATCGGCGATCGCGATGATGCCTTCGATGACCATTTCCCGATATTGCGCCGCTTCGCGCACGCAACTGCGCAATTTGCCCGCGATCGGCAGGAAGAACAGGTTCGCGAGTCCCACGCCGTAGATCGTGGCAACGAACGCCACCGCGATGCCGGGGCCGACGCGTGCCGGATCCTCGAGATTGCCCATCACGTGGATCAGCCCCACCACCGCACCGATGATCCCGATGGTCGGTGCATAACCGCCCATGCTCTCGTAGAATCGGGTGGCATCGACATCGCGCTGCTCGCGCAGGCCCGACTCGGATTCCAGCACGTTGCGGATCGCATCGGGTTCGTTGCCATCGACCAGCAACTGCAACCCCTTGCGGGCAAATGCGTCGGCTTCGAGTTCGGCGACCGATTCAAGCCCGAGCAAGCCCTCGCGGCGCGCCGTAGTGGCCCAGCGCACCACCCGCTCGATCCCCGGCATGAACGCCTGTTGCGGCGGCTTGAACACCCACGACAGCATGTTTATTGCGCGCCGCAGCCCCGACATCGGCATCTGCAGCAATCCGGCTCCGATGGTTCCGCCAAAGACCAGGACCGCGGCCGGAATATTGACCAGGATCGACAGATCGTTTCCTTCGAGGAATACGCCTCCGAGCAACGCGGCCATCACCAGCGCGATGCCGCTGAAACTCAATGTATCCATGCCCGTTGACTCCCGCGATATGGTGCGCCGGTCACCAGTTCCCGAGGCGCGCGCGCAAGCGCTTGGTCGCCTGACTCAGGATCTGGCTCACGCGCGATTCACTGACCTGCAACACCAGGCCAATTTCCTTCAGGTTGAGTTCCTCGTCGTAATAGAGCGACAGCACCAGGCGCTCGCGCTCCGGCAGGCGCTCGATTTCGCTGCCGATATCCTGCGCCAGCCGTAGCCGCGCGGTTGCATCGGCGGGATTGTCGGCCGTGCTGCCGAGACTGCGCTCGGCGCCACCCTCGGTGTCGATCAGTTCCTCGAGACTGAACAGCCTGCTCCCGGCCGTGTCCTGCAACATGCCATGGTATTCATCCAGGCTGATGCCGAGTTCGCGCGCAACCACCGAATCCGC
This sequence comes from Gammaproteobacteria bacterium, assembly GCA_016705365.1. NCBI lineage: Bacteria > Pseudomonadati > Pseudomonadota > Gammaproteobacteria > Gammaproteobacteria bacterium. The sequence goes on along the minus strand of JADIYI010000002.1, from coordinate 69,932 downwards.
GGCATCCTCGCCGGTTCTCGTTTCGATGGCGCGTATCACCTCGGCAACACGTCGTGCATTGCGATGCACCGAGCGTGGCGACCAGTCGCCGCGCCGCACCTCGTCGATCATCGCACCGCGGATACGGATACCGGCATAGGTCTCGAAACTTGCGCCCTTCGCCGCATCGTAATTGGCGGCAGCCTCGAGCAGGCCGATCATCCCGGACTGCACCAGGTCATCGACGTTGACCGAGGACGGCAGCCGCGCAAGCAGATGGTACGCGATACGCCGGACCAACGGACCGTGCTCCTCGACCAGCTTGCGGGAATCGGGTTTTTCAGTGGCGCTCGCGTACATCACAATGCCGTTCACTGGCTCGCTCAGCCAGGCACCGCGGAGCCGAGCAGCTGCTCGACGAAGAACTCCAGATGTCCGCTGGCGCTCGCCGGCAACGGCAGGCGTTCAATGCGTGTCGCGAGCTCGCGAAATGCCATCGCTGCCCGCGAACGGGGCGCTCCGAGCACCACGGGACGCTGGCGCTGTATACATTTGCGCACCATGTCGTCGTAGGGGATGTCGCCCGCGTGATGCAGCGTGACATCGAGAAAGCGATCGCAGACCTGCGCCAGCTTGTTGAAGAGCTGCACCCCCTCCTGGCTGCCGCGCACCATGTTGGCGATGATCCGGAACCGCTGCATGCCGTAATCCCGGCTGAGCAGCTTGATCAGCGCATAGGCGTCGGCAAGGGACGAGGGCTCGTCGCACACCACCACCAGACACTCCTGCGCGGCGCGCACAAAACTCAGCACCGATTCGGAAATTCCGGCCGCCGTGTCGACGATCAGCACGTCCATCCCGGCAGCGATCTCGCTGAAGGCACTGATCAGGCCGGCATGCTCCTTGCGCCCGAGTGCCACCATCGACTGGGTGCCCGAGGATGCCGGTATGATGCGGATGCCGCCCGGGCCGTCGATCAGGATATCGGCCAGCCCGCAATCACCGGCGAGCACATCGGCAAGGTTGCGCTTCGGTCTCAGGCCAAGCAGCACATCGATATTGGCCAGCCCCAGGTCGGCATCGAGCAAAACCACGCGCTGCCCGCGCTCGGCGAGGGCAATGCCGAGATTTATCGAGACACTGGTCTTGCCGACACCGCCCTTGCCGCCGGTAACGGCCAGCACCTGCACCGGCCTTGCTCTTTCAACCGCGGTAGTCATGCGCGCTGGCGTCCCCAAGATCATCATTGGGCCATTCTAGCCGCAATGGGGCCCGCGGCGGCAGCGGTCGCACTTTGCGTTGCGTGGGCATCGGAGGACTTCGCGGAATCGCCCTCGGGATCGAGCAATACGGCCCGTACGACCAGCGCATCGGCCGAAGCAACACTAAGATCGTCCGGAATCTCCTGTCCATCGGTACTGTAAGCCAACGGCAGGTGTTCACGCGTCACCACTCCCAGCACCTCGCCAAGGCTGCGGGTCTCATCGAGCTTGGTCACCACCGCGGCAACCGGAGCAGAGGGGCGGTAATCCTCCATCGCGGAGTCGAGCCATGACAACTGTGCGTTGGCCGGCAGCACCAGCAGGGTTTGCACGCGACCATGCAGCGAGCCCAGCGACTCGAGCAGGCGATTGTGCTCGAGGATCTTGCGATTGATACCGAGGGTGTCCACCAGCACCAGTCGGGAAGGTCCCGCCGTGGAAAGCATTTCCGGCAGTGATTCGCCATTCAGCGCGGCGTGAAACGGTACATCGAGCAAGCGGGCCACTGCGCGCAGCATATCGCATCCGCCCAGGCGCACGCCGTCCATGCTGATCAGCACCAGCCCCTGCGCCCCATGACGCAGCGCATGGCGCACCGCGAGCTTGCACAGGGTGGTGCTCTTGCCGGCGCCGGTGGGGCCCACGAAAGCAAATATCCCGCCATCCTCGATCAAGTCGCCCGCCTCGCCTACACCACGCGCCAGCCCCGCCAGCACGCCGCTCCAGGCTTCAGACCAGCTCGCCTGCGGGTCGATTTCCGCAACCAGTTCCCGCACCTGCGGATTGGGTATTCCGATACGGGTGAGCCGGCGCCACGCACGCCCCTCGATGCCGGGCCCGTATGCCGCACGCTCGCTGCTCATCTCCGCCAGACGCGCCTCGAGGAAGCTGCGCATGCTGCGCAGCTCGCTTTGCACATCGGCGAACGGCGACTCGAGCGGCAAGGGCGTCAGCGGCGGCGGCACCGCTTCACAAGGCAGTGGCTGCGGCGGGGGCGTGGCGCGCGCAGCGGCCGGTGCGGCGAGAATCTCCACTCCCTCGGCGACACGACGGTTCGACAACACCAACGCATCCGGACCGAGCTGCTCGCGTACCATCCGCAACGCGGTACGCACATCCGGTGCGAGGATTCGTTTCATGTCCATTTGCTGATCCTCCAGTTGACCCATCACGCTAACCCACCGTTGCTTCGATCGTGACCTGCTTGTTGTCAGGCACTTCCTGATAGGAGATGACCTTCAACGCCCGGTGCGTGTGGCGCATGAATCGCGCCAGCACCCCGCGCAATGGCGCCGGTACCAGCAGCACCACCGCCTTGCCCTGCAATTCCTGACGCTGGGCCGCCTCGCTCATCGAGCGTTGCAGGCGCTCGGCGAGCCCGGGCTCCAGCACGATATCCTCGCTGTCCACGCCGCCCTGGGGAGTGCGCTGGAGCGATTTCATCAGCACCTGCTCGACCTGCGGGTCGAGCGTGATCACCGGCACACTCGGCGCGCTGCCACTGATCCCCTGGAAGATCGTGCGACCAAGCGCCACGCGAACCGCGGCGGTGAGCGAGGCCGTGTCCTTGGCGCGCGCCGCCTGGGCCGAAATTGCCTCGGCGATGCTGCGGATATCGCGTATCGGCACGCCCTCGACCAGCAGGCTCTTCAACACCATCAGCAACTGGTTGATGCTGACCGCACCGGGTACCAGTTCCTCGCCGAGCTTCGGGGAGATCCGGGCAAGCTTCTGCAGCAACTGCTCGACCTCTTCGTGTCCGAGCAGTTCGCCGATATGATCGAGCAATACCTGGTTCAGGTGGGTCGCAATCACGGTGCTCGAATCGACCACCGTATAACCGAGCGTCTGGGCACGCTCATGCTGTGACCGCTCGATCCAGACGGCATCCAGTCCGAACGCGGGGTCACGGCATTCGAGCCCCTCCAGGCGTCCAAACACCTGCCCCGGGTTGATCGCGAGTTCGCGCTCCGGATAGACCTCCGCTTCGCCCATGGTGACGCCCATCAACTGGATGCGGTAGGCGTTGGGCAGCAGTTCGAGATTGTCGCGAATATGTACTGCCGGCACCAGGAAACCCATCTCCTGCGATAATTTCTTGCGCACCCCCTTGATTCGGCCGAGCAACGCGCCACCCTGCGCCTTGTCGACCATCGGGATCAGCCGGTAACCGACTTCGAGTCCGATCATGTCGACCGGTGCCACATCGTCCCAGCCAAGTTCGACGGGTGCCGGCGCGCTCGGGCGCGGCAGCTCCTCGAGTTCGGTCCCCCTTTTCTTGCCGGCACCGATCCGCCTGCGGATAAACCAGGCGCAACCACCGGCAAGCCCGGCGAGCACCAGGAATGCCAGGTGCGGCATCCCCGGCACCAGGCCCATTATCAGCAGCACACCGGCCGCCACGGTCACCGCCCGCGGTGACTCGAACATCTGCTCGAGCACCTGATCGCTCATGTCGCGCGCGCTGTTTACGCGGGTAACCATGATTGCGGCCGTGGTCGAGAGCAACAGCGAAGGGATTTGCGCGACCAGGCCATCGCCGATTGTCAACAGCGAGTAGCGCTGCATCGCCACCTCGAACGCCATGTCGTGCTGCATCATGCCGATTGCCAGACCACCGATCAGGTTGATGGCGAGAATCAGCATGCCCGCGACCGCGTCGCCGCGCACGAATTTCGATGCGCCATCCATCGCGCCGTAGAAGTCTGCCTCGCTCGACACCTCGCCGCGACGCAGCCGCGCCTCCTCCTGGGTGATCTGCCCCGCATTGAGATCGGCATCGATGGCCATCTGCTTGCCGGGCATCGAATCCAGGGTAAAGCGGGCGCTGACCTCAGAGATGCGTCCCGCGCCCTTGGTGACCACCACGAAATTGATGATGATCAGGATCAGGAACACCACCATGCCGACCACATAGTTACCACCGATCACCACATTGCCGAATGACTCGATGACCTTGCCGGCGGCATCGGCACCGGTGTGACCTTCGAGCAGCACCACGCGCGTGGAGGCAACGTTGAGTGCCAACCGCAACAAGGTCGTGATCAGCAGGATGGTCGGAAACACGGCGAAGTCGAGCGGACGCATCGCGTAGACCGCCACCAGCAGCACCACCAGCGACAACGCGATATTGAAGGAGAACAGCACGTCGAGCAGCACCGGCGGAACCGGCAAGGTCATCATTGCCAGAACGGTCAGCAACAGCAACGGAACGCCGAAACTGCCCTGCGCGAGCAGGCGCAGCTGCCCGCGCACACCCGCGCCGCTCAATTCCATCCCGCCTAGCGCCATTTCAGATCCTGCATGACTGGTACCCGGGAGCGCCACCCGCGGTCAATATTCTGACGCGCGCGCGCCGGTCATGAAGCCATTGGCAAGAATCATTCCCACCCGCCAGGGCCGGCTGACGCATCACTTGCGACCGCGCCGCGGAACATCCATTCCTTCCGGAACCTCGAGCTCCTCGGGAAGCGTCGGCGGGGCGCCCCGACCGCGGCGGAAATTGCGCAGATGGTAGACATATGCCAGCACCTGCGCGACCGCCAGATAGAGGCCGCCCGGGATCTCGGCATCGATTTCAGTAGTGAAGAAGATCGCGCGCGCCAGCTTCGGCGAGCGCACCACCGCAACGGCATTGGCTTCGGCGACCTCGCGTATCCTGAACGCCACCAGGTCCGAACCCTTGGCCAGCAGCGTTGGCGCGCCGCCACGCTCGAGGTCATAGCGCAACGCCACCGCGTAGTGGCTCGGGTTGGTTATCACCACATCGGCCTTGGGGACCGCGCTCATCATGCGCGACCTGGCCAGCTGACGCTGCAGCTGCCGGATCCGGCTCTTGATCTCGGGTTTGCCCTCGGTTTCCTTCATTTCGTCGCGGATCTGCTGGGTCGACATGCGCAATTTCCTGGCGTGATCGAAGATCTGGAACGGCACGTCGACCGCGGCAATCAGCAGGGTCGAGGCGCTCAGGGCCAGCGCCGACCAGCCGAGCACCCGCAGCGAATGGCGCAGGGCAGGCTCCAGCGGCTGAACCGCCATGCTGTCGAGATCGGCACGCAGCAGCCACAGCAGCAGCACCGCGATCGAGCCCACCAGCAGCACCTTGGCAACCGCTTTCAGCAGTTCGACCAGCGAGCGCACCGAAAACATGCGCGCCAGCCCCTTGAGCGGACTCAAACGTTCGAGCTTCGGAACCATGGCCTTGGCGCTGAACAACCAGCCCCCCAGCACTGCCGGTGCCAGCAGCGCCGCCACCGCCAGCAACAGGAATATGGGCGTGATCATCCCCAGCGCGCGCTCGAGCGCGTTGCCCAGATGGATCGCCATGTATCCGGTATCGAATATCTCTTCGCGGTTGAGCGCAAACGAGGCGCGCCCGATGTCGAGAATCCGCGTAGCCAGCCATTGACCGAACATCAACAGCGATGCGGAACCGGCCAGCAGGATCGCGGCAGTGTTCAGCTCGCGCGAGCGCGGTACCTGCCCTTCTTCACGGGCACGCTCGAGGCGGCGTGGGGTCGCCTGTTCGGTCCGTTCCTGACCGGTGTCTTCTTCGGCCATGGGGGCGCCTGAAAATTGTCAATAGCGGACCCTTTGCAAGTATCGTGCGCACCGTCGAGCCGATTGGACAGCGCGGTTCCCGCAGGCTATAAAGCGCCGTTTACACGATGGCGAAACCCATGAGCGCCTACAAATTCGATCTGCTGGTGATCGGCAGCGGACCCGCCGGAGAAAGTGCCGCGCTCAACGCCGCCAAGCACGGACAGCAGGTCGCGGTCGCCGTGGGCCACACGATGGTCGGTGGCAGCTGCACCCACAGCGCCACCATTCCCTCGAAGGCATTGCGCCAGGCAGTGAAGAGCCTGGTTCGCTACAACTCCAATCCCATCTTTCGCGCCATAGGCGAACCACGGCGGCTTTCGTTCCAGCTCCTGTTGCAGAATGCCGAGACCGTGATTCGCAAGCAGGTCGCGATGCGCTCGCAGTACTACGCCAAGAATCGCATCGCAATGTATTTCGGCACGGCCTCGTTCAGCGGTCCCAACAGTGTCAGCGTGACTCTGCCCGACGGCGCGCTGGAGACCGTGACGGCGCGCAACATCGTGATTGCGACCGGCTCGCGCCCCTACCGCCCGGCCGATGTGGATTTCGCTCATCCGGCGGTTTTCGACAGCGACAGTATCCTGTCGATGCCACATACCCCGCGCAAGATGATCATCTACGGCGCCGGTGTGATCGGCTGCGAGTACGCCTCGATATTTTCCGCCCTTGGCGTCAAGGTCGACCTGGTCAACACGCGCGCGCAGTTGCTGTCCTACCTGGATGACGAGATTTCGGATGCGCTTTCGTATCACCTGCGCACCCAGGGCGCGGTGATCCGCCACGGCGAGGAGTTCGAGCGACTCGAGTACTCGGCGCAGGGCGTGACGCTGCATCTCAAATCGGGCAAACGCCTGCAGGGGGAAGCCCTGCTGTGGTGCAACGGGCGCACCGGCAACACCGATGGCCTGGCACTCGGGAAAATCGGACTCGTCGCCGACGAACGTGGCCTGTTGAACGTCGACGAGCGCTACCAGACCAGCGTTCCCGGCGTGTTCGCGGCCGGTGACGTGATCGGCTTTCCGAGCCTTGCCAGTGCCGCCTATGACCAGGGTCGGTCCGCGGCGGCGGCGGCGCGCGGCAAGGAACATCCGCGCTACGTCGACGACACCCCCACCGGCATCTACACCCTGCCGGAGATCAGCTCCATCGGCGCTACCGAGAAGGAGCTGACCGATGCGTGCATTCCCTACGAGGTGGGGCGCGCCTTTTTCAAGGAAACCGCGCGCGCGCAGATCAGCGGCGAGGATGTAGGCATGCTGAAGCTGCTGTTCCATCTCGACACGCTGCAAATTCTCGGCGTGCATTGTTTCGGCGCGGAAGCGACCGAAATCATCCACATCGGCCAGGCGATCATGAAGCAGCCCGGAGCCGCCAACAATATCCGCTATTTCATCTCCACCACGTTCAATTATCCGACCATGGCCGAAGCCTATCGTATCGCCGCGCTCAATGGATTGAACCGCCTTACCCGCTTCTGAGCCACGCGCCTCAGACCGGGGCGCCGATCAGTTCGCGCAACATCGCGAAGGCCTGCCCCGAAAGCAGATCGAAACGCGGCAGGAAACCGCCCATGCTGGCCCATATCACGAAGAGGCCAAAGACCATCGACACCGGAAAGCCAAGCGAGAAAACGTTCAGCTGCGGCGCGGCACGGGTCATCACCCCGAACGCCATGTTGACCACCAGCAGCGCGGTGACCGCCGGCAGCGCCAGCAACAGCCCGCTCAGAAACATCCACGACGCCCAGTTCGCGATGTTCCAGCTCGCCTGGGCGCCGATCCAGCCGCCGCCGATCGGCAGGTAACGGAAACTTTCCAGCAGGATTTCGAACATGGCCAGATGGCCATTGGTGGCCACGAACACCAGGGTGAGCAGCAGCAGGAAATATTGCGCGACGACAGTGACGCTGACACCGTTGGCGGGATCCGCCATCGACGCAAAGCCAAGTGCCATCTGCATCGCAACCATCTGCGCGCCGAATACGAATATGTGAAGGAAGATCTGCATCACGAAGCCGATGCCGATTCCCACCAGAACCTGCTGCGCAATCAGCACCGCGGCCGCGGGCGACAGCGGATCGATGGCCGGTACCGGGGGAATCATCGGTGCAATGAGCACGCTGACCAGCAGCGCGAGCCCGATACGAATGCGCGCCGATACCAATGCCGCACCGAACACCGGAGCCACCATGAAGAACGCGCCGATACGGAACAGCGGGTAGAGATAGCCGCCCAGCCAGGTGCTGAGCGTCGGCAGCGACAGCTCGAGCATCGTGCTCAGCCCAGCAGGATCAGCGAGAAGGAGTCGGTCACGCGGTGCGTGAATTCGATCAGGCGCGACAGCAGCCAGGGACCGGCAACCAGCAGCGTCAGCAGCGTGGTGAGCAGCCGCGGCAAAAAGCTCAGGGTCTGTTCATTGATCTGGGTGGCGGCCTGGAACACGCTGACCACCAGGCCGACGATCAGGCTCGGAACCACCAGCACGCTCACCATCAGCACCACCAGCAGAAAGCCGTCACCAAACAGCTTGAGGGTCATTTCCGGCGTCATCCGATCCCTCCTACAACGCGAAGCTCGACGCCAGCGAACCAATGATCAGGGCCCATCCGTCCACCAGCACGAACAGCATGATCTTGAACGGCAGCGAGATGATCATCGGCGAGAGCATCATCATGCCCATCGCCATCAGTACGCTCGCGACCACCAGGTCGATGATCAGGAACGGGATGAACAGCAGGAATCCGATCTGGAAAGCGGTTTTCAGTTCACTGGTCACGAATGCCGGAACCAGCACCATGAACGGCACGGCTTCGGGACCGGCGAGCGGGCCACTTGCGGATATGCGCAGGAACATGTCGAGATCGCTCTCGCGCGTCTGGGCCAGCATGAAGGTCTGGAACGGTTGCCGTACCTTGTCCAGGGCCTGGACCGCCGTGAGTTCTTCGCGCAGATAGGGTTGCAGTGCGTCCTGGTCCGCCAATTCCAGTACCGGCGACATGATGAAGAGAGTCAGGAACAGCGCCAGTCCAAGCAGGATCTGGTTGGATGGCGTCTGCTGCAAGCCGAGAGCCTGACGCAGAATCGCGAATACCACGATGATGCGCGTGAACGAGGTCATCAACATCAGCAGCGCGGGCAGCACGGTCAGTGCCGTCATCAGCGCCAGGATCTGGATGGTTACGGTGTAATCCTGGCTGCCGTCGGGGTTGACGGTCACTTTCATGGCGGGCACGCCAAGATTTCCACCGGCGCTCAGGATCGAGACCGGGTCAGTCTGGGCCACCACGACCCCAGGCGCCAACAGCAGCACGGTCAGCAACACCGGCACCGCGATTACCAGCGCGCGACCTGCTCTCATGGCGCGCCCCCGGCGCCGATCGCCTGACGCAACCGGGTCGCGAAATCAGCCGCGCCCCGGGTCTCCGGAGCCACTACCTGGCCACCGAAGCGGTGCAGTGCAGTGATCTGCTGCGCTGTTACACCGAGCAGCACCTGGGTACCCGCCACATCCACCAGCAATACCCGCTCGCGCGGACCAACCGGCAACGAGGCAACCACCTTGAGATGTGCGGAACCGGAGATCACACCGCGCTGGAGCCGCTTGAGCAGCCAGGCCAGTGCCAGGATCGCTAGCACCACCGCAGCCAGCGCCAGCGTGACCTGCCAGATGTCGCCGCTACCCGCCGCGCCAGATGTCACCCCCATCGCCATGCTGCCACCCGCGCCAGATTGTTGTCACCCGGAGCAGGTTGAGCAAGGTGCGTGCCAGCGATTGCGGTGCCCGCGGTGCGGACGAAAATGCCTTCAGGCAAGTTTCTTGATGCGTTCCGAGGGGCTGATCACGTCGGTCATGCGGATGCCGAATTTCTCGTTCACCACCACCACCTCGCCATGCGCGATCAGCGTGCCGTTGACCAGCACGTCGAGCGGCTCGCCCGCCAGGCGATCGAGTTCGATCACCGAGCCCTGTCCCAGTTGCAGCAGGTGGCGGATCGAGATCTGGGTATTGCCGATCTCCATCGAAAGACGGATCGGGATGTCGAGAATCATCTCTAGATCCGGGTTCGCCTTCGCCGGGTTGCCGGTGCCGCTGAATTCGGGAAGATCGTCGGGCTGTGCCGGCTTCCCGCTTTGAGGCGTGTTGTTCGGATCCTGATTTTCCATCGCGACGCTTCCTGTTTGCCCGAGCCTCAGCCGGGCCGATCAATCTTGTTCAGAACCTGCAGGGCAAGGTTACCCTTCAGGGTACCGAGGCGCACACTGAACAGGGGTATCGTGTCGGCGCGCAGCACCGGTTGCGGAATCTCGATCGGGATCACGTCACCGACATCGAGATCGATCACCTCGCGCAGGGATATCTCCGTCTCGGCCACCTTGCAGCGGAGATCGATCATTGCGTCCTTGATGTTCTCCTTCAGCGCCGCCTCCCAGCGGGAATCCCGTGCATCGGCCTCGGTAACCGACGAGCGATCGAGCAGTTCACGTATCGGCTCGATCATGCCGTAGGGCACCACCAGGTGCAACTTGCCTCCACTCACATCGAAATCGACACTGAAGCTGCTGATCACCGCGATATCGTTGGGATTGTAGCTGGTGGTCGCATCCGCGCTGGCTTCCTTCTGCAGCAACTGGACCTTTATCGCCGCCAGCACGCCCCATGCCTTTTGCAGTTCGCCAAACACCGTCTCCAGCGCGCGGTCGACAACCAGCGTCTCGGACGGCGTGAATTCGCGCCCCTCGACCTTGGCATTGAAACGCCCGCCACCGAAAAAATTATCTACCAGCAGGAACACCAACTGGGCGTCCATCACGATCAGGGCAAGCCCCGGCAGGGGCTGCAGGCGAACCACGTTGATGCTGGTCGGTACCAGCAGGTTGGTAAAGTACTCGCCGAATTTCTGGATCTGCATCCCGTCGTAACCGACCTCGAGACCGCGTCGCAGCAAGCCGCGGAAACCGGTGCGCAGATGGCGTGCGAAGCGTTCGTTGGCGCGCTCCAGCGATGGCATGCGCCCCCTGACGACGCGATCCTGGGTGCTGAGATCGTACTCCTGCACATCGGCCGCAGGCACACCATATTCGACCTCCACCTCGCCCTCGTCCACACCGTGCAACAGCGCGTCGATTTCCTCCTGTGACAGCAATTCCTGCACGCCCGGACTCCGTTGCCTGTGGATCTCGCCGCTCGTTACTGGAGCACGAATTCCGTGAAAAACACCTGTTCGACACCCGCGTGCCCGGTCTCCGCGGTGAGAATTTCCTGCACCGTGCCGAGTATCGAGGCACGCAAGGCCAGTTTGCCCTGCTCGGTCTGCAGTGCGGCAAAATCCTGTGATCCCAGCAGGCTCACCAGTCGCCCCCTGATCAGCGGCGCGTGAACCGTCAGCGCATCGATGGCGGATTGCTCGCGTGCCATCACGCTGAGCGAAACCTGGAAGTAGCGCTGCTTCCCCTCCTGCTGCAGCGTCACCACGAAGCGCTCACCGAGCGAGGCGTAGATCGCCGGTGCCGGCGTCGCAACCGTCGCTGCGGAATCTGCGGTCCCGGCGTCACCGGAACGCAGGAACCACGCTGCCCCACCGCCCAGCACGAGCAGCAAGCCGACTGCGGCGGCGATGATCAGCAGCTTTTTCTTCCTGCCGGCGGCGGCAGCACCAGCATCCAGTTCCCCCGCAGAGTCATTATCGTCGTTATTGTCTTTTTCCATGCCAATCTTCCGTCACGCTCAACTCGACCAGTGAATGCGAGCAATCGGCATGCCATCGCGGCCGCCGTTGATCCGGGAGATCGGAAGTTAACACACGGGGATGGCACCCGGTAGCACGCACGCGGCTCCGTGACACCCGGACTCAGGCATAGTAATCAACCAGCCCGCGGTGCGGGCGCGCAGCCGCCGGATGACCAGCTGCCGGATCGAGCGCAAGCAGCGGTTCGGCATAGGGGGCGATGTCCGCCAGCGCCTCGCGACGCCCCTGTCCTCCCCCGTCCTGGTGCTGGGCAACGTTCACATCGAGCAGGTTCATGCCGCTGCCCTCGAGCATTTCCCGCAGCCGCGGCAGGGACTGCTCCACCATGTCGCGCACGACGGCGCTGTGGGTGGTGAACTGCACACTGGTGCCGTCACGATGTGCCTGCACCTTGACCTGCAAGGGACCGAGCTCCGGCGGATCGAGGTGGATATCAGCCGTATCCATGTTGCCCGTTGACAGCCAACGAATTCGCTCGCCGAGCAGTTCGCCCCAGGCGCCGGACGCAAGCGGCAAGGCCGCGACGGTGGCGGCACCCGCAACAACGGAATCCAAGCGCGGCGCCGGGACTGCGTGCAACGGGCCGGCGCCGTGAAGCGGCGCCGGTTCGGCCGTCACTTTCGGATCGGAGGCGCGGGCCACGGTATCGTGGAGCAGGCGCGCGGCGCTCAGCGCCACGGCGTCATGGCGCTGTGCCTGATCCAGGCCGGGTGCACCCGGAACCGGGATCGGGGGTCGATCACGCCCGCTCTCCTTCGTCGCCCCGGACGACTGCCGCTGATCGGCGCCGGTGCGCGACAACCCCGCGCCCTGCTCGTTACGCCCGGCAATCATTGGCTCGAGCGGAATTGCTGCGGCAGTTTGTTGCGGGGTGCCGGGGGCAGCGGCTGTGCCACCGCCTGCGCCGGCAACCGGCGCTGCCGCGGCGGCCGTATTGACCTGCGTCCGCTGCACCACGGCCGCCAGCGAATCCAACGCCGCGAGCTCCGCTGCGCCAGCATTGATTGAGGGTCTCGAACCACCAGCCGCGCCAGCGATAGCCGGCACCAAAGCGGGGGACGTGCCCGCATCCGCCGCGTTGCGGGACTCAATCCCGGCAACGACCGTCTCGCCCATGGCGCCCTGGCCCGCGAGCGCGCCGCGATCGGGCGTTGGCAGTCGCGCCTCGGCAGCGCTCAGCGCGGCCGGGGTGGCCATGGCTGCGGCGGCTTGCAACAGCGCCCGCGGATCACGGAGCAGATCGTCCTCGGTCCGACCGGAAGCCGCCGCGAGCTGCGCCAGTATGTCGCGACCGGACTGCGCGAGGGTGCGCATCGCCGCGAATGCCAGCGGCAATGTATCAGCGCCGGGTTTCGCCATACCGGATTCGGACCCGAATACGCCGGCACCCTCCCCGGGTACACCCGCGATCGTCGGCAAAGCCTCGCCTCCCGCCGGCAATTCCTTGCCCTCGCCGGCAACTGGCGGCTTGCCGAGCGCCAGTGCGAGGGTGCTGCTTGCGGGCCCTCCCGCTGACCCCGGCTCAAGCTGACCCTGCGTCGCTGCCTGCACGCCGATGCCGTTTGCCAGCAGCTCGCTGGCGATCGCTTCAGGGGTTATGGGAACGGTGAGGTTTTCCATCGAAAAATTGATATTTAATTCTTTATTTTCTGCAAGTTGCAACTTCTTATTGATATTATTTATATGCTGCGCCAACAACTTCTGAAATCCATCCAGGGCCTCGCTTGCCACGCCTTGCGGCGAGCCACCCGGCACCTGCGACCCCGCATCCAGCGCCATCGTCAACGGTGCACCGAGCAAGCCGGCCACGCCATTCAAAGATACTGATGTCATTCGCGGTATCCAGTGGTTGCGAGATCCCCTCAACCCGCAATGCAACTGCCGCGCCAGCCGCCTTCATACTCCGCGGCTCGCCGGCTGGGACCCGCTGCCCGCCATCACCCGTTCGATCCTGGCCTTGAGGGTGGCTGCCGTGAACGGCTTGACCAGGTAGCCATCGACGCCTGCCTGCATCGCCTCGATGATCTGCGCGCGCTGCGCCTCGGCGCTGAGCATGAGTACGCGCAGGGAGTGCAATCGCGGATCCGCGCGTACCGCACGCAACAGTTCGAGACCATCGAGTTGGGGCAACAGCGCATCGGTAATCAGACAGTCGAAGGAACCGTTCTGCAACAGGGCCAGTGCGGCGCTCCCATCCCCGACCAGCGTCACATCGTGAAAGCCGACACTGTTCAGCGCATGCTGCACTATCCGGCGCATGCTCTCGAAATCGTCCGCCACCAGGATCTTCAGCCCGTTACTCACCGGTATCGACACCACCGGCGCGCAGGTCATCGATTGCACGCTGCTCCCTGCGCTCCGCCACGCGCCGCTCCTGGTCGCGCGCACGCTCGACGAGGTCTCCGAATACACGCATACGATTGCGCTCCTGCGACCAGTTGCCCGCGTCCCGCGCCAGCTGGGTACGTGCGGTTCGCACGGCTTCCTGCTGGATCTCGATGGTCGAAGCAAGGCTCGCGCGAAACGCGGCCAGCCGACCGAGGTCCGCACCGCTCAGCCCGACGCGCCCGCGCTCGATCCAGCCCGCGGCGTATTCCACATCATAGGACTCGAGCAAGCGGCCCTGCTGCTCTTTTCGCCCCAGGTCCTGGCTGGTCTGCGCCAGGCGCAGCCGGGCCTGGCGCTCGGCCGCTCCGGCCAGGCGCACCAGGGTCTGCAGACGCCGCGAGCGTTTCACGGGGTCTCGACCGGCGCCACCGGCAGCGCGCTGCGCAGTTGCCGGCGTGCGGCCGTCGCTGCGGGACGCACTTCGGCGGGTGCATTGTCAAACTGCATCGCCAGTTGCCGGACGCTGCTCGGGTGATCAACACGCTCATCGAGCCCCTGCTGCAGATAGGCGCGCATCACCGGCATCCGCGCGATCGCCCGATCCGTGTCCTCGTCGCTGCCCGGCGCATAGGCGCCGACGCTGATCAGGTCGCGGTTCTGCTGAAAACGCGCATACAGCTTCTTGAATTCCTGCGCATTGCGCCGGTGCTCGGGGTCGGCAATGGCGGGCATGGCGCGGCTTATCGAGGCCTCGATGTCGACCGCCGGGTAGAGGCCTTCCTCGGCCAGGGTTCGCGACAACACCACGTGGCCGTCGAGTATCGCACGCGCGGCGTCCGCCACCGGATCCTGCATGTCGTCACCCTCGGTAAGCACCGTATAGAACGCCGTGATCGAACCGTGACCGATTTCGCCGTTTCCCGCGCGCTCGACCAGCTCCGGGATGCGCGCAAACACCGACGGCGGATAGCCGCGCGTTGCCGGTGGCTCGCCAACCGCCAGGCCGACCTCGCGCTGTGCGTGCGCAAAACGGGTCAGCGAATCCATCAATAACAGCACGTTGCTGCCGCGATCACGAAAATCCTCGGCGATACGCGTCGCCAGCCGTGCGCTGCGCAGGCGCATCAGCGGCGCATCATCGGCCGGCGAGACCACTACCACCGCGCGCCGCATGCCGTCTGCACCAAGAATATCCTCGACGAATTCGCGCGCCTCGCGCCCGCGCTCGCCGACCAGCGCGACCACGGTCACGTCGGCTTCCGTGAAGCGTGTCATCATGCCCAGCAGCATGCTCTTGCCGACACCGCTGCCGGCGAAAATGCCGAGCCGCTGCCCGCGCCCGACCGTCAGCAAACCGTTCAGCGAGCGCACCCCGACATCGAGCACCTTGCGGATCGGGGCGCGATGCAAGGGGTTGATCGGATGCGCGTCGAGTTCGACGAAGTGCACGCCGTGCAGCGCGCCGCGTCCGTCCAGGGGTTGGCCCGAACCGCCCAGCACCCGGCCCAGCAAGCCATCTCCGGCCGGCACCGTGGACTGCTGCACAAGCGGGCGCACCCGCAGTCCGGGACGCAAGCCCGCGACCCGTTCGGTAGGCATCAGGAACACCCGATCCGCGGCGAATCCCACAACCTCGGCCTGGACCGAGCGTGCTCCCGGCGCGACGATGAGGCAGCGCTGGCCGAGCGCGGCATCGATGCCCACGGCTTCCAGGGTCATCCCGACCACACGGGTCAGGCTGCCTTGCGCAACGGGTGCGCAATCCACCCGCAGCCCGGCCTCCAGCCGCCGCACATACTCCGCAATATCACGGCTCATCTGCCCCGCCTGCATGGAGCTGTGCAAGCATCGCGTCGAGGCGCGCCGACACGCTGTAGTCGATCACCGAATCCCGCGCCTCGACGCGGCAGTCTCCGGGCTCCAGGGAGTCATCGACATCGAGCGGCCAGTTGCGTGCCTCGCCGCCGAATTGCCCGAGCAGTTCCCGATCGGCCGCGCAGACGAACACACGGACGTTGCGGGCGCCAAGCGGCAGCGCGGCGAGCGCCTCGGCCACCACCCGTTCGATACTTTGCGGCTGGGTGCGGAGTTCGCTTCTTATGACCGCGCGCGCAACGCGCGTGGCCAGTGAGAGCATCGCCGCACGCAGTTTTTCTGTCTGATGCTGCAGCGGATTCTGAATGCCGTCGATCAGCGTCGCAAAACGCGTGGCTGCGTCCTCGATGATCCCACGCCCGGCAGCGAGCCCATCGGCGCGTCCCTGGACATGTCCTTCCTGCAGCCCCTTGGCAAAGCCCTCGGCATACCCGTCCTCGCGTCCCTCCTCCGCGGCATCGCGCACGATCGCCTCGAGCTCGCTGGCGCTGATTCCCGCCGCGAAGCGACCGGAGCGGATATTCGCCACCAGTTGCTCTTCGAGAGATTCACGACGCCAGGGCTCGGCCAGCGGCGCCGGCGCAGGACGCTCGCTACGGGCGGCTTCGGCCTTCAGCACCGGGCCCTGCCCGACCGCCGGCAACGACCAGCGGGTATAGGCCAGCGATCGTTGCGCGGGGATGCGCCGCTGGCTCATTCAATGTGCCTGCCATGACGGCGCACAGCTCATATCATGGCCTCCGAACTGCCGCCGAGGCTGATCTCTCCGGCATCCGACATGCGTCGCGCCACGGCGAGAATCTCGCGCTGCGCGTTCTCCACATCGCTCACGCGCACTGGCCCCTTGGCTTCGAGATCCTCCTTGAGCAACTCCCCGGCACGCTTGGACATGTTGCCGAAGATCTTGGCCTTCAGCTCCTCGTCCGCGGCCTTCAGCGCCAGCACCAGCACTTCCGAGGAAACCTCGCGCAACAGCGCCTGGATGCCTCCGGCGTCGACATCCTTGAGGTCGTCAAACACGAACATCATGTCCTGGATGCGACTTCCGAGCACCTCGTCCGACTCCTTGATCTGGTCGAGCAGCGCCTGCTCCGCCGCGCTATCGAGATTGTTCATGATCTCGGCCACGAACTTGACGCCGCCCATCCTCTGGCCCTGCTGCAAACCGCTGCCGCTCAACTCGCCTTCCACGATCTTGTTGAGTTCCTTCAGCGCGGAGGCGTTCAGGGTCTCCATCGTCGCGACGCGCAGCACCAGCTCCGCGCGTGCCGCTTCACTGAAGTAGGTCAGCACCTCGGCCGCCTGGTCGGCGTGCAGATACGACAGGATGACCGCCTGGATCTGGGGGTGTTCACTGCGGATCGTGTTGGCGACCAGCTTCGGGTTCATCCAGCGCAGCGCCTCCAGACCCTTGGTCTTGTCACTCATCAGGATCTGGTCGATCAGGGTATTGGCGCGCTCGTCGCCGAGCGCCTCGATCAGCACGTTGCGAATATAGTTTTCGGTTCCCATGCTGAGACCGGTCGCCGCGCCGACTTCGACCAGGAACTGCTCGAGCACCAGGTTCACATCGTCGACCTTGATATCGTTCATACGGGTCATCTGCGAGCCCACCCGCTGCACCTCCTTGGGCGACAGATAGCGCAGGATGCGTGCGGCGTTGCTCTCACCAACCGACAGCAACAGGATTGCCGCCTGCTCGAGCGGCTTCAGATGCTCGAGCCCCGCCACTTGCTCAGTCATTTTCTCCTACCCACTTGCGCACCACCTGGGCTACCCGCTCGGCATCGCCCTCGACCATCGTCTGCACCGCCGAAAGACGCCGTTCGTACTCGCGCTTGGGTCCGGGCAGCATCAGTTTTTCGTCATCGACGGCCTGTGCAGCTGCAGCCTCGGCGAGCATTTTCTCGACTCGATGGCGCTCTTCGATGGCGCGCAACTGCTTCACGTTGCTGCTCAGCGAACGCAACACCGGGCGTATCACCGCGAGAACCAGCAGCAGTATAAACAACACTCCCACGCTCTGTCTCAGCACCGGGAAAAACCAGGTCTGCTGCCAGAAAGGAATCGAAACGGACTCCTCTTCGCCTTCGGGAACGCTGAAAAACGCGGCATTGACCACGTTCACGCTATCGCCACGCGCGGCATCGTAACCCACCGCATCGCGCACCAGCGTGGTGATGCGCTCGAGCGTCGCCGGATCCCAGGCCACGCTGGAGCGTTCTCCGGTTTCGGCATTGACGCTGCTCTGGTTGTCGAGCACCACCGCCACGCTGAGGCGACGCACCCGCCCGACCTGGTGACGGGTGTAACTGAGCGAACGATCGAGTTCGTAATTCCGGGTCGACTGGCTGCGCACATTGCGCGGCTGCTCGACTGCGACCGCCTCGGTACCGGCTGCCGCGGTCGCGACTTCCGGTGCCGCGCCCGTAGCCGGAGGCTGGTTGCTGAGCGCTCCCGGTATCCCGGCACCGGCATCGCCCGGCAAGCGCTGTTCATCGAGTTTCTGCTCGCTGCGTATCGCCGGAAGGTCCGGGTTGTAGATCTCGTCGGTCTGTTCCACCGCGGTGAAATCCACGTCGGCGGTTACCTCCGCCTTGTAGCGACCGCTGCCGAGCACCGGATCGAGCATGCGCTGGACGCGCTCCACGAGTTGCATCTCCAGCTTCGCGGTGTATTCGAGCTGCTTGTTGGCGGCCGCGGCGTCCGCGTCCTGGCTAAAGTTCGACAGCAGGTTGCCCTTCTGATCGACGATCGTGACCTCGGCAAGCTGCAGATCCGGAACACTGGAGGCGACCAGGTTGCCGATCGCGCGCACCTGGCTCTCCGCCACGCTGCGCCCCGCCAGCACTTCGAGCAGCACCGATGCGCTCGGCTTGCGCTGATCGCGCAGAAACACCGAGCGTTCGGGAATGGCCAGATGCACCCGTGCGCCCTTGACGCTGGTGATGCTCGAAATGGTGCGAGCCAGCTCTCCTTCGAGGCTGCGACGGAAACGCGCGGTCTCCATGAACTGGCTGGTCCCGATACCCTGCTCCTGGTCCAGCAGCTCGAAGCCCGCGGCCGTCTCGGCCGGCATGCCGGCTTCAGCGAGCTTCAACCGTGCATCGTTGATGCGGGCGGCATCGACCAGCAGTATCCCGCTGTTCTCGTCGATGCGATAACGGATCTTGTTCGACTCGAGGACACTGACCACGGCCGCTGCATCGAGGTGCTCGAGGCTGCCGTACAGGGGTCGCAGATCTGCGCCCTGCGACCAGATCACGACCCACACCGCCAGAGCAACGCTGGCCGCCAGCCCGACGATCACACCGATCTGGCGCGGAATCGGCAGGCGCGCGATCCCCTCCAGATAAGGGTTGGCCGGCAATGCCGCCGCCGCTCCCGTCAGGACCGGAAGCTGACTGCCCGCGCCCTGTTCGTTGTCGGCCATGGCTGCCTAGCTCCCCCTCGCCCTCAGCCGGTTCAAACCGGCATGCTCATGATTTCCTTGTAGGCATCGACCAGCTTGTTGCGCACCTGGGTCATCGCCTCGAAGGCGACGCCCGATTTCTCGGCAGCTACCATCACCTGCGTCAGGCTAACCCCGGCCTGTCCGCCTTCATAGGAATCGCGCAGGCGGTTGGCCTGTTGCTGGGTATCGTTGACGCTGTCGATGGCACGGCTGAACAATTCCCCGAAGCTCGCCTCCGGCTGCGGACGCTGGAACTGAGCCGGTGCAATGGCCGCCGCAGAAACATCATTGACCGGCCGTTGCAGCTGGGCCTGCACCGCCCGCATCTGTGACAACACCTGGCTGATATCCGCGCGCTCGACCATTTGCTTTCTCCCCTGACCGAAAAATGCCCGAGAACCCGTTCGCGGTCACGAGCGGGCGCACCGACGACGGATATTTGACGATATCGGCATCGACGGAGACTCTTCGGATTGCGGCTGCATAATCCGGGCCAGTTACCGCCAGGAGACAGGCTCTAGATATTCAGGGCACCGATACGTTGCGCCAGCGGGAGTTGCGCACGCAACGAGGCGAAATCAAACAACGCGACATCGGCGAGCTGCGAGGGAGCAACATGGGACAACGCCGAGAAAATCGCCTCCTTGCGCCCGGGATAGCGTCGCTCCCAGTCACGCAACATGTTCTTGATTTCCTGACGCTGCAGGTTTTCCTGCGAGCCGCACAGGTTGCAGGGAATGAGCGGAAAGTCCCGGCATGCGGCGAACGCTGCCAGATCCTCTTCCCTGCAATAGGCGAGCGGCCGGATTACGACATTGTCACCGGCGTCGCTCAACAGCTTGGGCGGCATCGCCTTCAACTTCCCGTTGAAGAACATGTTGAGGAACAGCGTCTCGATAATATCGTCGCGATGATGCCCGAGGGCGATCTTGCTCGCGCCGATCTCGCGGGCAAAGCTGTATAGATTGCCCCGCCGCAGGCGCGAGCACAGACCGCAGGTGGTCTTCCCTTCCGGGATCACCGATTTGACGATGCTGTAGGTATCGCGCTCGAGGATATGGAAAGCCACGCCGATCGATTCGAGGTAGCGCGGCAGCACCTCCTCGGGAAAGCCGGGTTGCTTCTGGTCGAGATTGACCGCGACGATCTCGAATTCGAGGGTGGAGGTCCGCTGCAGGTTCAGCAGGATATCGAGCATTCCGTAGGAATCCTTGCCTCCCGACAGGCACACCATCACGCGATCGCCGCTCTCGATCATGCGGAAATCATCGATCGCACGCGCCACGTTGCGCCGCAGGCGTTTCTGCAACTTGTTGAATTCGGTACGGCTTTTTCGCGGATCCGCCGGCGTCACGACCGTGCTCCCTGTCGGCTTGAACGGGCGCGCATTCTAATGCCAATGGCGCGCCCACGTCCCGCGACCCGGTCACAGTTGCGTGGGGCGATGGCGCGAGCGGGATTCACCCTTTACAATCGCCAGCCTCCAAAGTCCGCTGCCCTCACGGCGGGCAAACGCCAGGCATCCCCACTGCACAGGAACCCGTGATGAAAAAACCCGTTCGTGTAACCGTAACCGGCGCCGCCGGCCAGATCAGCTACAGCCTGCTGTTCCGCATTGCCTCGGGCGCGATGCTTGGGCCCGATCAGCCGGTGATTCTGCATATGCTCGAGATCACTCCGGCGCTCGAAGCGCTGCGCGGTGTCGCGATGGAACTCGATGACTGCGCCTTCCCGCTGCTGGCGGGCATGGTGTGCACCGACCAGGCCGAAGAGGCCTTTCGCGATGCGCAGTATGCACTGCTGGTCGGCGCCCGGCCGCGCGGACCGGGCATGGAGCGCAAGGATCTGCTGGAAGCCAACGCGGCAATTTTCTCGGTACAGGGCAAGGCGATCAATGCCGTGGCCGCGCGCGATATCCGGGTGCTGGTGGTCGGTAACCCGGCCAACACCAATGCCCTGATCGCCCAGCGCAACGCGCCCGACATCGATCCGCGTCGCTTCACCGCGATGACCCGCCTCGATCACAACCGCGCCATGACCCAGCTTGCGGTCAGGACCGGGAGCGATGTGAACGCGGTGAGCCACATGACCATCTGGGGCAACCACTCCTCCACCCAGTACCCGGACCTGTTCAACGCCCGGGTCAACGGCAAGGCGGCACTCGAGTTGGTGGACCAGCAGTGGTACGAGCAAGAGTTCATCCCCACGGTGCAGCAGCGCGGCGCCGCCGTGATCAAGGCGCGTGGCGCCTCGAGTGCGGCATCCGCGGCCAACGCCGCGATCGGCCATATGCGCAGTTGGGCACTCGGCACGCCGGAGAACGACTGGGTCAGCATGGGTGTCTGCAGCGATGGCAGCTATGGCATCCAGAAAGGCTTGATCTTTTCATTCCCCTGCACCTGCCGCGACGGCGACTGGCAGATCGTTCAGGGAGCAGCCGTCAACGACTTCTCGCGTGCCCGCCTGCAGGCAACCGAGAAGGAGCTGGCCGAGGAGCGTGATGCGGTGGCGCATCTGCTGCCCTGAGCAATAGCGCTCCCGCGCCGCCGGCACAGCAATAAAGTCCGACCCGCGAACCACGATGGGTCGGGCTTCACACCTGCCGCGAGCATTTGCCGCTGCGTTGCTCGCCAAGCCGAGGGTCGATTGCCATGACTGCCAACAATGACATCGCCGAGCTTGCTGCGGCGTGGGATCGTTTTTGCGACGATTTGAAAGCGGCAGGCCGCATTCCGCTGCGCGAGCAGGTGCCGCCCTATTCGCTGGATCGTGCCGCCGGATTCCAGCAGATTGCCCGCAACATCTCCCTGGCGCTGCAGTTCAACTACGAATACAAGGACCCGCTGTTCCCCGAGCTGGCTCGCTATTTCGATCCCACCCGCAAGCAGGGCGGTGACAACTCGGACTGCGTCTACGTCGGCGCCCAGATCAACGGCACCGATCTCTACCGGATCAGTGGCGACCGCGGCACCTCGCGCTATTTTTCGGTGGTAGCCGTCGAGACCGGCACAACGCCCTGGGGTGGGCGCGTGGTCAGCACGCTCTACGGACATGAGTTGAAAACCGAAGTCGATGGCAGTTTCGAACTCCTTATCGGCCCCGATCCACAGCCTGGCAACTGGCTGCGCACCACTCCCGGCACCTTTCGCGTCACCATCCGCCAGTATTTCGCCGATTGGGAGAACGAACGCCCGCTGCGCGCGCAGATCGATCGCATCTCGGGACCCGCGCTGCCGCCGCCACAGTTGTCGCCGGCGGGCTTGGCGCAGGGTCTCGGGGACGCCGGACGATGGCTGCAGGATTCGATCGAATACTGGCCCGCGATGCTGGAGAAATGGAAGGATTACCCGAATCAATTTCGTTCCTATTGGCAGCTGGAAAAAAACCGGATCGATGCCACACCGGGCGGCGATCCACTGGTCTGTTACTGGCAGCTGCCGCCGGATGAGGCACTGATCATCCGCGTGGTGCCGCCGCAATGCGTGTTTTGGGGTGTGGAGTTCGGCAATTGCTGGTGGGAGACGATGGACTACCGCTATCGACTCTCCAATACCAATATGCACTATGCACGGCTCGAGGACGACGGCGAGCTGATCGTGGTGGTGGCGCATACCGATCCCGGCCTGCCCAACTGGCTGGACTGCTCCGGCTTTGCTGCAGGCTATATCACTTATCGCTGGATGCTGTCGGAACGACAGCCAATCCCCCAATGTACGCAGATCGAGTTCAGCGCGTTGAGCGACCACGTGCCTGCCACGGTCAGACGAATTACTCCGGCGGAGCGCCGCGAGCAGCTCGCCGCGCGCCGGCGCGGCGTGACCAGGCGTTTCGGATACTGACCCTGATCCGCAGATTCCGGGCGCGGATCACCGGCGCAGCGGACGATGATGAGAAGAGCATGATGGATAACCGCGAAATACACTGGACACCACCGCCGAGACCCGACTGGCTGCGGCGCTTCAATGCCGAGGCACTGCACGCGGATATCAGAAACCTGGTGCCGCTGGAGGCCGATGAGCTGATCGGTACCGCCAGGCGCGCCACGGGCTTCAACGATTTCGGCAGCGATGAGTGGCGCGAACCCTTTGAAATCCTGATCAGGTCCCTCAACGAGGAAGCCGAGCTGCATTATTTCGGCAGGCTGATGACACGCAGCGATATTCTGGTCTGGCTGCAGGCGCTGTTGGGCGTCGAGGCGGCGTTCAGGCAGCATCCCGAAATCGCCGATGAAGTCATCGATCGGCCGCTGGTAATCGCCGGCTTGTCACGATCGGGCACCTCGATCCTGTTCGAGCTGTTGTCCCAGGATCCGCAGTTCGGCTCGCCCCGACACTGGGAAATGATGTTCCCCTATCCGCCACCCAAGCGTGCGACTTACGATACTGATCCGCGCATCGAGCGCTGCCAGCAGCTGATCACGCAATGGAGCCGGGTGACCCCAAGCTACGCCACCATGCACGAGATGGATGCACGGCTGCCCAACGAGTGCATCATCGCGCAGTCCTGCACCTTCGTTAGCGAGAATATTCCCTTTTTGTTCCAGGTGCCCAGTTACATGGAATGGCTTTCCACGCGGGCAAACTGGGAGTATCCGTATGCTTTCTACCGGCGGATGCTGCAGCTGTGGCAGTGGCGTAACCCGCGCACGCACTGGCTGTTGAAAGCACCCTCGCACCTCAATTATCTGCCTGTGCTATTCCGAATTTTCCCCGATGCGCGGGTGTTGTTCACTCATCGCGATCCGCTGCGCGCACAGGCGTCGGTGACCAACCTTGCCGGTACCTTTTACTGGATGCGCAGCGACAAGCCGCTGGACGTGACGGCGTTCGAGGGCTTGCTGTCACCGCACCATATGGCGATGCGGCTCGATCGGGTGATCGATTGGCTGGAGCAAGACGCCATTCCCCGACAGCAGTGCTCCAACTCTTTGTATGCGGATCTGGTCGAACAGCCGCTGGTGGCGTTGCGCAGCGTTTACCGCCAGCTCGGGTTGACGTTGACTGTCGAGGTCGAAGCGCGGATGCGCCAATACCTGCGAGATAAACCCAAGGGCAAGTTCGGGCGCCACGAATACGGCCTGGGAGAGAGCGACGAGGTGCGCCGCCAGCGCGAGTATTTTCGGCGCTATCAGCATTATTTCGGCGTACCAGACGAGGCTGCGTAGCACCGCCTCTGACTCTTCGATCTGCGCGCGGCCCCCAATCTCGCGGTTACTGCACGAGGTAGACGCGGGTGGCATTGATCGTCAGCGCCCCGATCCGGGGCTCCTGACCACTGATACGCAGCACCGCGCCCGAGCGCAGGTCGAGGTACATCAGCAACTCGCCGCGCAGCCCCAGCAGGCTGAACTCCGCTTCTTCCGTGGCCTGGCTGCGCGCCGCCACGCGCACCCGCAGGCAGCGGGTCGGGGTACTGATACGCATCGTTTTATCACCCTGCCATTGCCGATGGGGAATACGCAAATCCACCTCGCCATCGGCGCGCATGGTGACCTCGCGCAAAGCCCCGTCATCGTATACCAACCACTCAACGACCGCGTCGCCGCGCTGCACCAACGCCGCGGCGGCCAGCAACAGCGCCAGGGTATCCGTATACGCACGATCACCGATCGGCGCTGTCGGGCTGAAGCCTTCACGTTTTATGCGCCAGCTTGCCGGTTCGGCGTTGGCGTCATCGGCCTCGGCACGTCGCTGCCACCGGTAGATGCCGTCGCGAAGAACACGGCTCGATTTGTAGCGTCCGTAGCCACGCTCATCGATACGCTCCTTCTGCAACAATTGCACGGTGTCGCCATCGAGCCACAACAGCGTCCGCGATTCGGACATCAGAAATGAACTCGCGGCTTCCATGCGCAGCAACGATCCCGGTGGCGCAACGCGGACCTCGTAACCTGGCACCTCGAGCAACTCGGCGCGATCCGCATGGCGCAGCCGCACGCTGGCGGTGGCGCTGAGCAGGAACTTGTGCGCCTCGAAATCGATTCGCGACCAGCCTGGCAAATCTCCGGCTGCAACCGGCAGGGCGCGCAGCATCAGCAGAACCAGCAACGATGCAAGAACGAGGTCGACACCCTGGGTGGCGCGTGCCCTGGCCATCGCACACCGTGGTTCGCGACTGGCGCCGGTCACCCTGCGGATTCTGTCTCCCGATCCCGGATCCATTGCCCTCCCCCCCTTCGATACCACCGGGTTTCAGCGGAATACTATAGATTTGCCGTGGGTTATACTGCCAGCGGCTTCAAGCAGCACAGGATGGCGGACGCGCATGGCGGAAGGCGGGTTGAAAAAACTGATTGGCAGCCTGCTGTCCAGGACGCGCAACGACGAGACCGAGGCGGAACCGGTGGCGGAAACCAGCCAGGCGAGTTTCGAACAGACCGTGATCCGCCTGCAACAGATGGTCGAGGAGCGCAGTTTCGTCGAGGTCCGTTTTCCGGGGCGGGCCGACAACACCTACCAGAGCCTGATCCTGAAAGTCGATCCACTCGAGCGCTACGTGCTGATCGACGAGTTGTTTCCCTCGCACGGCGCCTTTTTCGTCTCCCCCGGCGACGAGGTCGAAATCACCAGCATACGCCGTGGCATACCGGTGCGCTTCAGCACCTGGGTCAAGTCGATCAGCATCACCGAGCAGGACGGCATCCCGGCTTACCGCCTGGCGCTGCCGGATGCGGTCGAAGCGAAACAGCGGCGGCGCAACTTTCGCGTTCCGGTCGATGCCGACGCGGGAGTGCGCTTGCGCATCCGTGACCCGGAAGGCAACAAGCTGCTGTGCACGGTGCTGAACATGTCGCTCGCAGGCGCATGCTTCAGTTGCCAGGGCAACCTCAGCGAGCATCTGCGCACCACCCCGGTGTTGCGTAATTGCACGCTGAGCATACCGGGCGTCGGCGACATCGGTTGCGATCTCGAGGTGCGAAGCTTTGAATTCCGCCGCCAGCCCTATCGCTATACCGTGGTCGGCGTGCTCCTCGACGGACTCAACAGTGGCGCGTCCAAGCTGCTCGAACAGTACCTGGTGATGGTGCAGCGCCAGCAACGCCGCGAAACCACGCGCTCCTGATCAGCCGAGATCGCGCAACACCGTGATCGGTGGCGTGTTCACTACCCGGCGACACGACATCAGGCCCAGCAGCGCCGCCACCGTAGCGCCGCACACCGGTCCGCTCAGCCACAGCAGCGGATGCAGGCGAAAATCCATGTCCATGATCCGCGTCTGGATGTACCAGCCCGCCAACTCGGCACCCATCGTGGCAAGCAGGCCCGCAAACAGCCCCAGCAGCGCGAACTCGATGATCAGGCTGCCGAGCACCAGGCGCCTTCCCGCACCCAGCGCGCGCAGGATCGCGCTTTCCTGGAAGCGTCCATCGAGCCCCGCCTGCACGCTGGCTATCATCACCAGCGCGCCGGACACGAACAGCAGCAGCAACACGAACTCCACCGCCAGCGACAACTGCCTGATGATGCCGCGCAGTTGCGCGAGCAGCGCATCCATCTCGAGCACCGAGATGGTCGGATACTCGCGCACCAGCTCGTTCAGCAGTTCCTTGCGCCCGGGCTCGAGATAGAAACTGGTGAGCCACATGCCGGCGCGCTGTTGCAGCACCTGGCGCGGGAACATCAGGAAGAAGTTCGGCCGCATGCTGTCCCAGTCGAGCTGGCGAATGCTGCTCAACGTGGCCTCGAATCGATCCGCACCGATCTGTATCCCGATGCGATCCCCGAGCTTGAGCCCCAGTGCACGCGCAACGCCCTGCTCCGCCGAAACCTCATCGCGTCCATCGCGGCCCCACCAACGCCCCTGCACGAGACGATTGTCCTCGGGTAGCGTGTCGGACCAGGTGAGATTGAATTCGCGATCGATATTGAGTTCCTCTCCGTCGAGGACCCGCGCCGGTGCGCCGTTGATGGTCAGCACCCGCCCGGGAACCATCGGATACAGTCCCGCATGCACCAGGCCATGTTCGCTCAGGAATGCCTTCAATCCCTCGACCTGGTAAGGCGCGATGTTGACCAGGAAATGGTTGGGGGTGCGTGGCGGCAGTTCGCGCTGCCACTCATCGAGCAGCGCTGTGCGCACCAGCACCATGATCAGCAACAGCATCAGGCACAGCGAGAAAACCAGTATCTGCACGGCATTGAGCGCGGCGTGTCGCTGCAGCGCGGCAAATGCCAGACGCAATGCGCTCTGGGCCTGCACGCCCGGCAAGCGCGCACGCCGCAGCAAGCCATAACTGAGACCGCCCACCACGAGGCTCGCCAGCAGCAGGCAGCCCAGCACCAGCAGGCTCAGTTGCAGGTCGCCGCTGTACCAGTAGAGCAGCAGCGCGAACGCGAGCAGGCCACTCGCATAGACACCGCGCCCCGCGCCGGAATCCTGCGCATCGCGGCGCAGCACCCGCAGTGGCGAGGATCCGGCCATGCGCAGCAGCGGCGGCGTCGCCAACCCGAGCAGGCACAGCGCACCGGTTCCGACACCGAGCCACAGCGACTTCATGCCCACAGAACCTGGTACGTCCAGTGCGAAAATTTCGCGCACGGCCATGAAAGCCAATGCCTGCACCAGCCAGCCGAGCGCCCATCCAAGCAGGATGCCGAGCATCGCAAGCAATGCGAGATTTCCCGCGTACAGCGAGCGGATCATCGCGGCGCTGGCTCCCAGCGTCTTCAGGATCGCCACGTAATCGGCATGGCGTTCGGTATAACGGCGCGTCGCCATGGCCAGCGCTACCCCCGCCAGCACCACCCCCAGCGAACCTGCCAGCAGCAGAAACGAGCGGGCGCGCTCGATCGAGCGCGCCACCTGCGGCTGTCCCTCCTCGACACTGATGAATTTCTGGCCTTCCGTGATCAGCGGCTCGATCCGCGCCCGCCAGCGCGCCAGCGCCGCGGGCTCGCCCGCGAACAGGTAGGAATACTGCACCCGGCTCCCCGGCTGGATCACGCCACTGGCGGGAATGTCCGCGATATTCATCGTGACTCGCGGCCCGAGCGCGACAAGGCTGCCTCCGCCATCGGGCTCCTGGTGCAGGACCGCGGCAAGCACCAGCTCGGTGGTGCCGAGCCCGAGCCGGTGACCGACCGTTAGGCCGAGTGCCGGCAGCAAGCGCGCATCGGCCCAGATCTCGCCGGGTGGCGGTCCGTGGGATACCTCGCGCGGCGGCGCGCCCGTGGCATCGCTGATGGTCACCCGTCCCAGCAATGGATAGTTGCTGCTGACCGCTTTCACGGAAGCGAGCTTCATGTTGTCACCGGCGAACACCATCGACGCAAAGCGCAACACCTGCGCGGTGCGCAAACCTTCGGCGCGGGCGAGCCCGAGCCATTCCTCCGGGACCTCGCGCGTGGCGCGCAGCACCAGGTCACCGGCCAGGAAGGTGGCACTGCGGATCTCGACCGCGCGCTGCATCCGGTCGACGAACAACCCCAGGGTAGTGACGATGGCAACCGCCAGCACCACCGCGAGCAGCAGCACCCCGAGCTCGCCACTGCGCCAGTCGCGCCAGAACAGCCTCAAGGCCAGCCTCACCAGGTGGCCTCGCCCGATGATCCCGGCGCCAGCAGGCGACCGGCCGCGAGCGCAAGACGACGATCGCAACGCGAGGCCAGCCGTTCATCATGGGTGACCAGAACCAGGGTGGCGCCCTGCTCCGCACGCAACGCAAGAATCAGGTCGATGATGCGTGCGCCAGTCGCGGCGTCGAGGTTTCCGGTCGGCTCGTCGGCAAACAGCAGGCGCGGCGCCGAAGCGAACGCCCGCGCAATCGCCACCCGCTGCTGTTCTCCTCCCGAGAGCTGGCGCGGGTAATGCCCGAGGCGCTCGGCGAGCCCGACCTTGTCGAGAAATTCGCGCGCGCGCGCCGCCGCATCGTGATCGCCGCGTATTTCCAGCGGCAGCATCACGTTCTCCATGGCACTCAGCCCCGGCAGCAGCTGGAACGACTGGAACACGAAACCAACCATGCGTCCACGCAATGCGGCGCGCGCATCCTCATCGAGCGCCGTGATCTCGACCCCGTCGACATGGATCGTGCCGGCACTCGGCAGATCGAGCCCGGCGAGCAGGCCGAGCAGGGTGGACTTGCCCGAGCCCGAGGCGCCGACAATGGCCACCGCCTCTCCCGGGTTGATTTCCAGGCTGATCCCTTTCAAGATGCCCAGCCCACCCCCGGCGGTGGCAACTTCCTTGTCCACATGGTCCGCAACCACCAGTGCTTTCATGATCCGTTCACGCGCATTTACCTTGTTCCTGCTGATCCAGTGGGCATTATTGGCCGGCCACGCCGCGCACGGCAACGAGCCTGCGGTGCTGGTGTTCGGCGACAGCATCAGCGCCGCGCTCGGCGTGCCGAACGGGGCCGGATGGGTCGACCTGCTGCGCGAGCGGCTCGCGCGCGAACACCCGCGCGAGGTCATCAACGCCAGCATCAGCGGCGAGACCAGCGAGGGCGGCAAGGCCCGCTTGCCGGCGCTGCTGGCCGAACACCGGCCAGGCATCGTGGTGCTGGAACTTGGCGCGAACGACGCACTGCGCGGTTTTCCGCTCACGCTGACCCAGAGCAACCTGCTGGCCATGATAACGGCCGCTCGCGCCTCGGGGGCCGATGTACTGCTGCTCGGCATGCGTATTCCTCCCAATTACGGCCCGCGCTACACGGAGCAATTCCAGTCGATGTACCGCGATCTCGCCGCTCGGACCGGAGTGGCAAGCGTTGCCTTCCTGCTCCAGGGAATTGCCCCCGACCCGGCCCTGATGCAGGAAGACGGCATTCATCCGCGTGCCGAGGCGCAGCCCATGATCCTCGACAATGTGCTGCCCGCCCTGACTCCTCTGCTACGGAAATGAGCCGGTGACGGATCGGCGCTGGACCCGGAACGAGATCGACGAACTGCTGCGGCGTGACCACGCACATGCCTGGCATCCCTACGCACCGGTGCGCAACGCACTGCCGGCCTACCCGGTGCTGGGTGCCTCCGGAGTACGCCTGCGTCTGGCCGACGGACGCGAGCTGATCGACGGCATGTCGTCCTGGTGGGCCGCGATCCACGGCTACAATCATCCGCTGCTCAATCGTGCCCTCACCGATCAGCTCTCGCGCATGGCGCATGTGATGTTCGGCGGCCTTACCCACCCGAGCGCGGTGGAACTGTGCGAGCTGCTCAGCGCGATCACACCGGGCAAGCTCGAGCACGTGTTTCTCGGCGACTCGGGGTCGGTCGCGGTCGAAGTCGCGATCAAGATGGCGCTGCAGTACTGGCAGTCACGGGGCATTGCGGGGCGCACGCGCATACTCGCGCTGCGCGGCGCCTACCACGGCGACACGTTCATGGCGATGTCGGTGTGCGATCCGCTGACCGGCATGCACCATCTGTTCCGCGGCGCGGTTGCCGAACAGCTGTTCGCGCCACGCCCGCTCGCGGGTTTCGAGGAGACCGATGTGGCCGCCGATCGCGCGGCCTTCGTCACGCAACTGCGCGAGCACGCGGGCAGCATCGCGGCAGTCATTCTCGAACCCGTGGTGCAGGGCGCGGGCGGCATGCATTTCTACTCGCCCGCCTTTCTGCGCGAGGTGCGCACGCTGTGCGACGAGCACGATGTGCTGCTGATCGCCGACGAGATCGCCACCGGCTTTGGCCGTACCGGGCGCCTGTTTGCCTGCGAGCATGCCGCGATCGCGCCCGATATCCTGTGCCTCGGAAAGGCGCTCACCGGCGGCTACCTGTCGCTGGCCGCGACGCTGTGCAGCGAACGCGTGGCCGCCGGCATCTGCGACGGTGAAGCCGGCGTGCTCATGCACGGCCCGACCTTCATGGGCAATCCGCTGGCCTGCGCGGTCGCCGTGGCCAGCATCCGTCTGTTGCTGTCGCAACCCTGGCAGCGTACGGTACAGCGCATCGAACAGGGACTGCGCGCGGGGCTGGCCGCGGCCACCACGCTGCCCGGTGTCGCCGGGGTACGCGTGCTCGGCGCGATCGGTGTGATCGAAACCCGGCAAGCGGTGGATATGGCGCGCCTGCAGCCGCTGCTGGTGGAACAGGGCGTCTGGATCCGGCCCTTTGGCAAGCTGGTTTACACCATGCCGCCGTTCATCATGAACACGCAGGATCTGGCTAAACTGACAGCGGGCATGGTGAACGCGCTCGCGCAATATTTCGACAACACGCAAAGGGAGTGAACGATGAGCGAAATGAAAGTGGACGTGGAGCGCGACATGGCGCATCCGGCAGCAAAAGTCTGGGCGGTACTGGCCAATTTCGGTGATCTGTCCTGGGCGCCCGGAACCGAGCGCGTCGAGGTACTCGGCGACGGAATCGGCATGACCCGACGCATCTACATGCCGGGCATGGATCCGATCGACGAAGTGCTCGAGGCGCTGGACAACGAGGCCTGCCAGTTGCGTTATTCGATTCCGCGTGGCCTGCCCATGCCACTCGACGATTACCAGGCCACGGTGCGGGTCGAGGCACTGCCCGGCGGCGGTTCGCGCATTCACTGGAGCGCGCGGGCGCAACCCAGGGGGATCGATGCCGCCACCGCGAGCGGCTTAATGCACGGCAGCTACGCGCAGATGCTCGACTGGCTCGACACCCATCTCGGCACGCTCTGAGCGCAAGAACGTCGCTGCGAACCGTTTCGAAAAAGACCCCGGCGTGGCGCCAGGCGGCGAACACTGATCCTCGCGCTTCAGCTGCGCCGGATCCAGTCGCGCAACTGTATCCCCTGCGCCGGCGTGAAACTGCGCACTTCGGCGCTCACGAACAGCGCCGCGATGGCCGGAATCGCGCCGGTCCACGAGCGCGGACCGAGCACCGCGACCCGCAGGATGTCACGCCCGAAATGGCGCAGGAACCGGATCTGGGCCGCGAACGCACCCACCGCCCCCCAGCCGTTGAAGTGACGCACGTCGAGTATCAGGAACGCAATATGGCCGTGACGCGCGCGCAGGCGTTCCGCGGCCGGCATCACGGTGTCGCTGAAATCTCCGGCCTGGAGCCTGTCGATGAGCCTGACGCGCATGATCGCACGTCGCGAACTGAGCTTGATATGAACCATTGTCGCCAACCTCCCTGTCAGCATCGATATGTAGCGGGCACTTCCTGCGCCCTCTCACACACGCCGATTATGGGCCGCGGCCCTGGCGCCTGCAAGCCTTCGTACCCGCGCCCGGGAAGGGATGGCAGAACCCTGGTTTGCGCCCGCTTGCAGGGCGCACTCCGGTTCGCGCGGCTGCTGCCGATCGACCGTCACCACGCGCCGGTGCTATGGTAGGCTTGCGCGGTCGATACTCCCGTGCCCGGCCGTGCGGAGAACAACGAATGAAACTGAAACTCTACAGTTATTACCGTTCTTCGGCGGCTTATCGGGTGCGCATCGCGCTCAACCTCAAAGGGCTTGCCTACCAGCTCGCGGCGGTCAATCTGCTCGGCGCGGAGCATCGTGGCGATGCCTATCTCGCGCTGAACCCGCAGGGCCTGGTACCGGCACTCGATCTCGGCGACGGCCGCGTGATCACCCAGTCACCGGCGATTCTCGAATGGCTCGACAGCAGCCATCCGCAACCTCCGCTGCTGCCCGATGAGCCCTACCGACGGGCACGCGTGCGCAGCCTGTGCAGCACCATTGCCTGCGATATCCACCCGCTCAACAACCTGCGGGTACTGGAGTATCTCGAGTCCACGCTGAACGTGGACAAGGAGGCGCGCACCGTGTGGTACCACCACTGGATCGACACCGGCTTCAGTTCACTGGAACTGCAGGTGGGCGAGACGGATTTCTGCGCCGGCGACCAGCCCGGCATGGCCGACGTCTACCTGGTCCCGCAGATCTTCAACGCCTTGCGTTTGCGGGTCGATATGGCGCCCTATCCGCGCCTCTACGACATTTACCGCCGTTGCCAGCATCTCGAGGCCTTCGCCCGCGCCCACCCCGACGAGCAACCCGACCGTCCGCCAGCCTGAGCGGCGCACGGCGCGGCCGGCCGCAACCGTGGCAATCGCCGCCGGGCTTCTTGACGCCCTGCGCGAGCACCAATCAACACCGTTATACTGTCCGCGCGCAGCCTGTCTGGAGCGGATGCATGCAGCAGTTGACCGGTATCGACACCCTGTTTCTCACCCGGGAGAGTGAACGCGCGCCGCTGCATATCTCGCCACTGCTGATCTACGATCCGTCCACCGCACCCGGCGCAATGGTGCGCTTCAAGGACATCCTGCGCCTGTTCGAGAGCCGGCTGCATCTCGCGCCGATCTTTCGCCGCAAGCTGGCCGCAGTACCCTTCGACCTCGATTATCCGTACTGGATAGAGGCAGATGATTTCGATCTCGAATTCCACGTGCGCCACATCGCCCTGCCGCGCCCGGGTGACTGGCGCCAGCTGTGCATCCAGGTGGCGCGGCTGCATGCGCGCATGCTCGACCGCTCGCACCCGCTGTGGGAAGCCTATGTGATCGAAGGGCTCGACAATGTCAATGGCCTGCCAAAGGGCAGCTTCGCGCTGCTGCTGAAAATGCATCACGCCGCGATCGACGGCGTGTCGGGGACCGAGATCATCGGTGCGATCCATGACCTGAAGCCGCGAGTGCCCATGCGCCAATCGACGCGCGCTGCCCATTGGCGCCCCGATGCAGCGCCCGCGGGCGGGTCGCTGCTGGCGCGCGCATGGCTCAACAACCTGCGCCAGCCCGCACGCATGCTGCAGACCGTCGCCGGGCGTATTCCGGCGGTCCGGCGCGTACGCAAAGGTTTGCGTGAAAGCCGTTTCCGTGCGGCGAACGAACAGCTCAGGACCCGCTTCAACGGACGCATCAGCGGACATCGCAGCATCGACGCCCGGTTTTTCCGCCTGAGCGATATCAAGACCATCAAGGACCTGGTACCCGGCGCCACGGTCAACGATGTGGTGGTCACCATGGTGGCCGGCGCGCTGCGCCGCTACCTGCTCGCCAAGGGCGAACTGCCGGCGACCTCGCTGGTGGCCGGTGCGCCGATCAATGTTCGCACCGAGACCGACCGCGGCACCGGTGGCAATCTCGTCAGCATGATGACCCTCTCCATCTACACCGATATCGCCGATCCGCTCGAACGCCTGCACCAGGTACACGACGAGTGCGTTTCCTCGAAAGAATATTCCAGTGCCGTCGGTGCGCGGACCCTGACCGACCTGACCCGGACCATACCTCCGCGCGTCGCGGCGCTCGGATTTCGGGCCGCGAGCCAGACCATGCTGCTGACCGGCGCGAGTTCGCCGATCAACACCATCATTTCCAATGTGCCGGGACCGCAGGTGCCGCTTTACCTGTGCGGTGCAAAGCTGGTATGCAGCGCCGCCTGTGGGCCGGTGGCGGATCATATGGGCCTGTTCCATGCCGTGCTCAGTTACGAGGGCGGAATCTCGGTCACCATTACCGCGTGTCGCGATATGCTCCCGGACCCGGCGTTCTATGCCGAGTGCATACAATCCTCGTTCGAGGAGCTCAAAAAGGCGGCTGCAAGCCTTGGCAGCATGCGGCGCCGCGCCATGGCAGGAACCGCCGGCGGGAAGACCTCCCGCGGACGCAAATCGTCACGGCGCCGGGCTGCGAGAGCCTGACAGCACGACCGGAGCCAGCGATTGATCCGTCCTCGCGCGGATCACGTATATGCAGCACCACACACGGGGGATGAGCATGATCGAGCAGCTGACTGAAAACTACCGGGGCATTCTCGAAGGCTTGGGCGAGGACCCGCAGCGCGAAGGACTCCGCGACACGCCGCAGCGCGCCGCCAAGGCAATGGCGTTCATGACCGAAGGGTATCGCAAGAACCTGCAGGATATCGTCAACGATGCCGTGTTCGAGTCGGATAACGACGAAATGGTGCTGGTGCGCGACATCGAACTCTATTCGCTGTGCGAACACCACCTGTTGCCCTTCATCGGGCGCTGCCACGTCGCCTATCTTCCGGCCGGCAAGGTGATCGGCCTGTCAAAGATCGCGCGCATCACCGACATGTTCGCCCGCCGGTTGCAGATCCAGGAAAACCTCACCCTGCAGATCGCCAATGCGGTGGCCGAAGTGACCGGTGCGAAAGGCGTCGGGGTGATCATCGAGGCGCGCCACATGTGCATGATGATGCGCGGCGTGCAGAAGCAGAACTCGGTGATGAGCACCTCGGTGATGCTCGGTCGCATGCGTGACAGCGCCGCGACCCGCCAGGAATTCCTGGCCCTGGTGAGCAGCGCCCGCGAGTGAGCCGCCTGGCGCACCGGCGCTGACCGGACCGACGCCGCACCGCGCAGGGACTCAGGCAATCCTGAAAACGACAGCCAGCGACAGCGCAAGGAGAAACAGGCCCGAGAACCGCTTGTTCAACACGAAGGCCTGGTGCGCAAACCACAGCGGCCACACTTCAGCCGGATAATCCGCGGGACGTTGCGTGGGCTTGGGCGCGCCAAAGGCATCGATGGCGCGGCGCGCGGCCGGTATGTTCAGAAAGCACAACAACAGCAGCCACGGCGCCTGGTTCAACAACACCAGTGCCCCGATCAGCAGCAGTTGGACGATGATCATGCCTGCCACCCAGAGCCGCGCACGCTGCTCGCCCAGCAGCACCGGCAAGGTCCGGATTCCCTTGACGCGGTCCGCCTCCAGCTTGTCGATATGCTTGCCGAACAGCACCGTGGTGGGCCCCAGACCGTAAACCGTGCCAATACCCGCCACCGCCCAGCTCCACTCGCCACAGGCAACGAAATAGGCACCTCCGGTCATCAGCGGCCCCCAGACGAGCAGCACCGCGGGCTCTCCGAGACCGATGTACTTGAGCGGCCAGGTGTAAAACAACACGAAAAAGCCACCCGCGAGCATCAGGGGCAGGCTGAGTCCGCCGCGCAGCCACACCACCGCGATGCCGGCCGCAAGCGCCAGCAAAGCCGTCACCCCGATATAGGCGAGCATCCCGCAACGGCTGAGCAGGCCGGATTCCAGCGCATGGGTGCCGTATTGGGCACGGTAGTAGTTTTCGCGATCGACCCCGCGTGCCGAATCGACAAGATCGTTGATCAGATTGTTGGTGGCATGCGCGAACAGCAGGCCGGCGCAGGCCAGCAGCCATAGCCACGCGTCAAAACGCTCGTGAGCGAGCGCCAGCATGCCGCCGATTGCCGCGGAAGTGAAAGTCATCAGCAGCACGCTGGCACGTGCAGCCACGGCCCAGCGCGTGAGCAGCGACAACCTGGCCCACCCGGCGGCATCGACTTTCGGTACCGTGCGCAGGGCCTCGATAAATCGCGTCACCCGTTGTCCCCTTCAAGCTGTTGCAGTGCTCAGTATACCCTTCGCGCAGCGCTGCTTCGCATCGCAACAATGTGCGTTATGCTGCGCATTGACACCGGGGAGTGACCATCATGCCAGTTTCATCGATCCGCAAGGGAAGCGCATGGGATGCCGCGCGCATCGAGCGATTCCTCGTGCAAAGCACCATTCCTGCAAGGGTTGCCTGCAATGCCGGACATGGCTTCCCGCTGCTCAATTCGCTCTGGTTCGAGTACCGTGACGACAGCCTCTGGTTCGCGACCCACGAGAGCTCCGCCATACTGGGCTTTCTGCGGCGCGATCCTCGCTGTGCCTTCGAGATCGCGGTGAACGAACCACCCTACTGCGGCGTACGCGGCCAGGCACGCGGCGAAATTTCCCGCGACGGTGCAGGAGAATTGCTCGAACGTTTGATCGAGCGCTACCTGGGCGACAGCAATCCCGACTTGTCTAACTGGCTGCTGGGGCGCTCCGAGCAGGAATGCCTGATTTGTCTGCGCCCGACCTGGTTAACGGCCTGGGACTACAGTCCGCGGATGCGGACGCGCTGATCAGATGAACACGTCGCCATTCTCCATGCCGAGCTGCACCGCGCCGAAATTGCGCGCAAACGGCACCGGATTGTTCGCGACATGTGCACGCGCCGTGTTCACATCGAGAAAGCGCTGCTGGATCGGGCTGCCAAGAAACACCGAGCGCCCGCCCGCGTTGGCGAACAGCTCACCGACCACCGCCACCGATTTCTCGATGATCTGCGAGGCCTCGTAACGATAGCGCACGCGATCGGCAAGCGGAATTTCCATGCCGCTCCCGACGCACCCGACCATCTGCGCCATGCTGCGCTCGAACACCGCGTCCAGCTCCGCCAACGCGAGTTCGGCACGTGCAATGATGCCCTGCGTGTGGGTATCGCCGGCCAGCTTGGTGGGATCGTTGCTGGAGCGATTCTGACAGCCGTGAATGAACAGGCGCAGCGCAGCGCGCGTGGCACCGATCGCCGGATTGGAGACCGTGCGGCAGAACAACTGTCCCCACGGAATGCGGTAAAGCGGACCGGTGTTGAGCGTATTGCCCGGGTTTCTGATATTGAACCCGTCCATCTGGCGGTGCGTGCGGTACTCCGGCACGAACGCATCTTGCACCACGATGTCGTTGCTGCCCGTTCCCTGAAGCCCCATCGCCTGCCAGGTATCCTCGATGCGGTAATCGCTGATCGGCAGCAGGAAGGTGCGGTAACCGTCATCGGGCACGATGGCACCGAGGAACACCCACGCACAATGACCGCTGCCGCTCGACCAGCCCCAGCGTCCCGCCAGGCGGAATCCGCCATCCACCGGCGTTACCTTGCCCAGCGGGGCGTAGGAGGACGAGATCAGCCCATCGTCACTGCTCCATACTTCCTGCTGCGCGCGCTCATCGAACAGCGCCAGCTGGAACGCATGCACCGCGATGATGCCGCCGACCCATGCCGATGACATGCAGCCTTCGGCAAGCCGTGCCTGGGCCCGGAAAAATTCACGCGGATCCGCTTCCAGTCCGCCATGACGAAGTGGTTGCAACAACCGCAGAAAGCCGGCCGCCCGCAGTTCGGCGATGGTTTCGTCGGGCACCCGCCGCTCGCTGCAGGTTAGGGCTGCGCGTTCCTCGAGACGCGGCACGATGGCATCGATTGCCAGGTGCATGCGCGCGATCTCGGCAGTTTGCTCTGTCGCCTGGTTCATTTTCGGTTTCCTTTCGCAATTTGCGGCCGCTGGCCAGTGTAGCGAAAAGCCATCGCCATCGCTGCTTCTCGCCCATCGGCACGGCAGCGGCACCGACGATGGTACTTGCCTCGGGCGGGCTGCGGATGCTATGACTCGCGCCGGCAGGAGATCGGAAAATGGATATGAGCACTACTCTCGAACTGCGTGAATTCGTTACCGGGCTGGGTTTTGGCGAGGCGCCGCGCTGGCATGCGCAGGCGCTGTGGCTCTCGGATATCGTGCAGCACACGGTGTTGCGCATCGATACCGCCGGCGCGGTCCACACGGTGGTCCGCACCCCCGGCGAGCCCTCCGGTCTTGGCTGGCTCGCCGATGGCAGCCTGCTCGCGGTGCAGATGGAGGAACACGAGATCTGGCGCCTCGACAACGGCAAATTCAGCCGTTACAGCGGTACCGCGCCGATGACGCGTGGCAAATTGAACGACATGGTCGTCGCTGCCAATGGTCGCGCCTGGGTGAGCAGCTTCGGCTTCGATTACGAGCGCGAGAAGCCCTGCCCCACCAACCTCATGTGCATCGATCCGGGTGGACACGCCTATATCGCGGCCGAGGGGCTGTGGTGTCCCAACGGCATGGCGATCGACGCCGGCGGCGACACCCTGCTGGTCGGGCAGAGCGCCTCGCGCGAGGTCATCTCTTTCCGGATACAGCCCGGCGGCGCGCTCGACAAGCGCACGGTGTTCGGCACCCTGCCGGACAAGGCGGTATGCGACGGCATCTGCCTCGACGCCGAGGGAGCGCTTTGGATAGCCTCGCCGACCACGCATGAATTCCTGCGCATGGAACCGGGTGGGCGCATCACGCACCGCGTGCCGACCGGTGAACGTCATGCGATCGCCTGCGTGCTGGGAGGGCCGGGGCGCACCACGCTGTTCTGCGTGACTGCCGCCACCATCAGCCTCAGGAAGGCCAGGCAGCGGAACGAAGGGCGCGTCGAGACAGTGGAAGTCAGTGTACCCGGCGCCGGTGTGCCCTGATGCCCGAGTCCGTCGACAAACACTGGATCGGGGCGGAGGAACTGCTCGAGGACTCGCTGGAACTTGCCCGCCGGGTGCTGGAAAGCGGCTACGCGCCCACGCTGGTGATCGGCCTTTGGCGCGGCGGTGCACCGGTGGCGATCGCGCTGCACGAGGCGTTGCGGTTCTGTGGCTTGCGCGTGGATCACCTGCCGCTGCGCACCGCGCTGTACACCGGCATCGACCAGCGCGCCCCCACGGTACGCATCGACGGGCTCGAGGCACTGCACGAGCATGCGCATGCGGACGCCCGCATGCTGCTGGTCGACGATGTGTTCGACACCGGCATCACCATGCAACAGGTGCTCGGGACACTGGAACAATTCCCCGGCGAGCGCCGCATCGCCGCGCTGTGGTGGAAGCCGACCCGCAACTTGACGGCGCTGCGCCCCGACTACTGCGTGCACCGCAGCGAGCGCTGGCTGGTGTTTCCGCACGAGCTGTGTGGCCTGGACGAAGCCGAGATCAGTCGCCACAAACCTGCCGCGTGTGTCGCGACCCTGCTGGCGATGCGCGCCCTGGCCGCGGCACGGCGCGGCTCGGGCTGAGGCTGCGTTCAGGGAATGCCAGCCAGCTTGTGGCTCTGCATGCTGAGCCGCCAGCGGGGGTGATCGAGGCAATAGCGCACGGTCGCGGCCAGGTTGCGCGGCGCGTCCGCGCCATCCATCGGCTGCAGGAAGAACTCGCGGAATTCGAGGTCGGCAAAGCGTTCGGGATCCACGCCTGGCTGCGGATAGACGAGTTTCAGCTCATCGCCACGCAACAGCACCAGGGTGCTGTGTGCTTTCGGACTGACGCACAGCCAGTCGATACCCCGCGGCGCGGGCAGCGTGCCATTGGTCTCCACCGCGATCTCGAAACCGAACACATGGATCTCCGCGATCAGCGCGGCGTCGAGTTGCAGCAGCGGCTCGCCACCGGTGAACACCACCAACGGTCGCGCGCGCGGATCCGCCGCGGACGGCCAATGCGCGACGATTCGCGCGGCCAGCTCCCCAGGCCCCGCAAAACGCCCGCCACCGGGACCATCGGTACCGACAAAATCGGTATCGCAGAAATTGCATACCGCCTGCGCGCGGCCCTGCTCGCGCCCCGACCACAGGTTGCAGCCGCTGAAACGGCAGAACACCGCCGGGCGCCCGGCATTGCTGCCCTCGCCCTGAAGCGTGTAGAAGATCTCCTTTACCGCGTAACTCATGGCGTGCGACCCGGCAGCGCCGGTCCCTGCTCGCCCCAGCACAACGTCGCGCCGGCCAGCGGGGTCTCGTAGAGATCGATGCGATCCAGCGCCGGCAACGCCGCCGCGCAACGCCGCCGCAACCAGTCGAGCAGCGACGCAAGATCACCCCCGGTAGCGGTCGTGTCGTTCAACAGCTGGTGGTCGAGCTCGCGGAATGCCGGGGTAAACGCCTCGCGCACATCGCCATAATCGATGGTCCAGCCGAGCAACGGATCGAGCGGTGCGCAGAGATGCAGGCGCGCGACATAACTGTGGCCGAACAGCACGTTCGCGGGATCGCGCACCGCGCTCTCGAAACGCTGTTCCTTCCAGATACGGAAATGCGCACCGTCATAATGACATCCCGCGGTGACGGTCTCGTAGACCGTCACCCATGAAAGTTCCGGCAGTCGTGGCTGCAGCCGTTGCCAGATCCAGCGCGCGAGCATTTCGCTGGTCGGATTCCGCAGACCCTCGATATCGTTCAGGCAGCGCCGGTGCAACTCGGCGTACAGCGGTTGCCACAGCGCACCGAGGCGCTCGTAATCGACACCCATGTCGCGGCTCGCGAGATCCTCTCCCAGGTGCACGATTACCTCGAATCCATGCCCATGCATGCGCCCGCACGGATGCCCGGCACGCACTCCGGGCAGCCGGTGCGCCGCCTCGAAGCGAAACCGCCGCCACAGGTGCGCGCGATTCGCGCCATCGAGATCCACGCCCTGCTCGCGTGTACTCTGGATGCCGATCGATTCGATCCGCGCATCGGCGAGCCGCGCGCGAATCCAGCGCGCCACGTTTTCATCGGTTGGCACCTCCAGCGTATCGTTGAGATAGCTGTAATCGAGCGGTGCGACCGCCGCCGCCAGCCGCGCCGCCAGACCCTCGGCACCGTCCGCGGACGCAGCACGCACGCTCGCCAGGTAACCGTGCCCATGCAGTCCCCGCGCGCGGTGCCCCGGCGCCAGCACGGTGACGCGTGCCGCTGCCTCGAACGGCGCGCTCGCGAGATAGAGCAGTCGGGTGTTCATCCCGGAGCCAACCCGAAGCGCCGCAGCAACGGGTCCTCGATACCGGCATCCGCGAATCCGCGGGCACGCAGCACGCAGGAATCGCAGCCGCGGCACGGCCGTCCCGTCGCGTCGGGGTCGTAGCAACTGCTGGTCAGCGCATAATCGACACCCAGCGCGAGCCCCTGGCGAATGATATCGGCCTTGCCGAGTGCGATCAGCGGCGTCCGGATGTGCAATTGCGCGCCACCCTCCACGCCAGACCTGGTAGCCAGATTGGCCATGCGGGTGAACGCCTCGATGAATTCCGGGCGGCAATCCGGATAACCCGAATAATCGATCGCATTGACGCCGATGAAAATATCGCGGGCATCGAGGACTTCGGCGAAAGCCAGTGCATAGGAAAGAAATATGGTGTTGCGGGCCGGAACGTAGGTGATCGGGATGGTCCCGGCACCGCTGTTCCCGGGCTCGTGCCGCGGCACCTCGATATCCGCGGTAAGCGCCGAGCCGCCGAACACCCGCAGATCGATATCGGCAATCACATGCTGCGCGGCTCCGATCGCCTGCACCAGCCGTTTGGCACTTTCCAGCTCCACCGAGTGGCGCTGCCCGTAGCGAAACGAAAGCGCGTGGGTGCGATAGCCGCCGGCGCGCGCGATCGCAAGCACGGTGGCCGAATCCAGCCCCCCGCTGAGCAATACCACCGCCGCTCGTGCCACCCGTTCGACTCCGCCGCCCCTTCGAGGCTGGCATTGTAGACGCGTGAGTGCGCAATTTGCATGACACCCTGTCACGCGCGGGGCCCGCCCGCCGTTGCCGTCCGCGGATGCGGATATCGCCACGCACCCGTTTCCCGTTTGCGCTCCTCCCGGTATCGCGCTCGCGCCGGAATGCATCGTTTGCCCCGGCTGGCCATGGACCCCCATCTGCTCTACAGTATCCGGGGAATCATGTGTCAACCGGAGCCCTGTCGATGTGTCGCCGCCTGATCGCGCTGCTCTGCTTCCTGACCTGCCTGCATGTCGAAGCGGGCTATGACACCGGAAACCGCTTGTTCGAGGACTGCAGCTCGGAAAATTATTTCAACCGCGGCTACTGTGGTGGCTATATCGTCGGCATCGTCGACACCATCGAGGCGATGCAGGCCAGCGGACTGTTGCCAAGGAACGCGCTGTGCATCCCGGACGGGGCCACCAAGGGACAGATCGCGGACGTTGTGCGCCAGCACCTCGCCGATCATCCCGAACGCCGTCATCTCGATTCCGGGAGCCTGGTTCCGGAAGCGCTCAACGCGGCATTTCCCTGTGGCGGATGACACCGCACCGCCCACCAGCGCGGCGGCACAGTGGGCGGTCTATATCATCGAAGCAAGCGACAGTTCGCTCTACACGGGAATAAGCACCGACCCCGAGCGACGCCTGCGCGAACACCGCTCCGCGGGTCGCGGTGCGCGCTATTTTCGTGGTCGCGAGCCGCGTGCCCTGCTCTACATCGAGGCCGGCCACAGCCGCAGCAGCGCCGGCTGCCGCGAGGCCGAGATCAAGCGCTGGTCGCGTGCGCGCAAGATCGCGCTGATCAGCGCAGCCACCGCAACCAAACGCGATGAATGAGCGGGCTGCGGACAGGAATCGCGCCGATGCCACGTTGATTGCCGAGCTCGAACGCCGGATTGCGATCATCGAAACCGATGACGACGCCGGATTCGGACACTTCGGCGCTCTCGA
This sequence comes from Gammaproteobacteria bacterium, assembly GCA_016705365.1. Lineage (NCBI taxonomy): Bacteria > Pseudomonadati > Pseudomonadota > Gammaproteobacteria > Gammaproteobacteria bacterium. Next base: position 26,663 of record JADIYI010000002.1, on the reverse strand, counting down.
CTGGTGCGCCTGTGTGCTGGGTGCGCTGGTGCTGCCGTATCTTGCGGTGCTGTGGTTCTGGCCATGAATGACGGTACCGGTGACGCCTCCCAGGCCAGTGTATTCGGACGCTTGCCGCTGACCATCGGCGAGCGCGAGTACGGCAACCCCGGCGCCCACGCCACCTGCTTTGCCTATGCGATCGCGACCTGGTGTTTCCTGGTCGGCAGCTATGCGGCCGACCTGGTCGGCGCAGTGGAAGGCACCGTCTGTCTGCTGGCCGGCAACGTGATCGGCGTGTTTCTGACTACCATGCCGCTTTCGCTCGGTTGCCAGCGCTACGGACTCGAGCAGATGGATTTCTGCAAGACCGCCTTCGGCCAGCAGGGATCGCACGTACTGCTGCTTTTCTATCTGGTGAACATGCTGGGCTGGTCAGGGCTGTTGCTGGTGATGTTTGGCAACGGCATCTACAACATCGGCAACGCACTGGAAATGCATCCCGGCAAATGGGTGGTCGGCGCGGGCGTGGCGCTGGGAATCTGGCTGTCCTACCTGATTGCCTTGCGCGGCGTGCACCGCCTCGGCATGGTCAACAACTTCGTGACACCCGCGATCGGCCTGGTGGTGCTGTACATGCTCTACATGCTGTTCAGCAATTTCGGATGGGAAGCGATCGCCGCCGCCGAGCCACTCGATCCGACCCCGGATGCCGCGCTCAACTACGCGATCGTGCTGGAACTGGGCATCGCCAACGGCTTTTCCTGGTGGGGTGGAATCGGCTTCATCGCGCGCAACACCCGTACCCGGCGTGCCGCCACCTACCCGCAGATCCTGCAGCTCGGCCTTGCCTCGGGCATCGTCTCATCGATCGCGCTGTATTCGGCGCTGGTGGTGGGCTCGGACGATCCCACCGAGTGGATGGTTCCGCTCGGCGGCATCGCGATGGGCGTGGTGGCGCTCGCATTCGTGGCACTGGCGAACATTTCTTCCACGGCACTGTCGCTGTATGCAAGCGGTCTCGCACTGCGTCATGTGCCCGTGCTGCGCCACCGTCCCTGGTGGCAGATCATCGTGATCACCATCGTACCGTGTTCGCTGTTCGTGTTCTGGTCACAGGAACTGTACGATTTCGGCGATGCGTTCCTCGCCTACAACGGGACCATGTATGCGCCCATCTCGGGGATCGTGTTCGTCGATTTCTTCCTGTTGCGCAAACAGCGGATTTGTCTGCGCTCGATATTCGACAACGCACCGCACGGTGCCTATCACTACTGGAAGGGATTCAATCCGCTCGCGCTCGGCGGCGTGGTGCTCGGACAGGTGGTGTACTTCGCGCTCTACAATCCGGCGACCGGCGAGGCACACTGGCTGTTCACCTATATGCCGGCATCGCTGGCGGCGTTCCTGGTGCCGGCGCTCCTGTATTGGGCGGGAATGAAGGCCGCGCGCGTCCCGGTCTCGCACACACCGCGCGGCGCGGCCGACGGGCTGCTCGCACCCAACATCTAGCCGGGGCGGCTACTCGGGCTTTTCTTCGGGCACAAAGCGCGGCTGCGAGCGTCCATCCACCTCCACCGACCCGAGAAACATCGAGAGCGGGCGCACCCACAATCCTCGCTTGCCGTAACAGGCACGATAGACGACCAGTTGCTCACCGCTTTCACTGTGCACTGCGGTGCCGAGCACCTCGTAGAACTTGCCTTTGTAATGGCGGTATATGCCCGGTTCGGGCAACTCGGCCGTGAAGTGACTTTCCATAAGAAAACAGACCCCGTTCTCCAACAAATCCGCGCTGCGATCAGGCTCCGCAAGAGCACCTCGAAACATTGCCGACAGGATACCGCGCACCATCGTGCTCAGGCCATGGTGCGCAGCCGGTGGATTGCCTCTGCCGCCGCCCCGTCCTGCGCCGGATCATCCGGCATCATGAAGGTGATGGTACCGGAAAGTCCGCCATACCAGTCGCGCAGAACCGCCGGTATCGTCGCATAAGTTGCCGAAGGTACGAAGGTGTCGAGCATCCCGTCGTCGATGATGGCGCTCATCTGATCCCAGCGATTCTCGCGCGTCATGCGCAACAATTCCTCGCCCTTGTGCTGCCAGCCAAACAGTTCGAGGCTCGGCCAATAGGCCGGCGTGGAATAAAGAAAACCGAGCATTTTTCGCCACTTCTCGCGCTCGCGCCGCACGCTGTCGGCATCCGGCCCGGTGGCCACCAGGGCACACAGCAGCAGATTGAATCCATCGAGCTCCCGGCCGCCGCGCCCGGCGCCCTCGCGCAACCTCGGCAACACCACCTCGCGGATATAGCGCGGTGGCGTGTTGGTTGGGTGAGTGATCATGCCGTCGGCAACCTCGCCCGCGAGATTGGTCATCACCGGCCCCACGGCTCCCATCAGCAACGGTATCCGCGGATGTTCGATCGGTCCCGGGTTGAAAAACGGCTGCATGCGGGTAAAGCGGTAATTCTCGCTCACATAATCGAGTTTGCTGCCGTTCTGGAAAGTATCGAAGATCGCACGCAGCGCGCCGATGTACTCGCGCATGCGCGGCACCGGGCTGGTCCACGGTGTGCTGTAGCGACCCTCGATATTGCCTTTGACCTGGGTACCCAGCCCCAGTTCGAAACGTCCGTCCGACATCGCCTGCAGATCCCAGGCCGCAAGCGCCACGTTCATCGGGCTGCGCGGAAATGCCACCAGCACGCCAATGCAGACCTTGAGCCGGACAGTGGCGTTGAGCGCCATCGCCGCCAGCAGGAAGCCATCATGGACCGCATCGGGCACCTGCAGTCCGTCGAAACCCATTGCCTCGGCGCGCTGCGCATGGGCGACGATCTCGCGTGGACCCATGGACTCGGGCGTGCTTGCATAGACTGTAAACATGTATGACAGGCTCCTGTTGCTCAAAGCGGATTCAGGACGTGGCGCGCAATCCGATACGGATCGCCGGCGGCACCACGAGTGCCGCCAGAATGCCGGCCCATACGCCCTTGAACAGCGCGTAGGCCAGCGGCTCGAAGGGCGGAACCGGCAACAACACCAGCACCCCGACCGTGGCGCCGGCAAGCATGGCACCCGCCACGCCAAACAGCAGGCTGTTCAGCCAGTCACTGCGCGAAGCCACGCGCGCGATCGCCCCGAGCGCCTGTTCGGGGACGGCCTCATGCTGACCCTTCGCAAGCTGTCCGCGATGGATTTTCATCGTGAACACCGCGACCAGGGCCGCAAGCAGGAATCCGGTGATGACGAGGTCTGGTCCGTAACCGTGCTCGCCACCCGCGCTGAGCGCCGGCTTATCCTTGAGCAGGAACCAGGCGATGAGGCCATTGAGCACCAGGTTGATGAGGAAGTTGTTGCGCGACTGGGCACGGATATGACTGGCCAGCTTGTGGTTCATGTGGGCCTCAATGTTGACGATAACGATATTGCACATGACGCTGCCGCGTGCGGATTACCGCGCGCCGTTCTTGTTCGCTGACCCGCCGGGCGGCGGGCAGATGGGCACCGATCTGGTCGAAACGGATTTTTGTCGCGGTGGCCGATGGCATGAGCTCCGGCTCGGTCGGCTTGTTGCCGTATGCCCAGCGCACCGACATGTACCCCTCGGGCAACAAGGTGGTGTCGACCCAGTTCGCAATGCCCGGGTCGCGGTGTGCAATCACGTAGCGAAAAACGCCATCGGCATCGCGATCGGCCTGAAATGCGTTCAGGCTGCACTGGTGATTGGCGAAATCAGGTGATTCTCCCCACATATTGGCCAGGTGAAAGCCGATGTAATCGGGCTCCACGGGCTGGCGCAACTCGACAATCATCGCCTCGTCATCGGCCAATTCGTAGATGCCACCACAATAGATATTGGTGCTCATGCCACCACCGGTTGCGAGTCCGGCGGCGTTCGGCGCATTGAACCCGTTGCGCGGGATGAAGCATTTGCCGTCGCCGTTCATGTCACCATAGACCTCCATGGCGACCGCGTAGAACTCGTTCCAGAAATGTACCTGGTTGCGGGTCAGATAGCCGATCTCGCGGATCTGGCGTACCGCATTGCTGGTATCGAGCGCCGCCGGATGCTCACCGTGGCGATCGAGCCGCGAGATATCGAGATCCAGGAGGCGTTCGTTTTCCCAGTCATAGAAAATCTCGCGCAACACCACGAAGCGCGAAACGTAGTCCCGCGTCACGGTGCTGCCGTCCTTTTGCGTGCGACTGCGCGTGGCGCGGGTGGCGATGAAATTGCCGGTGTATCCCGCCGGACGCTCGGGTGCCAGCAATATCTCGAAACTGCCATCGGGCTGCACCTGGATCGCGCTGCTGTCCAGTGTTCCGCAATTGGTGCGTGAACCCGGCGCCATCTCGCGAATGCTGCCGGAATCCCCCGCATAGCCGCTCGGGGCCTCGAAAATCACGTATTGCGGTGCCGCCTGCAAACCGGGCACGCGCGCCTCGCCACGCCAGTGCCGGGTGTCGGCGGCACGAGCGCGTATGCGGTAACTGTAATTGCCATCGATTGGCGCGCACAGGTAGACGGCATCGGCGTTGTCGATCGTCGAGCGGTTGAGCGGCTGGATCGCGCGCTGGAACAAAGGGTGCTCGACACTCGGCCCAAGCACGCGCTGGATCGAGCCATACAGGAAGCCGAGCACGTAGCGATAGCCTTCCGCGAGCACGCGCTCGCTCGGTGGCGGCGGATACAGGGCCGGGTCGTCGATGGCGTTGCGCGCCTCCTGCAGGCGGGCGATCAGGTCATCCCAGGCGGCGCGCAATTCGGCGGCGCCATTGTCGTTGCTCATGCTGTGTGCTCTCCAGCGTCTTTTTGGGGTGTCGGGCGCGGCCAGCCGAAACGCAGGAACAGATCCTCCAGCTGCGCGTGGATTTCCTCGCTGTCCAGCCCGAATTCCTCGAGGCTGTAGCTGTGCGCGGTCTCGTGTTCGCGTACCTTGCCCTGCTCCAGTGCCAGTCGCGCGGCAAACGCCGCGCCGGGTTCCAGACCGATATCGGAATATACCTGGCGCACGGTTTCCTCCGGTGCACTCACCAGCGCGCGGTAGTCGACCACCGAGAAGCGTGTCGCGGGGTGGCGCGCCAGCACCTCGAGCGGCCAAGTGTAGTTGTGGCAGGACATCGACGCGAGCACCGCCAGCGAATTCCTGATCCGCTCCTCGTCGAAGTGACGCATCTTCCAGCTCACTTTCATCAATTTCAGCAGGCTCGGGATGGTCTCGTAGGGATTGCGATACAGCAGCACGAAGCGCGCATCGGGAAAGGTTTCGATCAGGCTCTCCACACGCCCGCAGAACAGCGGATTCTTGCTGAGATGGATGCGGTTGCCGCCATTGAGGTAGATCTGCCGGCGCACGCACTCGCGGTAGTAATTCATCAGCCGCGCGCGGCTTTTGGCCGGCCTGCGGTCGACATGGTAGAAATCCAGCTCACCGATATAGGGCAGCGCCACGATCCAGCCACCCGAGGCGCAGGAGTGCATGAACAGGAAATCATCCTCCTCGGGAATGGTGTAACCCATGCGATGAATATGCTGTGTCGCACCGAACTTGCGCTGCTCGCTGGCGCGCACCCGGCGCTCGAGCGCGCCGCCGAAAAAACTCCGGTCGAGCGCGGCCAGCCAGTGCACGATTTTCTTCTGCAGCAGCGAGGGCGCGAACAATTCCCAGTACTTGAACACGCTGAAGCTTTCCCGGTCCTCGCTCATCAGGCGATGCATCAGCGTGGTGCCGCTGCGGGCATGCCCGATCACGAATACCGGCGCCCGGACCTCGGTGCGGCGCAGCCCCGGAAAAAGTATCGGATCGAGGAAAAAACACACGGCCGTGAAAAGCGCGACCAGCGGTGTCCTGATCAGCAACCTGATATAGAGCCCGAAACGCCGCCGTGGACTCGACTCATGGGCAGCGAGTTGCACCAGCTTCAGCCAGGTACGGAAATCGAAATACATCAGCACCCGAACCATCCCCTCCTGCCAACCGGCCCGTCCAAACAGTGCCCGCGCCCCAAGTCGATACACCCGGAAGCTACAGTAACGCGTCATGACGCGCTCTTGAATAGCATTTTCCATCAGGCACTGCTGTTGATTGCGTTCAGCCGACCGCGAAGCGGTGCAACAGTTCCGTGGCGGCAAGGCGCGAAGCGGCGCACAATGCCGCCTGTCACAGACCGTCGGAAATGCATTAGAATCGCGCCACAAATCATCGGGTTGCAGGCATTGAGCGGCGACAACGTAGTTGAAATCGAAAACCTGTCCTTTGCCTATGCCGAGGGGCGCCAGGTCCTGTCACGCATCAACCTGCGGATTCCGCGCGGCAAGGTGGTGGCAATCATGGGGCAGAGCGGCTGTGGCAAGACCACGCTGCTGCGCATGATCGGCGGCGCATTGCGCCCCTCGGAAGGCGAGGTCCGGGTATTCGGCCAGCCTGTCAACCGGATGGGACAGGAACAGATCTATGCAATGCGGCGGCGCATGAGCATGCTGTTCCAGTTCGGCGCATTGTTCACGGATATGACGACCTTTGACAATGTGGCATTCCAGATGCGCGAGCACACCCGTCTCGATGAGACGCTGATACGCGACCTCGTGCTGATGAAGCTGCACGCGGTAGGACTGCGCGGCGCGGCAGCGTTGATGCCCTCGGAACTCTCGGGCGGCATGGCGCGGCGCGTTGCACTGGCCCGCGCGATCGCGCTGGACCCGGAACTGATGATGTACGACGAACCCTTCGCCGGGCTCGATCCGATCTCGCTCAGCGTGATCGGCCAGCTGATCCGCACCCTGAACGACGCGCTCGGCGCCAGTTCCATCATTGTCACCCACGATGTGCAGGAGTCGTTGAAGATCGTCGACTATGTTTATTTCGTTGCCGATGGCAAGGTGATCGCGGAAGGCACGGCGGAGCAGGTGCGCGCGTCTTCCGATCCCTATGTGCACCAGTTTATTTGCAGCGAAGCTGACGGCCCCGTGCCATTCCATTATCCGGCACCGGACTACGCAGTCGATCTGCTCGGCGGGACCGGCTGATGAAAGCGCTGGCAGGATTGTTGCGCACCCTGGGCCATTCCACGATCGAGGCGATATGGCGGCTCGGCTTCGCCACCCGCTTCCTGATCGCAACGCTGAAGCAGACGCCGGCTGCGTTCCGGCGCTTGCCGCTCACGATCCGGGAATTGTATTTCTCGGGCGTGATGTCGCTGACCATCATCCTGGTATCCGGGCTGTTCGTCGGGATGGTTCTCGGCCTGCAGGGCTACGATACGCTGGTTCGCTATGGCTCGGCGGAGGCGCTCGGCGTATTGGTGGCACTGTCGCTGGTGCGCGAACTCGGTCCGGTAGTGGCCGCACTGTTGTTCGCGAGCCGCGCCGGCAGCGCGATCACCGCCGAGATCGGCCTGATGAAAGCCACCGAACAGATCGATGCGATGGAAATGATGGCGGTCGATCCAATCGCACGCGTGGTGGCTCCGCGCTTCTGGGGCGGCGTGCTGTCGATGCCGCTGCTGGCCGCGCTGTTTTCCGCGGTCGGCATTCTCGGCGGCTATCTGGTCGGGGTGGTGTTCATCGGCGTCGATGTCGGACAGTTCTGGTCACAGATGCAATCCGCGGTGGATTTCCGCAACGATGTCATCAACGGCGTGATCAAGAGCGTGGTATTCGGCATCGCGGTGACCTGGATCGCGGTGTTCGAGGGCTACGAGGCCCCGCCCACCGCCGAGGGTGTATCACGAGCCACCACGCGCACCGTCGTCACCTCGGCCCTGGTGATCCTCGCACTCGACTTCGTTCTTACAGCCTTTATGTTTCGCGGTGTAGGTTAGAGCATGAAACGCACGATTCTCGATCTCTGGGTAGGCTTTTTCGTGGCGCTTGGCATCGGCGCCCTGGCATTTCTTTCGTTCCAGGTTGCCAACCTGACTTCGCTCACGCGCGGTGCAACCTACGAGGTGAGCGCGCGCTTCGACGATGTCGGAGGCCTGAAAGTCCAGGCACCGGTGAAAAGCGCCGGAGTACTGGTCGGGCGGATCACCGGCATCAGTTTCGACAATACGAGCTTCGAAGCGGTGGTACAGATGTCGATCGAGCAGCGCTTTCACTTCCCGAGCGATACATCGGCCAGGATTCTCACTGCCGGGCTGCTGGGTGACCAGTATATGGGGCTCAGTGCCGGTGCCGAAGCCGATGATCTCGAGAACGGCAGCGTGATCGAGATCACCCAGGGCGCCGTCGTGCTCGAGAAGCTGATCGGGCAGTTCCTGTACAGCAAGACTACCGAAAGCGAGCCCGCCAAGTGAATGCCTTGTCTGGAAATCCACTTGTTGACCGGAGGAACAGGAGAATCATGAACTTTCGCTCGTTGAGCCTGCTGCTGACACTGCTTTTCGCGCTACCCGTGCACGCCGATGCCGAGGCGCCCGATGCGCTGGTGAACCGGGTCAGCGCCGAGGTGCTGCAAATCCTGCAGGGTTCGTCCACGCCCGGCAGTGCCGAGGTCGTCGCTCAGGTAAAGGAGAAAATTCTGCCGCATTTCGATTTTGCCCGCATGACGGCACTGGCAACTGGTGTCGGCTGGCGCAGTGCCAGCAGCGCGCAACAATCCGAGCTGACCGCGCAGATGCGCACTTTGCTGGTGCGCACCTATTCCTCGGCCTTGTCGAAATACCAGAACCAGACGCTCGAATTCCTGCCCTCGCGCGAATCGGCCGACAAGAATAAAGTCATCGTGCGCTCGCTGCTGAAACAACCGGGAGCCCCGGCGATAGCGGTCGACTACCGCATGTCCCGCGGCTCCGAGGGCTGGAAAGTCTATGATGTGGTGGTCGATGGCGTGAGCCTGGTGACCACCTACCGCGACGCCTTTTCCGCAGAAGTCCGCGACAACGGTATCGACGGCCTGATCCGCATGCTCGATGACAAGAATGCCTCGCTGGCGAAGGGCGCGCAATGAGTCTGCGCAGCGAAGGCGGCCGCCTGTTGCTCGATGGCGCACTGAACATGGACACCGTACCGGCACTGCTGGCCGAGGTCCGGCGCGCCTGCGACAAGGACATCGAGATCGTGGACTTTGCCGCGGTAGTCGAAATCGACTCTGCCGCGATCGCATTTGCGCTGGAGTTGAAGCGCGGAGCCATCGCCGCGGGACGTCGTATCAGCTTCGCGAATCTGCCCCCGGGTATGCTCAACCTGGCGCAGATGTATTCGGTCTCCGAACAACTCCAGCCCTGATCACGACGAAGCGTACGCGACGGCAGACAGACTCCATCCGCAGATGCCCTCAGCCCGCGTGGGGCGACGTGGGATTGGCACGCGTCCACTCGAGGAAGCGGTGTACCCCGTCGAGCGTGTATTCGGTACGCGCGGAGTGCAGGTTGTCGAAGCCATGCTCGGCGCCGCGCAATTCGAGAAACACCGCGGGACTGCGCGAAGTGCGCCGCAGGCGCTGGGTGAAGATGCGCGCGTCGCCGACCGGAATGATGCTGTCGATCGCGCCGTGCACGATCATGAACGGCGGCGCGTCCTCGTGGATCTGTGCCACCGGCGATGCCAGGTCCCACAAGGCAGGATTTTCCTCCGGCGTCTGGTGCAGCACGCGATCGCGCAGGAAATCGATCACCATCTGCGGATTGGGATGCTGCTCGTGCCGGGTCAGCACATCGTAGAGCCCGTAACACGGCACACACGCCTGCACCGTGGTGTCGACCTGTGGAAACTCGCGCTGCAGTTCGACCCGATTCGCGGTAAGCGCCATCAGCGCCGCCAGGTGTCCACCGGCAGAGCCGCCCGTCACCGCGACAAAATCCGGGTTCATGCCATATTCACGCCCATGGGTGCGAATCCAGCATAACGCCCGTTTGCAATCCTCGAGATGCACAGGAAACCCGACGCTGGGACTGAGGCGGTAGTTGATCGACACACAGATCCAGCCGCGGCTGGCCATCGCATACATCAGTGGCAACGCCTGCTGTGCCTTGTCACCGATCATGAACGCACCGCCGTGGATCTGCAGCAGCACCGGGCAGCCTGCGGGCGGCAGCACCCGCGGGCGATAGATATCGAGCTTCTGGCGCACACCTGTCGGACCGTAGGCAATATTGCGAATCACCTCGACATCGGCGCGCTTGCTCGAAAACGGCCTGCACCAGTCACGAAAACCCACGGTATCGCGAAAGTTGCCACGCATCTCCAGTGGAACCGCAGCGCGATAATCCTCTCCGAGTCCCGCCTGCAACGCGTTCTCGACCGGCTCCTTCGCCAGCAGCGAGAGCCGGATGCTCCAGGCGAGCCCGGGCCAGCTCAGCAGCAGTACCAGCAACGCCAGCTCGCCGAGCCCGCTGTCGAGCGCGCCGCCGAGAACCAGCAGCCACGCCAAGCCAATCTGCAGCGGCAACCAGATCCACGCGAGTTCCGTCGCCAGCACCGCAAACCCGTACAGTACCCACGGGATCGCTTTACGCGGCACGCCGCGCGGCACGAACACGGTGTACATCGATCCCAGGTTGAACAGCGCCAGTGCGGCAAGCAACCAATCCATGCGGGCAATGCTCCTTCGAATGTTTCATCGATATGGCGCAACGCGCCGGGAGCGATTATGCCTGCTGGCAGATGCAAGAGCTATTTTTCGACAAAAGCACGCTCGATCACGTAATGGGCGCTCTCGCCATGGCGAGATTCCCGGAAACCGCTTGCATCGAGAATCGTGCACAGATCGCGCAGCATCGCCGGGCTGCCGCAGAGCATGAAGCGATCGTCCGCGAGCGCCGGCGCGGGCAAACCCAGGTCATCGAACAGCTTGCCGCTGGCGATCAGATCGCTCAGGCGTCCCTGGTTGCGGAAGGGCTCGCGGGTCACAGTCGGGTAATACAGCAGCTTGCGGCGGACTTCATCACCAAAAAATTCATTCGCCGGCAGCTCCGTCGTGAGTTGTTCAACATAGGCCAGTTCCGAAACATGGCGGACGCCATGGGTGAGTATCACCCGCTCGAAACGCTCGTAGGTCTCGGGATCCTTGACGATGCTGAGAAACGGAGCGAGTCCGGTACCCGTGCTGAGCAGGTAAAGATTGCGCCCTGGCAGCAGATGGTCCAGCAGCAGCGTTCCGGTAGGCTTGCGGCTCACCAGCACCCGGTCACCTTCGCGCAGGTGCTGCAGCCGCGAGGTGAGCGGCCCGTCGGGCACCTTGATACTGAAGAACTCGAGTTCCTCTTCGTGGTTTGCGCTGACGATGCTGTAGGCACGCAACAGCGGCCGCTCGTCGACCTCGAGGCCGATCATCGTGAAGTGACCGTTGCGGAAGCGGAAGCCGCTGTCGCGGGTGGTCCTGAAGCTGAACAGCGTATCGTTCCAGTGCCGCACACCGGTAACCGTTTCGACATTCAGATTACTCATCTGGAACTCCTCGCAGCGGACCCACACTGCGCGGGCCATCACCGGGGAGGCACTTTAAGGTCTTGTGTTGATATCGGTAAAATGGTTTATTCAGATATATTTATTCTGATTTACAGATAATGAGATACACCCTGCGCCAGCTCGAGATATTTGTCGCGACCGCGCGCCAGGAAAACCTGGGGCGCGCCGCCGCCAGCCTGTCGCTGTCGCAATCGGCCGCCAGCGGCGCCCTTGCGGAGCTCGAACGCCAGTTCGAGCTGCAACTGTTCGACCGCATCGGCAAGCGCCTGCAACTGAATGAATCGGGTCGCAGGCTGCTGCCGGCAGCCGAGGAGCTGCTGGTTCGAGCCCGCGAACTGGAGCAATCCTTTGGACACCGGGGCGAGGCGGGTTCGCTCCGCGTGGGCGCCACGCTCAGCATCGGCAACTACCTTGCCGTGCCGGTCATGACGCGCTACATGGCAGCTCACCCGAATACACAGATCACCCTGGATGTGGCCAACACCGCCAGTATCGTCGCCAAGGTGGCACGCTTCGAGCTCGATATCGGGCTGATCGAGGGCGAGATCCGCCATCCCGAACTCGAAGTCATTCCCTGGCGCGACGATGAACTGGTGGTGTTCTGCGCGCCCGACCACCCGCTGGCAAAAAAACCCCGGCTGGGCGAACGTCAATTGCTGGGGGCACGGTGGATCCTGCGCGAACCGGGCTCGGGTACGCGCCAGACTTTCGACCGCGCGATGCACGGGTTGCTGCCGCGCCTGAACGTGCTGTTCGAATTGCAGCACACGGAAGCCATCAAACGCGCGGTCGAGAGCGGTATCGGCATCGGCTGCCTGTCACGGGCAACTCTCGTCGAGGCCTTCCGGCGCGGCAGCCTGGTGCCGCTGTCGGTCCCGGGGCGTGATTTCAGCCGTCGCTTCTATTTCATCCTGCACCAAAGGAAATACCGCAGCGCCGGCATCGCACGCTGGATGGAGCTCTGTCGCGAGACGCTATGACCCGAGCGCACAGTCCGCCGACGCGCGGCTGTCGAGCGATCGGGCGACCCGAGCTTCAGGCAACGACAAGGAAATCCTCCGCAGTCAAGCCCGGGTGCGTTCCCGTGCCCAACTGCGCAAACTGCACGGCCGCTGTCCCCCCCGCTCCGTCTGCGTCGTAGTACAACGCGCCGCTGGCGGTGTTATAGATGATCCGGTCGTCGGCATCGTGGGCGCTGGTCGCGCCGGCCGCGACCAGCAACTGCGCGGCACCGAGCGCCACGCCCGCGCTCAACGCAGTGAATACATCATCATCGAGCCGCAGCAGATCCTGACCCGATACGAAATCGGTGATCGTGTCGATGTTATTGACCGAGAGCGCGGTATCGAAAACAAAAACATCCGCGCCATCATTGCCGGCCAGCGTGTCAGCGCCACGCCCGCCCTTGAGCACGTCGATCCCCGCACCACCGCCCAGAAAATCAAAGCCGTCGCCACCGACCAGCGTGTCGTTGCCGGCGCCGCCCTGCAGCGCGTCAGCGCCATTGCCGCCGCCGATACTGTCGTCGCCTTCGCCACCGAGCATGCTGTCATCGCCTGCCCCTCCATACACGGTGTCATTGCCATCGCCCCCGTCCATCGTGTCGTTGCCGGCGGCACCGCGCAGCAGGTCATTGCCACCGGCGCCCGCGATCAGGTTGTCACCCACGTTGCCGTTGATGGTATTGGCGACTGCATTGCCGGTCGCCTGCACCGAGGCGGTGCCGATCAGGCGGAGATTCTCGAACTCGACGCCGAGCGTCCAGTCGGCCGCGCTCTTCACCACATCGACACCTGCGCCCGCGCTCTCGAGCAGCACATCGCCGACGTCCACGAAATAGGTATCGTTGCCAAGCCCACCAGACAAGGTGTCGATGCCGAGGCCGCCGGTCAACGTATCATTGCCGGCACCACCCGCCAGACTGTTGTTGCCACTGTTGCCAAAAAGCTGGTTGTTCAGTTCGTTGCCGGTACCATTCACGTTGGCGGAGCCCGTCAGAAACAGCTTCTCGATATTGGCCTCGAGCGACCAGCTGATTTCGCTGTAGATCTTGTCGTAGCCCTGGTTGGCGAGTTCCACGACCACATCGCCCGCGGTGACCACGTAGCTGTCGTAGCCCAGGCCTCCAACCAGCGTATCGACGCCAAGGCCGCCGTCCAGCGTGTCATAGCCCTTGCCACCGGTGAGAAGATTGCCGGCACTGTTGCCGACCAGCGTGTTGGCACCATCATTGCCGGTAGCGCTCGAGGCCGCATCTCCGATCAGCTCGAGCACCTCGACGTTGGCATCCAGCGTCCATGACACGCTGCTGCGCACCGTATCGATGCCCTGCAACTCGAGTTCGACCACGACATCACCGGCCGTCACGAGGTAAACATCGGATCCGCGCCCGCCAACCAGCTGGTCGGCGCCGGCGCCACCGTCCAGCGTATCGTCCCCGTTGCCGCCATTGAGCGTGTTGGCGCCGCTGTTGCCGGTGATCAAGTTGGCGAGAGAATTGCCGGTGCCGCTGATATTCGCGCTGCCGGTGAGCAGCAGATTCTCGACGTTATCGCCCAGGTTGTAACTGCGGCTGGAGCGCACCAGATCAATGCCCGAGTCAATCAGCTCGCTGACCACATCGCCGGCGTTGTCGACCACGAAGGTATCATCGCCGGTACCGCCTTCCAGGGTATCGGCGCCCTCCCCACCATCGAGCCAGTCGTTCCCGGCCAGGCCCTGCAAGCGGTTCGCTGCCTCGTTGCCGACAATCTCATTGTCCAGCGCATTTCCCGTACCGTTGATCGCGAGCAAGCCGGTCAGCGTCAGGTTTTCGAGTTCGCTGCCAAGGGTATACGTGATCGAGGACCTCACCAGGTCGACACCACCACCCGGGTTTTCGACAATCACGTCACTGGTGGCATCGATCGTGTAGACGTCATCGCTGATCCCGTAGCTGAACACCTCGACACCGGGTGTATCGTCATCGACTATGGATATGGTCGCCGTACTGTTGCCAAGGCTTGCGTTGGTCGGCGAACCGAGGGTGAAGGTGAAGCTCTCCAGGCTCTCCTGCACGTTGTCGTCGGAGATCGCGATACGTACCGTCCTGGTGGTCTCGCCGCTCGCGAAACTGAGTGAGCCCGAAACCGCCGTGGCATCCGCGCTGTTCGATATCACCGCGGTGCCGTTGTAGGTGGTGTAATTCACCGTCACCGCCTGGGTCCCCGGCGCGCTCAGGCTCACCACGACATCCATGAAACCGTCAGCTTCGCTGACCTGAAAATTGGCAACCGACAGCAACGGCACCGCGACTGTCGCCGCATCACTGCTGCCGATCACCGCGACCGCATTGGGGTCGATCAGAACCGCATTGTCGGGATTCGACAATACCAGGTTGAGGCGCTCGCCTCCTTCGGTCGCGCCATCATCGTTGATATCGACGACGATGGTCTTGGTGGTTTCTCCGGGTGCGAATATCAAGGTGCCGGTGTTCGCCGCATAATCGCTGCCCGCCGTCGCGCTGCCATCCGCGGTGGCAAAATCCACCGTCACGATATCGATGCTGGCCTCACCTTCCGTGGTGCCGAGCGTCACCACGAAGCTGGCGGTTCCGGCCTGCTCATCGACCACCGCATCGCGTATGTACACGTCAGGAAGCAGGACCGGTGTATCGTCATCGACAATGGATACCATCGCCGAGGCATCCGCCAGCGTCGCATTGCTCGCACCCGACAGCGTAAAGACGAAGTGCTCGAATCGCTCCGCCGTACTGTCATCGGTGATCGCCATGCGCACCGTCTTGGTCGTCTCACCCACCGCGAAACTCAGCGATCCCGAGACCGCCGTGGCATCGGCGCTGTTCGATATCACCGCGGTGCTGTTGTAGGTGGTGTAATTCACCGTCACCACCTGGGTGCCCGGCGCACTCAGGCTCACCACCACGTCGAGATACCCATCACTCTCGCCGACCACCATGTCAGCTACCGACAAGCGCGGCACCGCCACCGCCGCCGCATCGTTGGCCGCGATCACCGCGATCCCCTGCCCGTCGACGATCGTCGCATTGCCGGCATTGTCCAGGTTCAGCGCAAAGCGCTCGATACCCTCCGCCGTCACATCGTCCGTGATATCGACCACCACCGTCTTGACCGTCTCGCCCGGTGCAAATGTCAGCGTGCCGCTCGCTGCCGTGTAATCGCTGCCCGCCACCGCACCGTCGTTGGCCGTCGCGTAATCGACGGTGATCACATTGGTGCTTGCCTGCCCCTCCGGCCCACCCAGCAGCACCACGAAGCTCGCGGTGCCGGCCTTCTCGTCGACCACCACATCGCGCACGAACAGCCCCGGCAGCACCGCACTCGTGTCGTCGTCAACAATGGATACCATCGCCGAGGCATCCGCCAGCGTCGCATTGCTCGCACCCGACAGCGTAAAGACGAAGTGCTCGAATCGCTCCGCCGTACTGTCATCGGTGATCGCCATGCGCACCGTCTTGGTCGTCTCACCCACCGCGAAACTCAGCGATCCCGAGACCGCCGTGGCATCGGCGCTGTTCGATATCACCGCGGTGCTGTTGTAGGTGGTGTAATTCACCGTCACCACCTGGGTGCCCGGCGCACTCAGGCTCACCACCACGTCGAGATACCCATCACTCTCGCCGACCACCATGTCAGCTACCGACAAGCGCGGCACCGCCACCGCCGCCGCATCGTTGGCCGCGATCACCGCGATCCCCTGCCCGTCGACGATCGTCGCATTGCCGGCATTGTCCAGGTTCAGCGCAAAGCGCTCGATACCCTCCGCCGTCACATCGTCCGTGATATCGACCACCACCGTCTTGACCGTCTCGCCCGGTGCAAATGTCAGCGTGCCGCTCGCTGCCGTGTAATCGCTGCCCGCCACCGCACCGTCGTTGGCCGTCGCGTAATCGACGGTGATCACATTGGTGCTTGCCTGCCCCTCCGGCCCACCCAGCAGCACCACGAAGCTCGCGGTGCCGGCCTTCTCGTCGACCACCACATCGCGCACGAACAGCCCCGGCAGCACCGCACTCGTGTCGTCGTCAACAATGGATACCATCGCCGAGGCATCCGCCAGCGTCGCATTGCTCGCACCCGACAGCGTAAAGACGAAGTGCTCGAATCGCTCCGCCGTACTGTCATCGGTGATCGCCATGCGCACCGTCTTGGTCGTCTCACCCACCGCGAAACTCAGCGATCCCGAGACCGCCGTGGCATCGGCGCTGTTCGATATCACCGCGGTGCTGTTGTAGGTGGTGTAATTCACCGTCACCACCTGGGTGCCCGGCGCACTCAGGCTCACCACCACGTCGAGATACCCATCACCTCGCCGACCACCATGTCAGCTACCGACAAGCGCGGCACCGCCACCGCCGCCGCATCGTTGGCCGCGATCACCGCGATCCCCTGCCCGTCGACGATCGTCGCATTGCCGGCATTGTCCAGGTTCAGCGCAAAGCGCTCGATACCCTCCGCCGTCACATCGTCCGTGATATCGACCACCACCGTCTTGACCGTCTCGCCCGGTGCAAATGTCAGCGTGCCGCTCGCTGCCGTGTAATCGCTGCCCGCCACCGCACCGTCGTTGGCCGTCACGTAATCGACGGTGATCACATTGGTGCTTGCCTGCCCCTCCGGCCCACCCAGCAGCACCACGAAGCTCGCGGTGCCGGCCTTCTCGTCGACCACCACATCGCGCACGAACAGCCCCGGCAGCACCGCACTCGTGTCGTTGTCAACGATGGATACCATTGCCGAGGCATCCGCCAGCGTGGCATTGACGGGAGCCGACAGGTTGAACCGAAAATGCTCGAATCGCTCCGCCGTGCCATCGTCCGTGAGCAATACCCGGACGGTTTTGAGTGTCTCGCCTGCAAGAAAGCTCAAGCTGCCCGAAACAGCGGTAGCGTCGGCACCGTTGGATACCACCGCGGTGCTGTTGGAGGTGGAATAGTTGACGGAAACATTTTGTAACGAGGATTCAGTGAGTTCGACCACGATGTCGACAAAACCATCGCCTTCGCCGACAACGACATCATTCACGAATATTGCAGCCACGACCGCCTCCCGTCTTGTTGTGTTGGGGGAGCTTCGGCTCTGACTGCCAATGTATGGCTCCCAGCCAACTATTGTCTGGAAAACAAGGGAAAGGAACCTGTATACGCTTGGGTCCGGGGCTTTTCAATATGCCCGTCGAAATATAGGCAGTACTCCTCGGAAGCACTCGGGCGAACCTGGCGCTGGGAACTCGGAAACCCGGAACGAGGCTTCGATCACCCTGAACGATCAGGACTCCAGCGCCTCGTCGAGCACTTCGATCCAGTGCCTCACGGGAGTAGTGGATGCCGACTGCAAATGCATCAGGCAGCCGATATTGGCGCTCGCGATCAGGGCAGGCGCATCGGCCTGCAACGCCGCGAGCTTGCGCTCGCGCAGTTGCCCCGACAGCGCTGGCTGCAGTATCGAATAGGTACCGGCCGAGCCGCAGCACAGATGCGCATCCGCAACCCGTGTCAGCTCGAAACCGGCATCTCCCAGGATCGACTCCACCACGCCAACCAGCCCCTGGCCGTGTTGCAGGGTACACGGCGAGTGGAAGGCCACCCGCACGCCGGCACCGCGATTCGCGCCTGCCAGCCCGCCACGTTCGGCCATCAGTACCTCCGCGACATCGCGGGTCATTGCGGAAATACGCGCGGCCCTGCCCGCGTAAACGGGATCGTCACGCAACAGGTATCCATAGTCCTTCACCATCACCCCACAACCGCTTGCGGTCATCACGATCGCTTCGGCGCCCTGCTCGACATGCGGCCACCAGGCATCGATCGCGCGACGCACAAAACCGAGCGCCTCCGCCGGGGCGTCGAGGTGATGACCGAGCGCGCCGCAACATCCCGCCTGCGCCACCCGAACCAGGCTGATACCGAGACGGTCGAGCACCCGCGCCGCTGCCGCGTTGATGCGCGGTGCCAGCGCCGGCTGCACGCAACCATCGAGCACCAGCATGCGCCGCGCATGGCGCGGTGCAGGCCATTCACCGGCAGCGACGCGCGACGGCACCAGCGCCCGCAGAGCTGCCGGCAACAGCGCGCGCACCGCGCGTCCCAGACCAAGCAGTGCCGCGAACACCATGGTACGAGTCATCACCGCGC
Source organism: Gammaproteobacteria bacterium (assembly GCA_016705365.1). Classification (NCBI taxonomy): domain Bacteria; kingdom Pseudomonadati; phylum Pseudomonadota; class Gammaproteobacteria; species Gammaproteobacteria bacterium. The sequence continues at coordinate 8,119 of JADIYI010000002.1, read as the reverse complement.
GCAGCGACCAGCGAGTCATGCGCTGCAGCGGTGAACGCCCGATCCGCGCCACCGCCACCTCGCGCCCGATATCGAGCAGCTTTGCGTATTCGACCCCCGATGGGCAGGTGGTCTCGCAGGCGCGGCAAGTGAGACAGCGATCGAGATGGCGCAGGGTGCGCACCGTGGCTTCGCTACCCTCCAGCATCTGCTTGATCTGGTAGATACGCCCGCGTGGCCCGTCGAGCTCGTCGCCCAGCAGCTGGTACGTGGGGCAGGTCGCGTTGCAGAAGCCGCAATGCACGCACTTGCGGATGATCGCCTCGGCGCTGTCGCCGGCCGCGGTGCCGCGAACGAAATCGGCCAGATGCGTTTCCATGCGTTTCAGATTTCCAGGTACATGCGACCGGGATCGAGAATGCCGGCCGGGTCGAATGCCTGCTTGATCCGGCGCTGCAACTGCATCATCGCCGGCGCCAACGGGTGAAATACCGGCTCGTCATCTCGGGCACCGCGATACAGCGTCGCATGCCCGCCGAGCGCGCCGACGGCATCACGCACCGTCGCGGCGTCTTCATCGCTGAACAACCAGCGCAACGCCCCGCCCCATTCGATGTACTGCTTGCCAGCGAGTGGCAACGGCGCGCAGGCGGGTGGAACCGAGAGCCGCCAGAGACGCCCGTTCCCGCCAAAGAACGGCAGTCGCTGATCGCGCAGCCGTTGCCAGTACCCCGGCTGTTCGCGACAGTCATCCGCACCGAGACTCGCGCTCGCGGCACGCACTGCGGAGTCCGCGCCGCTCAGGCGCACCCGCAGCACCTCGCCGTCATGAGCGCTCGCGGACAGCGGCAGGGGCATTCCGGCCCAGGCGTTCAGCAACCGGATCGCCTCCCCCGGCTCGCACTGGCGCTCGAGCGTGAGTTCCTGCCGGGCAAGAGGCAGCACCTTCAGCGAGATATCGAGCAACACGCCGAGCGTCCCGAATGCCCCGGTCATCAGCCGCGACACATCGTATCCCGCGACATTTTTCATCACCCGCCCGCCGAAGGAGAGCAACTCGGCGCGCCCGTTCAGGCAGCGCACACCGAGCACGAAATCGCGCGCTGCCCCCGCATAGGGACGTCTTGGACCGGACATCGCCGTGGCGATGGCACCGCCAATGGTCGAGGCGCCAAAGCGCGGCGGTTCGAAGGCCAGCATCTGGCCGTGGCGCCCGAGTTCGGCTTCGAGTTCATCGAGCGGGGTTCCCGCGCGCACCGTCACCACCAGCTCGCTCGGCTGGTAATCGACAATGCCACGATGCCCACTGACATCGAGCGCCTCACCACGGAGCGCCCGCCCGTAAAACGCCCGGGTATCGGCAGCGTGGATGCGCAGCGCCGCCTGTCGCTCCAGCGCATCGGCCACCTGCTCGCGCAGCGACTCGCTGCAGTCGCGGTCCGCCATCAGAAGCGCTCCAGCTCCGGGAATGGCAGCCGCCCCCCGTGCACATGCATCCCGCCGAGTTCCGCGCAGCGCGCGAGCGTGGGCACCGCCTTGCCCGGATTGAGCAGGCGCGGCGGATCGAAGGCCTGCTTCAGCGCGTGAAACTGCGCGAGTTCGGCGCTGCGAAACTGCACGCACATCTGGTCGATTTTCTCGACCCCGACACCGTGTTCACCGGTGATGGTTCCGCCCACCTCGACACAGAGTTCGAGAATCCGCGCCCCGAATGCCTCGGCCCGCGCCAGCTGTCCTTCCCTGCCGGCGTCATAGAGAATCAGCGGATGCAGGTTGCCGTCACCGGCATGGAATACATTGGCAACCGGCAAATCATGCTGCCGCGAAAGCTCGCCGATGCGCCGCAGCACCTCGCCGAGCCGGGCCCGCGGAATGGTGCCATCCATGCAGTAATAATCGGCGGCGATGCGCCCGACCGCCGGAAATGCCGCCTTGCGCCCCGACCAGAACGCAAGCCGCTCGCGCTCGTCGCGGGCGACGCGGATATCGCCGGAGCCGGCCGCAACCAGCAGTTCGCCGACTTGGCGCGCCTGGACCTCCACCTCCTCGGCACTCCCATCGAGTTCGCACAGCAGCATCGCCGCCGCGTCCACCGGGTAGCCCACGTTGACGAATCCCTCCGCGGCACGAATCGCCGGGTTATCCATCATCTCCAGCCCGCCCGGCACGATACCCGCGGCGATGATTGAAGTAACCGCATCGCCGGCGCGCTCCACATCATCGAAGGCGGCCAGCAACAGGCGCACGCTGTGCGGCTTTGGCAGCAACCTCACCGTGACTTCCACGATCACACCGAGCATGCCTTCCGAGCCCGTCATCAGCGCAAGCAGTTCGTAGCCCGGCGTGTCGAGACTGTTGCCGCCGATCGTCAGTCGCTCGCCCTCGATCGTGATCACCTCGAGCGCGAGGATATTGTGCACGGTCAGGCCGTATTTCAGGCAATGCACACCACCGGCGTTCTCGGCCACATTGCCACCGATGGTGCAGGCAATCTGCGAGGACGGATCGGGCGCGTAGTAGAGCCCCAGGTGCTCGACCGCCTGTGATATGGCGAGGTTGCGCACGCCGGGCTGTACCCGGGCGCTGCGATTGTGCGCATCGATATCGAGAATGCGGTTGAACTTTGCAAGGCCGAGCAATACTCCGTTCGCGAGCGGCAAGGCGCCGCCGGACAGACCGGTGCCGGCACCGCGTGCCACCACCGGCACCTGCAATTCATGACACAGGCGCAGTATCGACTGCAGCTGCTCGATGGTGTCGGGCAACACCACCACCAGCGGCGACTGGCGATGGGCCGACAAGCCATCGCATTCATAGGGGGCAAGCTGCTCGGCATGCGCGAGCACCGAGTCTTCGCCAACGATCGCACGCAGGCGACGCAGCAGCGTCTGTCGCCATGGGCCAGGCATCACATCGGTTTCGGGCACCTGGTTGCGCATGGACGATCCGGAACAGGACAGGTGCCGCATCCTACCACCTGGGGCGCTGGCGCAGCAGCCATCCAGCAACGCATCGACTATCATGAAAAACCGGACTATCGAAGCGAGAAACCATGGACACCGTCACCGCCAACAAGCGGATCGTCACCCGCTATTTCGACATCATTTCAGGACGACGCACGGATCTGCGTCTCGAGGATTGCTTCACCGCCGACGCGCGCTGGCACGTGCCGTTCAGCAATCCGATGATCAAGCCAAATCCCAAATGCGGACTCGCCGGGGTCATGGAAGTGCTGAGTTCGGGCGTCGCCATCTATCAGGCGGGCAGCCTGGACATCCGTATCGAATCGATGACCGGTGACCAGGAAGACGTGGCGGTGCAGCTCACGTTCATCGCAAGGCTCGCCAATGGCGCGCCCTACGACAATCGCTATTTCTTTCGCTTCCGTCTCGAGGGGGAGCGTATCGCGGAAGTGTGGGAATACCTCGACACGCTGCATCAGCAACATCAGGGCGCGTTTGCGCACCTGCCATAGAATCGACCCATGTGCGAAAGGTGCCGGCAAATCACGCCGGCGTTTTCTTGCGTGACGGACGCTTGCTTGCCACCGCCGCGCTGCGTTTTGCCTTGCTCGCGGCTGGCTTCCTTGCCGTGGCGGCAACCGTGCGCTTCCGCGCGGCGGCGCGCTTCGTCGCTTTCGCTGCAGCCGGTCGCTTCCTGTTGCCGGACGCCGGTTCGACAGCGGCTGTCGCATCGGCAAGAAGCTCCACAGCGAGCTTGCCGACCTGCTCGTTGATACGACGAATCAGATCGTAGATCGATCCTATGGTCTGATCCTGAATCTTGCCCGCCTTGCCGACCGGGCCACGCAACACGTCAATGTCCTTGAGCCATTTCAATGGCATCGCGGCGATCGATTTGTGCACATCCTCCGCGGTGGTCGCTCCCTTTTCGATGCTGTCGCGAACCAGCTTCAGCAGCTTTTTCTTCTTGGCCATGACTCGATCTCCTTCATTCATTGACGAATACCGCACGCTATGCGCAGTCGGGCAGCGCTTGCAACCGGGTCAGATCAAGGTTCCATGGAACAGTTTGCGGGGACGCACCCGCCCGCAAGCAGCGGCTCGCTGCCAATCCGGCCCGCAACGACCAATCTCCGCGATCAGGCAATGACCACGAAATCGCTCGCCGACAGCACCGGATGCGTACTCGTGCCAAGCTGCGCGAACTGCACCGCCGCGCCCGCGCCGGTGCCGTCGGCGTCGTAGTACAACGCGCCGCTCGTGGTGTTGTAGATGAGCCGGTCATCCGCATCCTGGGCACTGGTCGCGCCCGCTGCCGCCAGCAGCTGCGCGCCACTCACTGGCACACCCGCGCTGAACGCAGCAAACACGCTGGCATCGAGGCGAAGGGTGTCGCTGCCCGGGGCAAAATCGGTGAGGGTGTCGATATTGCTCGCCGCCGAGAGCGCGGTGTCGAACACAAAGGCATCCCCGCCACCGCCACCGGTCAGCGTGTCATTTCCCGTGCCGCCGCTCAGCACATCGTTGCCTCCCAGCCCGAGCAAGGTGTCGCTGCCGTCGAGACCATGGAGCTGGTTGCCCGCCGCGTTGCCGGTGAGCCGGTTGGCCAGCTCCGAGCCGATGGCGTTGTGCGCCACTTTGTTCGACGCCGAGGACAAGGTGAGGTTCTCGATGCCGCTGTAGGTTTTTGTCGCCGCCAGACCGGACACCGTGCCGCCGAGCGACACCGTTCCCGCGCTGCTGACGCTGTAGACGACGGTGTCCTTGTCATTGCCGGGTGTCGGGTAAGCAATGGTCTCGCTGACGACGTCGGCATTCGAGTTGACATAGTAGGTGTCTGAGCCACGGCCCCCGATCATCGTGTCATTTCCGATGCCGCCATTGAGGATGTCGTTGCCGCTGCCGCCGGTCAGTCGATCATTGCCTGCCAGACCGAAAAACTTGACCGGCGACGTGGGTGCGCCGATGTAGGTGGTGGCCGAGATCTTGTTTGCCAGATCATTGCCGTAGGCAGTGATCGTCTTGGGCTTCGGTGTGTAACTGACGGCCTCGACATCGAGGTTCTCGACGTTGGCGGCCAGCGTATAGCTGCTCAGCCCGTACTGCGTACTCATCGTGACCCGATCATAGTTGCCGCCGCCGGCCAGCTCGATGACCGTATCGCCGATATCGGAAACGAAGTAGTGGTCGTTGCCGGTGCCACCGGTCATGGTATCGGCACCGCCACCACCGTCGAGCCAGTCGTTACCGGCGCCGCCGTTGAGGCTGTCGTTGCCCGGAATTGCCAACGGATTGAAGCCGCCGCCAGGATCATCGCCGTACATGAAGTCGTTGCCGGCGCCACCATCCATCGTGTCGTTGCCGGTGCCGCCGGTCATCTGGTCGTCACCGTCGTTGCCGTTGAGCACGTCGTTTCCGCCATAGCCGCTCATGGTGTCGTTTTCGGCCGAACCGCTCAGCACATCGTTGCCCTTGAACAGGTAGGCCGGCACCGCGAACGAGTCGGTCGAAGTCGCGACAGCCGTCATCAGCCCGGAAAACGAAAGTGCGAGCGCGCTGGTATTGGTCATCACCTGCACGTTGACCGCGGCACCCGAACTCAGGTCGACCTGGTAGAGCTTTGCCCCGGTGATGGTGCCGGTCGGCGGACTGCCGAGCGAGAACCCGTTGCCGCTCACCACGAGACGGTAGTCGCCGACCTCCCACACGGCGGCCGTTCCACTGACCTGGGTCAGGTTCCAGCTTTCGTAATCGTTGAGGTCGGAGAAGATATCGGTGCCGGCGTTGAAACTGAATGAAGCCATGACGGAACCCTCCACTGATGAAAGAAACCGAAACTGGTCGAGTATAAGCCCGGCACCGATCCGGTCTCAATCGAATCTTTTGCCGGCTGATCGGCCGCGGCAGGATGGGTCCGGACCGGCAATTCCGCTGGTTCTGATCGAGGTAAATGGTGCTGCGGCTGCGCGCGATGGGGAGACAGGCGGGATCAGGTTTGCGCCTTTTTTCGTTTCGTTTGAGCCGGCGTGATGGGCGTGCTGTGCCGCGATGCACGTTTTCCGGTGGCGGAATTGACCGATTTCCTGCCAGTGGCAGGTGCCACTCCGAGCTGCATTCCCTCTTTCCGGGGCCGCGAATTTTTCTTCTTCGTTGCCACCACAACCTTCTTCTTCGCCGATGCCCTGGCCGGCTTTTTTAGCGCGGCAGTGGCCGGCTTCGTCCGGCGGGTTGCTGGCTTCTTTTTCGTGTCCGGCAACACCTCGGGGACGTCCATCTCGATGCCGAATACCTCGGCAAGTCGAGAATCGTCGAGCACCTTGCCCCTGGCCGGCTTTTTCCCGGTTTTGACGCTCAGTTGCGTTGCCTGTGTCACGAGGTCGCTGGCATCCACCTGGCGCAACGTGAAGAGAAGTTCGGGCTGCGCATCCAGCCGCGCGCCCACGCCGTAGAGAACGGCGGCGACATGCTTGCACATCGTCGCCCAGTCCGGACAAGAGCAGTCGAGCCGGATGTCCGCGGGCGCGGGAAACAGCCCCGTCTTCGGTTGACAGATGCGCTCCATCACGGCATTCGAGAACTTGCCCTGCAACAACTCGACCAGCGAGGCGATGGAACCGGTGCATTCCCTGGTCAGCGACTTCCAGCGGGCATCCGGCACGGCGGCGATGCCGATTTCGATTTTGTACAGGCTGGAGCCCACGACCAGCGCGCGCACCTTGCCCGGCTCTATCTTCAGATCGATGACCGAGCCGTTGCGCACATAGGTGCGCCCACGCGGCAGACGATTCTCGAAGTCGCTGTAGGCTTCCAGATTGGTGCACCAGGCCTTGCCCCAGAAGGTCCTGGCGATGGTCCGTCCCTCGATACGCACCGGGCGCATATCCGCTCCGGCCTTCTTCGCCTTCGTGATCGCCTTTGCGGTCTGCGCCCGCCGCCTGGCAACCGGCACATAGGGTTTCCAGTATCCGTAACTCATACGCTCATTCTCCGATGGAGTGGATGTCGAGCCTGATCAGGTCGAGCAACTCCGCATCGCTCATTGTGGTCAGATTGATTTCGGCGCCGCCTTCGAGCAAGTTCTGCGCCAGTTGTTGCTTGGAGCGGATCATCTCATCGATGCGCTCTTCGATGGTGCCCCGGCAAACGAATTTGTGCGCCAGCACATTGCGATGCTGGCCGATACGCCAGGCGCGGTCGGTGGCCTGATTTTCCACGGCGGGGTTCCACCAGCGGTCAAAGTGGATCACATGAGAGGCGGCAGTCAGGTTCAGTCCGGTGCCGCCGGCCTTGAGCGACAGAACGAAAAAGGGGCACTGCTCATCTTCCTGGAAGCGCTTGACGAGTTCGCGACGTTTGCCCACTGGCGTGCCGCCATGCAACACCAGGCCTTCGCGCCCGAAGATATTGCCCAGAAAAGCCGCCAGCGGCGCGGTAACCTCCCTGAACTGGGTGAAGACCAGCATCTTTTCCTGCTTGGCAGCAATGGTCTCCGCGATTTCGGCCAGGCGCCCGAACTTGCCGCTGTGTTCCGCTTTCCAGGTACCATCGCCGAGCCATTGGGATGGATGATTGCAGATCTGCTTGAAGCGCATCAGGAAGGCGAGCACCAGCCCCTTGCGCTCGATACCCTCCGCGGTTTCCAGTTTGGCGGCCAATTCCTTGACCGCGCGCTGATACAGGGCGGCCTGGACGGAACTCAATGCGCACCAGGCGGTCATTTCCGTCTTGTCCGGCAAATCATCGATGATGCGTTTGTCGCTCTTCAGGCGGCGCAGGATGTAGGGGCTGACCAGCGTGCGCAGCGGGCCGAAGTGGTGATGTTGCGCCATGTTTTTCGTCAATCCGGCAAAGGCCTTCCGCGATCCCAGCAGCCCCGGATGGGTGAAGTCAAATATGGACCAGAGATCGGCAATACGGTTTTCCACGGGTGTGCCGGTGAGTGCGATGCGCGCCATGGCCTGGAGCTGCTTGACTGCCTTTGTCTGCTTGGCGGACGGATTCTTGAGCGCCTGGGCCTCGTCGGCCACCGCCAGGTGCCAGCGCAACGCCAGCAGATTCGGCAAGCGCATCAGCGTAGCGTAGCTGGTGATGACCAGGTCGATGCCCGCCAGCCGTTCGGCGTCCAGCGCACGCAGTTCCTCCTGGGCCACGGCCGATGGGTGCGCGATAAGGCAGCG